>JAZUHP010000001.1:0-56816 GCA_045641785.1 Bacteroidaceae bacterium
AGCTTTGCCGCTTGCCGAAGGCAGGCAGATACGTTGGAACATCATGGATTCCGAAAGTTTTCTTCTTTCCAGAGTCAATACTGATAATGAATACGGTTCATGGTCATGCAAATTATGCATTATGCATTGTGCATTATGAATTAGAGAAATACTTGGGTGGTTTTAGCCTCGGGGTTCCACCTCTTCCCATCCCGAACAGAGAAGTTAGGCCCGAGCGCGCCGCTGGTACTGCACCGCAATGTGGGAGTGTAGGTCGCCGCCTTCTTGAGAGAGCCTTCAGCGATACGCTGGAGGCTCATTTTTTGTGCTTTATTGCGGGGGGGGGTACTAGGTGCCTTAGAGTCCTTAGAGACATTAGGACTAATGACTATAGAGTCTTTAAGGTCTTTAGGTCAGGGACTTTAGGCTAATGACTTTAGAGTCTTTAGGGTCTCTAGGACAGGGTCTTTAGGGTCCTTAACTCAGAATCCTTGGGCGATTCTCCTAAACAAAAATAAGGCTCGCTTTTGCGAGCCTTATTACTTTATTGTTATGTGTGTTATTATTTGTTCTGCTCAGCGAATCTCTTTGCCTGCTCTGCAATGAGTTCCTTGTCATCAAAATAGTCGATACGCATAGCGTGACGGACTTCTGCGAGTGTCTGGGCACCTACCTTGCGTGCTTCTTCTGTTCCCTTCTTGAGAATCTCATAAACACCAGGAATGTCTTTCTCGTATTCTTTACGACGCTGGCGTATTGGTTCAAGACGGTCGTTGAGTACATTCAAAAGGAACTTCTTGCAGGTGCCATCACCAAGTCCACCACGCATGTAATGTGCTTTCATCTCGTCGAGGTTCTTGTATTCAGGAAGGAACTTCTCAAAGTCTGAGTCCTCACAGAAAGCATCAAGGTATACGAATACCGTGTTCTGGTACTGATGCTCATTGCCTTCAGCATCAGTATATGTTCCCTGAAGGTGTCCAGGATCCTCAATGTTGAGGTGAAGAGGGTCTGTAAACATTGAGTTTACCTTCTTCTTTAATTCCTTTGGAGTGTCTGAGAGATAGATACAGTTTCCAAGTGACTTTGACATCTTTGCCTTTCCATCTGTTCCAGGAAGACGAAGACACGCTGCGTTGTCAGGAAGAAGTATATTTGGCTCTACGAGTACTTCGCCATAGATATTGTTAAAGCGACGTACAATCTCGTTTGTCTGTTCAAGCATAGGTTTCTGATCCTCACCTACAGGAACTGTTGTTGCCTTGAAAAGTGTGATGTCTGCTGCCTGTGAGATAGGGTAGCAGAAGAAACCTGTAGGAATGTTTGCTTCGAAATTACGAGCCTGAATCTCAGACTTTACTGTAGGATTTCTTTGTAGGCGACTTACAGTAACGAGGTTCATATAATAGAAAGAGAGCTCTGTAAGTTCAGGAACAGCACTTTGAATAAAGATGTTGCATTTTGATGGGTCAAGACCTGCAGAAAGATAGTCAAGGGCAACCTCAATAACATTCTGGCGAATCTTTTCTGGATTGTCTGCATTATCTGTTAAGGCCTGGGCATCAGCAATCATGATAAATATCTTGTCGAACTCTCCTGAGTTCTGAAGTTCAACGCGGCGACGGAGTGAACCTACATAGTGTCCGATATGGAGTTTTCCTGTAGGACGGTCACCTGTGAGAATAATCTTTTCCATTTTTCTATATGTTAATTTATTTTGTGCAAAGTTACGATTTAGTAAGCGAAATGCCAAATAAATAGTGCATTAGTCTTTGGAGGCTTTAGAATTTCCATCTCATCTGTAATTGAATGTCTTCTTTGTGGTTTGCGCTTATAATGTCTTTCCCTGAACCAATAGTGTTTTTATTGAAGTAATGAGTAAACCCAAATTTTCCTGTCAAGGTCATATTATGCATCGGTTGATAAGTTAATAAGGCAATTAGTCGTATTCCTTTGTAATAGTAAGATTTCATTCCAAATGAAAACAGTAAACTTGGTTCATATGCGTATAAGCGTGAATTGTAAGAGTCTGTATTGAAATATGTGGCTGTTATATTGATCTTGTTTCTGCCTCTTGTTCCTGCCCATGTCACACCTTGAGAAGCGGCAAAACCGTATTCGATAGGTGAAGGCCCGAAACTAATAGCCGTTCCCATTATGTTACTTTTTAGAGTGATGTGTTCTGTAGGCGTGAATGTACTTGTTAGGCGTAGAGATTGGTTGGTATTATATTGTAGTACCTTCATAGTGTCCGCCTTGCTTTGTGTAACAACAAAATCCTTCTGCTTGCTCTTGATTTTATATCTAATGCTAAAATTTAGGTTCTTGCTTGCAGAATAGGTTACTTGTGCTGTACCGTCAATGCCGTATGAACTGTTACTTACCATGTACTTCATCCATGGGAAATAGAATACGTCAACATATGACGTAATTCTTATCCTTCTGGATGGTTTTGTGTCCCATCCGACATAAATCCCTTCTTCATTTTTAGGAATTGTATTCTCACCGAAACATTTGCCGTTTATAGAGTTGTATTTATAACTGTAGAAACGTTGGATAAATGTTAGTGTGTTGTAACTGTTCCAGTCGAATTTGAGTGTGTTTAGACTTGCCACGCCACCACTATTACAACTTGCAGTTTCTCCGCTTATTGATAATTTCCTTACCCGATAGGCGTAGGAGATGCCGTAAGAGCAAAAGTCTTTACCGTGAGCATTAAAGATACGATAGAGTGAGGAACGGGTGTTGTGTTTAGGGCTAAGTGGAAGAGAATAGTGAGTGAAGGCGAATGTCGCAGAAATCTGTAAATTGTCTTTACTCCATTGTATATTACCTCCAAAATCTGAAACACTTATATTCCCTTTCTTGCTTCTCTCCAGTTCTGTACGATGAAGCCCGTCCGTTTTAATGGACGATATACCGGTACTATCATTATTCATCGTACCGTCACATTTATGGTGTGATAAATATGCGGAATAAATCATGTTACTATATTTTAGAGATATAGCCCCACCAGTCATGTACTGGTTTTCTGTGGTAGAGGACTTCTTGCTGAATCCCTTGCCTATGTTGCCAATGGAAGACGTCAGCATTGTTTTTCCAAAGGATGAAGCATTATTGATGACAAGACCTTGTCCAAAACTAACTCTGTAGTTGCCTATTATTGCATTTCTCACATGTCCTACATCTTTAATCATAGCATAGCCATTTATGTAGTCGATGCCCCTTTCTCCTGCGTCTTTCTCAGCTATGATTCCAATGTCAAGATGCCCCATACTACTCAGATTGTATCTTATAGATTCGTATAAGGGAGAACCAGCATATGCTTTCTGCTCATATTCCTGTGTCTTGTTTGATTTTTGTGGAACATATCCTGCCTGCTTATATAATGGGATGTCAGTCCTCAACGTAAGCTCGTTCTTTGCGTTGTCCCACAATTGTTTAATATTAAACTTATCTTCGGGTAGTTCACCTGCATATGTGAAAAGTTTTAGAAAGTCACGAGTTTCTTTGTCAAGGGTTGTAACGAACATCAATTCCCCAAGCGTAAGGAACTGCCCATTCATGGTTCTGTAGTAAATGATGTCCTTTACCTGACTTGAATTGAGGAACGGCAAAGAAATGAGTTCCTCCTCTGTAGCAGTGTTGATGTTTAGTTTGTTATTGTAAATATCTAATAAGTCATCAAGAAGTTCTTGGTCATAATATCCCTCTGAGTCAGAGTTATGAAAATGCTCAACAAAGTCGTCCCATGTTGTGTTTTGTTGAGCAAATGACTTGCTTGCAAAGACAAGGGAGACGACCAGTGCTATTATTATGTAGAATGGTGTTCTAAAGACCGTTTTCATACCTAATAGAAAAGTTAAGGATACATATGTATTGCGTCAAAACTTGTTGCAAGGTAAACTATATATTTGACAAATGCAATTGCTTTAATGTGAATGTATGTGTATGCATGCAAAATTGTGATAATTATCAATGCGCAATAGCCAATTTGTTTGGCAAAGTGTTTTTTTTGCGCTGAAAATACTATGACTATCACCTTTTTTTTCTATCTTTACAAACTATATTGTGTTAATTGTGCCATAAATAATCGTGTTGCTGTCTCAATGTATTGTTACATAGCGATTTATGGCAATTGTATATGTGCGTATGCACTTTTTTGTTCGGCAAAGTGTGTTACATATAAGCTGGGCATACCTAAAAAAGAGTAAAAAATGATAAATATAAATGAACTACAAATGGAATTTAACAACTCCTACATCGGAACAAAAGAACTTGGCGGCAGGCCTGGCTGACGAACTGAAGATCAGTCCTGTTGTTAGCAAGTTGCTGGTAGACCGAGGGATAACTACTGCAGAAGCAGCAAGGTCCTTTTTCCGTCCTGTACTTCATGAGTTGCACGACCCTTTCCTGATGCTTGATATGGACAAGGCTGTAGAAAGGTTAAACGAGGCAATGGGAAGGAAAGAGCGTATCATGATCTATGGTGATTATGATGTGGATGGCTGTACTGCTGTTGCTCTTGTCTACCGATTCCTTCAGCAGTTCTATTCCAACATCGAGTGCTACATACCTGACCGCTATGATGAAGGCTATGGTGTCTCGATACAGGGAGTGGACTATGCTGCAGAGCAGGGAGTCAAGCTAATCATTGTTCTTGATTGTGGTATAAAGGCTATTGAAGAGATTGCCTATGCCAAGGAGAAAGGTATAGACTTCATCATTTGTGACCATCATGTACCAGACGAAGTCTTGCCACCTGCGGTTGCAATACTTAATGCAAAACGCAAAGAAAATACCTATCCGTATACAGACCTTTCAGGTTGCGGAGTAGGATTTAAGTTTATGCAGGCTTTTGCCATAAGCAATGGCATAAGCTTTAGTACGCTCATACCATTACTTGACCTTACTGTGGTTAGTATAGCTGCAGATATTGTACCTATAATGGGTGAGAATCGTATATTGGCATTTCATGGCTTGCGCCAGTTGAATAACAATCCGAGTGTTGGGCTAAAAGCCATCATTGACGTTTGCGGTTTGGCGGGTAAGGACATTACGATGTCAGACATAATCTTCAAGATTGGACCTCGCATTAATGCTTCTGGAAGAATGCAGAATGGCAAGGAGTCTGTGAGTCTTCTCGTGGAACATAACTATATGTGTGCACTGAAGATGGCAAGGCAGATCAACCAGTATAATGAAGAACGTAAGGAACTGGACAAGAAGATGACGGAAGAGGCAAATAGCCTTGTTGACAATATGTCAGAGGTGGATAATAAGTCTGCTATCGTCATTTATAATGAAGACTGGCATAAGGGTGTCATAGGTATCGTTGCTTCTCGCCTTACTGAGGTCTATTATCGTCCAGCGGTAGTGCTTACACGTTCTGGGGATGTCGTTACCGGTTCTGCTCGAAGCGTAAGTGGGTTTGATGTCTATAAGGCAATTCAATCATGTAGCGACCTGCTTGACAATTTCGGAGGGCATACCTATGCAGCAGGACTGTCTATGGCTGTTGAGAACGTGGAAATGTTCAAGACGCGTTTTGAAGAATATGTGGCTACCCATATAGATTCAGAACAGACATGCGCAAGCCTTGATATTGATGCCGAGATAAGTTTCTCTGACATAACGCAGAAACTCTATCTCGACTTGAAGAAGATGCGTCCATTTGGTCCTAACAATCTAAAACCGATATTCAGTACAAGACAGGTATATGATTATGGAACAAGTAAGGTTGTTGGTCGTGAACAGGAACATATCAAACTTGAATTGGTGGATGGTGTGTCAAACAAGGTAATGAACGGCATTGCATTCGGTCAGAGTGCTCAGGCACGTTATATAAAAACAAAGCGCTCATTTGATATTGCTTATAGTATAGAGGATAATACATATAAGCGAGGTGACATTCAGTTACTGATAGAAGATATCAAGGCGCGTGAAGTATTGTGATGAGTGAACACTTAGACATATTACAGCAATACTGGGGTTATGATTCCTTCCGAGGTATTCAGGAAGAAATCATAACCTCTATTTGTGATGGACACGATACTCTTGGGTTGATGCCAACGGGTGGAGGTAAGTCCATCTGTTTTCAGGTGCCTGCATTAATGATGGATGGCATATGTCTTGTTATAACACCACTCATTGCTCTGATGAAGGATCAGGTTGAGCAACTTAGAAGACGAGGGATAAAGGCTGCAGCAGTATATTCAGGAATGATGCGCAATGATATTGTACAGACTTTCGACAACTGTATTCTTGGCGATTATAAGTTTCTTTATCTGTCCCCAGAACGATTGGCAACACCCTTGTTTCTTGAGAAACTGATTCGTATGCGCAGGGTGTCAATGATAACTGTTGACGAAGCACATTGTGTATCACAGTGGGGCTACGACTTCCGACCTTCATACCTTGATATTGCTAAGATACGTCATGTCATACCTTATCATGTACCTGTACTTGCTCTTACTGCGACGGCAACACCGGAGGTTGTGAAGGATATACAGGATAAGCTTGAGTTTCCTGAGTATAGGGCATATTCGATGAGTTTTGAACGCAAGAACCTCATCTATGTTGTCCGCAAGACACAGGATAAGATGTCTGAGATACTCCGAATACTTAATGGCGTCACTCAGGGTAGTGCCATTGTATATACACGAAGCAGGAGAGCTACATCTGAGATTGCCCGATACCTACTTGATAATGGTATGACGGCAGATAGTTACCATGCCGGACTTACCTCGGCTGAGAAGGATCTTAGACAGGCAAACTGGACAAAGGGCAGGAATCGTGTGATGGTGGCTACGAATGCTTTTGGTATGGGAATAGACAAGCCTGATGTGAGGGTTGTCGTTCATTATAACATACCCGACTCACTTGAGGCGTATTTTCAGGAGGCAGGTAGAGCAGGACGTGACGGATTGGCATCTTATGCTGTACTGCTTGTACAGAAGGGCGATGATTATCTTCTCCGTCGACGTATCCCCGAAACATATCCTGAAGAGGACTATATTCGACAGACCTATGAGAATATGTGTTGCTTTCTTCAAGTTGGGGAAGGGGAGGCGGAAGGACGTACATTCGATTTCCCCCTTGAGAAGTTCTGTCGTCAGTTCCGTCAGTTTGCTTTGCATACAGACAGTTCACTCAAGCTTCTTACCAATGCGAGGTATATAGAATACCGTGAACAGCAGGAGTTCAAGTCACGTGTGAAAATCATTCTTAGGCGTGATGCCCTATACAGGTTAGATGACAAGAAGACAGATCAGGATTCTGTCCTTCAGGCAATATTAAGAGCCTATACGGGTGTGTTCGCCGATTATGTGTCAATAGAGGAGATGCTGATTTCTCACATCACAGGACTTTCTCCGGACAAGGTGTATCATATATTGAAGGAGATGGCACGTAATCGTATAATAGATTATATTCCTCATCGTAGTGTTCCTACAATAACATTTACAAGAGGGCGTGTTGATACAGAACGTGTTTTTCTATCGGATGCGGTGTATAAGGATCGTATTGCAGATTACACTAAAAGAATTGAGAAGGTCATTACCTATGCATTTTCTGAGGAATGTTGTCGTAGTAGGCAGTTGCTTGAGTATTTTGGAGAAGAAGGTGTTACGGACTGTGGTCAGTGTGATGTGTGCCTCTCTCGTAAGCAACAGGGTGTTGCTAAAGATGCACGTAGTGTTGTTCTTTCTTTCCTTGCGGATAGAGAAGAACATGCTTTGTCTTCACTTCATTCTTTAGGCATATGCGAGGAAGAGCTGAGAACCGTTTTGCGTGCTATGCTTGATGAAGAAGAGGTGATTATTAATATGGAAAAGATTAAATTAAAATAGATATGGAAACAAAAGAAAGTACTCATTTGTCTGTTGCAAAAGAGTCTATACGTAAAGGTGACCTTATAACAGCTACAGTAGAGTTGACTGCTGCTATTAATGAAGACGCAAAATGTAGTGAGGCTTATTTCCTTCGTGGACAGTTGAGTATGGCATTCGGTGATCGTGATGGCGCATTAAACGATTTCAAGACTGCGTCGGAACTTGACCCTACATTGTTGGAACAGTTGAATGGGGAATTCAAGAACAAGGAAGAAAAACCCGTATTCAAGGTGCCAGGATTAAAGAAGAATTAGGACTACGTACAGTCTTTTTAGCATGTGAAATATGTGCAGACCGTTATGTTCATATGTCCTTTGTAATTCACTACTGATTAGCGTGTGTAAGAAAATAAGAAGTGCCTTAAGGTATTGCCTTAAAGCACTTCTTGTTGTTGTCATATTACTTTATGTTTGCGCGAATCTTTGTGAGGAATTTCTGCATTCGTTCCTCGTCACGGGTGTCAATGATTTCAATGATTTCTTGCATCTCCTCGCGAATCTTTGAAACCTGATCCTTTGTGTATGGGTTGAAGAGAATCTCGCGAAGTAGACAGTCATCTTCACTTAACACACCCTGCGCAATCTTCATGTGACGCTTGAATGTTGTACCTGGTGCATCCTGATGTTTCATAACCGCAGCAAACGCAAATGTAGAGATGAAAGGAATGCTCAGAGAGTATGCCACAGTCTTGTCATGCTCCTCAAAAGTGTATTCGCATACGTTGAGTTCAAGACTATTGTATAGCTCCTTGAAGAAGCAGCGTCCCATAAAGTCACCTTCAGATATGATTATTGCATTCTCTGATGATAGTTTACCAAGGTTGGCGAATGTAGGACCGAACATAGGGTGGGTACTAACATATCGCATACCAGTCTTTTCATAATACTCCTTAAATCCTGTCTTGACAGAACTGATATCGCTGAGGATACAGGTGTCTGGAAGGTAAGGGATAATTTGGTCAAATACTGTAAGAGTGTATTTGAGACTTACTGCATTGATTACAAGCTCTGGCTCGAATGCCTTGATTTCTTCTAATGTTGTGAAACGCTGGCAGTTATAAGTAAAACGGAGACGCTTTGGATCTATTTCGTATACAGCAACGTCATGGTCGAAAGAAAGAAGGTCTGTAAAGAAGCTTCCCATCTTTCCTGCTCCAAGAATAAGTATCTTCATAATGTCTTATTACTTGTTGATTATCTCAATCTGTTGGTTTACACTCTCTTCGTGGATTGCCTCGAAAATATGTTTGATGCAGTCGGCACCAATGCCACAAAGTGCACCCTGTGCACCACGCTTCTCAAGAATCTCAGAGTAACGACTTGTTTGCACGATAGTCATGCCATGTTCCTTCTTGTACTGACCAATCTCGCGACTTACTCGCATACGTTTTGCAAGAAGTTCCATGATGTTATTGTCAATGTCGTCAATCTGCTTACGAAGAGCTGTGATGTTCTCTGTTGTCTGAATCTCATCACGTATGACAAGGATAGAGAGGATGTAGTCGAGGATATCAGGAGTAACCTGCTGACTTGCATCGCTCCATGCCTTTTCTGGGTTGCAGTGGCTTTCAACGATAAGACCGTTCATGCCAAGGTCCATAGCCTGCTGGCAGAGAGGTGCGATGAGGTCACGTCGTCCACCAATGTGACTTGGGTCATTCACGATAGGAAGGTCTGGTATGCGTCGATGAAGTTCGATAGGAATCTGCCACATAGGTAGATTGCGGTAAATCTTCTTGTCGTAACTTGAGAATCCGCGGTGGATAGCACCAAGACGCTTTATACCAGCACCATTGATACGTTCAAGTGCACCGATCCAGAGCTCGAGGTCCGGGTTAACAGGATTCTTGACAAGAACAGGTACATCAATACCCTTGAGAGAGTCTGCAAGAGCCTGCATGGCAAAAGGATTGGCAGTAGTTCGAGCACCTACCCAGAGAATATCAATGCCATACTTCAGGGCAAGTTCCACGTGCTCAGGAGTAGCAACTTCTGTAGCGGTGAGCATGCCTGTCTCTTTCTTAACCTGCTGCATCCATGGGAGGGCAATCTCGCCGTTTCCCTCGAAACCTCCTGGTTTAGTACGAGGTTTCCATATTCCGGCACGAAACATGTGACATCCCTTTTCTGCAAGTTGGCGTGCTGTAGTCATGACCTGCTCTTCTGTCTCTGCAGAGCATGGACCTGCAATAACGAACGGACGTTCGTTGTCACTTGGTAGTCCAAGTGGTTGAAGTTCTAATTCCATATATATGCCCCCCGTCCCTCTAAAAGGGGCGCCCATCCGGATTGGGGGGAGGATGGATTATAGTGTTATTTTATCTGTTATTTCTTACTGCAGTATGTGCAATATAAGCTTATGCAAATACCTTCTTTATTCTTTCGAGTGCCTCTTTCATCTTGTCGTCCTTTGCACAGAGAGAGATGCGGAGGTAACGCTTTCCGTTTGTTCCGAATATGAATCCTGGTGTAACGAATACTCGTGCTTCGTGGAGAATCTTTTCTGTAAGGTCTTCAACGTCAGCGTATGAGTCTGGTATACGTCCCCAAAGGAACATGCCCTGCTGTGTTGGGTCGAACTTACATCCGAGTACAGTCATTATCTCCTCTGCTATCTTACGACGAGTAGAGTATGTCTCGATATTGGCAAATGTGTGCCATGCCTCTGTGTTATCGTAAGCCTGAGCAGCAGCAAGTTGCATAGGACGGAATGTTCCTGAGTCGATGTTAGACTTGATCTTAAGAATCCACTGAATGAATGTGCTGTTTGTTGCAACCATACCTACACGCCATCCTGGCATGTTGTGGGACTTTGACATTGAGTTGAACTCGATGCAGCAATCCTTTGCTCCTGGTATCTGAAGAATAGATAGATGCTCGTCCTTGTTGAGGATGAATGAGTATGGATTGTCATTTACAACAACAATGTTATGTTTCTTTGCGAATGCAACAATCTTCTCGTATAGCTGGCGTGAAGCACGACCGCCTGTAGGCATGTTAGGATAGTTTGTCCACATGAGTTTTACACCAGTAAGGTCCATGCTTTCAAGCTGGTCAAAGTCTGGTTGCCAACCATTATCCTCGCGCAAGTCGTAGTTCACGATCTCCTGTCCAAGGATCTTGCTAAGTGAAGTGTATGTAGGGTATCCTGGGTTTGGCACGAGTACCTTGTCGCCAGGGTTGCAGAATGCAAGTGTTACATGAAGGATACCTTCCTTGCTACCAATGAGTGGTTGAATCTCAGTAGCAGGATCAAGGTCCACGTCAAACCAGCGCTTGTAGAAGTTTGCCATCGCCTTACGAAGTTCAGGAATACCCATGGAAGGTTGATAGCCATGTGCATCAGCCTTCTTCGCATTCTCGCAGAGCACATCTATTGTCTCTGGTGAAGGTGGCATGTCTGGTGAACCGATGGCAAGAGAGATGATGTCCTTGCCCTCGGCATTGAGTTTAGCAACTTCCTTGAGCTTGCTTGAAAAATAATATTCCTTAACTAGTGAAAGTCTATCTGCTGGCTGTATCATTGAAGTCCCCCAGCCCCGACAGGGGCGTGCCATCCGGTTTGGGGGAGATGGCTTAAAGTGTTAATCAATGTTAGTCCCGACTATGCTTCCTGCCGTGTCTATTATTACGGAGTCTGTCCCCTCGGGATAGAGATATTATATTGTACTTCTTCCGTCCTGATATTCGCCCAGAACCTTAAGCTGTTTAGTCAAAGGTCTTGTTGCGTCAATGCTCTGGCGGTAACGAGTATAGTCATCATAAGTAACGTCAACATAGAACATGTATTCCCATTCACGTCCGATGATAGGGAGTGACTGTATCTTTGTGAGGTTGATCTTGTAGAAAGAGAATATGGACAACACCTGTGAGAGTGAACCCTCGTTGTGCTGAAGCGTGAAGACAATGCTTGCCTTGTTCGACTTGCTTGGGTTGCAGAGAGCATCTGCCTGCCAAGGGTCGGAGAGAACAAGGAAACGAGTGAAGTTATGCTTGTTTGTCTCTATCTCTTCCTCAAGAACCTTCATGCCATATAAAGGTGCTGCAAACTTAGAGCAGATAGCGGCGTGGCCATGCAGTTTCTGTTCACTAATCATCCTTGCAGAACCGGCAGTGTCCTCAGCCTCTACGACCTTCATCTTTGGATGGCGGTGAAGGAAGTCGCGACATTGCATCAACGCCACAGGGTGAGAGTTGACCTCTGTGATATCCTCCCAGTCTTCTTCAGGGAGACACATGATGGAGTGTGAGATGCGGAGCTTATGTTCACCGACAATCTGCATTCCGCTTTCGCGTAGCAGTTCATAGTTGTGAAGGAGTGAACCTGCAATGGTGTTCTCTATTGCAACGAGAGCAAGTACATTTGCATCTTTCTTCATCTCTGCAAACACGTCCTCGAATGTTGGACAGCATATTAGTTCTATCTCCTCACCTTCAAAGAAACGGTGAGATGCAACATCGTGGAAACTCCCGATCTCTCCTTGTATTGCTATTTTCCTCATTACTTGTGAATATAAAAAAATCCCACTCTAAAGAGCGGGATGTATATTTTTACTCGTTGTAGCCATAATAATTATGCACATAAAATCCCGCTCTTACTTGTTTGTAAAGTAAAAGTAGTAATAAAAATATGTGCCGTAAAATGACTTCATAGATGTCTATTATTTCGTTCGTTGTTGTTTTATGTTGCAAATATAGGTGTTTTTGGTAAAACTGCCAACTCTTTTTATAAAAAATGTAAAAGTAAGTACTCAAAATGGTGATCACATACCTATGTGTGGTTCTTTGTGGGAAAATGGAAATAGAAAGTGCCCAGAACATTCTTGTTCCGAGCACTTGTGTTATATTTGTCCGTTTAAGAACTAGTTCTTCTTGCTATACTGAAGTCCCTTGCTATTGATGGCGCCAAGGTTACTCTCACTCTTGCGGAAATTGATGCACTTGCCCTTCAAGTTGATGTCTCCTGTTCCGGACACGGATACATAAAGGTTGTTGCAGTCAACGTTAAGGTCTGCATCTCCTGCACCTGCAATATTGGTGTTGATAGCATTTGCCTTTATAGTGCCATCGATGTCACCTGCTCCATTGACGGCAAACTCTGCCTTGTTCTTGCATATTATCTTCTTTGCCTTCACGTCTCCAGCGCCATTTACAGTTATGCTAAGGTTCTCGCACTCCAGTTTCTTGATGTCGAGATCGCCTGCACCATTTATGTTGACATTGAATGAATCCTCAATCTTGTAGTCGTTCTTGATGTCGATGTCACCTGCTCCATTCACCTCTATATTATTTATATTAGGTGCGGACATGATGATTGTAAGACTTGGAATGTCGCCTGATGACTTGAACTCGCTTTTCTTGTCTATCACGAACTTGTCGTCCTCGATATAGATGTCGTGACGCTCTATTGCCTTTTCGTTTCCTTTCACGACAATACTGGTAGAGTCGCTCTGTGTGAGAACGATGTCGATGCCACCATTCATTATTATGGATGTGAAGTCTGAGGTGATGTCAATATTCTTCTCTATCACCTTGCCCCATACCTTTGAGTCACGAAAACCACCTGAAGCTTTAACCATTTCTTTTATGTCCTTAGATGAGATGCTACATGATGAGAATAGGGTAGGCATCAATGTGATTGATGCAAGGGCTATTATGTTTTTTAGTTTCATAAATAAGTATGTTTTGTTGTTACGGTCCCTTTGTCGTATGACAAAAAGGAACCTTTTATGTTGTTATTTCTTTAGTTCCTTGATAAGTTCATCAATGCTGATGTTGAGTGTTTGCATCTTCTTTGAAAGTTCTGGAAGGAAGTCCTCGAAGAACTCTCTCTTGCGCATGCCAAGGATTCTGTCCTTTGCTCCGGGGGTGACAAAGTAGCCAAGTCCTCGTTTCGTGAATATGATGTCCTGACTCTGTAGCCAGTCGTATGTCCTCATACAGGTGTTGACATTTACCTCCACTATTGACGCATATTCTCGGACAGAGGGTATACGTTCTTCTTCAAGGTACTTGCTTTGAAGAATCTCGTCGCAAAGATAGTCAGCTATTTGTAAATAAATGGCTTTGTTGTCTTTGAAATCCATAAGATACCTTAATTATTTGTTCCTACTACTTGATATTTGTGCCTTCTTGTAAAGTCGATAGCTCATCCATGTCCATAAAATAGCCAAACCGATGTTGATGATTGTTACGGTATGTATTGTTGCCGATAATGCTAATTCTGCATTCTGGGGACTCATGACAAATCCAGATTTCTTTAGGTGTACTCCTGTTACAACAATGCCGACGAAGATCATTATCATTGTGAACTGGTATACGAGGTATGTCAGAATGATATTGTACTTATACTTTATGGCATTGCCTAATACGAAGAACATGGTACCTGATAATGAAATACTGAATACAAGGAAACGGACAGAAGCGCTGAAGCCTGTTATAACCTCCTGATCGTTCACATTTGCTATTTTCTCTGTGAATAAGAGGTTGAAGATTCCGCATGTGATTGAGGACTGTGCATCCATCGGGTGGCATATCAGGTTAAGTATGGCATTGAATCCGTCGGCAAAGAGTATTGATACGATGATGACGAGGAGTCCACCTCCAAGGCTTATCAGAAGATGCCATGTGAATTTCTCAAAGTTCGTTGCTGGTGCCATCAACTCTGATATGCGCCCCTGCTTGTTTCTCAGGTTGTGGAAGGAGAAGCCTGCAAAGATGGTGTGCATTGTTGACAGGAATGCAAAAAGTAATAGTACCGTTCCGGATATGATGGAATAGTGCTGGTATGGAACGAATTCTCCGCTGGCAAGAGTTGTGTCGCCAAACATGCTTGAATGCATAAGCCATCGTACAAGGAATGCCACGAATGTGAGACCTGTTGTTACGAATACCGTGATGAGTGTCATTGTACGGTAAAATGCCTTGTTTATTGTGAGGTCATACTGACCAAATGCTAAGAATCTATCTTTATTGAAGTTCATAATCGTTTGTTATTTATAGGGTTAAAAATCCTTGTCGTTTTTGCTTGTTCCTTCTTTGCTATAGAAAGAGAAACATCAAAAGTTCTATGATAGTCATATTGTTTTATAGTTTTGTTATTATGCCTTGTTGAGGGTATTGAGGAAAAGTTCCTCAAGGTTTACTGGTTCTTCTACGTTGATTGCTTCGTTAAGCAATACCTTGTTGTCATCAATGATTGTGACGTGGTCGAGAAGTAGCTCTACATCGCGTACCTGATGCGTAGAGATGATGATGATCTGGTCTTCGCGCATTCCCTTTGCAATGGCTTTGCGGAACTGGCTCTTTGCTGGTATGTCGAGACCATTTGTTGGTTCGTCCATCACAAGCAGTTTTGTGCGAGCTGCAAGGGCAATGCACATGTAAACCTTCTTCTTCATACCCATTGACAGGGAACCGAGATTGATATCTGTAGACATCTCGAAAACCTCAAGGCAGTTCTTTAGGATCTCTTCGTCAAAATTAGGGTAGAATGGTTTGATTGCCTTTACATAATCTTTCAGCATTACGCTTGGCACATTGTATTCCTCTGGAACAATAAACATCTCCTGAAGAATCTCAGGAGTACGGTCGCTTGTGTTCACGTCTTCAAAGGTGATCTCGCCTTTCTGTGGGTGAAGAAGTCCTGTGATAAGATAGAGTAGTGTACTTTTTCCTGTACCGTTCTTTCCGAGAAGACCATATACGCCTCCTTCAGTAAACTCAAGAGATAGACCGTTGATGACTGTCTTTGCAGCGTGATAGCCGAAGGTAATATTATTAATCTTTAACATATTCGTTTTGGTGTTTTAGTGTACTACTTAAATAAGACACTGCAAATGTATGGCACTTATGTTAAATCACCAAATTTTTTTCGTGTTTTTTTTATGTTCGGCTAAATTTTTCTGCATTATGTATGTTTTTCGGGTATTATTCTTGGGATATAATGATTCTGGTGAGGTGTCATAAGGTGACATTTCGTTTTTGGGTTATACTGCAAAATTCGTATTACTGTTTAGGGTTATGGTAAATACATTCACACCCTGAACATCCTATGTGGTGACTCCGTATTATCCTCATCGCATGTCCATAGAATGTCCATCGCATCTCCATCGAAACGATGGACATTCGATGGAGATGCGATGGAGATGCGATGGAGATGCTCCGAAGGAAGACCGAAGGATGAGTGGACTTAGAGCGTTAACCTGTCAGCCTATCAGTTTTGGCAAATGATAAAGCTGAGTAATTGATTGTAAGTAAGTGATCACAATTATTTTTATAATAGATGTGCTCTATTTGGAAGTAGATTTTTGTTTGCATTTGAAGGAGTGATGCGGGCATCATGACTGAAAATGAAACGGAAAGATACGACAAAGAGAGTGCAGATATTATGAAAATCACTTACTGTAATGTTATAAAATAATTTTGATTACTTACTTACAAGTTATACCTTATATATAATAGGAAATGATGAGGGATTTTGTGCTATACATTTACTATTAAGTATCACGCAAACTTGAAACATTGTTTTAATCTTTGTATATTTGCATCGAATCATGTATGTACATGTGTTTAATGTGATATTAGTAAATTATAGGAATGAATAATTTTACATTTTATAGTCCAACTGAATTCGTGTTCGGAAAGGGCACAGAGCAGAGTGTTGGTGAACTTTGTGCTAAGTATGGTGCAAAGCGAGTGATGATTGTGTATGGTGGAGGAAGCGTTGTTCGCTCAGGTCTTCTTGATAAGGTGAAAGAGTCTTTGTCGGGTCTGGGACTTGAGTTCTGCGAACTTGGTGGCGTTCAACCTAATCCTGTTGATACGAAAGTGCGTGAAGGTCTTGAAATGGCAAAGGTGTTTAATCCTGATTTCTTACTTCCTGTTGGTGGTGGTTCAACCATTGATACTGCAAAGGCAATAGCTGTTGGCTATTACTATGAGGGCGATTTCTGGGACATGTATGTCGGCAAGGCAAAACCTGCAAATGCTCTTCCTGTGGGTGTAGTACTTACTATCCCTGCAGCGGGAAGTGAGGGTAGTGGAAATACTGTGATTACTAATACTGCGACAAAGGTTAAAGCAGGACTCCGTCAACCAATGTTGCTCCGACCAAAGTTTGCAGTCATGAATCCTGAGTTGACGCTCACTCTCCCTGAGTGGCAGACAGCAAGTGGTATAAGTGACATGATGGCTCATATTCTTGAACGCTATTTGAGCAATACTGAAGGTGTACAGATTGGTGATCGCCTTGCAGAAGGTATGTTGCTGTCTATCATGGAAGTGGCGGAGATTCTTATGCGTAATCCAAACGACTATGATGCAAGGGCAAATATTATGTGGAGTGGTACTATTGCTCATAATGACACTTGTTCTCTTGGTCGTCAGGAAGACTGGAACTCGCATGCTATGGAGCATGAGATTTCTGCCATGTATGATGTGACTCATGGTGCGGGATTGGCGGTCATCTTCCCTGCATTCCTTGAGTATGTTGCAGACATTAACCCTGGAAAGGTTGCCCAGCTTGCACATCGTGTATTGGGTGTTGCTGACTCGGGTGATGCTTGCAAGGATGCTCATGCCGGAGCTAAGGCTTTGAAAAACTGGTTCCATGATGTTCTTCACATGCCTGTTACTTTTGAACAGCTTGGTGTGCCTAATCCTGACATTGATGAGATGAATGTTCGTCTTCACAGATTGAAGGGTGAGGTTATGCAGGGCTATGTTCCACTTGATGCTGAGGCTACTAAGGCAATCTATAGATTGGCTATGGCATAAGCTGATTAGACTTTATCTTTTTTGCTAAGTCGATAGCTTTTAAGGTTATAAGCAGGCTGCTTATAACCTTACAACCTATCAGCATTTAGCAAATGCTAAAGTTGAGTAAGTTGATTGCATGTTCTTGCGGGTTGTCCTAAAAGTTCCTAAGCGTTTGGACTTTTGGGCATTTGAGGCGTGGAAATAATAGTCAATGGGAGAAGTTAACTCAATAATTACGAGTAACATTTAAAAATGGATGTAATTATTTTTGTGTTAAGTTGAAAATTCGTACCTTTGTGCCGTAATATCGCTAAAACGATTTTATGACATGAAAATTCGGGAAATTATAGGTGCCCTTGAAGAGTTCGCTCCTCTGGCCCTGCAAGACGGCTACGATAATGCGGGATTGCAGATTGGACTAGCAGAGGATGCAGATGCGTCAGGGGCTTTATTGTGTCTTGACGTGACTGAGGAAGTGATAGATGAGGCTATCAGGAATGGATGTAACATGGTGGTAAGTCACCATCCATTATTGTTCCGTCCGCTCAAATCTATTGCTGGACGCGATTATATAGAGCGTTGCGTCATCAAGGCGATAAAGAATGACATCACAATCTATTCTGCCCACACAAACCTTGATAGTGCTATGGGTGGGGTGAATTATAAGATTGCTGAGAAACTGGAACTTCAGAATCTTCAATGGCTAAGCGAAAAAGCTGGTTTTGATGCTGGTGAGGGCGTGGTCGGAGAGTTGAAGGAGACAATGACGATGGACGAGTTCCTTACTTTTGTTAAAAAGACATTCGGTGTTGAATGTGTTCGCTTTAACAATTGTAATGTTGAAAAGGTGAAACGAGTGGCTCTTTGTGGTGGTGCAGGAGCATTTCTTATCCCAAATGCGGAAGCAAGGAATGTGGATGCTTACCTGACGGGCGAGATTGGTTATCATCGTTTCTTTGGACATGATGATGTCCTTCTTCTTGAACTCGGGCACTTTGAGAGTGAACAATATACACTTGAAATTCTCGAGTCAATAATCAGCAGGGTCGCACCAGAAATGAAGGTGCTCCATACTACAGTAGTAACAAATCCAATTAAATATCTATAAAATGGCAAAGAAAAAAGATAGTGCTATCGACATGTCGGTAGAAGAGAAACTCAAGAATCTCTACCAGCTTCAGACAATGCTTTCTGAAATTGATAAGATTAAGATTCTTCGTGGTGAACTTCCACTTGAGGTTCAGGATCTTGAGGACGAAATTGAAGGTCTTCGCACTCGTATTGAACATACTCACATGGAGCTTGATGATCTTTATGCAAAGGACAATGATCTCCACCGTAAGATTGATGATGCTGAGGTGAAGCTTCGTGGCTATCAGCAGCATCTTGACAATGTGTCAAACAACCGTGAGTATGATACTCTCTGTAAGGAGATAGAGTACCAGAACCTTGAGATAGAACTTAGTCAGAAGCGTATTCGTGAGACAGGACAGGAGATTCGCCGTAAGGAGGATGCTTTGCGCCAGAGCGAGCAGATGCTTGATGAGCGTTATCAGGATCTTGATCTTAAGAAGAGCGAACTTGATGAAATCGTGGCAGAGACAAAGGCTGAGGAGGAGAAGCTCCGTGAGAAGTCTAAGGCTCTTGAACTTACTATCGAACCACGTCTTCTCTCTGCTTTCAAGCGTATCCGCAACAACTCACGCAATGGTCTTGGTATCGTTTATGTACAGCGTGATGCATGTGGTGGTTGCTTCGCAAAGATTCCACCACAGCGCCAACTCGATGTTCGTATGCGTAAGAAGGTCATCGTTTGTGAGTACTGTGGACGTATTCTTATTGACGCAGAACTTGCTGGTGTTAATCTTAATGAACCAGTTAAGGAGGAGAAGCCAAAGCGCAGAAGACTCGGTTCAAAGAAGAAGGAAGAGGAATAATTGATTGTGTTTTCTCGCATACCCTGAACCTGTGGGTGGTAGGGTAGTACGGGAACTAAATCTCGGAATAGGGGGGTATATCTTGTAAAAAGGTGTACTCCTCTTTTTCGTAATCTATGGCTATACAGTAATGCTGGATGCCATTTGATATCACAAGGTACTTTACGTGAAGGACTATGTTATATCTGTATATCTGGTTTATTACCTGGGGAGTTATTTGCACATTGGGTTCTTTGTATTCGATTATCATAAGCGGTTCAAGTGGAATGACTCCGCTCCGATATACAACAGAGTCACATCGGCGACTCATACCGTTTAGTTTGATAGGAACCTCATTAGCCATATATGTGGCAGGATAACCCTTATGGTTGATGAGAAAATGCACGAAGTGCTGGCGTACCCACTCCTCTGGAGTGAGTGCCACATATCGTTTTCTGAGTTCATCAAATATTTGCACCTTTCCTTCGGTTTTTATATGTTTAACCTCGAAAGGTGGAAGATTTAGTTGTACCATCTGCATTTTATTGTTAACTTTGCAAAGTTAAGGATTATTTTGAGAATACTCCTATAGACTTGCCACAGATAATCTGTAAAAGGCAATTCAGGAAGGACATCGAAGAGTTCTACGAAGTCTATTGTAATTATTGAACCTGTCTTGTAAATATAGTAAACGGTTTGATGTGCATAGAACGGTCTAAGGGTATTTGGGTTTATAATCCTACCAGGAAAAGAAATTAAGTAGAATAGGGGGAGGTCCACGTATGTGGAATAGTCCCCAGTTTGCATTTGTATATATTATGGCTTCAAGAGCAGCAGTAACGCATCGTGACATAATAGATGCCATCCGTAAGAAGGAGTATGCTCCGGTATACCTTCTTATGGGGGAGGAGTCTTATTACATTGACCGCATCTCTGAATACATGGAGGAGAATATACTTGAAGAAAGAGATCGCGACTTCAATCAGCAGATCATCTATTGTACAAAGGAAACCAATGTAGGGGATATTGTCAATAGTGCGAAGCGCTATCCAATGATGGCAGAACATCAGGTTGTAATTGTTAAAGAGGCACAGAATTTGTTAAAAATTGATGATATGATTCCATACATCAATAATCCTCTTCGTACAACTATTTTGGTCATTTGTTACAAGAATGGAGTTCTGGACAAACGTAAGAAAATAACGGCGGCAATAGAAAAAAATGGGATAGTATATGAGAGTGCAAAATTGAAGGAGGGTGCTCTGCCTGGATTTATCACAGACTATCTGCGTCGCAGAAAAGCGACCATAGAACAAGACGCTTGTATGCTGTTAGTGGAGTCTGTTGGAAGTGATCTTAATCGTATGGCAGGTGAACTTGACAAGCTCATAATTACACTTCCAACGCCATCAACAAGAATCAATGTTGACCATATTGAAAAGAACATTGGCATAAGCAAGGAGTATAACACGCTTGAGTTTAGAAATGCAATAATGCGTAAGGATATCTTCAAGGCGAATCAGATTATGCACTTCTTTAATGCCAATCCGAAGAACAATCCTCCTCAACCAATTCTGTCTATGCTCTTCAATCTTTTCTCAAATATCATGCTTGTGTATTATGCTCCTGACAAATCACCACAAGGTATGATGGAGCAACTTGAGGTAAGAAATGATTGGCAGGTTCGTCAGTTTACTGATGCCACTCGTCTATATACAGCGAAGAAGGCTATGATGATTCTTGGCAAACTTCGTGAGACTGATGCAAAGTTAAAGGGTGTCGAAAAGGGTAATCTTGAGGACGCGGATATAATGAATGAACTTGTTTATTTTATACTTCATTAATGCTAATACGACACATTGATGTAACTAAGGGACTCACCTTTTATAAGTGTATATACATTTATAAAAGGTGAGTTTCTTTTTCTGCTATTGCATTATCCGATGTCAGTTCCTCTATCCATAATACCTATCAATACTTTACACCGTTAAATGAATTCTGCTCTTGATGACACATGTTGAAGTGCTATGTTTTACGTTTTATATAGAAAATGAGTGTATAGGACAAAATTGACATTACAAACGTTAAGAGCTATAATGGATCCTAAAAGCTACCTTGTTTTTGTTTGCTGAAATTGGCGTAAAAAGTTTTTATGACTTAAATTCTCGGTATTCTGGCAGGATAATACTCTATTCCTGCTTGTCATGAACTAGAAAAATCCTCAAATTATGTCGAAAAATTGCATCTGTGAATTTTTTAGGGCAAAAAACACGAACAAGAATTTGGCATATTTTACGTATGTAAATACCCTGAAAATATGATGTTTGGGTATGATTAACACCCTTATTTTTATGCCTTATTTTTAACGTAAAATCCAGCTGATTATACCTTGTTTTAATTTGCAAATCAAAATGTGTTTTTACAAATTCATATGATAATGTTGTTTGTATTTGTAAATTGATTTACATTTACTATGTTAAATTTACATATGTGAAATGCAACATGTACGCTTTGTGTTTGTAAATGTAAACGAAAGTTACAGAGGGCCACATGCTTTTTTAAGACCGTAAAGCAATTCCTTCTAATTTTGAAATGCAAATGTTTACATTGTAAAATTTATAAATATGCAATGTGGTTATAAGCACATATAATTTTCTAATAATCACTAAAGTTATTAATTTTTATCGTATATTCTACTCTAATATAAAATGCATATAATAAATATATGTCAAATTGCCTATATTCATTTGTTGGAGTTGGAGCATAAATGCTATTAATAATGAAAATAGTACGTAAATTCCCCTAAATATATTCTTTATGCTTATTTACACATGTAATGTTTACATATGCATAATTTATATTTGCAAATACGAAACCCTTATTCTTTTGTAAATGTTGCGTTTTGTAAACGTTAAGTTGTGTTTGAATTTTCATAATTAAACATTTGGTCGTTACTATAATTTTGTTTACATTTGCAAAACAATTGTGGAATTGGTGTTTGAAATCGTGAATTCTATGATTTTAGGTCAAAGAGAGTTAAAAACTCCTCTTCTACCCCATCATAGAAGGTGCATCTAAGATCTTCTTCTGATAGGTCAAAATGAACTTCATGTTATGAGACAGAACTGTGGAGTTATAATGCACATAAATGATGGTATTTTTTACGATGCTTCGTATAGTATTCTTGTAAGATGTAAATTTTCTCAAAAAAAAAGAGGCTTCGCCTCTATATACACTTTGACAAAATTAATCTGGTACATTGTAATCGCACTATAAATGCAGTTAGAATTTATAGATCTTTGTAATACTTTTTTTGTATACGCTTTACTATAATATCCGCTTATTTAGAGTGATTGTAGCAATGGGTTTTGTTATGGGAGCAATATCCCTAACACCTACAAGACAGGTATAGACAACACAAATATGATGTGCCCTATTACATTCTATATATACTATTACGTTTGCAAGTGTTAGTTGAAAATAAACATATATTATAAAAGGATTAAGCAATGAGTAACAATCTTACCGACACAGACAAATTCAAAATGGTTTTTGAAGAGTCTAAATTAAATCAGACTAAGTTCGCAAGTATGATTAATATCACCCCAGGTTCCTTGTCAGGAATACTAAGTGGAAGAACAAAACCTACGATGGCATTGTTCAGAAGTATTAGTCAAGCTTTCCCGAATATAAACCCTATGTGGCTTTTTGCAGACGATCCTAATATGCATATAGGAGATACAGCTCAGGTCAGTCCTCAGGAATCAACAACCCAGAATAATGATCTATTTGACCAGGGCAGTTTTGATGACTCTATGTTTGCCTTTGGAGATCTTGGCAAGTCTGCTGCAGAGGGACTTTCTCATAATACACAGCAATCCACTCCTTCTGCACCAGTTGTCAATAATCGTGATCAGTCCTCTAATCGTTCTTCAGGTATACCATCTTCACATGTATCATCTGCGCCAGATCCAAATACTCGTCAACAGTCAAAAACTGTTACAGTAGATCCTGAGGTATTGGCTACGAAGGTCGCAATGAAACTACAGAAACCAGCTCGTCAGATCACAGAGATTCGTATTTTCTTTGATGATGGAACTTATGAGACATTCGGACCACATTCGTGAATAGTGTTGTAGTAATTGATTTTGCTTAATCTATTTAACATTAAATTCAAATTTAACAATAATGCATAATAGACATACGAAATTCGTATGTCTATTTTTGTTGAGAATTTAGTCACTTTTAGAAGTAAAATATACTCCCTTATGGCGAAAAAAGTAGGTGTTATTATTTGAATAAAGATAAAAATATCTAACTTTGCAGTCGCATTGTCAGATTGTGTTTTTTGATTAAAGCATGTCTAATGCCTGGCTCGGTAGCTCAGTTGAATAGAGCGTCAGATTCCGGTTCTGCAGGTCATGGGTTTGAGTCCCATCCGAGTCACATTAAAAGTCCCTCCTGTTCTCCCCGATAGGAGGGATTTTAATTACCTTACTTGTGGAAAAGAACAGGAAGAACTTCTTGCGTTATTTTCCTTCGGTCATGAAAAAAATAAAAAAAATGTTGATTATGATGTCACTTTTTTGTTGTTTGTCTTGTTATGTTAACGAATCGGTTCAAATAATCAACATAATGTTTAACCAATGGTCGGGCCTGAATAACTAATCTCTTATGTACTGATGGCACTGACCTAAAAAAACAAATAGAATATGGATGCTTTTACAGCAATTGTAGCTTTAGGTATATGTATAGCTCTCCCAGTAGTCATAGTTTCCCTCGTGCTCAAGCATAAGTCAGAAGTGGAAAAGAACAGGAAGGAAATAATCATGCAGATATTGGAAAAGAATAATGATGCGGATATTAAGTCTATTGTCGAGAAACTGAATGCTCCTGATAAACTGATCAAGGAGAAGTTGCTTGAAAAAATGCAAAATGGTCTTATGCTGACACTTGTTGGTGTGGGAATAGTCATAATTAGTAATGCCTTTTTACTTAATTATCAATTTAGTTTTTTTATGATTATAGGTGGAGTCTTTGCCTTTGCGATAGGAGTGTCTAATATAGTTAGCTACAGACTTGGAAAGAAGTTGCTGGAGAAGGAGATTGAGGCACAGGAGAAAGACTTGCAAAAAGAATCGTAGCAATGACAAGAGAACAGTTCATTGCATTGGTGCAAGGTGAGCAGCAAGCTTTACGAAGCTTTCTGCTTGCTCTGTGTCTCGGCAATAAGGATGACGCAGATGACATTGCACAGGATGCTCTTGTCAAGGCTTACATTTCCTCTTCGGGGTACCATGAGCAGGGTAAGTTTAGGTCATGGTTATTCAAGATTGCTCACAACACCTACCTTAATCATAAGGCAAGTCAGAAGAGATATGATGATCTGGACAAGGCGGCAAGTGTGGTGGGAGGTATAGAATCCGACTCCTCCTTCAAGTATCAGGAGTTGTATGTTGCTATGAGTTCCCTTTCCCCCAAGGAGCGATCAGCTATTACCATGTTCTATATGAATGGTTATTCCATTAAGGAGATTGCTGGTATCGTAGATGCCTCAGAGGATGCAGTAAAGAAACAATTGTCACGTGGTAGGGACAAACTAAAGGAAGTGTTAAGGTATGAATAAGGATAAATCATTAGAGGAACTATTCCTCGCAGTCAAGTCCACTTCGCTGGAGAGTGATGAATTCATGGCATCTCTCAATAGGAAACTTGATGCTGTGGAGTATCTCAAGCAGCATGAGGAGGCATGCCAACGTCGTTACCGCTATCTTATGATAGCCACCTTTGCCATGGGCATCGTGTTTGGTGGCATCATGATGGCAGTCGTAATGTCTATGCCAAGCGATGTACCACTCTTTGTCTTTGGTGTGCAGAACAGCATGCTCATCGCCATTGAGCAGAATTCCCATTTCATCGTTTCAGTTGGTTTGTCGGTATTTATCTGTTACGCTGTGGTAAGTATAATTTTCAATATGTATGACTCATCTTTAGCTTATGCTAAAGTCTGTGAGAAATAATATGAACCTAACCTGACTTTAGCTTTTGGCTAAGTCGATAGGTTCTGAGTTTTTATGGTTATAAGGTTTTGAGGTTCGATACTATGTTAATGAAAACATTATCTCCTCATTTGGAAGTTACCCCCCCCCTTCGGACAGGCAGCGCTCCGTCGATGAAATCGCTGTGCTATATGTTCTTGCGAAGAAAGTAACTTTATCCCCTCCCTGTGGGGAAGGTTAGGGCGGGTCTGCTTCTAACCTTACAACCTATCGGTTTAGCATTACTATAACTGGTCTATAAGATTCTTATGATAAAGATTGCAACATTTCATGATATCCCTCTTATTCGCAACTTGGCAGAGAGGAGTTACATGCTCGCATATCGTGGTATTCATTCAGAGCAGCAGAACAGGTATATGTTTGAACAGATGTATTCAGAGGAGAGCCTTGTGAGTCAGATGTCCATTCAGGGAACCGTGTTCCATATTCTTTATGATGATAACGGAGATGCTCAAGGCTATTGTGCAGTCAAACCATATAATGGCGATGAACATGGTGAAGGACATGCTAAGGGTGGCATAGAACCTTATCCTGTTATTTATCTTGACAAGTTGTATCTGTTGCCAGAACATAAGGGTAAAGGGTTAGGTAGACTCCTTGTAGAGCATATAATAAGCACCGCCAAGGAACAATACCCTGACGGTGTAATAATAAGACTTGATGTCAATAGGAAAAATTCGGCACAAACCTTTTACGAGCATCTTGGCTTTGTCAAGACCCGTTCGTGGGATGCACATATAGGAAATGGATTCTATATGAATGCCTGTACCATGGAACTCACTTTGAATTGACTTAAGTTATATAATAGGGTGAGTCGAGTTTGCTGTACTTGATTTTGTGGCAAGCGGCCTATAATTGAAACCAGAGAAAACAGAAGAAAACCGAGGAAAACAGTTTTTTTGCATTTTCAAGAATTGGTTTTCTTTTGTTTTTATATGTTTTCCCTGTTTTTAATTACAGACCGCTTTACTGTAAGCCTTTGCGTTAGGTATTGCCTAATTCATAATTAACATGCATCCGTATGGCAATTATGAATTATGAATTATGAATTACCTTAATATCAGACTCATACTAAGTGCTTAGCAAGAATGCATTGCCGTCGTATGTGACTTCTGCCTTGCCACCTTTCTTGAGCTTGCCAAAAAGAATCTCGTGCATTAGCAGCGTGTTGAGTTCCTTTGAAATGACACGATCCATCTCGCGTGCTCCATATTGCTTTGTGTAGCCAAGCTTTAGGAGTTGGGTACGGGCGCTGTCGCTAATAGATAGTGTGATGTTCTTTGCCTCGAGCTTTGAGGAAAGGAAACGAAGCTTCTTGTCAAGGATAAGACCAGCCATAGGCATATCCATATCACGGAAGATGACGGTGCCGCTAAGGCGATTGATGAACTCAGGTTTGAAAGTCTTCTTTACCTCAGTCATCATCGCAGTACCCGCATTAACGCTGTTACCAAAGCCCACAGACGCCTGATGTGCAAACTGTGCACCGGCATTAGAAGTCATTATGAGGATTACATTCTTGAAGTCTGCCTTCTGTCCTTTATTGTCAGTAAGTTTGGCATAGTCCATCACCTGAAGCAGAATGTTGTAAATGTCAGAGTGTGCCTTCTCAATCTCGTCAAGAAGGAGTACACAGTTAGGAGACTTACGAATAGCATCTGTGAGCAAGCCACCATCTTCGTAACCTACATATCCTGCAGGCGAGCCGATAAGTTTAGCAACAGTATGCTTTTCCGTATATTCGCTCATATCAAAGCGTACAAGTTCTATGCCAAGTTCCTGAGCAAGCACTTTGCATACCTCTGTCTTGCCCACACCGGTAGGTCCGACGAAGAGCAAGGAAGCTATAGGTTTGTTGTCATCAAGGAGACCTGCCTTAGACATTTGTACACTCTCCACTACCTGACGTACAGCATCATCCTGTCCATATATCTGGCTGCTGATACGTTCAGAAAGATTCATGAGAGCATCATTGCTCTCCTCCTTGAGAGCCTTAGCATCAATCTTGCATACCTTGGCAAGGATATCGTCAATCAGTTTTGTGTCAACCGTCTGGTAACGTGTTGCCTTCCTGTTACCGTTCTTGTCAAGTAGCGGATGAAGCTCTCTGTAGGCACCAGCCTCGTCAATAAGGTCAATAGCCTTGTCAGGGAGGAAACGGTCATTGATGAATCGCATGCTCTTGTCTATGGCATGAGGGATAACATCCTTGGCATACTTCACGTTATGGAACTTCTCATAATTATCCTTAAGTCCCTCGATGATCTCTATTGTCTCAGGGATGGAAGGCTCAGCTATGTCAATCTGCTGGAAACGTCTTATGAGACTCTTGCTCTTAGAGAAATATCGGTTATATTCCTGATAAGTGGTGCTGCCAATGAAACGTATCTCGCCACTCTCAAGGTATGGCTTCAACATGTTTGAGACATCCAAAGATCCCTCACTCGTCTGACCGGCACCGACAAGGTTGTGTATCTCGTCAATGTACACTATTCCATTGCGCTCCTTACGCACACCCTCCATGATCATTTTTATCCTTTTCTCTAAGTCACCACGGAACTGTGTGCCTGCAAGTAAGGTACCCATATCCATAGAGTATATCTTACAGTCTTTGAGCCTTTCTGGTACCTCGCCCTTCTTTATCTTTTCGGCGAGGCCATATATGAGAGCTGTCTTGCCCACACCAGGTTCGCCAACGTGCAGAGGATTGTTCTTATCCTTACGGCAGAGAATCTGAATTGTGCGTTCCAGTTCCATCTCGCGACCAATGAGAGGATTGTGTGAATCTAACATGTCGTTGATGCAGACAACTAGGTTACGCCAGTTGTTCTCATGTTCATGAGGCTCGTCGCCAAAGTCATCACTAGGTTCAGTCCCCTCATTGTCATCATCGGTATATATGTCAGTCAGGATCACCAAGAATAAAGTAGGACTAACATCAATGTACTTCTCCAGGACGTAACGGGCAAAACTTTCAGGAAGAGATAGTACGGCCTTGACGAGATGAGGAACATCATATTCGTCTCTACCCGAATGTGAAGCAATGTTCTCAGCATGATCCATGACCTGCTGCATCTGTAGAGAAACAATCATTTCATCATTTCCCTGGATAGTATCAATATCCTTTATGTAGTCTGTCAGTTCCTTGCTTAGAGCCGTGACATCGGCATTTGCGTCGGATAGTGCCTCCTCAAACTCGGGTTGCGTGCATAGGGCAAGCAACAAATATTCTGGAGTTATCATTTCACTCTGGTAGTGGTTCCAGAGGTCGCTAATTGCATTATATGCATCCTGTACATTCTGTGTATAATTCATGCTGGTTCGCAAGTTAGTTTAAGTGGGTAGTTGTTTTGCCTTGCCATGTTAGTGGCAATCCTCACCTTGGTATATGCAATGTCCATCGAGTATATGCCTACAGTAGCCTTGCCCGCCTTGTGTACGGTGAGCATTAGCGTTTCTGCCTTTGCTATGTCGTAATGGAACACGGTTTGAAGAACCTCTACCACAAATTCCATGGTGGTGAAGTCGTCGTTATGAATGATGACCTTGAACTTCTGAGGCTCTTTCAAATCTGTGCGTTCCTTTTCCTTTAAGCTTCCCTGAGATTTGCTCATATAATTATTTGACAATTTACCATTTACTATTTGCGTTAGGTCCAAACAATTGGATACTATAGCAATTTATAGCACAAAGATATAAAAAAAAGGTGTGCAAGAAAAACTTGCTCACCTTTTTTAATTTATCTATATGAAAAACTTTCGTTGTTCATTAAGTAGAGTGTCCTGTTGCTTGTACCTAGCGCAAACGATTTATCGCACAAAGTGTGGACAAAAGATGCGATTAGGTGAATGCATAATCAAAAGATATTTTGAATTCTGTTGAATGATAGCATTTTGGACGAAGTCAACAAAACATAGAAAAACCAATTTACTTTAATTTTTCCTCTCTTTGTATTTTCACTTTGAAGATTAAAGTCCGAGATCCTTCTTGATAGCGTCAACCTTAGCCTTAGCTGTCTTGACAGCTCCATCGTAGCAGTTAGCGCAACCCATCTCGCCCTTAACCTCTACATAGAACTTGATCTTAGGCTCAGTACCAGAAGGACGAACAGAAATCTTTGTTCCGTCTGCTGTGAACCACTGGAGCACATTGCTTGTGTCTGGCATGTCAAGATCAGACTCCTTGCCATTCTCAACCATCTTGAGAGTCTTGTAGTCCTTAACACAAACTACAGGGCTGCCGCCAAGTGCTGCAGGAGGAGTAGCACGGAAGTCCTCCATCATCTGCTTGATCTCATCAGCACCAGTCTTACCTGGCTTAACAACAGAGATAGCATCCTGATATGCAAAACCGTAGTCGAGGTAGATCTTCATGAGGAGATCGTAAAGAGTCATGCCGTTATCCTTTGCCCAAGCAGCAATCTCACAGATGAGACAGATAGAAGCAGGAGCATCCTTGTCACGAACCTTGTCGTATGGGAGGTAACCGAATGATTCCTCACCACCACCGATGTACTTCTGCTTGCCCTCAGAGATGGCAATCTCGCGAGCAATCCACTTGAATCCTGTATAGCAATCGCGAATCTCAACATTGTTACGCTTGGCAATCTCAACGATAGACTCAGTTGTAACGATAGTCTTAACCATGAAGTCTGTAGGCTTGAGGAGACCGAGCTTCTTTTTGTTCTCAATGATATAGTAAGAAAGCATGAGGGCAGTCTGGTTACCATTGAGGATGCACCATTCTCCCTTAGGGTCGCGACAAACGATAGCGAGACGGTCTGCGTCTGGGTCTGTTGCAACAACAAGGTCAGCGTTGAGCTTTGTTCCAAGTTTCATACCGAGAGTCATAGCCTCAGAGTTCTCTGGGTTTGGAGAAACGACTGTTGGGAAGTTTCCGTCTATAACCATCTGTTCTGGAACAACGTTGATGTTCTGGAATCCCCATGAACGGAGACAGAGAGGAACGATAACACGTCCTGTTCCGTGCATAGCAGAATAAACGATATTGAGATCCTTCTGGCGGTTGATAACATCCTGGTCAACAAGAGCCTCGCGAACAGCCATCATATAGTCATAATCCATCTCTCCACCGATGATCTTGATGAGGTCTGGATTAGCTTCAAACTTAACCTGGTCAATAGTGACCTTGTTAACCTCGTCAATAATACCCTTGTCATGTGGAGCAAGTACCTGAGCTCCGTCTGCCCAGTAAGCCTTGTATCCGTTATACTCCTTAGGGTTGTGTGAAGCTGTTACGTTAACACCTGCCTGAGCACCAAGCTGGCGGATTGCGAATGAGATCTCTGGAGTAGGGCGGAGACTTTCAAAGAGATATGCCTTTATTCCGTTTGCAGAGAAGATGGCAGCAACAGTCTCAGCGAACATACGTCCGTTGTTACGACAGTCGTGACCAACGACAACTGCTGGCTGCATGTTAGGGAATGCTTTGTTGATGTAGTTTGCAAATCCCTGTGTAGCCATACCTACAATATATTTGTTCATACGGTTTGTTCCGGCACCCATTGTACCGCGAAGTCCACCTGTACCAAATTCGAGGTTCTGGTAGAATGCATCGATGAGTGCAGACTTGTCCTCTGCATCGAGCATTGCCTTTACTTCTGCTTGTGTTTCTGCATCAAATGCAGGTGTGAGCCACTTCTGTGCCTCGGCAGTACACTGCTTAATCAACTGTTCGTCCATAATAGTGTATTTTATTTTTAATAAGTTATTATCTATCTGTTATTATCTTTGCAAAAGTAAGAAAAAAAATGAAGAATGAAGAATGAAGAATGAAGAATTTTCATTCCAACGTCATTATTAATGAAAAGTGAATAGCAAAAAATATATTTTTATAGTTGCTGTCCTTATCAATAATTCTACATCTTTTATTTAAGAAGGTACTTGTCTCCTGTCTCGTTTACAATTGCCTTGCGGAATGGCTCTGGATATCCAGGTCGTTTAGGACTTTCGCTGTAGCCATACTTTGTCTTGATGAACTTACCGTTTTCATCAGTTTTCTTCTCTGCCATATCATTATGCTTGACAGTAAGGAAGGCAAACAGGTCTTTCCAGTCAGAGAGCATCTTGACAGCTGAGTGGCGAGTGAAGTCTGTTGCCATCTTCTTGGCAGAGTCTACCTCGCTGTTGTCAAGTTTCTCCTTTATCTTAGCGTCCATCTCTTCTACAGCCTTGAAGTTGCGCTCCTCAATAGCGTCACGCTTTGCTTTGAGGTCTGGGAACATCTTTGAGTAGTATGGGTAAACCATGTTACTTACTACATTCTGAACCCAGAAAGCACTATTCCAGGAGAATGTTACATCGTCCTGCTTGCCGTCTATGCGACTGAAGCAGCGAGGTGTCTCAGTTACGGAGCAATAGAGTGGTGAGAATGGCGCCATGTTAGGATCATCGTTGGTCCACCATACAAGTCCTCCTACAGCGTCAGGAAGTTCTGAACGCATCTGTCCAACAAAACAGAAGCTTGTCTGCTGAGTTGATATTGGACGCTCGTTGAAATACTTCTTTCCGTCAACCTCATAAGAGAGTGGAGTTGGTCGGTAAGGCATGTTATAAGGTCCTGCACCAATCTCATTCTGAATGTCTAATGGTGTTCCTTCGTAGTGGTCTCGCATGCCGGCCATTACATCCTTTACTGACACCTTATTCTTTGGTTTCATATAGAGAGGCATCTCACCCTTGAGGTCATTGCCCTTGGCATACTCGATATACTTATCCATACCGTCGCAGAGGCGGTTGAACACGCTCCAAGCACGAGCATCACAGTATCGTACAGCGCTGAAGTCGTTAGGAGAGAAGGCGTCACGGAAAGAGAAGTCTGCATCATTCTTGCTTGTGAAGAGTCCCTTCTGTCGTGCAAACTTTACCATGTTCTTTTCGAACATCACGTTTTCCTTGTCTTTCTGGTCAAAGCGGGTGATGCGGCTCTGGTTGGCATGAGCGCAGATACAGTCGTCAGGAATGCGGATTGCAACCCAGTTGGCACCTTTGTTGTTTGTACCTTTGCCGATCATCTCCATAATCCAAGCCTCGTTCTTGTCGCAGATAGAGAAAGACTCTCCTTCTGAAGCATATCCGTACTTTGCAACAAGGTCAGTCATAATCTGTATGGCATGGCGGGCAGAAGTGGCGCGTTCAAGTGCTACATAGATAAGGCTGCCATAGTCCATCACTCCTTGTGGGTCAACAAGTTCCTCACGTCCTCCGAATGTTGTCTCTGTGATGCTGACCTGATTCTCGTTCATCTGTCCCACCACGTTGTATGTGCGTTCTGCCTGTGGGATCTCTCCAAGAAACTTGTTTGTGTCCCAGTCGTAGATCTTACGCATCTCGTCTTTAGAGTGAGTGCCACCCACGTGACGATACATGTTTCCGTACATTCCGTATGAATCTGCATTGTAGCTAACAATCACGCTGCCATCAGCAGAAGCCTTCTTGCCCACTATGATATTTGAGCAAGCGTCCATCCTTAAGAAGCTACCAATAAGGAGGGTAACTGTGAAAATTATCTTTTTCATTTGTTCTAAATTATAGATTATTGATACAAAGTTAAGAAAAAGATTACGTAAAGTGTAAAGAATATGAAATTAATTTAAAAGTTTACTTTTGCGTTACTTCCATTTATGTAAATGTTGGGCGTATTTTACGCTAAAACTCTTTAGGTGTACAAGAGAACGGAAGTGAAAAAGATACCCGCAAGAAGAAAACAAGTAGAAAATAGGTATTTGTGTATTCTTTTTTTATTGATGGATTATTTGATTTTATGATGGGCAAAAAATAGTGTTTGTAAATTTTGGAGGAAACAATATAACTTTTTATCTTTGCAACAAAACAAGAGAATGTATCTAATACGGGTACTATTGGGATTTTTAGAAATGCAGGACGTAACCCTTCCTGCATAGTTCATACTTTGAAGGCTAATGTGACATGTGTCTGTGCAGTTATTCGATTTATGATGAATCGAATAATCAGTAATTCAAAAAACTGACAGATAGTATGTTTCTTCGGTCTCACAATGTATGATTGAAGAAAGTAGAAGTAGTGAAATAGAAAAAGTTATATATATGAGCGCAAAAAACTTAGGGGTGTTTTGTCGCCTGTTTGTCATTGTATGTACTATGTGCTCTATAGTTGCTTGCAACAATGACATAAAAAAAACAAGTGACATATATGCAGACTTCAGCAACTTTATAGATAGCACAAGGTCATTGGCCGTTGTGAGCACAGATAGTGCATTGAACTATATAGATAAGGCGCAGACTCTTGGAGCTGTAAGTATGGATAGCGTCCATTGGGGACGCGCTCTGGTTTATTCACATACCTTTGATTTGGAAAAGATGTCATTGGAGCTTCACTCCATTGTTGACAGCACGGGCATAGACAAGAGTTCGTCGCTTTATCTCTCTGCCTTGGCGCGACTTGCGGAAGTATGCACGTTCCAGAATAGATCGCAGGAAGCAATCATGTACAACACCATAGGTGACTCAATCGCCTATGTAGTAGGAGATAGGAAGATGCAAGCGGCATTCCATTATAATATGGGAGTATGTCTGGTACAGAAAGATAATGAACTTGGATTGAAGTACCTCAAGGAGTCTGTCGACATGTTCGAGGCGCTCAAGGACACTACTACATGGAATGAGATGATGCACGTAAACCTGTATCTGTGCAATGTGTATGTGATGCAACACCAGTACAAGGATGCCATCAAGGTAGGAGAAGATCTGCAATCATTCATCGACAATGTGGTGTCTGCAAAAGAAATAAACAAGATTGATGCGGGCGGAACCATCCGCTCTAATCTTTGTGGACTCCTTTGCGTGTCCTATGCAGAGGAAGGTCAAATGCTGGACGCAGGAATGCAGTATGCCAAGTGTCAGCAGTACAGCAGTCAGAGTCCTACCACTCCGCTTCTCCTGGCTAACTGTCTTGTCAGTATGCGTCGAACAGACGAAGCCATAGAGGCATTAGAGAAGCTACACAAGTCCTATCGTGAAAATGGAGATACCGTTAGTTGTGACTATGCAGATATCCTTTCTTCCTTAAGAAGCTGCTATGCAGAGAAGAAGATGTACGAGAAGGCACTTGATTACGCTGAAGCCGAGATAGCTGTACGTAACGAGGTGTTCTCAGAAGAGATGTCAAGTAGTGTGACAGAGTGGGAGATAAGGTATAAGAGCCGTGAGAGCGAATCGGCTCTTCGCGATTCCTATCTTGAGAAACGAATATCCCGACTTGTTATTGTCATTTTGATAGGAGTGCTCTTTGTTGCCATAGTCTTTCTGGTTATGACGGTTCGCCATAGCAAGGGAATGAATGCCAAGAATAAGGCTCTTGCTATTCAGATGAACAGAGACATGGTCGAGAAAGATAAGGAGTCAGAAGCTGCTGGTGGCACATCTAAGGGGGCAAGCAAGGAGGAAAAGGTCGAGGATATACCTCAGGAAGCAATAGAGCAGATTCACATATTTGTGGAAGCGCTCTTGTCAAAGAAACTATTCTGTGACAGCAGTTTCCAACGTGATGCGCTAATTGCGGAACTTGAACTCAACAAACGTCTTGTAACCCGTTATTTTGAGATGGTTATGGGTAAATCCTTCTCCAAGTTCCTTGCCGTCACACGTGTTGAGTATGCGGCAGATCAGATTCGTCTCTGTCCTAATTATACCATAGAGGCAATAGCAATAGACAGTGGTATCTCTAGTCGTGCCACATTCTATCGACTCTTCTCTGAATATTTCGGTATCTCGCCTACAGAGTACAGAAAACAATGTTTGTCCTTGTCAAAGGAGTAGACGATTTTCTGGATATTTTGGTTCTTCCTCATTTCTAATCTAAATGATTGTTTTGCATGGAGAAAACAGGTTGCCACAAGAGTTGTTAGCTTATTTCTTACGATGCAAAGCCTATGATCTTCCTTGCATTGTCTTTCTCATTGAGACGTTCTGCACTCAATATATGTATAATAACGTAATCATTTGTGCAGAACTTAGAAAGCATGTAATGAATGCAAGTCCATGAATTATATCATTTCATTTCTTACGATTATCTGTCCGTCAAGAAGGTTGACGATGCGGTCTGCATAGAGGGCATCACGCTGGTTATGTGTAACCATAACAATTGTTGTGCCTTCCTGATGCAGTTGCTTGAGCAATTCCATGACCTCCTTGCCATTCTGTGAGTCGAGGTTTCCTGTTGGTTCGTCGGCAAGAATAAGTTTGGGGTTGCTGATGATGGCTCTTGCTATGGCAACTCGCTGCTGTTGACCTCCTGAGAGCTGTTGAGGAAAATGGCTTGCTCGATGACCTATGTTCAACTTGCGCAGGAGGGTTGTGACTTTTTCCTTTCGTACGCTCTTCTTCTCGCCAATATAGGTTAGTGGGAGTTCCACGTTTTCTTCTACGTTGAGTTCGTCGATGAGGTTAAAGCTCTGGAACACAAATCCTATTGTGCCTCTACGAAGGCGTGTACGGTCGTTCTCGTTTAGGGTACTAACCTCACGGTCATAGAGGAAGTACTTGCCCTCGTTTGGGGTGTCGAGCAATCCCATAATGTTCAGGAGCGTGGACTTGCCACATCCTGAAGGTCCCATGATGGCAAGGAACTCTCCTTCTTCCACCTCCAGACTTACGCCGTTGAGGGCGATTGTCTCTATCTCGTCTGAGGCAAATGATTTCTTTATGTTTTCTAGTCTTAGCATATCTGTTTTCTTTTTACACGTTAATTAGTTTTGTATCTTGAACTTTGATGCTCTGATACTCTGGATGCTGACGGTACCGACTATCGCAAGTGTAATAATTGCGAGTGCGATAGGGTAGGCTGCGTCTATGTAGCTGGATTGTAGCTTGAAGTGTGTCATCAGTTTCTCTCCGAGTATGTAGCTGAATGGTACAGATGCTATAAAACTGCATACTGCTATGATGAGGTACTTCTTGTTTATCATCGTGATAATCTGGAATGTTGTGGCACCAAAGACCTTACGTATACCAATCTCCTTACGGTGGTACTCGCAGTCGAATAGGGTGATGCAGAATGTGCCTATAAGGGTGATGATGATGTATATGACAGCAATGATGCTTGTCTGTGACAAGAACTCCAGCTCGCTTTGATACAGGTTTGGCAGGTCGTCGTTAAGTAGACGGAGCGAAAGGTTCTTTTCTTGTTCACCAATGCTCTCGTTGTTTATGTAGCTCCTGTACACGGCGTTGACCTTGTCTTTTATGCTTTCTACATTTGCGTCTTCTGACACCCGGATATTGATGGTGTTCATTGTGGAATTGTAGTCCATGTCTTTAGGCGGTATGTAGAAGATGAGTGGCTCTATCTCGTGGTTGAACCTCAGTGATGAGAATATGATGTTGTCACAGAAACCGATGATTCGTGAGCTTGTCTGTGGATCATTGTCATAAGGAAGAAGATGACCACCTACCTTTGTCCACGGGAACTTCTCTTTTGCAGCCTTGCTCAGGATGAATGCTCCTGAGTCTGGATTGCACTTGCTTGTTCCCTCGGTAATCTTTATGCCAAGTGTCTTTATGTATTGGTTGTCGATAGGTATGACGGTTGACATTACGTTGTACTTGTTATCTGTTGTCTTCAGCGCCCATAGGAAATACCTGTCTGTGGAACCAATCTCGAATGTGGAGTAACTCACACTTTTCACTTCTTTGATCTGCTCTATGGCTTTGCGTATGTCTTCCTTGTGCTCCTTTGCTTCTTTTGTGGTTAATTCACCATACAGGGTACGGTTTTTGATAAAGCCGTATTCGGTGTTGAAGATGAAGTTTTTCTGAATAAAGAGCATCAGGGAAGTAGTCATGGCTACAGAGCAGATGAAGAACTGGAATCCTATGCGTATGACTCTAAGTCGCCTGCTTGTCATTGTGAGTCCAAACGTGCCTTTTATTGCTATGTCTGGAGCGAATGATGTGGAGTAGACAGCTGGATATGTACTTGACACAAGGGCTATGACAATGCTCAGTATGAATGTGTAGAAGAGGATGCGCATATGGGCAAATGGACTTATGTCATTTCCTACAAAGTGACTGAGAGCGTATAGGCTTGCCATACTTATGCCAAACGCGAATAGGGACAGGAGTATGGACTCTGTCATAAGATGGATGATGATACTCTTTCTGCTTGCTCCGAGTACTCTGCGTGTGTTTATGTTCTTCATTCTTATTGGCACATTTGCCAGAGTGAAGTTCATGAAGTTTACGTTTGTAAGTACAATGAAGAGTAGGGCAGAGAAGAATACTATGGTTACCATTATCCAGTTACCCTTGTCTGTTATCTTGTCTACGTTGGAGAAGTATGTCTGCTGTATCTGTTGCAGCTTGACCTTCAGACTTGATGTGTCGTTGAAACTGAGCTGAAAATGGTCGTTGGCAACCTGTGTTATCTTGTGTAGGAGATCATGTTCTATCTGTGGTATGTTGTCTGGACTATCAACGAGTACATAGACTTGGTACATGAAGTTTGTGTATACTCCCTTGTCTCTGTTGGGACCATACTGGTAGAACCCGTTCTTTAGCAAACAATTGCTTGGGAAATCCTTGTATACACCAGATATCAGTCTTGTGTATTTCTCACTGTTTAGTGTCCATGATATCTCTTTGCCGGAGATGTGGGTCGTTCCGTACATCTCTTGTGCGAAGGAAGCAGGTACTATGATGGTGCTGTCCTTGTGTTCCTTGAGGCTGTCCACTAATTCTATTCCAAAGAACTTGAGCTGTTCGGCGTATCCATCTAAGTATGGCAACTTGAATTCCTTGTCGATGCCTGCCTCTTCGTCGTGTTTCTTCATCGTGATGACTCTGTTTGACGATTCTTTCAGGGCTGCATCTTCTACATGTGGTATCTTCAGGGCTATGTCTCTCACTGGCTCGAATATGGTTGCCATTGAGTCTTGCTGCTCCAGGAATATCTTGCCTCGCAGTTCGATGCGGTACATTCGTTCCCAGTTCTTGAAACAGGTGTTGTACTGTACGTTTTCCTCTACCTTTGTCAGGAAGAGGAAGAATGTGGCGAGGGCAATACAAAGTCCCGCAAGGTTAAGTGTGCTTGCCAACTTAAACCTGCGGAACTGATGTATGATGTTGCTTATTATTTGTGAACTCATTTGTCTGCGAAACGGTTGCCGTGCTTAATGATGGTTCCTTCTTCTTCTGCTACTGGTGCTTCTATGGCCTTGCCATCACGAGTTCTTGCATGGTAGTAGCTGCCCCAGTTGTCACGGTTGCCGTAGCTGTGATAATTGACGTCTGGTGTCCATTCGTAGAAGTCGGCAATCTTACGCATATAGAATCGTTCGCTTACATCTCCCTTTCTTCCTGAGAAGATGTCGTTGTTCAGGTCATATTTGTATATTACCGTATTGAGTTCTGGACATTGTGGATAATCAAGGTAGATGTCACCATGCTTGATCTCCCAGAGGAAGTAGTTTGTCTCATATTCGTATGGACCTTCTCTATAGTAGTCGTACTCCTTGCCATCACCGTATGTAGCATGATCGTGGTGTGGGTAGAATGTGAGGCGTGTGTATTCTGCATAGAAGTCGTATAGTCTGCCTGTCTGTGTTCTGTATGTGTAGTAGACACCGAAGTCGCCTTCCCATTCTCCTGCTAATACCATACTCTTGTCTACATCGGGGTCACATGACGTGAACGCAAATAATGAAGCTATGATTGCTATTGCGTGTGTGAGGAATTTTTTTGCTTTCATGATCGTTTATGTTTTAGTTTATATTTTTTTGTTTGATGATGCAAAGGTAAGTAATTTATTGCATATGGTGGTAGGGAAATTCCTAATGCTTTTTGGTTTTTCTCTATTTCGTGGTTCTTCTCCGAATACCTTTCTTTTTTCTCTTATTCCTCTTCTGTTACATCAAGATATAGGCATTGCTGTTAATCGTTCGTGTGATTAAGTGATATTGTTTTTGGACTGTTAGAAATACTAAATTGTAAAAAACAACGATGTGTTTTGTCGAAAATTTTCACAAAATAGGCGTTTATTGAAAGAATTTGTAATAAAAGTGGCAAAAAATATTGCAGATATTAATAAAGTCCTTAACTTTGTACCGTTGATAATTAGACGGGGGTAGGCAATGCGAGATGCATAAGCCTACTTTCTTTTGAGATTGAGGTTTAATTAAAAATTAGTTATTTATTTGTAAAATTAAAAAGTCCGGCTCGTGATGAGTCGGACTTTTGTTTTGTTATTGTTTGTTTTATTATTCTTCGTTCTCGCTTCCAGGGATGCGCTGAGGGTTCTGGCTGAGCCAGTTCTCGTAAGGAACTTCCCAATTTTCTCTTTCCTCTGTCTTGTTGCCATCATAGAAGTCGAAAGCCTCCCAATCTACAGAATTGTCTGGTTCAAAAAGAACACCGTCCTTAAGATCTTCGTTATAATAGAATCCGAAAGAGTCTGCATTGATCTGTGTCTTGTAGAGCTTCAAAATCTCTGCATTGTCCAAGAATGTGATGATTGTGATTGTATTTGTAGGGTCAGACTTGTCAAGTTCCCAAGTGAAAGATCTGTATATCTTCTTTATTGGACCATATGGATAAAAGTCTACCATCTTACCTGTTCCTGCTGTGGTAAACTTGTTTACAGGATAAAATACCATCTGTCTGTAGTCCGCTTGAATATCGCATTTGTTGCCTTTGAACATGAATGATGTTGTAGGGCAGTCAACTTCTGTTCTCCATGAACCAGAAAGTGTTACGCCTGTTGGTGTATCATTATCGTCTCCGCATGAGACGAAGAGTGCACAAATGATTGTAAGCAATACAATTCCGAATAATGTTTTAGTTTTCTTCATATTTTATGAGATTTATTAAATATTCATCTTTTGAACTTAATGCTAAATTTCGTGCAAATATAGGCATTTTATATAACAAGATGGTAGAATTCTATGAAATAATAGTGGTTATACTTGATATTTGTCGTTTTTACTTGCGAAAATGTACAAATGTGTTGTGAGTATAAGGTCTACGGGCCCACCCTAACCCTCCATACAGGGAGGGTTAGGGTGGGCCCGCTTATAACCGTCTTGAATCAAAAGTTCATCGCTTTCCACATGCTATAGCGTGCTTCAGGATTGATGCTCTCTATATGATGGAACACTTCGCTCATTGATGCTCTGTTTGTCACTTCCTCGTAAGGGCATAGTGTCTTCTGTTTCTCAAATCCTAACTCCTGTGCAATGTCTCGTAGCATACTCTCGTGTACAAGGCAGAGGGGACGGATGATGTGGAGAGGATAGTGCTCTAACTTCAGTATAGGGCGCATGGTGTCGATACGACCTTCAAATGTGACGTTCATCAGCATTGTGATGAGTATGTCGTCCATGTGGTGCCCCAATGCTATCTTGTTGAATCCCTCACGTGTGGCGAACTCGAATAAGGTCTTTCGCCTGTTCCATGAACATAGGAAGCATCTGGTCTTGCGTGGATCGGTGCTCTCGTCGAATGAGGAGTGAAGGATGTGGAGGGTGATGCCAAGGTTGTCGCAAAACTGTTGTAGGTAGCTTCGGTCTGTTTCGTATGGTATATTATCCATTATGATATGTGCAGCCTCTACCTTTATGCTTGGCTTGTATATCTTGGCTCTTTGTGCCATAAGACGTGTGAGCTCCAGGGAGTCTTTTCCTCCAGACAAACCTATTAGTATCTTGTCTCCGTCTTCAAGGAGCTTGTAGTCTACACAACCTTTGTTGAATAGCTTCTGTATTTTCTTTTCTGTCATGATCAGTAGTGTATGCCTTCCATTATGTCTATGGTATAATCGTTCTCACCCTTGTATACGATGGCTACGCTGTCAACCTGTATGGGCATGTCGTCGTCGTATTGGTATGTGGCAAGGTAGTATTTTATTGCTCGATGGATGTTTTGCATCTTCTTGTATGTGATGGCTTGGTGGGGAACACCTCTCTCGTCTGTACTTCGTGTCTTTACCTCGACGAAATGAAGCACTCCGTCTTTCCTTGTGACAAGATCCAATTCGCATCCGTGATGAAGATTCCAGTTATGGTGGAGTATGGTATGGCCATCTCTCATAAGGTGCATGGCGGCTATCTCTTCGCCATTCTGTCCTAATATGTTGGCAGAGTCTTTCTTTGCCTTCGTCAGGTCTGCTCTTCTTCTAAGGATGTCTTCTACCTCATCGTATGTGAGTGTTGTTCCATTGGCGGTTATGTGTAGGACTGCTATGCCTTGTCCATGTAGGTGTTTCCCGATGATAGCATGTCTTTTGCTATCATATACATGTTCTGAAGATTCAAGCAGGGCAATGGTATATCCTTTGTCCAGTCCGTCGTTTAATCTGCCTATACCTTGTAGGAATGGTTCGAGTTTGCTTACCTTTGAATACAGTGGTGTTCCGTATTTGTTGCAGGCGTCTTGAGGTATATATCCAAATTCCTTGTAGAAGGACATGTATGCAATTCCTTCATTCTTGAGAGTCTGGGAGAGTCTTGCTCTGTCATATTCTGCATATCCTGATGTGTCCTTGTCGCTCCTTATGTCTATGACACAGTTGATGCTATAGGTGTGAAGGCGTTTGATGAACACTTGCCAGGGTGTGTGCCAGTGACCGATGGTGTATATTGTTTTTTTCATGGTCTATGCAGAATGGAGTTCTTTGAATATGTTTATCTTTGACTTCTCACCAGCAACTATTATATAGTCGCCAGGTTGGAATGTCATGGCAGGATCTGGATTCATGTATATTTTATCGTTAGGACGAATGATGCCCATGATGATACATGATGCTTGTTCGCGAATTCCAGACTTCATAATGCTCTTGCCAATGAGTGAGGATTTGTCTCCTATGTATATGTGCTCAAGTGATATTGATGCGTTAGCGTTGCCTGTGGAAGGAATGATGCTGCCTTCTATGAGTTTGCTGAAGCGGTCCATCTCCTGGTCAGAACCTGCCACGATGAGTTTGTCGTGTGGATAGATGTGGCGTTCTCCTCCTGGAATTAGGATATTGATATCGCCTCGCATTATGCTTACAACACTTACTCCTGCCTGTTGACGAATGTTTAGTTCCTTGAGCCTCTTTCCGCAGAAGGTAGAGTTGTCAGGGACATCAAACTCTGAAATGTGAATATCAAGAGCAAGCAGAGTCTCCTTATCCATACTTTTTACTGCACGTCGTGCTTCTGCAAGGTTCTCTCTTGCATATAGGTTCTCTGTGAAATGACTAACAATCTTTCGTACAATACTAAGTTTGATGAGTTTACTCCACACATAATGTGACGCTTTAGATAAGAAGTTGACCTTTGTGTGGCTATGATGTTTTGCCTGTCTTGCCTCGAGGTGTTGCTTTGCACTATTGCTCAGATGCTTGTTGAAGAAGTCGAGTGTAGGATAAGCAAGATTCATTATATAAGGTGTTAGGAATGTTGTGAGTACTGATACAGCAACAACGATAGGGTAGAGACTTGGATCTGTTACTCCAAGTTCGAGGCCGAGTGAGGCAATGATAAACGCGAACTCTCCAATTTGTACAAGAGAGAAACCTGTCTGGAGTGAAACACGTAGCGATTGACCAGAGAGAAGGGTTCCTAAACTTCCGAACACGATCTGGCCGCATATCACAATAATGGATATGATGGCAATAGGGAACCAGTACTTGATAAGTAGTGATGGGTCAATCATCATTCCTACGGATACAAAGAAGATGCTTCCAAAGATATTCTTGACAGGCGTAACAAGATGCTCTATACGTTCTGCTTCGACTGTCTCTGCAAGTATTGAACCCATGACAAAGGCACCAAGGGCAGAACTGAAACCTGCTTCTACTGCAAACAGAACCATTCCAAGGCATAGACCTATGGAAAGGATAGCAAGTGTCTCATCGTTTAGGTGCTGCTTGAAGTGACGCAGGAACGAAGGAAGGATGTAAATTCCAGCAATGAACCAGATGAGTAGGTAGAATATCAGTTTGCTAATCTGGAATAGCATCTCTTCGCCCTCAAATCTGTTTTTTACTCCGATAGATGATAGGAGCACCATGAGCAGGACAGCAAAGATGTCCTCTACTACGAGTATTCCAAAACAGACCTTGGCAAACTTGTGGTTACGTAGTCCTGCATCTTCTATTGCCTTGAAGACTATGGTTGTACTTGACATGCAAAGCATTCCTCCGAGGAAGAGCGAATTCATGTTCCCCCATCCCATAAGCATTCCTGCGACGTAGCCAAGAGACATCATTCCGACTACTATGACACATGCTCCTATGACCGCTGTGCTGCCAACCTGAATGAGTTTCTTGACACTAAATTCAAGTCCAAGCGAGAACAACAGGAACAATACTCCGATATTGCCCCAGGTGTCAACACTCTCGTTGTTTGATATCCACGACTCACCAAGCATGTGTGGACCAACGAGCATTCCTGCAACGATGTATCCCAGTACTACAGGCTGCTTGAAAAACTTGAACAGCAAACTTGTAATACCGGCAGTAAGCATTATTATGCAAAGGTCTTGAATCATGGTATGATACAGTTTTTGTTTTCTATTAATGCAAGATTGTCGTTAGGTGAATATCTATTCTTCTCCCAGGTGTCCATCCCATAGGTAATGCTGTGTGTCTTTTGCGATAACACCTGACAGGAAGATGAGTGATATGAGGTTTGGTATAGCCATCAATGCATTCATTATGTCTGCAAGGTTCCATACGAGAGTGAGACTCATAGTAGATCCTGCATACACAAGAAGGATATAGACAACCCTATAGAATACGATAGAGCGCTTTCCAAACAGATATTCCATTGCTCGTTCACCATAGTAACTCCATCCGAGTATTGTGCTGAATGCAAATGTGATGATTCCAAAAGTGAGGATAGGAGTTCCGATGTATGGGATAGTCGCAAAGGCATTCCTTGTTAACATTCCTCCATCATCCTGACTGATGTTTGGATATGCAATTATACTTGTTGTGATGACAAGTCCTGTTATTGCACATATTACAACTGTGTCCCAGAATGTTCCGGTGCTTGATACGAGTGCCTGGCGTACAGGGTTTCGTGTCTTGGCAGCAGCAGCGACAATAGGTGCAGATCCCATACCGGATTCGTTTGAGAACAGTCCTCGTGCAATACCATATCTTGCTGCTATCATGATTACAGTTCCTGTAGTTCCACCTCCTACTGCTTTCAAAGAGAATGCCTCGTTGCAGATAAGTGTCAGGGCCTGCCAGATGTAACTATGGTTGACGCATAGGATGTAAAGGCAACCGAGTACGTAAAGAAGTGCCATGAGTGGCACAAGGGCTGTACACCAGTTTGCTATGTTCTTTACTCCTCCGATGACAACAAATCCAACAACAGCCGCTAAGAAGAATCCGCAGAACATCTTTGTGTTGGTTTCATCAAAATAGTCCGCGCAGATGAGGCTCATGTTCTCACTTATAGCATTGGCTTGTACTGTATTTCCTATACCAAAAGCTGCTATTGCGGTAAATACACAGAAGAGTATGCCCAGCCATTTCATCTTGAGGCCTTTCTCTAATGCATACATAGGACCACCAATCATCTTGCCATCAGATGTCGTCTCACGATATTTTACTGCGAGAAGTCCTTCGCTATACTTTGTGGCGATACCAAACACTCCGGTTAACCAGCACCAAAGTACGGCTCCTGGCCCTCCAAGACTTACAGCTGTTGCAACACCTATTATATTACCAGTTCCTATAGTGGCAGCAAGGGATGTGGCTAATGCTGCAAATTGACTTACATCTCCTTCTGCGCTCTTGTCCTTTGAAAGGGATAAGCGAATAGCAGAGAAGATTTTACGTTGCGGGAATTTAAGTCGTATTGTTAGAAAGATGTGTGTGCCGAGTAGTAATATAATCATTGGCCACCCCCACACGAATCCGCTGATTACCTCTGTTATGCTTATGAATGTTTCCATCGTATTATTGTGTTGTGTGTCTTATCTTAGCTCGTCTCCTCTGATGCCTAATGCACTCATAATTGAATAACCAACTATTTGTTGGCTGAATCCTGTACCCATCTGTGGTTCCATGCCAAAGAGAGTTACCTTCTTGTCTTTGTTCTTCTTTAGGAGGTTGCGTACTGCAGATCCATATTCTTCAGCATCTGGTATGACAAGGATATTCTCTGTCTTTTCGTTGTCGAGGATTACTGTGAGAGTGTCAAGGAAGAAGAACTCTTTTGTTGTCACATTGTTCTCTACAGGAAAAGAGTACATGGTAAATTCACCCATATTGTCTTTGAATGCCTTTGTGTGAAGTTCCTTTTCAAAGATTGAAGGTGTGAAGTTGTCAAGGCTTTTTGTTCCTTTGTCATGTATGAACACAACCTGAATGTCGTTGTCTCCTGGTTCTAATCCTCCATCAAGAGCAACGCAGTCGAGCCAATATGCAAGGTCGGCTTTTGGTATCATGCGGTTAAGCATGCGCTCAAAATTTACGGTAAGGTCAAAAGCCACTTTATCTATGTATGCAGCGTCAACAAGGATGACGTTCTTGCTGAGTGTGTTATTTATGTCTAAATTCATGTTGCTATTTTTCTGCAAATTTACGGTTTTTCGTGCTAATTAAGAAAGAATTGTGGCGTAAATTGTAAATGTAGTATTAATGCATTTGTAAAAGCTGTTGAGGTTGCTATGCTGTTTTTATGTTGGATGCCCTTATAAACAAATTACGCTTTGCCAAGAAACTTGGCAAAGCGTAAAAAAAATTGCTTATCATCTCGACAAGCAATCTTTACTAACCTTAAAATAAATCTAATACCATGAAAAACACGTTGCAAATTTACGACTTATTCGTATATCTGCAATAGTATTCGCAAAAAAAACGTGCATTGTTAATGCTTTTTAACATTACAATGCACGAATTGTATAATTATTACGTAAAATAGGAATTGCTATTCCACGTATAGAACGAGTCCTTTGAGATATTCTCCTTCTGGATGATAGATGTTGATAGGGTGGTCTGCTGGTTGATGAAGCTGGTGCAGAATTCTAACTTTTCTGCCGGCTGATGCTGCAGCAGAGAATACAGCAGTACGGAAATGATCTTTATCCACAGCCTGAGAACAGCTAAATGTGAAGACTATGCCACCTGGTGTAATCTTCTCGAATGCTTTTTTGTTAAGGCGAGTGTAACCCTTGAGTGCGTTCCTTAGTGCGTCCTTATGCTTTGCGAATGCAGGAGGGTCAAGTATGATAAGATCGTATGGTGTCTCCATCTGGTCGAGGAACTTGAATGCGTCTTCAGCAAATGCCTTGTGACGTTCGTCTCCAGGGAAGTTAAGTTCCACATTTGCATTTGTGAGGTCGATGGCCTTCTGTGAAGAGTCTACAGAATGAACGAGTTCTGCACCGCCACGCATTGCATAGAATGAGAATCCTCCGGTGTAGCAGAACATGTTAAGAACCTTTCTGCCTTTTGAGTAGTGCTCGAGAAGACTACGATTGTTGCGCTGGTCTACGAAGAAACCTGTTTTCTGTCCTCTAAGCCAGTCAACGTGGAACTTGAGCCCGTTTTCAGTTGCGATATCATCAGTACCACCACCAAGTATGAATCCGTTTTCCTGTCCAAGTTCTGCCTTGTAAGGCAGGGTGGTCTCAGACTTATAGTATATATTGTCAAGATCGTCCTGCATTACGTTCTTTAGAGCGTTTACTATGGTCATTCTGTCAGTATGCATGCCAACAGAGTGTGCCTGCATAACCGCAGTCTTTCCATATATGTCGATTACGAGCCCAGGAAGGTTGTCGCCTTCTCCGTGAACAAGGCGGTAGGTTGTGTTGTCCTCACGTCCTGCAACATCGATGCTCTTGCGTACATCAAGTGCTACGGCAAGTCTGTGCTCGTAGAACTTCTGGTCTATGGACTCATGCTCGAATGAAAGGACACGGACCATGATACTTCCTATCTGATAGTGTCCAGTTGCTATATATTCGTTTTCGGCTGTGAATACCTCTACTGTTTCTCCCTCTTCAGGTTGCTCTGACATGTGATGAATGGCACCGGAAAAAATCCAGGGGTGGAATCTGCGGAGCGATTCGTCTTTGCCTCTTTTTAGATATATCTGTTTCATATTTTACTAAGACAGGTGTTTGGAGTTAAGTAAGTGATCTTAATTATTTTTATAATAGATGCTCTCTATTTGGAAGTAGATTTTCGTGTTCATTTGAAGGAGTGATGCGGGCATCATGACTAAAAATAAAACGGAAAGATACGACAAAGAGAGTGCAGATATTATGAAAGTCACTTACTATTGCTTTATTAAAATAATTTTGATTACTTACTTATGTGTTGCGAGTACAGAATATAGAATCTCGGTTCTTTTCCTCTATACTTAGCCCTCAATTATTTCTTGCTCTGTAACAGTCCTGATGAGGTTGTAGTCACCAGTTCTCTTGAGTCTCACTATCTCTTCGTGAATTCGAATACATGCCCAGGCATCTGTTGCTGCATATAGCTGTTGTGCCTCTGTAAGACTTTCTGCTTCCCAGTTTGACAGCTGCTGGTTCTTTGCAATCTTTTCGCCAAACAGGTTTGCGTATATTTTTTGAAGACTCATGTCCTCAATTCCCAGATCACGAACTTCTTTCTGCAACTCGATGTATGTGCCTGGAGTGAACTCTGTCCTGTGGCTGAGTACCCTAAGGTCGTCGTGTAGAGATAATCCGACCTTGGTTATAGAGCAGTCTTCGAGGAGCTTGATGATGCATGGTGGCAGTCCTATCCTGTTAAGACGGAATAGGAAACACACGTCGTGAGTGGATACTTGAAGGAGGGCCACCTGATTGTTATGCCCCTTGCGGAAGCAAGGGCGGGTTTCTGTGTCAAAACCCAGTATCGACTGCTTCATCAAGTATTCTATAGCTCTTTCCGCCTCTAATTCGGAAATGATAGTTACTATCTTTCCCTGAAAGAGTGAGCGTGGAAGCTTTTGTATCTGTTGCTTGTCAAATTTGTCAAAAAGTGTTGTCATTGTCTCTTTTCGTCTGCGTCTTTTTTTAACCTTCAAAGTCCATTTCGTCTTCTTCTGTAGAATAACGGACCTCGTGTAGGGCGCGCATGACATTAGTAAGTTTTTGTCCCCAATAGTTGATAAAGTTGTCTTTGCAGACAACGATTGCATTCATCATGCAATCTTCGTTCCCGTCTTTAAATGCGCAAGCGAAGTTCTTGAGATCTTGGTAAATGTCTGCAAGGTTTTCGCTTATTGTTGTGAGAATAGGAGTCTCACTATATTTCATATCCTCCATGAAGACATCTAAATAGTCATCTTTGTCTCCGAGGATGTATGCTATATTTGTCCTGATAATATCGTAGTTCTCTTCCGTCACGAAGTCTTCAGGCTCTTCTTCTGTGAATTGCTCGTACTTAGGTAGTAGGGCGCCTTTGAGATACAGCAATGGGAGGACTTTAAGAACTGTATCTACAAATTCTTCTCGTCCTCTATTCTCTGTCTGCTCAAGGAATGCGCAGTACTGAACAGCAACCGTAACAAACTCAATGACCTCGTGTTGATATACGGGTGAAGATGCTTCTTTTTTCATATTGGTTGCAAATTTACGAAAAAATAACGTATGCGTTTGCTTTTTCCCTTAAAAATGCATTATTGTATGTAATGAAGCATTAAAATATGTGTAGAGTTGTCATCTATGCGGTATTTTTCAGATGCTCTTTCCCCGATTAGCCATACTATCTCACCGTCGGAGTCACACAGCACAAGTTGACTTGCTTTTTGTATTCGATTGAATTTCCTGTCTGTCATATAGTCGCTGAGTAGTTTCCTTCCTTTCATCCCGAATGGCATGAAGGTGTCTCCCTTGGCGCATTGTCTTACTATGAGGTCTCCCTTTAGCTTTGCACTATCTACAAAGGCGTATGCCTTGTCTCTTATGATGGTACATTCTTCCTTTGTGAGTAGTGTCATTTCTATCTGGGGGAAGTCTTTGACAGGAACTGGTGTCGTGAAGTCTTCTTGCTTCTCTGTTATGGCGATAGATGTCCTGTCTATCGTTAATGTATGGGTACTGGATAGGAACATCTGACCTATGCTGCCTGATTGTATTGCCCTATAAATATCTGCCTCCTGACTCTTGTTGAAGCCAAGAGGGTATATTATTTCGTGTAGAACCGATGTGGGAGATGTGCATTTGGTAAGTTCTGCGATACTTATACTCTTTGTTTTGCTGTTGTTCATGCAGTCTGTGCAGCATCGCTCAATGTCGGCTTTGACAGCTGCTTCGTATATCTTCCTTACCTCGTTAAGGTTGCTGATGGTAGTGCGTATGTTTTCCATCGCACCTATATTTATGTCCTGTAACTCTGGAAGAACGTTGAGCCTGATTTTGTTTCTGCTGTACATGTCTTGAAGATTAGTGCTGTCGGTCACGTAGTCCTGGTGCTTGTCTTCAAGGTATGCAAGGATGTCTTCCCTGCTAATGCAAAGTAAAGGGCGGATGATGTCTCCGTTCTTTGGTTGTATGCCACATAGGCCTTGTATGCCGGTTCCTCGGACAAGGTTGAGAAACAGAGTCTCTATATTGTCGTCTCTATGGTGTCCAACAGCAATGACTGCTGCTCCTATCTCTTCCTTTAGCTTATGGAAGTAGTCGTAGCGCAATTCTCTTGCTCCCATCTCTATACTTATACCTTTGTTCCTGGAATAGGTCTCTGTGTCAAAGTCTATCTTATGAATAGGTATGTTCAGACGTTTGCAGAGGTCTGTGGCGAACTGCTCGTCTCGTTCACTTTCTTCGCCACGAAGGTGGAAGTTGCAATGTACGGCATGGCAGTCATAGTGGAGTGATTGGAGCATAAGCAGCAGGGACACAGAGTCTGCTCCACCGCTCAATGCAACTATAACCTTGTCGTTGGTGTCGAGTAGTGAGTGCTTCTCTATGTAGTCCTTTACTTTATTCTCCAAATGCGTCATAATGTAATTTGATTAATCTGTTTCGTTCTTTTGTGGATAATGAGGATGTGGGACCATAATGCGCTTTGTTGCAAAACTGGTTCGTTTTTCCTCATTTATACTGCAAAATTATGTCTTGAGGGGTGGTAAAACAAGGGAAAAACAAAAAAAATACAGTTTTTCGAAAAAAAAACGAGAAAACGTTTGCAGGTAAAAATAAAATGCCTACCTTTGCACCCGCAAACGCAAAACAACAGCGGTTGCCAATAACAATGGTGCCTTGGATGAGTGGCTTAGTCACCGGTCTGCAAAACCGTTTACACCCGTTCGAATCGGGTAGGCACCTCCAAAAAGCGAATTAACTTTTTAGTTAGTTCGCTTTTTTGTTTTTTGTACGTTTCAAGACCAGGTTGCACCTGCTGTGCAGGTGCTCACTTAACTTATGTGTTAGAAGGGGGCTTCGCAAACGAACACTTTCCTTTCTCCTGTTGTGGGATGATTGAAGGATAGTTCTTCTGCATGGAGATAAAGCCTGTCTAATGGTTTGCCGTAAAGATTGTCCCCAACGATAGGACTTCCTAATCCTTGCTGGTGGGCACAATGTACTCGTAGCTGGTGGGTACGTCCTGTTAATGGCCAAAGTTCAACCTTTGTGCCTTTATCGGTGTTGCCTGCTATCTTGTATCTCGTATGTGCCTTTTTCCCATGTTCGAAACTGACAATCTGTCTTGGCCTGTCGAATGGGTTTTTGCATAATGGTAGTGATATCTCTCCTTCGCTTGGTATAGACGAGAGTTGATTGCTTGACTCTATGATTGCTACATATTTCTTTTGGGTGGAGTGCTTGGTGAACTGTTCTTGTAGGTTCTTATGCGCTTCTTCATTGAGGGCTATGACCATGATGCCGGATGTGTCCATGTCAAGTCTGTGTACAATGAGTGGACCTGTTGCTTGTGGAAACAGTTCCTTGCACGCATATTCTACAGAAGGCAGTCCTTCCTCTTTGCCTGGAACGCTGAGCATTCCCGATGGCTTGCATATTATGGCGATGTCTTTGTCCTGGTAAATGATCTTCATCTCCTTGGCAACTTTCTTGTTGCGTGCTATCATAGGGTTCTCTTCTACATCTAATCCTATGAGCATATGACTGAGGATCGGTTTACATTTGTTGTTGCAGGAAGGGTAGTAGTTGCCTTCGGTCCTTAACTCGTCCTTTGGTGATGCTCCCATCCAGAACTCTGCCATGCATAGCGGTTGCCAACCAGCCTTGAATGCTACCTGTAGTAGTTTTGGTGCGCAGCATTCCCCTGCTCCTGCTGGAGGAACACCTATGGTTGGTTTTGCCTTCTGCTTGTATTGCTCTACGGTGAGCGGTGCCTTGTAGTCCTTGAATATCTCCATCAGGTCTTTCTTCTCTCCATTGATGTTAAGCATCTCGTAGTGCCTGAATATCCATGTCTGGAGTGCAAGTGACCTTTGACGACGTTCTGCCTTTAGTGACATTATCCTTTCTGCGTCGTTTGTGGTATCAAGTAGGTCAATCTCCTTGTTTATATTGGATATCTCGGCTTCTTCCTTTCGGAAATATCCATTAGGGTCGAGTATGTCATAGACTGGTGGCACGAATCCCTTGTGGTGGTAGTTGCCTTCAAGTATTCCGGAGAAAGCGCTTAGGAACATTCTTCCGTAAGGGGTTTGTACAACAAGTACTCCAAACATCTTGCCTGATGTTTGGAGTGATGTGAATCGGTCCCTTATCTCTTCCTTTATCTGTTCTGCTGCCATCACGCATAAAGGATGTGGCTCATAGCAGAATGGGAATGTGAATTGCTCGGGTGACGGTATGTCATTTGCCTCTAAAGGCAAGGTTCGTAGATATTGTTTCATCTTACTGTCAAGTGATAGCATCCTTGCTTTACTTCGTATTTCACATAGCATCTCTCCTTTTCTCTTAGGTCTGAGAGTACTTCACTCAATACTTGTTTCATGTCCTCGTTCCATCGTGTGAGTGGGGAAGATGGATCGTGCTTCCCGGATATAGGTACAAACCTGTTGTAGGAGATATCTACGGTTGTTCCGTAACAATGGCATGAGTTTGTGGTTGCATTGCCATTGCCTTTCTGTAGGTTCTTTACATCGTCTGTTGTACGTAGAACTGAGGTTATCACGGGTAGATGAGGCATGATACCTTTCATCTGTAGTGAGTCTATGAAGTTGAGACATATGGTGTTGAGCAACTGCTGTGCCTTTGGCACGAGGTATGGCATTGAGTGCGTGAGGTTGTCTACGATATAGTATGGCGACTGGCTGATGTTCACAAGTTTATGTGAGACAATGAGTGCCTGTGCCTCTTCCCTGTTACGTACTGGTTTGATGCCGTTTGCCTGTGCTGCAATGACTTGCACGTCATTGAGATCGTGAAAGCATTTGTCGTAGCTCCATACTCCGTTTATTGGGTGTGGACGGTTATATATGTCGTTTGGACCATATGATAACATTGTGCTGTGTCTTAGCCTGCTTGCTTCCTCTGGAGTGAGACCTATTGTGTCAAGAGGGTTGAGCTCGTCACTTGCACTTGGGTCATAGTTGCTGCCAACATACACTTCTCCTTCTTTTAGCATTACCTCTTCCTTGTCCTCTTGTACTTGTGACAGATTCTGTGGTATGTGTATGGAGAAGGCATGGCGTATGATGGCAAACAGAACCATGACAACACAGAATGTTGTTAGAAACTTCTTTTTGCTTCTCTTTGTCCTTGTTTCGCTATCTGACATCTTTACTTTTGTTCGGGTGGAAAATTTGTAATGGTTGTCAACTTCTTCCAGAGTTCTCTATGAGTGTCATTACCTTCTTGTTGAATGCGTTAGCGTTAAGCAACTGCTCTATGCTTATGTGCATTCGGTAACGCCAATAGTGGCGTGGATTTGAAGGTATGTTTATTCGCTCTTCTTCTGGTGCCTTGTGGCGCAACTTGTCGTCAATAGACAACCAGTCCTGATATGATAAAAGGCATAGCGTAGAAGGTGAGAACAGGTGACGTGCGACGATATCTTCGCATAGCCATCCTGGTGCATCTTCTGGAGCAGGACCATCTTTTTGTAGCGCGTTGTTGTAGAATCTCTGCGCTCTTTCGCGGTCTTCCTTCCACCATAGGCGGAGTGGCGACATGTCGTGTGTGGATATTGTTGCGACAGAACGGTATGGGTTGTTCTGTAGACTTCCGAACTCCATGCCGACTGCTTTTGGCATGGTCTGTATCTCAAGACTTAGTATCTTTAGGTTGTCCATTACCCATGGCACGCAGTCTGGTACCATACCGAGGTCTTCTGCACAGGTCAACATTCGTGTTGATTGGGTGAGTACCGGCAACTTCTCCATGGCTTCGTTGTACCAGAAGTCGTTGTGGCGCTTGTAGAAGTAGTCGTTGTACAGATTGTTGAATGCTTCTTGCTCGTGTTTTGGCAATGCCTTGAACATATAGTCACTCTGTGCAGAGATGCGTGGATGGTAGAGCTCTGGATACTTGTGGTCTTTCACAAAGAGTACACAGCTGGCAAGTGAGTACAGACCATCGCGGATGGCGATATTCTCGTCATCTTTCTTGTCGGCAAACTCTGCCTCAATCTTTCTTTGCGTGTTGTATGCTTCCTTGAGATCATAGCGTCCGTCCTTTCGTGGGTCAAGATATACCATCTTGATTATTTCTTTCTTGTAACCGAAGATGGTGTCAAGTGACTCTTCTGTAATGAATGGACGTGTCATGATGTCTTCCCTGAACTTGAGTCCGTAGCCTTCTATCTCTGTTGCACTCATAGGGAGGGCAGGGGAGAAGTGGCCGAGAAGTCCGTGGACGCTGTGCATCGGAATCTCCCAGATACGGAAGAATCCAAGGACATGGTCTATTCTGTAGGCGTCGAAGTATTCTGCCATCTTCTTGAAACGACGGAGCCACCAGCTGTAGCCGTCCTGTGCCATCTCTTCCCAGTTGTAGGTTGGGAATCCCCAGTTCTGGCCATTTACGGAGAAGTCGTCTGGTGGTGCGCCAGCTTGACTGTTTAAGTTGAAGAGGTGTGGTTCTGACCATGCCTCTACGCTGTTGCGGCTTATACCGATAGGGATGTCTCCCTTGATTATTATTCCGTTTTCTCTGGCTGTGTTTCGTGCCTCTACAAGTTGTATGTGTAGATTGTACTGTATATAATAGTATAGGGCACAGTCTTTGTATGCTTTGCTTGTTGGTGCACAAAGACTGTATATCTCTTTCTTATTATATTTGCTGTACTTTGGCCATTCTGAGAATGATGCTGTGCCGTATGTGTCTCGCAAATAACTGAATGCGGCGTATGGAACAAGCCAGTCTTCGTTGTCTGCAAGGTATTTCTTGAATTCTTCTGAACGCAAGGTGCTTTCCCCGTCCTGATTGTATGAGAGGCGCAGGTATTCCATCTTGAACTCGAATACTTTCTCGTAGTCTATCTGTGCAAGGTTGTTCAACTTTTCTTGCTGCATCATGAACTTCTCCATCTTGACTCTGTCGTTGAGCTGAGGTAATGCGTTGATGTTGCAGTATATAGGATGAAGTGCATAGATGCTTATGGCGTTGTATGGATATGAATCTGTCCACTTGCCTGTCATCGTTGTGTCGTTGATTGGCAATATCTGTATGGCATGCATCTTTACGGATGCAGCCCATTTGATGAGTGCCTTGAGGTCTCCGAAGTCTCCAATGCCATAGCTTTTCTTTGTCCTGAGGGAGAATATAGGGATAACTACACCGGCAGATTTCCATCGTGGAATGTCAAAGGATGGTTGGCTGTCTGTCTTTATCCACATCTGTCCTTCTGGTAGCTTCCCGCTTCTGATTTTTCTGTTTGGACCTTCTTCCCAATGGAGTATCTCGCCTTTTTTGTTGATTATGACGTATTTGTACTCTACAAGGTTGTATAGGACTGAAGCGTCAATATTTGTTGCCCATTCCTGTAACCCTATGTATGACATTCTCTTGGCGGAATTCCAAGAACCGAGTTGCGGGATGTTACCGCATATACCGAGATACTCGCCTTTGCGAAGGCGAGGCTCTACAACCCTTAGTTGTAATGTCTCGTTGTAGATGTTTTCTTTTTGAAGTGTTGGCTCTTGCTTGCCTGCACATTCTGTATAGGCAGAAGAGAATAGGGGGAGGTTGTCTGGAATAGGACGCCAATAGTCGTTTAGCGTGTAGTTGCTTGTCCCGTAGTCAAAGTTGACCACATGTGGGGCTACTTCCCATTCTGTCCACACAAGTTCTCCTTTATTATATAGTGCGTATTTGTATTCTATGCCTTTTGTGTCTTTTGAAGATATGGTGATCTCGTTTTCCCAAATCTTTCCGTCAAAAGTTTCAAGGGGGCATTCTCGCATAGGCATTTTTTCCCCATTTGCAAGAATCTGTGTAATCTGTACACGGACATCTTCACCCCAATTAGTATGATAGTCAATTATAAAGTGGATTTTCATATTGGTATTTATGCTTTAGTGACAGTGCTTTTTATGCACATTTGCAAAGTTAATGTTTTGTTTCGTATGTGCAAAAGATATTGGGGAAAAGTTTCTCTAAAAATTATAATGGATGTTGTCCTCCTCCTTTTCATTATAAAAGCATTCCTCCTTTCTTCCTCTGTTGATGTACCGTTCATAACCCGAGGAAAACATACTCTGCTTACGACTTGCTTACGACAATTGTCGTAAGCAAGTCGTAAGCAGAACGTGTTTGCCACGTGTTTACTACGGACTCACTTAGGACTTGTTTCGGACAAAACATTTGAGTATTTCAGGAGATGCATGGACTTGTACCTGACAATACATTATTATAAATAGAAAAAATGCCATAAAGGAAAAGTGGTGAAAGCCGTACTTCAAGTTTGTTAGAAAAACCGCCTTTGTACAGATAAAAGTTGACTAAAAGTATACATTATCCGAATAAAACTGTCCGAAATAATCTAAACACGCATAAAAAGCGCACTTTTTTGAAAATTTCTTGCCATATCGCTTGTCAGTTTCATAAAAGTCCGTACCTTTGCACTCGCTTTCGGGAAGCAACGCTACTCAGTCCCACAGTGGAGCACGAGTTAAGGCGCTGAAAAATAGACTGGAAGCGACAAGAAATCGATCTTTGACAGACTGCGAACAAATAGACAAGGCAGCAGTCCAGTCTCCGGAGGCACCGCCTCGGGATTCGGGACAAAGCAATGATGTCAATTCAAGAAAAAAACGAAATAAAGCAGGGAAGCCTGGCCGAAT
>JAZUHP010000002.1:0-30677 GCA_045641785.1 Bacteroidaceae bacterium
AAGTAGATTTTCGTATTCATTTGAAGGAGTGATGCGGGCATCATGACTGAAAATGAAACGGAAAGATACGACAAAGAGAGTGCAGATATTATGAAAATCACTTACTGTAATATTATAAAATAATTTTGATTACTTACTTAATTCGTGTTCAAAAAACATATTGCCTACGGCGTAACATAAATTTGCCATGAATTTTATCATTTTTGACGGGTTGGCCGTATAGCATAGAAAAAAGGAACCCGCTTTGCAGCAGATTCCTTAAATGTTTTTATGACTTCTAACCTTGTGTCTTATTATTTGTTAGAGATGATAGAGATACGGTTGAAGTAATAGCCACCTTCGATAGTTGCACCCTTAGTGATCTTCTCAGTCTTGATGTCGTAGATGTAGATGCATGATGTGGCAGGCTCCTTTGGACATGTTCCGATGTATGCCTTACCATTGAATACTGCTACACGGTCAGAGAATGTACCACAGTTTGGAACGCTCTCGATATTGAGGTCCTGAACCTTACCGCTTGCAAGATCGTAGACATAGTAGAATCCATTAAACTCGTTCTGGTTCCAGTCATTTGTTGTGGCAGAGATAAGGTCTGTTGAGAGTCCAGCCTTTACAGGGTCTGTTGCATAAACGATTGCCTTGCCATTGCCAAGATAGTCGGCTGTGACAATCTTTGCGTTGATGTCGCTTGCTCCTGCATAGCTCTTGTCAAAGTCGTACTCTCCCTTCTTGATACGGAGAACCTTGCTTGTCTGTGCACTTGATGCAGCTGCGCCTTCTACCTTCACGCCACATGGGATATAGAGATCCTCATTCTCGTCAAGGAAGAGCTTGTCCTGACCAAGTTCACCGTAGCTTGTTCCGCACATCTCGTCAACGCTTGAGTCGAGTGCCACACTCTTAACCTTCATTGTCTCAGCATCGATGAACGCAACGAATACACCCTTTGTTGCATTCTTAGTTGCCTTGTCAACAAAGAAATAGATGATAGTATTGTCAGACTCACGATACTTGGCAAGGCCGCTTGTAGAGAATGCTGTTACGCCACCTTGCTTGAATGACTCTGTTGCTTTTGTGAGGTCAAGTGTTCCTTCTTTTGCAATCTCAAGACTGCCGTTGTCGTTTAGGCAAACCCATTGTATTGTGTTTGTGAGTGCAGGGTTTGTACCACGTGAACTGACGGTACGGTCTGCTCCGATGAGTACGAGGGTGTTGTCGCTTGTCCATGCGTGAGAGTACTGGCGATCCATGAGAGTGATGTTGCCAATAGGGAAACGTGATTCCTCCATTGTTGACTCTGTGATGCTGTACTTGCCATAGTAGCTGTTCTTGCGTGGGCATGCCTCATAGTAGAAGCCACCCTTGATGATAGCCTCGGAGTTAAGCAGTTCTGTGATGTCGGTACCTTGTCCCTTCATGCTTATTACATAGTCTGGGTTCTCGATGTCCTTGACACTCACGCTACGGATGATAGTAGCGGTAATCTCCTTTGTTGACATTCCTGTTGTACCACCAACCGACATGATGAGGTCGAAGTGGTAGTCGTCTGTCTTGATTGCACCAGAAGGTACATCATCGTCTTCAGAGCATGAAACCATGCATGTGCTCAAAGCTATTCCGAAGAATGCTGTAGCAAGTAATTTAATTGCTTTCATTGTTTGTTGTTTTTATGTTTAGTAATTATAATAGAGACCAGTGGACCAAGGGACCCAAGGGACCCACCCTAACCCTCCCTATAGAGGGAGGGGACAGAGTTACTCCTTCGCGGAATTAGGGACCCACGCGTTCCGGAGGTATGTTAATTGTTAATCAGTGCCGCTAACTCCTTTTTATTCCTTAAAAAGATATGTGAATTTCAGCATCATGTTGCGCCCTGGTTTCTGCAACTTGTAGTTGTCGTAGCAGGTGCTGTTGGTAATGTTGTTGCATGATAGCGTGACATTATACTTCTCGTATCTCCATGAGTATGTCAGGCAAGCGTTGATCACATTCTGTGATGGAATCTTTGCTTTTGAAGCCTTGTTACCGTATGCTTCCCATGTGAGATAGTACCAATGTACGTACTGGTAAAGAGCGTTGAACCGTACTTTATCCGTCTTGCCGAACAGATGGCGATGTGTCAATGTCGCATCTATGTTACTGAACAACCATGGACGGTTAGGTATGCGGTTCTTGTACGTTGCGTTGGTGTTGCCGTTTGGAAGTGTACGTGCCATGTCAAGACTCTCCTGTAAACTACCATTCGCAGTCAGTTGTAGCCAGTTGCCATGACTATACTTGATTTCTGCCTCTATACCTCTTGTCGTGACATCGTTCACATTCTCGTATTGTGCTGTACCGTCACCTTCACTTATCCTCAGACGGATATAGTCCTTTGTTATTCGCATGAACCCTGTAGCCTCGTAGTTGATGATGTTGTCATTATCTATCCGTACTGTGCCGTAGGTGCCTATATTGATGTTGTGGCTTGTCTCAGGGTTAAGTGCAAAGTTGGCATACACGTATGTTCCGTTACCAAGTAGCTCCTTTGCCTGAGGAAGTCTTACGGAGTGCTCATAACTCAGTTTGACAGCAAACCAGTCCTCGAAGGAGTATCTGGAACCAAATCCGTAGCCCCAGTAGTTCTTGATGGCATGACCTGTGTATAGTTTTGAACTTGTGATGTTGGAGATGTCCTCCTGTTCCACATCCACATGATTGATGTAGTCCTTGGCAAAGAATGAGTTGAGCATCCTGTTCTGAAAGAGTGTCTGGTCATAGCTGAGACCTATCACATGCTTCTCGAGAACATCGTTCGTTGTTGCTGGAAGATCCTGCACCTCCGTTATCGGATAGTACTCATGTGCCCTGTCGTACCTCTCGTTGCCAGAACGTGTGAGGAGGTAGTTGAGAGTGATGGAGTGGTTTGTTGACAATGAATAGTTCAAGTTCGCCCTGCCGACAGTAAGAGGACGCTTGTAGTGGCGCATTATCCTTGCCCTGCCGTTAATCTCGTTGCGGGAGGTCTTCTTCCATTCTCCGTTCCAGTCGTATCTGCGAAGGGCTGTGTCGACAGTTAGACTGTTATCCCAAGTGTGACTCAATGTGAGTGTCGTAGTCAGGTTGGGGAGCAGGAACCCGCTCTTCCTGTACCGTGCATGTATATTCCATGCTGATGTGTTGTGTTCTGCTGCACCTATGACGATGTTTTGTGTTGCACCTGTCTGCAGTTGCTTGTGTGTGTCGGAATATCCTATGCCGACAAAGAAATGGTCTGCCCACTTTTTCTTTTCCACACCAACATCGACCTGTCCTTGCAATGACTCGTATCTGTCATGGAACCTCTCCCTTGTAGTCGACTCGTAGCGTTTATTTGTACTGTTCCATACTTCTATCCCGTACATCTTATAATTGTTTCTGGAATAGTCGTAACTTAGTTGGGGACGAATGATTAAGTCGGCCTTGCTCACACATACCTGTGCATTCGCTTCCGTTCTGTATGTGTTGAAGGAACCTGCGCTGGCAGACATGTTCAGGAAGTCTCTCCTTTCCCTCTTTGTGATGATGTTTATTGCCCCACCAAGAGCATCGCCGCCGAGATGGGCAGGTACAACACCCTTGTATACCTCGATGCGGTCAATGGTGTTGAGTGGGAAGTTGCTCAGGTCTATGCCGCTACCCATCGTGGACATAGGAATGCCGTCCACGAAGTAGCGAATACTGTTTCCTGACATGCCGTTGACGCTTAGGGAATAGTCGGAACCAAGTCCTCCTTCTGTACGTATGTTAAGACCTGAGGCACGAGACAGAAACTCGTTGAGGTTTGTTACGCTTGTGGCCACATTCTTCATGTCTACAGCTGTAACGGAATAAGCCCCCTCACGTAGCTCCTGACTTTTGCTTTTGGCAAATACGAACACGTCAGCAAGACCAAGAGTGTCGCTTATATGCTCACCCCCAGCTATGTGTCTTGTCTCCTGTATGTTAGAATGATTATCTGCATCGTTTTGTGCCAAGGCATATAAAGACACAATCCATAAGGATATGGATAGCAGAATCATTAGCAAATGTCTTCCCATTAACCGTGTATGTTTAGAGTCCATAGTCCCGTGGACATCATAATACAGACTACTGGCAGGTCTTCTGACTTGTCCTTGGCAATGGCACCTTCCCGTTTCGTGGCGAAACAGTGGCTTGTTCCTGCCTTGCCTCAGGTATTCTCCATACCATCAAAAAAGGACTAACAGCATCGGGCAATGTCGTAGATTCACACTACGTTCCCATCTTAGCTCCACCCTTTGGTCTTTACGCCACAGGCGGAGAACCAGTATTTCGTCGGCAAAGTTATGAATAAGTGGTGAACAATGCAAACTAAGTAATGGTAAAATAATAACGTAATGTGTTTTTTGTCTTATTATAGTTTTTACTGTTGCTAAAACGTGTAAAAAAGATGTTTTCCTTTGTTGCTCGTTAAAAAAATGCTACATTTGCAGCGTTTATACCAAATTCGAATAATACATATTCAAGTTTCTTTCTGCGAAAGCGCAAGCGATAACGCAAGCTTAACTTGAAAGGAGTTAAAGGGAGTTAAGTGGAGTAAAAAGGAGTAAAAAGACGAATGGCTGTTCGCGAACATACCCTTCGGTTAGCGGAGTGTCGTCTTTAACTCCCTAAAGTGAGCAAGTTAAGAACTTGCGAAACTTGAATTGATTTAATGATACTTATATAAATATAAATATGGCAAAAGAAACAACAAATGGTAAGTCTGAGGTAAAGGCAGGTATGCCTCTTTACAAGAAGATTCTCATTGGAATGTGGGTAGGAGTCGTTCTTCTACTTGTCGTTGTCTATTCCGCATTGTATGGCATTTCGCAGGGCTGGCTCGGTGAACTACCTCCTATCTCTGACTTGCAGAACCCTATAAATAAGTATGCCTCACGTGTGTATACAGAAGATGGCGTGGAACTATGTTCCTGGGGTACTTCTTCCGACAACCGTGTGATGGTGACGTACGATTCTCTACCAGAGAACCTTGTCAAGGCTCTTGTGGCTACAGAGGATGTTCGATTCTATGACCACTCGGGTATCGACCTTAAGGCTCTTGGACGTGCCATCGTCAAGCGTGGTATGTTTGGACAGAAGTCTGCAGGTGGTGGCTCTACCATTACTCAGCAGTTGGCAAAGATGGTCTATTCAGATGTTGCAAAGGACGCTACAAAGCGTGCTATGCAGAAACCTATCGAGTGGTTCATTGCCGTAGAACTTGAGCGCTACTTTACTAAGGAGGAAATCATTACTATGTACTTCAACAAGTTTGACTTCCTTAATAATGCCGTGGGTATCAAGAATGCGGCACGTACATATTTCTCAAAGGAACCAAAGGATCTGTCGCTTACAGAGTGTGCAACTCTTGTGGGAATGTGTAAGAATCCGTCATACTTCAACCCTCGCCGTTTCAACGAGAGGAGTCGTGAGCGCCGTAATGTGGTACTGTCACAGATGGAGAAGGCTGGATACATTACTGAGGCGGAGATGATCGAGGCACAGAACGAGGAACTGTCAATGGCTAAGTTCCATCTTCTTGACCATAATGATGGTCTTGCTCCTTATTTCCGTGAACTCCTTCGCACAAGACTACAGGCAAAGAAACCGGAACGAAGTGACTATCCTGCATGGAAGCGTCAGGCTTTCTATGATGACTCTGTTGCGTGGGAAACAGACCCTCTCTATGGATGGTGCAACAAGAACAAGAAGAAGGATGGCAGTAACTATAGTATCTATACTGATGGACTGAAGATCTATACTACCATCGACTCTCGTATGCAGCGCTATGCAGAGAAGGCTGTCTATGATCATGTGGCAAAGGAGCTTCAACCTCTCTTCGACAAGGAGAAGAAGGGTAGTGCCATCGCTCCTTACTCAGGAATAACAAAGAAGCAGTTGATGGATTTCCTCCGTAAGGCAATGCGCGAGTCTGAGCGCTACAGGATAATGAAGGCTGATGGCTGCTCTGATGACGAGATTGAGGAGGCTTTCAACATAAAGGTTCCTATGACTGTGTATACTGCTGATGGTGAAAAGGAGGTTGAGATGACTCCATTCGACTCTATCCGCTATTATAAAGGTATTCTCCGTACTGCCATGATGGCAATGGACCCGCATACTGGTGCGGTAAAGGCTTATGTGGCAGGTCTTAACTATAAGTATTTCAAGTATGACAATATACTTGGTCAGGGGCGTCGTCAGGTAGGTTCTACCATGAAACCGTTCCTCTATTCGTTTGCAATGGAGAATGACTTTAGCCCATGCGACGAGTTCCCTAACACGGCTCCTACATACGATGATGGTACTACTACGTGGACTCCACGTAATGATAGCCATGCAAGAGAAGGTGAGATGGTTACACTCAAGTGGGGTCTCTCTCAGTCTAACAACTGGATTGCAGCACGACTGATGATGGCGCTTGGCAATCCTCGTGCGTTTGTCAACTTCCTCCATGAGAGTATTGGACTTCAGAACCAGGAGATAGACCCTTCTGTAAGTATCTGTCTCGGTCCTTGTAATGTTAGTGTGGGTGAGATGGTAAGTGGCTACACCATGTTTGCTAATAATGGTGTACGTACTCTTCCACTTCTTGTTACTCGTATAGAAGATGCTGACGGAAATGTGCTTGCTACATTCAATCCACGTGTTAAGTCTGCTATCAGCAAGGAGTCTTGCTACAAGATGATTGACATGATGCGTGCTGTTATCAATAGCGGTACTGGTGGACGATTGAGGTACTCTTCTCGTCCATACAAGTTTACTGCTGATATTGCGGGTAAGACAGGTACCACAAACTCAAATGCCGATGCTTGGTTCATGGGTGTAGTCCCAAAACTTGTTGTAGGCTGCTGGGTAGGTGGTGATGACACAAATATCCACTTCAATAACATGACCTATGGTCAGGGAGCAGCAGCAGCTCTCCCTATCTATGGTAACTTCATGTTGAAAGTGTTTAATGACCGTTCTCTTGGCATCACTCAGGATGATGTGTTTGATATTCCAGAAGGCTTCGACTTCTGTCAGGGTGAGACTTCTGGACTTGAAGCAGCACCTGATGATGAGTACTCACAAGAGGAAGGTGTAGACTCAAGTTTTAGATAATTTATTGCAAGTTTCGCAAGCTTCATTTGGAAGGAGTTAAATGGAGTTAAGTGAAGTAAAAAGGAGTAAAAAGACGAATGACGGGACTGGATTACTCTTTTCGCAGTAATATTCGTTCATATGTTCCAGAAACATGTTAATTGTAATTAATACCGCGAACATTCATTCGTCTTTTAACTCCCTAAGCGACGAAGGAGCGTTAACTCCTTCTAACTCCTTTTAACTCCTTAAAAAATGTCTCTTTCGTAACTTGAAAAAATACAATAATGTATGAAATTTATAGGAATCATACCAGCGAGATATGCGTCAACACGTTTTCCAGCAAAGCCACTTGCTGTGCTTGGAGGAAAGACTGTGATTGAAAGAGTCTATCGTCAGGTTGAAGGTGTACTTGACGATGTTGTTGTTGCCACAGATGATGAACGTATCGAGAATGCCGTTAAGGCGTTTGGAGGTAAGGTCGTCATGACAAGTACAGAACACCGTTCTGGTACAGACCGATGCTATGAGGCTCTCACTAAGGTCGGTGCTGACAAGTTTGATGTTGTAGTGAATATCCAGGGTGATGAACCATTCATTCAGGCTCAGCAGCTCTATGCTGTTCGTGACTGCTTTACTGACAAGACGGTTGATATCGCTACACTTGTGAAACCATTCACTCCTGCAGATGGTTTCGATGCTCTGGAGAATGTGAACTCTCCTAAGGTGGTCGTGAATAACAAGATGGAAGCTCTCTACTTTAGTCGTAGCATCATTCCTTACACTCGTGGCAAGGACAAGGAAGAGTGGCTTGCAGGACATACATACTACAAGCATATCGGTCTTTATGCCTATCGTTGTGATGTGCTTCGTCAGATCACGTCTCTTCCACAAGGTGAACTTGAAAAGACAGAGAGTCTAGAACAGCTTCGATGGCTGGAGAATGGCTATAAGATAAAGGTCGGTATCAGCGAGATAGAGACTATCGGAATTGATACTCCTGAGGACTTGCAGAGAGCAGAAGTGTTCCTTGCTCAGTTAAAAGGGTAAAGAAAAGGAAAGAGAGTGGAGAGGTAAAGAAGGGTAAAGAAGGGTAAAGAAAGGGAAAGAGAGGGAAAGAGAGGGAAAGAGAGGAGAGAAAAGATTGTTATAATTAGCAATTAACATGTCTCCGGATGGCAATTATGCATTATGCATTATGCATTATGCATTAAAGAATCTCTCTTCCTTTGTTGCTTTTTTAATTTTATTTCATATCTTTGCAGTATAAGTAAACTAATTTATTTTAATTGAACCTTTGTAGGTGATTTTCATAATAGCAAATAATTATGGTCACTTGCTTAGAACATAAATCTTTTATTTAGCTATGAGAGAAATAAATATTACAGAGAGAGCACACCAGGAGATCAAGAAATTGTTCTCATACCGTAATCAGGTAAATACTCTTCACAATGATCCTGAGCTAACTCAGGTCTTTGACAATTTCGCTTTTGACGAGTCCCTGAAACTGACAGAGGGACCAGTACTTGAACAGACACGTGTTATGTGTATCCTTGCCTCTACTATTGGTTGTGGTGCCATGACAGAGTTCCGTCTTCATGTTGATGCCTGCCTTAATGTAGGCATTAAACCAAGTGTTATTCGTGAGATATTGTATCAGGCTGTGCCTTATGTTGGTTTCTCTCGTGTTGTTGACTATATCCCTGTCATGAATGAGGTGTTTGCGAATAATGATATTCGTCTCCCTCTTAATGACCATTCTACAACAACTCCTGAAACACGTATGCAGAAGGGTAGGGAGGTTATTGATGCCATCTATGGCCCTGGCACAGTTGACAACATGCTTGCTACTTCTCCAAAAGGACAGGAACATATAGTTGAGTTCCTTGAAGGCTACTGTTTCGGAGACTTCTATACTCGTACAGGTATTGACCTCCAGCATCGTGAACTTATCACATTCTGTTTCCTTGCTTCTATGGGTGGATGCGAGTCACAGCTTCAGTCACATGCCGTAGCAAATAAGAATGTGGGAACGAGCAAGACGGAGATGGTTGCTGCAATAACAGCAATGCTTCCTTGGATTGGTTTCCCTCGCTCACTTAATGCGCTTAATGTGATTAATAGCGCTTATGCTGAAAAGTTGATATAATTATAAATGGAGACATAGGAGAAGAAGTAGTTCGGCGGTTTCGAATTACTTCTTCTTTACTCAGTGTCCCCTCCTTCGTGAGGGTTAGGGTGGGTATGAAATCTCATGTCTCAAAAAGATATTGCTAATGAATAGACCATTCGTCTACATACTGTCACTTATCTTTACATTTGCTTTGTGTGTTGATGCGCAGAGCAGATTTGTTGTTCCTGAATATACATTTCAGGATGAGGACACTATTGATATCTATTTGGACGAATCTGTTACAATAACGAATTATCTTAACAAAGATACAGGCAACCCTGATGGATGGCAAGTGGAACTGTCAGGTAATGGTTTTGACTATGCTACGAAGGCGGATGCCTACGGGTCTTTTTCTTTCACTCCACCAGTTTATGGAGAGTATGATGACGTGTTCCCTGTGAGAGTGTATGATTTCAATGTCAGATACCTCAACCTCGCAGATGACAAGTCGGAAGTCATCTTGGACACCACAAAGACCTTTGTGGTAAGAGCTTTCTCAAAGCCATCTATGAACATGATTGCCATGACTTGTGACAGATTGACTGACGTGGCTGGCCAGATGGTTTATTCGTTGAGTAAGAATGCTGGTGGCACCAAACTTCCTGTGTTGACTACGTACTCAGAACATTACTTAAAGGTGAGTATGACTGACATTGTCGGTCTTACTGATTACTGGACTTTCTGGGTAAACGATATCAAGGTTAATGCGGATGAAGATTACTTCTACCTGTATTCTCAAGAAGAGTGCCATGAGGATGGTATGCGACACATGTATAAGGTAAAGGTCAGAAACAAACTCCCATATCGTAAGGATGCGTATGAGGAAGAATACGAGTTTGCTTGTGACGTTTATCCTAATCCTGTGGTGAGTCTGAGCGATTATGTGGAAACATATAGTGGTATGACTGCAGGTTTCAACTTTAGCTATTCTGGAGGCGTGAAAGACCTTTGGACTATCTCGTGGACAGATCTTGAAGGTAATCGTTACACTCCTGATGAGATGAATAACCTGACATTCAATGTGGACAAGCCAACACAGTATCAGTATCGTCTCTATCTCAAGACCGGTAATGACAAAATAGGTTATTACTATGGAATATCTTATCCTGTACTTGTGGTGTGGGAGAAACCTCATGCTACGTTCTCATGTCCGGAATCGGCAACAGATGTATCTACAGGAACGGTGAAGGAATATGATGTCTCATGTGTTGAAGGGCATACCGTGCCTATCAGTTTTAGTGTGTCGGGAGGCTATCTTTCCATGAACAGCTGGATCTGTGAGGTTGATACTTTTGCCGGAGGGATTGTAGATGGTGTGGCAACATGCAACTATGTAGCCAATGTGCCGGACTCCCTGTCGTTTGATGAATATGGCATTTGCAGATACTCAGTATATGCTTATGTGAAGAATCTGTATACAGGTTGGGGGGCAACTCCTGATTCTGTCTGGTACTGCGATTCGGTTAGATTGAACATGAAGGTGGTACGTGATATTCTTCCTCCTGTCAAGGTGGTGAAGAAAGGTAACGGCAAGAGTGGTACTGTGATTGCGATGCTTGACAAGGAAGATAGATATGCCAATACGTATGGTTACTCGCTTGTGTTTGGCTATGAGGATGTAAAGGCTGGAACATCATCAACAGTAGAGCGAGAGTACAATGGCTATGATTCATATAGAGCATTCAAACTCCCATACTTCACTCTTCATAATCCTGAATATCGTGTCTTTGTGTATGCTCGATACATTAATCAGGAAGGAAAGGTGCTGGAGAGCGAAAGGTGCTATTTGGATAGCGATGACAGCGATACTGATGATGTTACTCGTAGCACTCTCACAATAGACGGAAGACAGGTAGATGAACCGAAGAACGGTTTGTTTGTTGTACGAATGTCGGACGGTTCTGTCAAGAAACAATATATACGTTACTAAAATAAGGCATGCTTATGGAAAACTATAAGAGTCATGTGATAAAGGCGATGCTACTTCTTCTGTTTGTTGCTATGACAAATGGAATGAATGCGCAGGGGCATAATACCTCATTCGTGAAGGATGTGAATACATACGTAAATGTGGACTTAGATTTCTGGTCTCCATATAGCATGAGTACGTACGAGGAAGGCCTGTCAACATCTTCTTCATTCTTCTCTGCTAACTTTGAGGGTGAGATTGTCTACCACAAGTCCAGGAAGAATGATGATGCGATATGTTATTCTTTAGGTTTCTCCGGTTCGGTGTTTAAGTCCGAATATAACAATCCTTTCTATGATTTCTCTTCTACAGCAGATGTAGATGGTGACGAGTATATTCGTGAGTACCGAAACCTGTACCTTAATCAGAGCGCTTCAGTACGTGCCTTCTCCATGTCCATTTCTGCCCGTCATAAGTTTCACTTGTGCAAGTCCATTGATCTGTATGGAGACTTGGGTGTTAGGGCGGAGATGTTTGCGAAGGGAACACTTGACCTCTCTGAGGGATCTGCAGATGTGTATGGCTTATACCGTCAGTATGACAACCTGTGCTTAGGCGAAGAATGGAAGAACAATGGATTTGGACACGTGGACTTCAAATATGCTGACAAGGTAAACCCTGGCGTGAATAAGTTCGTGCCTATTGCTTTTGCACGTTTGGGCGTGATGTGGAAGTTTACCAGTCGATTCAGCCTTGGTGTAGGAGGAGTGTACAGTCATGCTTTCAATAGTTCTCTGATGTACACGGGCAATGGTAAGATAAATGAAAATGATGCAATAGTGCATAACACAATAAATGAGAATGGTGGTTCCTTTGAACATGTAAAGAGTGTCCTTGGAATGTATCATCGTTCAAGATTGAATAGTTTAGGACTAAACGTGTCAATTAAGTATTTCATATTCGATAATGAATAGAGTACAGAGGGAGGAGGACCCACCCTAGGGACCCAAAGACCCACCCTAACCCTTGTTCCCCCTTGCGCTTAGCGTCTTCAACTGCGAGCTTCCTTCGTTGCTCTTGTTTCAGTCGAGCGCTGCCCTCCGTCGAACAGGGTACTGTTCTCCCCTCACTACGGGACAGAGAGACATTTAGTCTCTCTTCAGAGCCCTTGTTCGCTCCAATCGCTCAAAATAGATATTCAATCTTTTTTGAACGATTGTCCTACAGGGAGGGGATTGAGTTACTCCATCGTAGAATTATTCGTTAACTTGTTCCGGAGGCATGTTAATTGCTAATTAATGCCACTAACAATCAATGTCTCCTGACTCCATTTAACTACGTTAATTTATTAAATATGATATTTCTAAATAGAAGTGACAAGGTACAGATTCTCGGTCACGTATGTATGATTGCCGCCTGTGTTATGTGGGGACTCATGGCACCACTTGGCAAAGATGCGATGACACATGGCATATCAGGGGTCGAGATGGTGACATTCCGTGTAGTGGGAGGTGCCATATGCTTTTGGATAGCATCTTTCTTCGTGAAGCACGAGGAGGTGGAGCGTAAGGATCTTGTACGATTGTTTTTTGCTGGCATGTTTGCGATAGTTTGCAATCAATGCTGTTATACTATAGGACTAAGTATAACGTCACCAGTCAATGCCAGTATCATGACTACTATAATGCCCATCATAACCATGGTTCTGTCGGCGATGTTCCTTAATGATGCCATCACGTGGCGAAAACTGTTAGGTGTGATGCTTGGTGCTTCTGGAGCATGTCTTCTCATACTTGGTAGCACTCGTGGCGTGGCAAAGGGTGGGGTGTTACTTGGAGACCTGTTGTGCATAACGGCTCAGTGTAGCTTTGCCGTTTACCTGACTTTCTTCAAGACCGTTATACAGAAGTACAGCGTCATAACCTGTATGAAGTGGATGATTACATTTGCGTCACTCGTCATATTCCCTTTCACATTCGTTCGCGTCTCACAGTTGCCATGGACCGAGATTAGTGTGTTAACATATTTGGAATCTGCGTTTGTGGTTGTTGGTGGTACATTCCTTGCATATATCTGTTCTGTGCGTGCGCAGAAGATTCTTCGCCCAACTGTAGTGGCAATGTATAATTATGTTCAACCAATCATTGCCTGTGTCGTAAGCGTCTGTCTTGAATTAGGTGTGTTTGGATGGCCCCAAGCTCTTGCCGTCACACTCGTATTCTCAGGAGTGAAACTGGTGAATTATAAGAAGGGAAAGTAAGCCCCTCCCTAACCCTCCCGAGGGAGGGAACTGGGTTACTCTATTCGCGGTAAAATTCGTTCACATGTTCCGGAGGCATGTTAATTGTTAATTATTAATTGTTAATTATTAATTATTAATTGTCTCTCCCCGAACACTCATTAGCTTCGCTGAGCCCTTCGGGGTTCGTCTTTTTACTCCTTTTAACTTCTATTTACTTCATTTTACTCCTCAAAAATAAAACAACTATGCGCCAGATAACAATACTATCATTATTTATACTCACATCATTGTTCATGCCAGCAAAGGCAGATAATGATTTTGTCAAGATATTCGATGAACTACCATCGGACATGGTGACTCGTGCAAAGAGTGCGAGGACAAATATCACTCAGGACTGGATTCCTGCTTTCGCCGATTCTGTTGAGGCACGTGGAAAGAAAGATGGTAAGGAAAAGTACAGGCTTGTTGCCTGTCTCCTTCGTAGCTATAGTGCCTTCTTTAAGTTGGACTCAGCCGAGTTCTGCAAGAATAATGATGTTGTTCTGGAATTGACAGATAAATACGGTTATGAGGAACAGCATTTCACAGAGACAACAAACCGCGTGTCCTTCTATCTCAACACCAATAGATATTTCTTGGCTGTAAATAATGCCAAGAAACTCATTGCAAAGGCGAAGGAAAGAAAGAATGAGGTAGGTATGTTCTCTGGTTTCCATAGTCTTGGTAACATCTACGAGAAGAGAGGGTTCTTCAAGAAGGCACTTGCTTCGTTTGAAGATGCCCTTAAATGTCTTGAAGGCAAAGGCGCTAGTTATGATGTTCACCGTTCCCTGTGTAAGCAGGACATTGTTTTCGAGTATTATTACCTTGATGAATATGACAAGGTAGAGAAGCTTTGTAAGGAACTTATTAAGAGTGATCCTGATGATATTCGTAGTATCGGTGTTCTCTCAGCAGTTTACTTTAAGCAACGCAGGTATGACGAGTTCACGGATCTCTATAATCATGTAGATACATTATCTGTTGAGAGACTTGGTAACAAGGCTCAGGCGTATGATTATATCAAGTCCAACATGGAAGCTCTTCACCTTGCCGTACTCGGTAAGATAGATGAGGCGATAAGACAGACAGAGTCACGTTCGTTCCTTGAACAGTACAACCGTAAGATGGAGATATACATCAATGCTAATAGGTGGCAGGAGGCATTTGAGTGCGAAAAGGCATTACGTGCATATTACGATTCCATTGCCTATGTTAGCAATGAGATGGACATGAATGAGATGAATGCAGAGCTGGCGGAAGTATATCAGCTCAACGAGAAGGAGAAGCTGATTACGAATCTCAGATATCACGTTGTGATTGGTTTCCTTGTTAGTGTTGTGGTCTTTGTTATAGCTATTATTGTATGGCGTCGTAACAAGATTGTGTCGCAAAAGAATAAAGCACTTGCAACAACCATTGACGAGATGCTCGAATATAGGGAGAAATATCTTAGGGAGCATAGGGAGAATATCAGTCGTGGTATGGCAGAAGACGGTTCGGAAATGAAAGGAATGAATACGGAAACTGTCGAAAAGGGTGTGGAAGGTGTCTCAAGTTATATTGATGATGTGAACCGTTTTGTATATGAACTAACATCACGACAGTTGTACACAAACCCTGACTTTGACAAGTCTTCCTTGCTGCAGGAATTGCATATCAAGCGCTCGTCATTCAATTCTGACTTCGAGCATTATGTGGGCATGTCTATTGTCAAGTACGTGCTAAAATTGCGAATGGAGCACTCTGCACTTATGATAAAGGAGCATCCGGATTATACATTAGAGGCTATTGCAAGTGCAAGTGGAATACCAAGTAGAACAACGTTCTATCGTAATTTTACAGCACATTTTGGTTTCACTCCAAGTGCATATAGGAGTGAACATGGTGCAAAAATATAATTTGGCGAATTTGCACAGTGTTACACGGTTGCTTGTGTACTCCGTACATAATCAGTTGGTTAGTAAAAGTGGAACATCATATAATGTAAAGTGGAACATTTGCGCACTCAAAATGAAAGTGTGTCGAGTGTAAATGTCGTACCTTTGCAAGTGAAAAAATGAATAATCAGGTGGAAAAAAGGTGTGTCTCAAACCTCCTTCATTACTTCCACTTTGTGAAATCTTCCTAAGGGATAAGTTTAGTTTGACAAATTGGGTTATTACAGATAATACGAATTGGGGCGTATTGCAAAAATTAAGTTGGGTTTATTTTAATGTGAAAAAGTAAAGAGGAAATTTGGGATAGTAAACGGACAGTGGTGTGAACCATTGTCCGTTTGGTGTTATCATAAACATAACCTTTCGCCTTCCTCCCTTATGCTCCAGAACGGAATATCTTTTTCCTTACAGAACGGTTCCATTCTCCACGCGCTCTCGAATCCACTTGCCACAAAATGCATCGGAATGAATAGGCCGACCTTGAAGCGGTCAATGAATTGTCTAGCTCCAAGTGTGTAGCCGTTGCCAATACGTCCGTCTACAGGGAACATTACAATGTCGAAGTAGTCCGTTATCTTGAGAATATCCTTTAGCTCTCCCAGAAACATCTTCTCTTCTGCTACGGGATTGATACGTCCAAACTCCTCGCTTATGATTGTACCTTCGGGTGTACCGTCTGCAAGGAAACGTGCATACCAGTTGCATAGGTCACCTGCGTGAAATATCCGTTTGCCGTCAACATCTACTATCCAGCTCACACCGCTGTCGTTACTGCCTGTGGCGGTAATCCTTATGTTGCTGTCCTCCCATACGGCACCCTTTGCCATCCACACGTCAGCATCATCCTTCTGTGCCCTTCTGCGTTTGAGGATATCTTTAGAGAGAATGTACGTGATATTCTCTATGCTTGTTCTCCAGGTGAGTATCTCCTTTGTGAAATGGTCCTCATGAAAATGACTTGAAAATACGTAAACATGCTTACTCGTATTCATGTATTCACGTATGACACATGCAGGATCCATCCAGTAGTCAAATACCATGATGCATCTCTCCGTCTCAATAAGGAAACCACTATGGAAAATATATCTTATAGTCATGATGCGGATTTTTAGAGTTGTTAGGGTTGACCCGTCTTATTCTCCTATCTCCGTAAATCTGTTGAATGTCTTGCCTTCATTATTATTAGGCGTTAGCTCTTGAGTTAAGAATACGGGATTAGCATGCACGTCTGTACATTAGTCATGCAATTTCAAGAATAGTTTTACATTGATAATTACAAAGGATCATTAGTCCCAGCACAAAGGTAACACATATCCTATCATCTTGCAAATAATTATGACAGATTTCTTTAGAAGTATGAACTATGTCATTATATACTATGTGACCATGTGAATGTTTTTTCATGGTCGCAATCGATTTTCCAGATTAGTGATTCGTCATTATGGGAGCAGCAGAACAGTTTCGTCAGACTTCTAACGGTATTCTTTAGGGGGGACAGGTGGAAGCAATGCGGTGATTCCTCACCTTGATGATTGAGTGGTACAAAGTTAGCTTATGAAGTTAAAAGTTGATGTTCGTACCATACTTTCTGAGGCACGAAAGCATACAATGCGTGCTATAAATAGTACAATGGTAACAGCATACTGGCTTATTGGCAAACGCATTGTGCTTGAGGAACAAAAAGGAGCAGAAAGAGCCACTTATGGTGAGCAACTGTTAAAGAATCTGTCAAAAGAGTTGAGACCAGAATTTGGAACGGGATTGTCATATCCCAATCTATATAAAATGCGCCAATTCTATCTTACATACCGCAATAGTGAAAAATTATCGACACTGTTGATAAAATTGTCATGGAGTCACAACTGCCTGATAATGCGAGTTGCTGACACAAAGGCTCGTGAGTGGTATTTGAAAGAGGCTTCTCGTGAAGGATGGAGTGTTCGCCAGCTTGAACGCAACATCAATTCGTTCTATTATCAGCGTCAGCTTGAGACAAACGAAAAGGCTACACAGTGTGTAGCCAATTCAGAGGCAATAAATCCACGCCAGATTATAAAGGATCCTTATGTCCTTGAATTCGTTGGTTTGCCAGCATACCCTGAGTACAAGGAAAGGGACTTGGAGAACCAGCTCATAGACAATATGCAGAACTTTCTGCTTGAACTTGGCAAAGGTTTCTCGTTCATCAAGCGCCAGTACCGCATAAGCACAGAAACAAGTCATTTCTACATAGACCTTGTATTCTACAATTATATCCTCAAGTGCTTTGTGCTTGTTGATCTTAAGGCTGACAAACTCACTCATCAGGATGTGGGTCAATTTGCCACAAATTACCATGAAATTTAGCATCTTTTTGTTTTTTTAACCATACTGCTCGAGATAATTTTGTGCCTACAACATATCATAAGCCTCTTCTATCTCCGTTATAACCGTACTGCTTGATATAATTTTGACAACTTAGTTGTCTTCACTTAGCACTTTTTTATTATATTTGTAGCATGAAATCTTGTGAGTGAAGAATCGATGGTTCTTTGGGGTATTGCATCTCTACACTTAGTAGGTTTGTGGCACGATAACAGCATGGACAGTTGTACTATGACTAACTCATGAACTGATACACTTACATCAATGACATTAACTGCAAATGAATAGATACACGACTATAATACTAACCATCTTGATGTTGTGCCTTACCATAAGTGCACAACAGAGGCGTTTCACGATTGCTGACGGTTTGCATAATAATGAGGTGCGACAGATTGTTGAGTTGCCTAATGGACAGATTCTGGTGTCAAACGAAGGTGCCTTCTCTGTCTATGATGGTAGCAGGTTCCAGCCTGTGTCTTGCTGTATAGATAGCATCTATCATCTGCCGTCTTTTGGTTGCCATGACTATGTTTGGGTTAATGATAGTGTGTTGCTGCTCAAGGATTTCTATAGCATGTACATCTTCGATGCCATAACCATGCAGTTCAGGTATGACTACTCAACCTTTGTGAATAATGGTAAGGTTAAGGCGTTTATGAATAGTGCCGTTCCACAGCGTCCTTCGGGATGTACCGACAGACAGGGTGGCAAGTGGATGGTGGATGATATGAATGGCATAATCTACCATAGTCCCTTTCCTGTTCGTGGCAATGTCATCCCACTTGAGTCGTTGGCATCGGACGATAATATACGCCATGTTTGTTGTGTGGGTGACACGGAGATGCTTATGGCAAGTGCTGGTGGTATCTATCTCTTTTCTCCTGGTAGCGATATGGTTACAAAGGTGCTGGCAACGGGCGAGATTCATTGTGCCAACATAAATAAGGGTGCTGATGGTGAAGTGTGGTTGAGTACCAAACAGGGACTGTACCGCTATTCCGGAGGTACCTTGCAATCATATAATGTCAGAAACACATCGGGGTTCCTTCATGACCACATGCGTTTTGCCTATGCCCTTGACAATGACCGAGTACTGGTGTGCAATCTCCTTCATTTCCTTGGTTATTTCTATCCTGAGAGTGGGAAGTATGTGATGCTTAATGACAAGGTTCCTGAACTGAATGGTTATCGTACTATGATCGATGCCTGTCCTATTGACGATAGTGGCAGAGTGCTTGTTGCTACCCAGAATGGCGCTTTTGTCTTGAATACCAGTAATGACAAGATAGAGCATCCCGATTACTTGAATGGCATTGCCAAGTATTCTAATAAGTTTAATTGCCTCTTGCGTGACTCCCATAAACGTGTATGGATTGGTTCGCAGAACGGTTTGTTCGTGCTGGTACCTCAGTTGACTGTAACAGGCAATAACAAGTCTTTCAAGTTGCATCATCTGTCTTGTGCCAATGGCTTGTCCAATGCTTGTGTCAAGTCGCTTGTGGAGGATGCTTCAGGTAATGTCTTTGTAGCAACCGCTTATGGCATAAACAAGGTCTCTATCGGTACTGATGACATGAAGGTCACGTCGTATGGTGTGTCGGATGGAGTACCTGCATTGGAGATTTGTGAGAGGAGTATGTGTATGATGCCTAACGGTAAACTGTACTTCTCGACCAAGGAGTCTTTGGTTGCATTTGATGCCGTTGAACATGGGGGCAAGAAGGATAATTTGGATGTTAGACTTGTTGGCGTGGAGGTCAACGACTCTCTGTGGACGTGGTGTGAGGAACTCGATCTTGAACATGACCAGAATAATATCACCTTAAGGTTCTCTGCCCTTAACTATGCCTGTCCGTCACATACCCGTTATCGCTACCGCCTTAAGGGTATCAGTAATGTGTGGATGGAGGTGAAGGATGGTAAGGATATCGTGGTGGCAAACTACCATACCTTGCCTTCGGGGCATTATGTGTTTGAGATACAGGCGACGTTAGATAATGAGGCGTGGGGACCTGTCACATCCTTCTACATTACTGTTCACCCTCCATTGTGGTTGACGTGGTGGGCAATAATGTCATACATGCTTATTGGTATACTCGTGTCTGCAAAGATATTCAACATTTACTTCAATCATCGTAAGAAGGTGATGGAAGCGGAAAATGAGAATCGAATAAACAAGTTGTTTGAGTTGCGGAGTCAGGCAAACTATCAGTTTGCACAGAATACCAATGCTGTGACGGAGAAACTTGTTGACTCCTCAAATGAGGAACTGATAGAAAGGATGAACAAGGCTATTGCTGACAATATGGACAACTGCAACTATACTGTTGATGACCTTGCAAGTGACTTGGGTACGAGTCGTGCAAGTCTTTACAAGAAGGCTCAGCAGGCACTTGGCATCACTCCAAATGACTATATGCGTAATGTGCGTCTGAAGCATGCTACTACGCTTCTTGAACAGGGATTGCCTGTCAATCAGGTTTCTCTTATGGTCGGTTTCATGACTCCTCGTTACTTTAGTCAATGTTTCAAGAATCTGTTTGGTGTCTCTCCTTCGGAGTATAGTGATAAGGCGAGAGGTGAGAAGTGAGAGGGGAGAAGTGAGAGGTGAGAAGTGAGATGTGAGAAGTGAGAGGTTAGAGGTGAGAGGTGAGAGGTTAGGGGTGAGAGGTTAGAAGTGAGATGTGAGAGGTGAGGGGTTAGAGGTGAGGGTTGAGTGACTAATGATTAGTGATTATGGCAGACCTCTAACCTCTACTCTCTCACCTCTCACATCTAACATCTCCCCTCTAACTTCTCACTTCTCCCCTCTCACTTCTCACTTCTCACCTCTCACTTCTCACCTGCCTCTACATCTCTATCGCTCCTGGATCAGGAAGGTGCATTCCGTACATAGTGAGCTTGTTCTTTCGAGCATACTCAAGAATGCGGATTCGAGATTCTGTAGCAGCCTCTGGATCCATGTCGAAGAATGGACAGTACTCAGGATGCTCCATCTGAAGGGCAGCTCCGTGCATAAGGTCGGCTATTACAAGTATGCTGTCCTTCTGGAACACTGTATGACCTGGAGTATGACCATAGGCTGCGATTGTACTTACTCCACCAGCAAGTGTATCGCCTGCCTCAAACATATGTATGTTGTCCTTGTATACAGACAGGATAGAGTGGGGAAGTGCTGCCTTTTCCTCATCCATTGCCTTCCACGCTTCTGCTTCCACCCTGTTTATCCATATCTCTGCATTAGGGAACACCTTCTCTCCATCTTTCACCAGTCCACCGATATGGTCTGGATGCATGTGGGTGATGTATATTAGTTCAAGACTGTCAGGAGTGACACCAGCCTCATTCAACTTTGGTAGAAGTTGACTGAATGGCGCACCAAGTCCTGCATCAAGCAGTATCGTCTTGCCCTCTGCCTTGAGCAAGAAACAACTGATACTTGACGGCACACCGTCCTGCAATCCTAATGATTCCCAGAGTGAATCTGGAACAGTAGGGAATATCTTATGGTCTTGAAGAGTTGGTCCCGGTTTGTCCTCAATCCATGTGATTGATGTTGGTTCTGTTACTGTAACCTCTTTGTTTTTCTGAGCACATGATGTCATAAACAATGACGCCAGAGCAAATGTAATGATCTTGTTCATGCTTTTTTTGTTTATTGTGATTATGGATTAAAGTTGTTGTCGTAGAAGTTAATACGTAATGGTGCCGAGGCACGATTGAGGATACTCTGGCTAAGGACTTTAGGGACTTTAAGGACTCTAGCTAAGGTCTTTAAGGTCTTTAGCTAAGGTCTTTAAGGACTTTAAGGACTCTAACCAAGATAGAATTCCTTCGTGAGTTCTTTATACTCTGCAGAGAAATTGTTTGAGCCATCTCTCAGGTACAGTTTGTCTGACTGTGAAGATACATTGCTTGAAGCAGAGAAGGCAAGCATGGTACGTTTGGGTTGCTTGCGTGGAGTGGTGTAGATGTCTGTTCTGTGGAACAGGTATAGCTTATGTATTGCGCATTCGCCTATTACATCTATCACCGCATCTGTAGGAACAATCAGACAGAATGTACCGTCAGGTGTAAGAAGTCTTGAGGATACTGATACCAGTACTTCTGTAGGAAGTGCAGAGACGTGTCTTGAAGCATTTCGCTTGTCGTCAGGACAGTTTGTCTGTTCCTTGTAGAAAGGAGGGTTCGACACTATAAGGTCGTACCTTGTATCTGGTTCCAGAGTACTCTCTATGTTCTCGTAAGGTGTTGTCCACACCTTTATGCGGTCAGAGAATGGAGATGCGTCTATATTCTTCTGTGCCTGTCTTGTCGCATCGTCGTCAATGTCTATTCCATGCACAACGGCATCAGCATTTCTTTGTGCAAGCATGATGGCAATAAGTCCCGAACCTGTACCTACGTCAAGTACCTTTCTTGTGTTCTCCACGGGAGCCCAGGTACCAAGCAAAACTCCGTCTGTGCCAACTTTCATGGCACAGGCGGAGTCGTCTATTGTGAATTGCTTGAATGAAAACACTTTGCTATTGAATAAAATGATTCAAATGCTTAATTAATGAATCTCTCCTTTATCCCTTACTTGATTCCAAGCTTCTTTGCGATAGCCTTTGGAAGAGCATCCTTGTGGATAAGGATATTCATGGTCTTGTAAGCAACGAAAGCCTTTGATGCATACCATACACCCTCGTACTTGCCAGCCTTGCCCCATGAGTTCTTAACCATGAAGTACTCCTTGCCATTCTGGTCCTTAGCAATACCGTAGATAACCATACCGTGGTCGTCCGTTGTCTCCCAGTTGTCATAAGCCTCCTGGCGCATCTCCTGAGTAACGTTGATCTCTGGGAGTGGCTTAGATGTGAGGGCAACAGCCTGCTCAGACTTTGTCTTGCCAAACCAGCGAGCGAAGTCAGAACCCTGCTCGTCCTTCTGCTTCTGTACGTCTGGACATACTGCGATACCATTACGTGTGAATCCTGTCTCTGTTACGTCTGCACCCCATGCGAAAGTGTAACCGTTCTTTACAGCAGACTCCATAACCTCCATGAACTCGTTGAGTGGAAGGTTATATGACTCGCCCCAACGCCAGTTATCTTGTACCTCGATGATAAACTTGCCATAGAATGGGTGATGAGTGAAAGAAGTGAGTGACACATAGTCGTCCATGTTAAGACCTGTGCTTGCCATATAAGACTGTGGTGTGTACTTCTTTCCATTGTATGTGAACTCTGTTGGACACTCTCCGAGATAGTTGTCGAGAGTAGAGACGAGACTCTTCTTCCAGATTGGAGAGAGCTTCTTAAGTTTCTCGCTCTTTGCGATACCATTAACATAGCCCTCTGCGATGTTGAACAACTCATTGAAGTTTGGAAGTGAATCACCATAGAGTGTTCCTGGCTCTGGCATAGCAGACTGTGGAACCATACCGTAGTTCTTCATACAGTAAACAGCATCATAGAAGCTACCTCCCTGTGAGAAACTAACATCACCATGCATACGAACTGCTGCTGTGGCACGATCCTCGTAAGTCTTGTGTGCGAGGAACATCTCACAAAGGTCGAACTCGCCCTTTCCCTGACGGAGAAGCTCAGACTCGAAGAAACCGAGTGAAGAGTATGCCCAGCAAGTACCTGACTGGTTCTGGTTCTTAATTGATGTGATAGGGTTTGCTTTTACTGTAGTAAACTGAAAACCTTCTTCTTTCTTTTCTTTGTTGTCCTGTGCAAAAGTGCTGCTTGCACAGAGAGCAATAATTGTTGATAATAGAAAAACTCTTTTCATTTGTTTTGGTTATATTAAATTAGTTAATTCAGTTTTTTTTAGTCTCGGCATTTGAATGCATAAGTTGTAGGAGAAGTTAACAATTAACAATTAACAATTAATAATTAACAATTAACATGCCTCCGGATGGTAATTATGCATTATGAATTATGCATTATGCATTATGAATTATGAATTAGTGTCGTATGAACTCCTCCACATCGTCGATGTGATAAGGTATCATGTTCTTGCCAAGTACGCGACAACCATCCTCAGTGATCAGGATGTCATCCTCAAGACGTACACCGCCGAAATCCTTGAAACTCTCTACTGCATCGTAGTTGATGAAGTCCTTATGGAGTCCCTGACTCTTCCAGAGGTCGATGAGGTGAGGAATAAAGTATATTCCTGGTTCATCAGTCATGACGAAACCTGGTTGGAGACGACGACCGCAACGAAGGCAGTTAAGACCGAACTGAGTAGATGGCTGAACCTCATCGTCAAATCCTACATAGTTCTGACCAAGACCTTCCATGTCATGCACATCCATTCCCATCATGTGACCAAGTCCATGTGGCATGAACATAGCGTGAGCGCCCTGCTGAACAGCCTCTTCTGTATCACCCTTCATAAGTCCGAGTGCCTTGAGCCTGTCTGTCATCATACGACACACATCGAGGTGCATGTCCTTCCATCTGAGCCCCGGTCTTGCCTTCTCGATGACGAGGTCGTGACAAGCCTCAACGATAGAATATATGTCACGCTGACGCTGAGTGAACTTGCCAGATATAGGAGTGACACGAGTGTTGTCTGAACAGTAATGCTCCATGCTCTCAGCACCAGCATCACAGAGCATCAGTCTTCCTGCCTCCAGTGGCGCAGTTGATGGGTAGCCGTGCTGAATCTCTCCATGCATAGATAGGATTGACTGGAACGAGTATTTCTCACCCTTGCTCATGGCGATGCCCTCGATGACTCCTGCGATGTACTTCTCTGTAACACCTGGAGCACAAAGTCTCATGGCTGTAGTATGCATCTCGTAGCCAATCTCCATTGCCTTCTCAATCTCCTCAATCTCTTCCTGCTTCTTGATTGCACGCATGTCCACAACAGCCTTGATGAACTTCACACTTGCGTTCTCTCTTGTCTTGAGAGGAGAGATGCCAAGAAGTTCACTAATCTGTATCATGTGGTCATGGCGATAAGGTGGAAGGTACATGACCTCCTGACCTTTCTGCTTGGCAATGCTGATGATGTTTGCAAGTTCTGCCATAGAACCAGAGTTGTAAACACCCACCTGCTCTGCAAGATCCTTTACGGAAGGAACAAAACCGTACCAGATGATGTCGTCTATGTCGATGTCATCTCCAATAAGGTATTCCTTGTTATTGTCTATGTCGATCACGCCGACAAGTCCTTCTCTCTTCTGACCGAAGTAATAAAGAAATGTGCTGTCCTGACGATGACGGTATGTATTTGCTGGGTAATTGCAAGGAGCGTCATTGTTGCCGAAGAACAGGAGAAGTCCTGTTCCCACCTTAGCCTTAAGCTCATTTCTTCTCTCGATGTATATTTGCTTTGAAAACATAGGTTATCGTTTTATGGCCAGTATTGGGGTGGAATCCCTGCGCTGACCTTGTTTTTGGTTTATTTACTGCAAATGTAATGAAAATAAATCATTGAACACCTAACTTACGGCACTTTTCTTCATATTTGCTTTTTAATGTTTCTGCTAAACGCTTAACCTTGCCTATTTCGTTGGACGATTCTTCAATGCAGAGGTGGATATTGTCCAGCTCGTTCAGCATTCCCAGTCTTGGTTCCCTGAATCTTTCAAGGTCTCTTTTCGTATTAGCCTTGTCCACACGTTCTATGCAGTTGCTAAGATTCATGATGATGCCCGATGCGGGTACAAGATATTCACTGCATTGTTTATTGTGTAGCTCCCTGATGACGGAAATGACAGAGTCGAGCAGTCGTGACTCTTCGCCACCGAAGTTTCCAGCCTGATGCTCTGCATCAGCGATGTCCTTCTTCCATGTAGCACGCAGTCTTGCGATCGTATTAGGTGATCTTGCTTCCTCCCATCGCCATTGTAGTTCCTGTAGCTTGGTGAAAATGATGGCGCAGTCATGACTGACAGCCTCATCTCCGATGCTGTCAGTAACATAGTCGTATTCACAAAACTCGTCTGAATCACTTTCCTTTGATGATTCAGACGAGCTATTTGATTCACACGAAATGAAAACGGTAGCAAGTAGCATAACACCTGCTAAAGTCTTTAGTTCCATATAGAGCGATTAATCAGTGAGAATGATATCCTTTCTTATGATGAATAATGTCATATTCCTTAAGGTCGTGCATTATAGGACGATCTTTCTTGTGCATTTCAAGTACTCCGTGTGCCAGATCGTAGACCTTCTGCGGACTTGTAAAGTGCTTAAGCCCAATCCATATATAAGTCCACATATGTGGCGACTGTCTATAGCTTTTACCCATTTTCTTCTTTATTTTTAATTCATTATTTCACCGGGCAATGTGTTTCATTGCTACATGATTCTTGTTCGATGTTGCAAAATTAACGAAATGTTTTTAATAACCAAGTGTTACATGGAAAAAATGCATGTCAAATGGTCATTTTGTAAGTATTTGATATGGCGAGGGGAATAAAAAATGCTATTTTGTGTGTTATTTGTGCCTGTATATTTGACTATTAAACAATTTACAATTTTACAATTACCATTCGGAATACACTTGCCGGAAGGAAATGGTCAAATTGTAAATTGTCAAATAGTACTTCCATAATCGGTTTTCTTTGGTTTTGCTTGGTTTCCCATGGTTTTAATTATAGACCGCTTGCGGTAATGTAGAACCTTTGAACTCTTGACCTCTTGAACCTTCGGATTTAATTCCTGACCGCTTGCGGCACAAAATATGGGGCAAGTTACTGGACACCCTCTTTATTTACTCCTTAGTGTTGTTTACAAAAAACAGTAGAAACATTGCTATAGATATGTCGCTATCAACAAAAATCGACAGACAAATGACATTTTCATTGTGTAATTCTCATTTCTCTCGAAAAAGTATTAAATTTGCATAAGATAAAAAGTTCAACTTTTGCTTTTATATAAGTTGTGGTGGTACTCTTTAATGCATAATTCATAATGCATAATTACCATCCGGAGGCATGTTAATTGTTAATTATTAATTGTTATCATTCTCTGAACTACTCACTTATCTTGTATGTATTGAGGCAGTTCCTGACGCAATTATCAAGGAAATTTTAGAATGTTAAATCGAAACGTTACAGTAAAATAATAAGATATGAATTCCAATAATATAGATTTCGTAACATACTGCATCGGCAATTTATCACGCCGATTGGACATGAGTGCCGTTGAGGTGTATCGTCGCCTTAAACAGTCAGGCATCCTGAGTGGGTATATCGTGCCAAGTTACGATGTGCTCCACACCTTTGGCAAGGAATATCTTATGGAAGACCTCATTGAATTTATGAAGGAGAAAGGGGTGTTAAGTAAGTGATCATAATTATTTAGATGCTCTCTATTTGGAAGCAGATTTTCGTATTCATTTGAAGGAGTGATGCGGGCGTCATGACTGACAACATAAGTACGAAACTAAGTGTTTCGGACGCAATGTTGGGGCGCAGCGCTCTTCATGTCGGAGTCAAGGAACGAAGACGAACGAGATGAAGCTAAGCGCAAGGGTGTCATATGAAACGGAAAGATACGACAAAGAGAGCGCAGATATTATGAAAATCACTTACTATTTCATTATTAAAATAATTTTGACTACTTACTTAATGTCGTAACCCTATGATAGGAAGAGCATACGGAAAGACAGAGCTTGCTCTCTGTTATTGCCCTGGTCTAACCAGTGCTGCTGCGAGAAGAAAATTGTCACAGTGGATAATGTCAATACCTGGATTGTACGAAGAACTTGAACAGATAGGCTATTCAAGGAATATCCATATTCTTAGTCCAGCAATGGTAAATGCTATAGTTGAAGTCTTGGGAAAACCCGATGGAGTGAATTGATATGACGAAAGAAACATTTATTTTCCGTCTGCAGTGGTGGCGTGCCTTGCAGACACTACCTGAGAAAGATCGTATCCAGATGATGGATTGTATCGCCGATTATGTTGAGTATGAGAAAGAACCGGACCTGCCTTCTTATGCAATGCTGTTCTTTGATAATATACGTCAGTCTCTCGACAGCTCTAACGAACGCTATAGGGCAAAGGTCGATAATGACAGGAGGTACCAGTTGCAGAGGAAACGATGCGACGTGGTATGCTCATGCTGTGCCTTTGCCATGTCATGTGACAGGAAAGATGTGTTCAGACGTTCGGGCAGATGTGAAAAAAAGACTGTCACGGACTCCTGCATGCATAGACTTCAGATGTGCGTGTCATGCTCCTTCCTGTCCGAATGCAAGCGTGCAAAGAGGTACGTGAAGGATGACTTGGCTGGGGATTGTATAAAATTTGTTAAATCCCCTAATACAAGTGATAGTGATTATTGTTATGTGAAAAGTGATAATGATAATGATGTTTTAGATGTTAAGAAAACATCTTTATCTTCACCATCAAAAGAAAAAGAAAAGGGTGGTGATGGTGCTGGTGGCACGTCTTTCGTTGTTGATAAGGAAAAAGTTCTTGCCCGTTGTGAACAGAGGGGCATAGAGATGGAGTTTGCCAAGGGTGTCTTCGATGATCTGGAGGCGATGGATTTCCGTATTGCCAATCAACCTGTGACGAGTGTCATAGAGTATATCATGTCGCGTTGGCAGAAGCATCAGAAGATTGTGGAGGCTGAGGCGGCACAGAAAGCTGCGGAGGAGGCTGTGGCAAAGCGACGTTCAAGAAGTAGTGCCAAGTCTGTTGTGCCAAAGGAGTGTGCTGATGTCATGGCTGATATCAAGGCGAGCGTAAAGGCTAAGGGCACCAAGTCGGAGTTTGTCGATGTCTTCGAACTCATTGGAGTGACGAAGTCTACCATCACTATTCGTGTCCCTTCATTTGCTGCGCTTGAGACGTATTCTAAGACGAGCGACAAACTGTTCTTTGATCTGCTCTCACAGCACTTTGAGGGTAAGGAAGTGAAGTATGTGGTGTGAGGGGGAGGTAAGGGTTAAAGGGTTAAAGGGTTAAGGGGTTAAGGGGTTAATCACGTAATCACGGTTTAGGGACTTTAGGGTCTTTAAGGTCCTTAGTCCTAAAGTCCTTAGAGTCCTTAATGTCCTTAGGCATAGTCTCTTTAAAAACTCTAAGGACTTTAGAGCCCCTAAAGTCCCTAACTAAGGACTCTAAGGACTCTAAAGTCCCTAATATTACGCTAATCAGATGATCGCTTGCTTAGATTTCCTTGTTCTTAACTACTGACTCGTAGTAAGCAACATAGTCGTCGCGGTTTTCGCTTGCCATCCATGCCATAGCTGAACGTGGGTGGTCATTCTGTGAACCTGTGATCATGTATGGGATGAAGTAACCCCAGTCAATCTCCTTCTGAAGTGGCTTGATATGCTCCTGAATACACTTGATGATTGGCTCAAGCTTGTACTTAGGGTTCTTGAGGAATGAGATGAGCAACTCCATTGGACAGTTTCCTGCTCCACGACCGATACCGAGCATTGTGGCGTCAAGCATGTTGGCACCTGAACGGATACACTCGATTGTGTTGGCGAATGCTAACTGAGTATTGTTGTGTCCGTGGAATCCGATAGTCTTGCCTGGGAGTGCATCGATGTACTTTGCAACAAGACTGTGGATGTCCTCTGAATAGAGACTTCCGAAACTGTCAACGAGGTAGAATGTGCCTACACGTGACTTTGCAACGTCGTTGAGTACCTGGTCGAGGGCACGGTCATTTACCTTTGATACCGCCATGAGGTTGATAGTTGCCTCATATCCCTTGTCCATGACGTGGTGTGCAAGTTCGATTGCCTTGTCAATCTGGTAGTCGTAACATGCTACACGGAAGAGGTCTACAACACTCTCGTCCTTTGGACGGATATCATCGAACTTGATACGGCCGATGTCTGCCATAACAGAGAGCTTGGTAGCTGTGTTGTTCTCACCTACGATCTCACGAAGCTCTTCCTCGGCACAGAACTTCCATGGTCCGTACTCGCTGCGTGGGAACTGGTCCTCGCTACTGATATATCCGATTTCCATGTAGTCAATACCTGATTCTACACATGTGTTGTAAACTCCCTTGACAAACTGCTTGCTGAACTGCCATTTGTTCATCAAACCACCGTCGCGGACGGTGCAGTCAAGCACTTTGATTTCTTTTCTAAACATAGTCATTTTAGGTTATACGGCCCTGTAGATACAAGGTCGATTATATATTTTTTATTTTCTTTTCTTCTTCGATGAAATACTGGATAAGGTTAGTGTACATCGTCTCGATGGCATCACCGCTAAGTCCATTCTCTTCTGCCCACTTGCGTCGACATTCGAGCACTTCTCTTCGTCTGTCTTCTGCCTCAATGCTTTTCGAGTCGTTGCTCTTGTACTTGACCACTTCCTTCACGTACTGAAAGCGTTGACTGAGCAGTTCGATGATAACCTTGTCAATGTTATCTATCTCGTTACGTACTTCTGTTATGTTTGTACACTCAGAAGGCTTGTTGCGTGTTATGTTTTGTATCAAAATATTCTTGTTTTAAGTTAAAGTGGCGCAAATTTAGTGAAAATTATTTTAAATCGTAACTGTTTGGGCGTCTAAGTTGCTTTTTTATCGTTCTTTTTGTTGAGAAAAGGGTTAAAAGGTTAAAAGGTTAAGGGGTTAAGGGGTTAAAGGGTTAAGGGGTTAAAAGGTTAAGGGGTTAAGGGGTTAAAGGGTTAAGGGGTTAAGGGGTTAAAGGGTTAAAGGGTTAAGGGGTTAAGGGGTTAAAGGGTTAAAGGGTTAAGGGGTTAAGGACTCTAAAGACTTTAGGGCTAATGACCTTAAAGACTCTAAGGACTTTAGGGCTAAGGACTTTAAGGACTCTAAGGACTTTAGGGCTAATGACTTTAAAGACTCTAAAGACTTTAGGGCTAAGGACCTTAAAGACTCTAAAGACCTTAACCCTTTAACCCTTTAACCTTTTAACCCCCTAACCCCTTAACCCCTTAAC
>JAZUHP010000003.1:0-17174 GCA_045641785.1 Bacteroidaceae bacterium
ACATAAAGACTAATTTCGGGAAAATACTCTTTATCCATCAACTACCCCTTAGTAAATTGCTCTATCACCCCCTTTTTCTCCAGTCATCACTCGAGCAGTACTCGAGGAGCGCACGTGATTGCTTGGAGAATCGTGTGCGCTCCTCGTGCGCTGCTCGTGCGCTCCTTGGAGGTTTCTCGTAGATTTGTTGACAATTTTACATGATAGTCCCGTTGCACACTCGTTGCAGACTCAATGCAGACTCAATGAAAATATAAGAGAAAAGGCAAAAGAACTATAAATTATCTAATAGGGTGTCCTGTTTATCGTACTTGTTTTTTTCGCAAGCGGTCCGTAATTAAAACCAAAGAAAACAGATTAAAACCGAGGAAAACAGTTTTTCTGAATTTCCAAGAATTGGTTTTCTTTTGTTTTGCTTGGTTTTCAAAGGTTTTAATTACAGACCGCTTGCGGTAATGTCTTTGCTTTTTACTACAAGCAACAGGACACCCTAATTATCTAATCAATGCCCAAAAGCAACGAGAAAATAATTACTAAAACATAATTCATATAAATAACTGCAAGGAAAAGGTTTATATCCGATTTAAGATACGAAGAAGACGTAAACTGTGATGAGATAAATTTATTACGTCTTATATTCATCTTAACCTTTACCACATTCATAAGCAAATAGGTCAACACACCTAAGGTGTTACCAATCAAAAAGCCGACCGTCACATCGCCAAGATAATGGACACCAAGATACAGACGTGTAAAAGTTGTTGTTGCCGCCCAAAAATATAGGGTTAAAGTCAGCTTCCAATTTTTGAACAGCAAAGACAGAAACATTGCCATACAGAAAGTATTGCAAGAATGTCCAGAGAAAAAGCCATACAGTCCTCCCCTATACCCTCTCACAACATCAACCATATACATTAATTCTGGATCTTGGGTAGGACGCCAACGCCCAACGGCAGGTTTGACAAAACCAGAACATAGTCTATCGGCAACAGCAATCATCAACACCATTGACACAAAGATTACAAGAGCCTCTTTTGGACTATTGTTTTTGAATATGATATACAGAAGAGCAATGATGACCAAAGTCCACGAAAAAGTATTTGTGACAGTGTACATAACATTGTCCCAAAATATAGAATCACTACCATTGATTGCAAGTGTCAGTCCGTGATCCAGTTCATTTAACTCCTGTAATGACATAACCAATATCAGATTTCTTCTAATGTTTCCTTAGGCACCCATCCTTGTTTGCCTTCTTCAAACTTCACTTCTCTCCAGCCCTTCATCTGATTATCAAGAATAGTGACTTTTGACCCTTCATGAATCACAAATAGGTCTGTGCTATTTGGTGTTGGAGAACTCTTCACAGTAACTGCTGGAGCCATGACAATAGCTGTCATTCGGTTCTTTATGAACTCATTCTGAGAGTATGCTGCTACATTAGCAACGAATACAACAAAGAGCATCACAAAAGCACCATAGATGCCTATTTTTCTTACAATGATTGAAGACACGAAGAAATAAGCAAGCAATCCCAAAAGCAAAAGGACAAAACTGCAAATTGCAATATATGTCCAGGCATGTACACTCATGGCATTAACCATCGCCTTCCACCATGTCACAAAAAACATCTCTGAGGCAGGAGTTGCCTTATCTATAGTCCTGCTTCGAGCCAGTACAAGATTTGCACGGATATCACCATCGCCAGGACTCAAGACAAGAGCTCGTTCATAATTCAATACTGCACGAGGAATCTCATCCATCTTATAATAGCAGTTCCCGAGATTATAATATACTGCAGATGCTGCGCCATGAGTCTTAAGAATCTTTTCATAGGCACACGCGGCATCTGAATACTTCTCCTTCTTATATAATTCATCTGCTTGTGATTTTGTTTGTGCTATAGTAACAACACAAACAAAAAACATAATTATGCATTCTATAAATCGTTTCATAAGTAAGTGTTCAGAATTATTTGATAATTGATGTATTCATTAATGGTTCAGACTTTACCTTTCAAAGAGGCGTGTAGAACCATGTTTACAAGTTATCTTCTATTTTTGTTATAGCATCAATAGCGCTATCATATACAGCCTGCATATTTGAGGCTGCATCACCTGGCGCATATCTCGCAAACTCGCAATCATTAAGAGCCTTTATAAAAGATTTTATAACATCATCATTTACACCCTTTGAAGAAAGTTCACTCTGGACATTATCCTTATTAAGGTTTTCTTGAGGCATGTTCAATTTATCTGCAATATATCCCCAAAGAGCACGCATAACTTCATCGTAGAACTCTCCTTGACTTTGAGAAGCAAGCAATTTTGATGCACTCTTCATTCTCTTGAGAGCCATCTTATTTGCCTTCTTGCCTCTTGACTTTGCAACATTAGCATTCTCCTTAAGTTGTCTGCGTCCGATAATCAAAGCAATAACAAAAAGAACGAAAGGAATAATGTAGCACATCATGTACTCAAAAGATCCAAAGAACGACTCACCATTCTTTTCATAAGACACATCGCCCAGTTTTATGAAACGAATATCCTTGTCAAGTTCCTTAACATCCTGCTGACCTGAATAGTCATTAATTGTATTTGAAGAAGAACCTGCACCCTTCTTAACATTAATCGTATATTCCTCAGTTTTCAAAGTCTTATAGCTCTTTGACTCTGTATCAAAATATACAAAGCTAATAGAAGGAATCTTATACTGTCCACCATGACGAGGAACAGCAAGATATTCAAACTCCTTACTACCAGAGAGTCCATTCTTAGTCAAGCTAAACTTATCATTGACCTTTGCATCGTAAGTTTCGAAATCTTTAGGGAAATCAACTTTAGGAGCGTTGATCAGTTTCATGTTACCTGTACCCTTAACATTCAATCGAACTGAAAATGCGTCATTTGCAGTAAGTTCCTGTGGACTACATGATGATGAAATAGAGAACTGTCCAACAGCACCAGAGAAGTTTTCTGGTTTACTTGGAAGAGGAGATACATGTATAGTAAGTCTTGGAGTTGTGATTTTCTTCTTTACCTCCATGATACCACTTGTACCGTTAAAGAAATCTTCTATAGTAAACGTAGATTTACGTTGCTGTACCAATGCCTCATAAGTGATCGATGGAATAACAAGATCACCTGATTTCTGTGGGAAAAGAACATATTGGCACCAAACAACAGTTTGATAGTTCTTGCCGTTATACTGTTCAAGTTCTGCCTGTTTATTAGAAGACAAAGGTATTTCCTGAACTTGGAATCCATCAAGAGTTGGGAACTTTCCATCTATATTAGAAATGCCAACCTGAGTATACAATTTATATGTAAGCAAGATTGCTTCCTGTTCATAGACATTAGTACGACTTGCTGTTGCAGTCATAAACAGCTGGTCAGTACTGATGTTTGCTCCCGTTGTGACCGGCACATTAGACTGTCTTCCGGAAGCTGTTCCAGAAGAACGAGAAGAATGTCCTCCCTGACCTATTGGAAGAACCTTAACATTCATTGGATTAGACTTTACAGTCTTGCCATCTGCTTGGATAGAAGCGCTTGATATCTTGAATGTACCTGGTCTACTTGCAAGCACCGTATAAGTATAAGTAATGGAACAAGACTGAGTAGTGTGTCCATTAATTATCTGATAACTACTCTGGGTAGACGTACTTGGTCCATAAATAACCTCGAATCCAGAAAAGTCAGGGGCTTGAAAATTAGATACATTCTGTGTGTTCACCGTGAACTGTACACGAAACTTATCCCCTTCCTCTACTGTAGAAGGAGCAAACACATTAAGTGTAACATTATCTGCAAATGATGCCAGTGAAACAAATGCAACTATAAGAAAAGCAAAATATCTTTTCATGTCTATTTATGTTTATAATCTCGTTACCAATCTTTAGTTAATGATCTTCTACTGTTAGGTTGAACCTTTACCTTATCCTTTGTTTCTTTTTCATTCTGCTGAGCAGACCTAAGAAGCTGTTCTATAACTTCATCAGACATTTCATCTTTCTTGTCTTCTTTCTGTTCCTTCTTCTGTTGCTCCTGCTGCTGTTGTTGCTGCTTATCCTGATCCTGCTGTTGTTGCTGTTGCTGAGAACCACCCTCTTTACTCTTCTTCAGCATCCACTGAGCCATAGCAAGATTATAACGAGTCTCATTATCCGAAGGATTACAGCGTAATGCACTCTTATAGTTATTCACAGCATTCTCAAAATACTTGCTTGTATTAGAATCATTGCTTCTCATTTTTTGAAGCGCATACATATACCATACCCATCCCATGTTATGGAAGTTCATGGCGCGTTTTCTTGGATTATCAAAAGACAACGCCTCTGCATTAAGATAAGCATCAAGGGTTGTGGAATCAGAAGACGCACATCCAAGATTAAAATATGCCTCTACAGAAGGTTTCTTCTCAATAGCCTTCTGATAGAACGTAACAGCCTTATCCATTTCGCCAAGCAAAAAATATCTGTTTCCCTGACGAATGCAATCTCTGTCTGTTTGCTGTGCATTAACACATGTGGCAAACACAAGAGCAAGCAACAATATGTTATATCTAAATATCTGCATTATAAGACAAACTTACTTGAACAACATAAAATTCTTAAATAGTGGGTTCTTTCTTTCAAGAACGCACATCTCAACAAAAAGAACAATGATAAGCAATATAGCAACAGCAATGAACTGTTCATCATATTCAGAGAACATAGATTCTGTTATATCCTCCTTCTGCATCTTGCCAATCTCCTCCTCAAGTATAGATTGAGCCTGACCTGTCTGATCCACATGTATGTACAAACCATTACCTGCTTTTGCAACACTCTTACCAATATCCTCATTCACACGAGTAGTGACAACATTACCAGCCTGATCCTTCTTATACTCTCCATTGCCAAGAGGTATCAGTCCACCTTCTGCAGTTCCTACCGAAAGAACAAAAATCTTAATGCCCTTCTCCTTTGCAAGTTTTGCAGCATCTATTGCACCCTCCTCATTATCTTCTGCATCAGTAATGAGAATAAGAGCTTTGCCGACAGGCTTTTTTTCTGAGAAACCAGATACTGCCCTATTGATGGCATCGCTCAAATTTGTTCCCTGAACAGCAATAGTGGCAGGTGACATCTGATCCATGAACATCTTAGCACTAACATAGTCAGAAGTCATAGGAAGAAGAGTGAGAGAAGTACCAGCAAAGGCTACCAAACCAACCTTATCGTCCTCAAACTGCTCGGTAAGTTTACCAAGAATCATCTTTGACTTGTCAAGACGACTTGGACTGACATCCCTACAAAGCATAGAGTTACTTACATCCATGGCAATCATAACCTCAATGCCAGATCTCTTCACCTCCTCATTCCTGGTTCCATATTGAGGACGAGCAAGAATGAATATTACAAGAGCAAGCGCAACCATCATCATGGCAAACTTAACATGACGACGAACATTTGACACGTCAGGCATAAGATGCGCAAGAAGCTCTGGATCACCAAACTTACGCAACTTCTTCTTCATACGGAACTGTATGAACAAGTAAATTGCTGTAAATAATGGTATAAGCAACAAGAGATATAAATATGTAATATGTGCAAATCTAAACATAGCTAATCATTTAATCGACACAAGAGAATAAGTCCATGTTATGGTAATCTCTTAAGCACTATATAACGAATTATGATTTCAAGAAGAAGTGTTATCAGAGCAGCAATAGCAAAAGGTTCATACAATTCAGTACGCTGAGTATACTGCTTCACACTAAACTTTGTGCGCTCCAATTTATCAATATCTTCATATATAGCCTCAAGATCCGCATTCTTCTGAGCACGGAAATACTGTCCACCTGTCATGCCTGACATCTTCCTCATTGTTGGTTCATCAATATCAGCAGGCAACATGATTGTACCACCCTTTGGATTAGGGTATGGAGCAAGACCATTACGACCGATACCGATAGTATAGATTCTAATCTTATACTTCTTTGCAATCTCCGCAGAAGTGATTGGGAAGATCTCTCCACAGTTATTTACACCATCAGTCAAAAGGATTATCACCTTAGATTTTGCCTTACTATCCTTCAACCTAAGAATAGCATTCATCACACCATCACCTATAGCGGTACCATCGTCAATGATACCCCTTGCTGCCATATTTCCATCTACAGCATTATAAAGGTTAATGAGCACAGAATGATCTGTTGTTGGAGGACATTGAGTGTAAGCATCTCCAGCAAAGACGGTAAGACCGATATTATCATTAGGACGTCGCTCAATAAAATGCTGAGCGATTTCCTTCAAAGCCATCACACGATTAGGCTTAAAGTCCTGTGCGAGCATACTAGTTGAGACATCGACAGCAAGCATAATATCGACACCCTCTACATCTGTATCACTCCATTCATGTTTGCTCTGTGGTCGAGCCAATATACAGATGACAAGAGCAATAAGTATCACTCTCAAAAGGAATGGCATATGTATGAAATACAATCTCCAACTTTTTGAGACATAACGATATTTTACAGTTTCAGGCACTTTCAAAGAAGGTAGACTCTTCTTGAATCTTAGCACATACCAGACCATATAAGGAATGAGTGCCAGAATCAACAGAAAAAATGCCGGGTTCTTAAAATACATCTGACTATATTATTTAATTAAAAGAATAGAATTCTAGTTCATTGGATGAGAATACAGTACAAATTACATGATGAGATATACCATTCTGTACACAAGATAACCAACAACAGCAAGAAGAACAGCTGAAGTGCCAACAACAAGAGCAACAAGCACACGCTTGACGTCCTTAGAATGCTTTTCCTCCACAACAATCTCCTCAGGCTGTGGCTTTATCTCTTCCTCGACCTTTGTCTGGTTGATATACTCAATTGCATAAACAAGGTTACGGTCATTCTCATTAATCATCGTATTGTACTTGGCAAACTTAACAAGGTCTGCAGTCTCGAACAATTCACGAAGTTCCTTGATAGCCTCCTCATCATTGAAGTCCTGAAGATGCTGAATGATCTCGTATGTTGTCATCTCTGTAGCATTAAACTCATATCTGTCCTTGATGTACTGACGAAGAGTGTCAGTAAGCTGAGTATAATACTCCTTTGAGTCCTCATTCTGCCATATCTTGTTCTCCTTAATCTGCTCAATCTTTGTCATCGCCTTTTTATGAGGAGCGACATGTTGCTTGAGTTTTATACGACGAATGATAGGTTTATTATCCTTCAGTCGAATAGCAACATAGATAAGAACAGCTGTTATCAACAGAACAACAAAAGAAAGCCAAAGCATCACACGCCATTCAGACCACAAGAAAGAAGGACGCATAACAGGTTTACATGGAAAGACTTGTTCTGGATGAAGTGTATCAACTTCAAAAGTCACTACCTTCATAGCAAGATTCTGTCCCTTGTATGTCTTGCCATCAACCTTCACCTGCAACGCCGGAATGAGATAGAGAGCAGTATCAAAAGAAGTGACATAGTACTTCTTTCTTAGCACCATTCTCTTACCTTCATTGACATACTGTGTATCTACATTCGTAGATGACAGGTATTCTATGCCAGGAATGATTTGCTGAAGAGAATCGTATGAAGGAAGAGTCACCTTCTTACCCTTGTCAGCAGTCACTTCAAGAGTGACACCCATACGCTGACCTATTCCTATCTGAGCATGAACAGAGTCCAACTTGTTCTCGACAATGACACTCTGTCCATAAGACATCATGCAACAATAGAAAGTGACCGCTACAAGTGATATCAATCTTATCAATTTCATAATTGCTAACTACGCTTTTTGAACATATTCATAAGAGCCTTGACATAATCCTCATCTGTACGGATTGTCACCCAATCCACATTTGACCTTGTCATAAGGTTCTTAACCCATTTCTGGTACTTAACCCACCATTCGTGGTGAGCTTGACGAACAGCACGAGAAGAAGTATCGACAAAGACCTCATCACCTGTTTCTGCATCACGCATCTTGATGATACCAACATCAGGCATGGCAGCCATACGCTGGTCATACACCTGCAGAGCAACGACATCATGCTTTCTATTGGCAATAGTCATCTGACTTGTATAATCCTTCTGGTCAAAGAAATCGCTCAACACAAACAATGTAGAACGCTTCTTGATGGCATTCGTAATAAACTCCAAAGCCGCTCCTATATCAGTTCTTTGACTTGTTGGCTGGAAATCCAGCAATTCACGAATTATGAACAGAATATGTTTACGTCCCTTCTTAGGAGGAATAAATTTCTCCACCTTATCAGAGAAGAACACTACACCAATCTTATCGTTATTCTGTATAGCAGAGAAAGCAAGCGTTGCAGCAATCTCTGTTACCATCTGTCGCTTTGTCTGGACAGCCGTACCAAAATCCAGGCTACCTGACACATCGACCATAAGCATAACGGTAAGTTCACGTTCTTCCTCAAACACCTTAATGTAAGGTTTTCCAAGACGTGCAGTAACATTCCAGTCAATGTCACGAACATCATCGCCATACTGATATTCACGAACCTCAGAGAAAGCCATACCACGACCCTTGAAAGCAGAGTGGTACTCTCCAGCAAATATATTGTTGGATAGTCCCCTTGTCTTTATCTCTATCTTTCTGACTCGCTGTAATAACTCTTCAGTTTCCATTATGGCACTTCAACCTTATTGATGATCTTACTTACAATCTCTTCACTTGTAACATTGCTTGCCTCTGCCTCGTAAGTGAGACCGATACGATGACGGAGAACATCATGAGCAACAGCACGTACATCCTCAGGAATTACATATCCTCTATGCTTGATGAAGGCATAAGCACGAGAAGCAAGTGCAAGATTAATAGATGCACGTGGAGAACCTCCGAAACCGATAAGTCCCTTAAGTTCCTTGAGATTATACTTTTCAGGATAACGAGTAGCAAACACTATGTCAGCAATATACTGCTCAATTTTCTCGTCAAGATAAACCTGACGTACAACTGCACGAGCCTCCTCAATCTCCTTTGTAGACATAATTGGCTTAATGTCCATCTTCTCGCCAGAAATGTTCTGGCGTATAATCTTCTTCTCCTCCTCAATCTTTGGGTAGTCGATGATAACCTTCAACATGAAACGGTCCACCTGTGCCTCTGGAAGAGGATAAGTACCCTCCTGCTCTATTGGGTTCTGAGTAGCAAGAACAAGGAAAGGTTTTGGAAGTTCATAAGTCTCTGTACTGATTGTAACCTGACGCTCCTGCATAGCCTCAAGCAAAGCACTCTGTACCTTTGCTGGAGCACGGTTAATCTCATCCGCAAGTACAAAATTAGCGAACACAGGACCTTTCTTTGCAACGAAGGCACCGTCCTTCTGACTATAGATCATAGTACCGATAACATCGGCAGGAAGAAGGTCTGGAGTAAACTGTATACGACTAAACTGTGCATCAATAAGTGAAGAAAGAGTCTTGATAGCCTTTGTCTTTGCAAGACCAGGAACACCTTCAAGTAGCACGTGACCGTCAGACAAAAGACCAATAAGAAGAGATTCGACAAGATGCTTCTGACCAATGATAGCCTGATCCATTCCTGTCATGATATTTGTAACGAAAGAACTATGTCTTTCGATTCGCTCATTTAACTCGCGAATATCAATAGCGTCTGCCATAATTTATTTAAGACTTATATTTAGTATTATCAATTGAAATTAATATTGGGTACAAATTTAACAAATTCATTCTACACATTATCTTAATATTTATTAAAATAAGTGTAGAAAGCACTCTTTTAAGACTTTTTAATATTTCAGCAAAAAAAATAACTTCTCAAAGACATGATGTCTTCAAGAAGTTACCTATTTTAGTCTGCCTCCGAATGGCAATTATGCATTAAAGAGTATCGTCTTTTCATCCCCTATTTACCTTCTCTTTATCTTCTTTTTAACTACTTCCGAAACATAAGTTTTACAAACCTATGGCAGATTAATAATGGTACCACTTGGCACTTTATCTACATCCTTAAACTTGTTTGCACGAATGATTGCGCTTACAGAATCTTTGGTATTATAAAACATCTGAGATACCTTTGTAAGGTTCTCACCCGGCTTCAACTCATAAGTCTTAGGTCTCGAAGAGTCTTTTTTTGATGCTCCCTCCGCCTTCTGTACCTCTGCAGACTTTGTCTCAACATTAGTCGACATAGCTGTCTTTGTTGCAGAAGAATCAGGGACAACAGACTTCGTTATCTGTGATGGCGCCTTACGAGTAGTAACAGGAGCAGCCTCATTCTTAGGTTGCACAGGAAGTTGTTTTAGTTCATCCTCTGCCTTGTCTGAGTAATACTTGAAACCGATTATCGCAACACCAGCCAAAAGGACAATAGCGAGAATAGCGAGAACCCAAACCCAATAATTTGGTTCTTCTTTTTTAGGTTTCTTTTTCTTCTCTTCTTTTATCTTTGGTGTTTCGGTAAGGAATCTGTTTAGAGCCTCTTCTTTAGACTTATCTGCCTCAGTAGACTCCGTTTCGGTATCTGTAGTATCCTCTACAATAGTTTCTTCTTGCACATCACCAGACACCTCTACAGGTTCTAAAGTATCCTGCGAATCTTGAGATTCCTTTTCGTCATCCTCTGTTGATACTACAACATCTTCAATTGCCTCACAAGCTTCTTCACTTTCTTGTGTAGCAGATTCCTCTGACACAACAGATTCGTCAACTATAGAAGACTCCTCAGTTTCAGTTGTTTCAGTAGACATTTCCGCAACTGGAGAGTCAACGACAACAGAAGTTTCATCTTCTACCACATCAGGAGATTCCACAACCTGCTGTTCAGGCAACTCAACCGATATAGAATCATCTGTCGTATTAACAGATTCAGCAACTAATGGAGTTTCAGTATCAGATACTGTCAGTTCTTCATCAGCATCTGCAGGTGCATCACCTGTATCAGTATCTTGTTCATCATATACCTCTGTATCAGAATCCTTTTCTTCTTCTACAACACATTCAGGAACAAGACTATTTTCCAGTTTATTTAGAAGCACTTCAAGACGCAAAACTTCTCTACGAGCCTCCTTTGCTTCAGCCAACTTACGATCAGCCTCTACACGTGCAGCCTCAAGTTCAAGACGCACCTCCTCAACACTCTCGGGAGTGCAGATAAGCATATCGATGCCTGAGAAATCATCTTCCACCTTCTCCACACGAGAAGGAGCGACAACAGAATTCACATCTGCCTCTACGGAATTGACATCTTCTTCCTGCTCTGCAGGTTCATTATCCTCATCAACCTGTTCATTAACTTCAGAAGAAGGACTGTCAGTGGCATCAACATATATATCCTCCTGATCATCTTCCTCAGCAGACCCAAGTTCCTCACGAACATCAATCATATTATCGATAAGATTGCTAACAAGAAGACCATCTTCAGGAATAAAGTTAACCTTCCTATATCCAGCAATGACAATACGTTCACCATTAGTCACATTTATGCTCTCTCTACTTGCCACATCAATAACACGGAAAGTACCAAGACCATTAATCTTCACGCTGTCATCCTCAGAAAGAGCATCAACAATAGTATCAAAGAACGAACGGGCAAATTGCTCCGCCACCTTCTTTGGCACACCACAACTTCTTGAAAACGATTCTGCAACAGACTGCAATGTTATCTTTTCACTCATCTCACTTTATCAGTTTGAGTTTGAATTTATCTTATCTTTCAGCGTTGCACTCATCTTAAAGTTTAGCGCAACCTTCTTAGGAATGATCTTGAACGACTTTGTTGTAGGGTTATACATCTTTCGTTCTGCCTTCTCACGAGTTTCAAAATTTCCGAACCCCTGAACAGACACAACCTTGCCAGTTGACAACTCTCTTGAAAAAGCACCAATAAACTGCTCAATCATAGTTTCCAACTGTTCTCCTGTCATATCTGTCTTTTCCGACAGCTTGCTTATAAACACCTCATTAGTCATATTCTAAATCACTTCAAAAGTTTTACCTTTCGACCAAACAGGTCAAAATCATCACTATCTACAATTTCTATTTCATAGAAGCATCCAGTACGAAGTATTCCATCTGCAATTGGAACAAGTACCTCTGGATCTACTTCTGGAGAATCAAACTCTGTACGACCTACATAGTATTCACCCTCTTTACGGTCGATTATTACCTTCATGGTAGTACCAACCTTCTTCGACTGCACCTCTGCCGAGATGCCCTGCTGAATATCCATGAGTTCACTTAGTCGTGCCTGCTTGACCTCGTCTGAGACCTCGTCCTCAAACATCTTCTGGGCATAAGTTCCTTCTTCTTCTGAATAAGCAAAAGCACCCATTCTATCAAACTTAGCCCAACGTACAAACTCCTTAAGTTCCTCAAACTCCTTCTCTCCTTCGCCAGGGAAACCGACCATGAGTGTTGTACGGAGATGTATACCCGGAACCTCACGTCTAAACATCTCAATAAGTTCGTATGTATCTTCCTTTGTCACATGGCGCTGCATATTTGTGAGAACATTCGTACTCACATGTTGAAGGGCAATGTCAAGATATTTACACACATTATCCCTTTCACGCATCACACGAAGAAGATCCATAGGGAAGTTCTTTGGGTAAGCATAGTGAAGACGAATCCACTTCACTCCTTCCACATCTGAGATACGCTCTACAAGTTCCGCAATCTTCTGCTTGCCATATATATCAACGCCATAGTATGTAAGTTCCTGAGCTATTATCTGGAACTCCTTCACACCCTCACTCACAAGATGCTTTACCTCATCTACGATATCCTCTATCGGGCGACTCTGATGTTTGCCTGTGATTATTGGAATAGCACAATAAGCACAGTTACGGTCGCATCCTTCAGAAATCTTAAGGTAAGCATAATGCTTAGGCGTTGTCAAACGTCTCTCATACTGATGCTCTTTCTGGTATGTCTTGCCAAGATCATTTACAAGTTCTGTCCAGTTAAACTTGCCATAGAACTTATCGACCTGAGGAATCTCCTGTCCAAGTTCCTTAAAGAAACGCTCCGACAGACATCCCATAACATACACCTGACGTATCCTGCCCTCTTCCTTTGCCTGACAAAGTTCGAGTATCATATTGATGCTCTCTTCCTGAGCATCTGCTATGAATCCACAGGTATTGACAACAACAATCTCCCCTTGTGGATTTTCACTATCATGAGTTACCTTATAGCCATTCAACTCCAGTTGACGAATCAATCGTTCAGAGTCAACAAGGTTCTTTGAACAACCAAGGGTAATGATATCTATTGTATTCTTTCGCACAAAAAAACTATTGTATTTGACAATTTTACTATTTGACTATTAAACTATTTGACAATTTTACTATTTAGCAAAGCACCTAACGCGTCAGCCAATTGTAAAATTGTAATTAGTTCAATCGTAAAATAGGACGGTTGTAAAATCGTAAATTGTCCAATCGTAAAATAAACTATTCTCCGAAAAGGCTATCGACAAAAGCCTTGCGGTTGAAAGCCTGAAGATCCTCCATGCCCTCACCAAGACCGATGTACTTTACAGGAATCTTAAACTGATCAGATATACCGATGACAACACCACCCTTTGCAGTTCCATCAAGCTTTGTTATGGCAAGCGAATTAACCTCAGTAGCCTTTGTGAATTGCTTTGCCTGTTCAAAGGCATTCTGTCCAGTAGAGCCATCAAGAACAAGAAGAACCTCATCAGGCGCATTACCTGTAACCTTACTAACAGCATTACGTATCTTAGTAAGCTCATTCATAAGATTCACCTTGTTATGAAGTCGACCAGCTGTATCAATTATCACAACATCAGCCTTGTTTGCCACAGCCGAAGACACCGTGTCAAAGGCAACAGAAGCAGGATCACTACCCATCTGCTGCTTTACAACTGGCACACCTGTTCTTTCTCCCCATATAACCAGCTGCTCTACAGCAGCGGCACGGAAGGTATCGGCAGCACCAAGGTAGACACTATTACCAGCCTTCTTGAACTGGTAAGCAAGTTTACCGATGGTTGTAGTCTTACCTACACCATTCACACCAACAACAAGTATCACATAAGGCTTATGATCTGTAGTTATTGTGAAGCCATCCGTATCTTCTGTATTGTTCTTTATGAGAAGATCAGCAATCTCTTCACGAAGAATGGCATTCAACTCAGAGGTGTTGACATACTTATCCCTTGCCACACGCTCCTCGATACGTCGAATAATCTCCAATGTAGTATCTACACCCACATCGGAAGTAACAAGAACCTCTTCCAAATTGTCAAGCACATCCTCATCAACAGTAGACTTACCAGCTACTGCACGAGCAATCTTGCCGAAAACACTCTCTTTCGTCTTTGCCAAACCATTATCAAGCGTCTCCTTCTTCTGCTTCGTAAAGAAATCGAAAAATCCCATAAACTTTTCTCTAAAAATTGATTATCTACTATATAGTGATTGCAAAGATACGACCTTTATGTGAAAGCACAAAAAAACCTATCCAAAAAAATTGGATAGGTTATATTTTGAGAATAATCTTTATGATTACTTCTTCAAATACTCCTTAACTTCCTCAGATGGAACCATCTTCTCATCGAATGCGTAAGCACCAGTCTTTGGAGACTTGAACATCTTGATGACCTTAGTGAAAGAGCGTCCGTCCTTGTTCTGGAGTGTAGCGACTGTTTTCTTTGCCATAGTGTTTTATTATTTAATCTCCTTATGAACTGTCATTCTCTTAAGGATTGGGTTATACTTCTTAAGCTCCAAACGGTCTGGAGTATTCTTGCGGTTCTTAGTAGTGATGTAGCGTGAAGTACCTGGAAGACCGCTGTCCTTCATCTCTGTGCACTCGAGGATAACCTGCACTCTATTTCCTTTAGCTTTCTTTGCCATAGTTTTTTCTCCTTTATTAATTTAATTAAGCGATAACCTGGCTCTCGAGAGTCTTGACATCAAGATAACCCTTTGCGATAGCCTTACGAATAGCTGCATCGAGACCGATACGATTGATGATGCGCAATCCTGCTGCACTTACCTTCAATACAATCCAGCAATCTTCTTCTACATAGTAGAATTTCTTAGTGAACAAGTTGACATCGAAAGTCCTCTTTGTTCTACGTAGTGAGTGCGATACATTGTTACCAATCGCAGCCTTCTTACCTGTAATCTGACAAATTTTTGACATATCCTTTTCAAAAAATTATTTTATAACTTTATTAAGTGTGGAGAAGTGTTAAAAGGGGATCCAAATGTGCCAGCAACACATGCGAAATTAGGACTTACCCTCAAACAGCGTGCAAAATTAGTGCTTTTATTTTAAATAGACAAGCATTCTTCAAATCTTTTTTCATTTTTTGTTCATTTTCGCAACTTTTTCATCTCACAAGCACTCATTTCGCCTATTATTCATAACTTTGCAGTCAAATTATAAGTAAAAGGATTTTAATAACAGGACAAATTGGAAACAACGGAAATAAGAAATGCTGTAGAGCTATACAAGAAAGAGCATGGATATGCCAAGATGAATCTTCGTGCTGCAATGTTTGATATGGATGGGGTTCTTTTCGACTCCATGAAGAACCATGCATATTCGTGGCACCACACCATGGCACATTTTGGTCTAGACCTTCCAGAGTGGGAAGCCTACATGCATGAAGGAAGAACAGGAGCTGGCACAATAAACATCGTGTCGATGCGTCAACGTGGATATGAGGCAACACAGGAGGAGATAGATAAGATATATAAGTATAAGTCCGAACTATTCAACACTCGTCCACAAGCCGAGAGAATGCCAGGAGCATACGAGCTTCTCTGTAAGGTCAAGGACTCCGGTACAACACCAATGGTTGTAACAGGTTCTGGACAGAAGACACTTCTCGAACGCCTCAACCACAATTTCCCAAACATCTTCCGCAAGGAACTTATGGTTACAGCATTTGACGTCACACTTGGAAAACCAAACCCAGAACCTTACCTTATGGGTATGGAGAAATTCTACACATTCTCTAATAGGGAGTGCGAGGACAAGACAAAGGTTGCACCCAACAACTTCATCGTTGTAGAGAATGCGCCACTTGGTGTACAAGCTGGTGTTGGCGCCGGAGTATTCACAATCGCGGTCAACACAGGCCCTCTTCCTGACTCTGCCCTACTCGACCAAGGCGCAAACCTTCTCTTCCACTCCATGCAGGACTTCTGCGACAACTGGGAGAAGGTGTTTGAGAGTCTCAAGGATTAATAGGGGTGTCCAGTTGCTTGTCCTATACTTTATGCCGCAAGCGGCCATGTAAAAAAAAACGGAACTTCGCAAAACCAAAGAAAACAGAAAAAAAACGTTTTACATATGTTTATAACAATAGACAATAAGTTGGATTGTTTTTTCTTGTTTTTGTTCTGTTTACTTCCCTTCGATCAGTGAGATCGCTGCGCTACTTCTTTAAGGTTTTTCCAACCGGCCGCTTGCGGCAAAAACAAGCACGGGAAAATGGGCACCCTAAAAAAATTGTTTTTAACTGAAAGCAAATTACTCAGAAAATTACTCAAAAAATTTGCAGGACTATTTGCTATCAGTCACATCCATAGGGCAAAAAGGAAAACTAAAATTATCTTCAATTTTCTAAATTTTCGTTCTTTATCCTGCTGCAGGATTAAAAATACTATAGGTTTTTATATGTTTTTTCGGTTCTTCTTCACTTTAGTTGAAAACTATTTATCGCGCAAGCGCGGACGAAGAAAAAACCTTTAAAAACAAAGAAAAACAGATAAAAACCATTTTACTTTAACTGAAAGCAAATTATCCAGCAAATTATCCAGCAAATTTTCTGAATATTTTTCTGGGCAATTTGCTTTCTATCTAAGTTATAAAGTGTTAAGTATAGCAAGCGGCCAGTTGGAATATTCAGTTTGAAGCCCCTACCCTTTGAACCTTATTGATCATCAGGCAGAGTCTCTCCGTATGGAGGTAGCTTACAAGCTTTCACTTCCTTGCAAAGTTTTCCAAAATAAGGATGATGTCGGTAAGCATACCCGGTACCAACGGGCACATATAAAGTACATTCGCTTAACATGACAGGTTCTGATATTTCATCATCACCTACTATCTTAATATTCTCAGGATGCTCATGATAAATGTATATGGATTTTAAGTCCTTTGCTACAATAGCATTTATATCAATGGTAGTAACAGAA
>JAZUHP010000004.1:0-6078 GCA_045641785.1 Bacteroidaceae bacterium
TCTGTCAAAGATCGATTTCTTGTCGCTTCCAGTCTATTTTTCAGCGCCTTAACTCGTGTTCCCTTGTGGGTTTGAGTAGCGTTGCTTCCCGAAAGCGAGTGCAAAGGTACGGACTTTTATGAAACTGACAAGCGATAAGGCTGGAAAATTTCAAAAAAGTGCGATTTTTATGCATATTTAGATTATTTCGGACAGTTTTATTCGGATAATGTATACTTTTAGTCAACTTTTATCTGCACAAAGGCGATTTTTCTAACAAACTTGAAGTACGGCTTTCACCACTTTTCCTTTATAACGACTTTTCCATTTACTAATGTCCATCAGGAACGAATAAAAGCCTAACGTTTGTCAACATATCTTTTCAACCAATCCTTATATAAAGGAAACAACGATTCTGGTTGCGTACCATACCAACTGTAACCATTACGTCGCTCACGTCCTATTTCATCAAGACTTCTTTTCATCACACCATCACGATCACAAACAAATGGCAGACACTTTTCCAAATCATAATATCTTGCCCATAAGGAATTGGCAGCAGTAGGATCATCTATTAAAGATGCATCATGAAAGCCATCAGCATGAATATATCTTTTTCCACTCAACTTATGCTGTTCGAACCATGCCATTGCCCCCATCACAGAAGCACGAACCCTTTTATCTGGCTTTGGCAAAGACATTAGCAATTTAACTATGCGAGCACTTTCCAACGAACAATACGACGCAAGTTCATAGCTACGAGCAGGAGCAGGAAGTAAAGTCTCACGATCATGTTGCTGACACCATACGGTCAAAGTATCCCCCACACGAATCTGCGTATTAAGAATACATTCAACCCCTTTATCAAATGCCCGGCGCATCCTTTTTACGAGCGAACGATTACACATTCCATTATAAGGATAATCCCCTTTACTTATTTCACGCAACAGTTCCATAGTATTAACCATTGCGTCATCATTATAAGTTATATGAATCTGGTAACTACGCATCACAGGCCAGAACTGTGGCCATCCACCATTTTCATATTGTCCAGAAAGTAAATACTCCACACCACGAAGGAAAGAGTCCTTATACCTTTGTTCACCTGTAGCTTGATACAATCTCGCCAGAAAAGACATCTGCATGTTCGTTGCCCCATTATCCGTAGTAGAGTCATTACGGCGAGTCTTATCAGCTTGGACCTTTTTAAGCTGTTCATCAGACAAAGGCGACACCATATCTACATTTTTAGGCCACCCACCAGTAGAACGTTGCCATAAAACGACAAGGTCACCTACCCTACGTGCTTCATCCGACTTAAAAAAATCACGACTCGTTGTATGAAGCATCCGCCTTGTGTCAACATCCGACTGCGCCTTGACAAGAACACTGAATAAAACACTTGCCAATAATACGAGACACCTCATCACAATATCTCCTTATCGCCAACAAGTCCATTTCGTTTCAGATTCTCAACAAAAGTATCCATACGACGAAGTTCCTTTGGTATGTTTATTCGTTGAGGGCAATGACTAACGCACTCACCACAGCCAACACAATGGTCTGCCTGTCGGAGGCGAGGGACAGAACGGTCATATCCAATAAGGAAATTACGACGCTGACGAGTATACTCAGCACTCTCACGATCATGTGGCATGTTTCCCTCCTTAATCATCTTATTATAATGAGAGAATATGGCAGGGATATTGATGCCATACGGGCAAGGCATGCAATAGTTACATTCATTACACGGAATAGTCTTCAAATCATAAATATCCTTAGCAACCTCCATAAGGAAAGCATTCTCTTCATTTGTGATAGGTTCCAAAGGAGCGTAAGTACGGATATTGTCTTTCAGATGCTCCATGTATGTCATACCAGAAAGTACACAAAGCACACCATCAGGAGTACCAGCAAAACGGAAAGCCCAAGAAGCGATACTGTCCTCCGGACGTTTCTCCTTCATCTTAGCGACAATAGGATCAGGCACATTTGCCAGTCGTCCACCCAGCAGTGGTTCCATAATAACTGCGGGGATACCCCTCTTCTTCAATTCTGCATACAGATAAGAAGCATCTGTATTTGCAGGGTTAATCTCATTAGCATAATCCCAATCAAGATAGTTCAACTCAATCTGAACAAAATCCCATTTATAGCGACCCTCATCGTGCCATTTCAGCAACATATCGAATATTGCCACATCGCCATGATACGAGAATCCAAGATTACGAACCTTCCCAACCTTCTTCTGCTCAACAAGCCAGTCAAGAATGCCATTATCCATGTAACGGGCATTGAAGGTAGCATGTGAATCAAGATCATGGCCTTCCAAATCACGACTTGTTCCACCGATGGCATGAAGCAAAAGATAATCGACATAATCAACCTTCAAGTAATTCAAAGACTGATTAAACATCTCCTTAGACGCCTCACTTGTCCATGTCTGTGGTGCAAAGTTACTCAGTTTGGTTGCCACATAATACTTTTTTCTATCATGACGACTTAGAGCAATACCTGTGGCAGACTCTGAATTACCCTGACAATAAGCAGGACTTGTATCAAAGTAGTTCACGCCATGTTCAAGAGCATAGTCAACCTGCTTGTTCACCATCTCCTGATCTATTACATCAGGGTCGGTATCCACTTCTTTAGGCAAAACCGGCAAGCGCATCATACCATAGCCAAGTATTGACACCATATCGTCATTGCCAGGATTTTTACGCATTGTCATCTTATCTTTAGGAGGTTCCTGAAGTTCTGCAGTTGTCTGCTGTGGATTCTTTCCTGTACAAGCCGACAACAAAGAAGACGTTGCAACTGTAGCACCGCCAAAGATCTTGAAGAAATCACGTCTACTTATATTTGTTTCCATAACCAACCGCATTTAATTAAATTTGTGTACTTCATGTCCCTCCACATATATAGCAGAGAATGGACGAGCAGGACATAGGTTTTCACATGCGCCACAGCCTATACAACGGTTCTCATTCACAGCAGGTATCATTGGCAAAGACTCATCACCATTCTGGTGAACCATGATTATTGCACCTGCAGGACAATGGCGAGCACAGTTTCCACACTCTACCTCATCTGTTATTGCCACACAATTCTTCTTTACCCAAACAGCATGGCCTATCTGAATGGATGATTTGTCCGCAAGAGTGATAGGCTTGATTGCACCTGCTGGACAGACACTTGAACATCGGTTGCATTCTGGTCGGCAATAACCTTTATCGTAACTCATTACAGGTTGCATAAGTGTTTCTATATCCGAACTTGGGCGAAGTACGTCATTTGGGCATTCGCTTACGCATAGCTGACAAGCTGTACAATGCTGTCGCATATTCTTTATTGATAATGAACCAGGAGGTGTCAGTTGTGTATTTCGCTCAGGTTGAACTTTGTCTTCAATAACAGCCAGTCCACCGTCAACCTTTTTCTTTTCCTGAGCAATGGCAGCTGTAGCCAAAACAGCACCTGTACTAAGCAAAAAAGTTCTTCGTTGCTCATTCTTCACATCAGACACGCGTTCAGACTTACTGTCTGACGCAACTGCCAAACCTGCCCCATGTGTATATTTCAAAGCTCCAAAAGAACATGACTCAAGGCAATTTCCACAAGTCACACAACGAGTATAATCAACCTTATGATTTTTAATATCAATACAAGAAGCCTTACAGTTTCGCTCACACTTACGACAGTTCTTGCATTTTTCTGCATCGACAACAATCTTAAGCCAAGAGAATCGAGATATTTGTCCAAGAACGGTACCCACAGGGCAAATTGTATTGCAATAAGTACGGCCACCCCTCCATGCAAGCACAGCAACAATGACAAGAGTCACTATTGAAATTACGAATGTTGGCATAGAGCGGATCCACACTTCACGACTATAGAATGCATAACTTTCATAATGCTCTGCAATCATCGCAAGGATATTATTGCAACCTACATATACAGGTTGAAAAAGGTTTTGAGCTATACGTCCAAAACTGCTATAAGGCGCAAGCAATGCCGCTCCTGCCCCAAACCCTGCTATTAACGCAATAACAAACAAGGCAAGAACCACATATCTCAATATGCTTTTGGCTGGAGAATAGGCAAAACGATTCTTTTTACGAAAAGCACTCATGCCAAGCACATCCTGCATAATTCCCAAAGGACAAATCACAGAACAGTATATGCGACCAAACACAAGAGTCAGAGCTACAAGAGCCACGACCACTACCAGATTAAGCGCCAATACAGCTGGCAAGAACTGGATCTTTGCTAACCACCCCATATAAACATGGAATGTGCCTGTGAAATCAACGAACAAGAGTGTTATTAGAACAAACACAATTGTTGCCAAAGTAATTCTAATTTTTCTAATCATATATAGATTAATCTATAAATCCTTACCTACCCTATTTTTCTCTTCACATCCCACTATCCATATACTTGCCTCATAAAGAATCCATATAGGAAATGAAACAACAAAAAGTGTGATGATATCTGTGGTTGGAGTTATTACTGCCGCTACCACCAAAATAGCAACAATGGCATGACGCCTACATTGCTTCATCCACTCAGCCTTCAAAAGTCCAAACTTAGCAAAGAGCCAAGACACTACAGGAATCTCAAATACTATGCCAAACATGATTGACATCATCAGAAGTGTGTCAATATATGAACTGATGGTAAGCATGTTGTCCACCTCTTCACTTACCTGATATAGTCCCAAGAACCTTACTGTCAAAGGAAATATCAGGAGATAGTTTACAACGAGTCCCAAGATAAACATCAAGTATGCAGACAAAGTCAGTCTTACAGAGTAACGCCTCTCATCTTCATACAATGCAGGAGAGATAAATCCGAACAGCACATACACTATATACGGCGACACGACTACAACTCCAACACATAATGCAACTTTCAGATGTATCATCATCTGTTCTGCAAGACCTGTGTTTATAAGATGAAGACTAAAAGGTCCTGCGCCAAGCAATCTATACGTGATGAAGTCACTATGGCAAGGGGCCAATACGACATCAAACAGGTAATCCTTCATACAGAATGCCCCAATACCACTAATGACAACAGCAAACAAGATTCTCCAGAGGCACCCTCTTAGTTCTTCAAGATGTTCCCAGAATGAAAGTTCTTCACCCATTAGTGGTTATTTATTTATCTTCACCTTTGTCCTTTGTTTCAGGGTCTTCACCCTTCATTCCATCCTTAAAACTCTTCACGCCTTTTCCGAGGCCATTCATAAATTCTGGAATTTTCTTTCCTCCAAAAAGCAAAAGAACAACAATTGCGATTACAATAATCTCAGGTGTACCTATCATATTATTTGTTTTTAAGTTATTAGATATAGTGTCCAGTTAATCGTACTTGTTTTTACCGCAAGCGGTAAATAATTAAAACCAAAGAAAACAGATTAAAACCGAGAAAAACAGTTTTTCCGAATTTTCAAGAATTGGTTTTCTTTTGTTTTGCTTGGTTTTCAAAGGTTTTAATTACAAACCGCTTGCGGTAATGTCTTTACTTTTTGGTACAAGCAACTGGACACCCTAGTTATTAGACTACTTCTCAAGAAGACAAACGTGATTCTTCTTATCTGTGCAAATATACAAAATAATAATTAAGTAAGTAATCAAAATTATTTTAATTATGCCTTAGCAAGTGATTTTCATAAAACCAGCACTCTTTTGCATTGAGTCTGCATTGAGACTGCAACGAGTGTGCAACGGGACTATCATGTAAAATGGTCAACAAATCTACGAGAAACCTCCAAGGAGCGCACGAGCAGCGCACGAGGAGCGCACACGATTCTCCAAGCAATCACGTGCGCTGCTCGAGCGCTGCTCGAGTAATGACTGATGAAAAGGGGATGATTGAATAATATACTAAGGGGCAGTTGCCTGTCCTATATTTTGTGCCACAAGCGACCATGTAAAAAAAGAGTTCCGACGCAATGAAGTGACCCCGAAAAGTTGGACGTTAAATTAAACGTTAATAATTAAAATCTCTATAGTAGTGAGCTCGGTATTGTGCCGGGCTCATTCCTTTTAATCTAAGCTTTATCCTTTTCGTATTATACCAAGTTATATATTT
>JAZUHP010000005.1:0-12482 GCA_045641785.1 Bacteroidaceae bacterium
CCCTGAGGGCGTACAATCTGCAAGGATTATATCGACCAAGTCGTGATGCAGTGTTGGAGAGATGGCAGAGTGGTCGATTGCATCGGTCTTGAAAACCGACGTACTGAGAGGTACCGGGGGTTCGAATCCCTCTCTCTCCGCTTAAGAGCAGTCCTATAAGGATTGCTCTTTTTTTATTTTGTAACACAAACTTTTTACCGTTAGATACTATGTCACTAATTCAACTAATCAGAAAGATCTATCCGTTTGTTAAACCGTACAAATGGCTTGTTGTTGCAACGTTGTTGCTAACTTTAGTAGGTTCGCTCATTGCGCAGGTTAATGCTGTCGTACTTGACTGGACGGTTGATACTATTAATGGACTTATTGTTCACAATGGTAAGGGTGACATTGGTGAACAGCATTTTGCGTGGGGTACTGCTGTTCGCATTCTGACGACTATATCTGCCATACTTTTGGGTAAGGAGATTCTTTCGGTCATTATCTCATATGCTCAAAACTTTTATGGTGAAAGAATGCGTGTTCATGTCTCAAGGGATTTGGCGCAGAATGCAGTTGACAGAATTTTGTCTTATCGTATGGCATTCTTTTCACGTAGTGGTAATGAGGCAGGACGCCTTCAGTCGAGAATAGATCAGGGCGTTGGTAGTTTGTCTACAACTGTGCAGAGCATCTTTATTGATCTTTTGCCTTTGTTCACTTCTGCATTCCTTGCACTTGTGTTGATGTTTATTGCAAATTTCTATGTTGGTCTTGCAGCACTTTTTATTGTACCGATTTATATTTACATAACTGTTCGTCAGGCAAAACGTCTTAAAGGGTGGAGGCAGGAGATGCGTAAACATCGTGAGATGAAGAGTCACGGCATTGTCAACATTATTGAGTCGATAAATGTGATTAAGTCTTTCAACCGTGAAACGATTGAGAGTGAAAAGCAGTTGAGTATTCAAACACAGTTGACGGATAATCAGTTGCGCACACGTAAGGTGATGCTTTATTTCGATGGGTGGAAACGATTTGTACAACAGATTGGTACTGTTGTTATTATCATACTTACTGCTTATCTTGTTCTTATTGATTATCCAGGAATGACAATAGGTAAGATAATGTATCATGTCATGCTGTTTGCTAATGTTACGGCTCCTATCACTCAGCTTCAACGTGTATTTGATACGCTTAATGATGCTCTTATCTTTGCAGAAGGCTATTTTAGTGTGGTGGAGGCTGATGACGAGGTTGAGATGAGTGGCGCTTATCGCCCTGAACATATAGAAGGTCGCTTGGAGATAAAAGGTGTCGACTTTACTTATCCAAATGGAACAAAGGCGCTTCACAATATAAACATGAGTATAGAACCTGGTAAGATTACTGCCTTTGTAGGTCTTTCTGGTGCAGGAAAATCAACTATCGTTAATCTTCTTGACAAGTTCTATATGCCAGATTGTGGAACAATAACTCTTGATGGTGTTGATATAAAAGAATACGATACAAAATACTTACGTGACAACATTGGTCTTGTACTTCAGAAGAACCATATCTTTGACGGTACAATTGAGGATAACATACGTTATGGAAAACCTTCTGCTACAGATAAGGAAGTGGAAGATGCTGCCAGAAGTGCCTTCATCTATGATCAAGTGATGAAGTTGCCTAACGGTTTCAAGTCGCAGGCAACAATGTTGAGTGGTGGACAGCAACAAAGAATAGCTATTGCTCGTATGTTCCTGAAAAATCCACCTATCATATTCCTTGATGAACCAACGGCCTCTCTTGATGCTATTGCAACGGAACAGATTAAGGCTTCCATTGATGCAATAAAACAGGGGCGTACCGTTATTCTTATATCTCATTCTATTTCGCAAATTATTGATTCTGATCTTATTTATGCTCTTCGAGATGGACGTGTGGAGCAGAGTGGTAATCCTGACGAACTTTATCATAAGGGAGGCATTTATAAGGATATAGTAGATGCTTCTGCCCGCAGTCTTAATGTGGATAAGTTAGCTCATCTGAAAGATGCGAATAAGTAACTTCTGTAACTTTAGGGAGTTAAAGTGGAGTTAAAAAGAAGTTAATAAGGAGTTAAAAAGACGATTGATTGCTTGCGGAATAGCAAATTCTTCGTCGGAGTATCTTCTCTTTATCTTTCCCTTATCTTCTCTTTATCTTCATTTTAACTACTTACGAAACTTGAATAAATAATTGTGATCACTTACTTATCTGTTTTTCTTGGTTTTTTAAGGTTTGTTGACTTCGTCCAAGATACAATCGCTCAACAGAATTCTAATATCTTTGGATTCTGTATTCGCTTAGTCGCATCTTTCGTATGCGCTTTGCGCGATAATTTTTGTCGAACTCACGTTAAACACATACATTTTGCATTGAGTCTGCATTGAGTCTGCAACGAGTGTGCAACGAGACTATCAAGCAAAATGGTCAACAAATCTACGAGAACCCTCCAAGGAGCGCACGAGCAGCACTCGAGCAGCGCACACGATTCTCCAAGCAATTACGTGCGCTGCTCGAGTGCTGCTCGAGTAATGACTGGTGAAAAGGGGGTGGTTGAACAGTTTACTAGGGGCAGTTTCTTGCCATATATTTTGTGCCACAAGCAGCCATGTGAAAAAAACAGGAGTGCACTTTGCGTGATAATTTTCGTCGAACTCACGTAAAATAGGGATTTCCCTATGCTTTATAGGGTAATGTTGCTTTTTATCTATTCCTATTTTGTTTATCTTTGCAATGTGATTAATGATAATGGCTACATCAATAAGAGTAGTGCTTGCATTAAAAAAGATTTATACACTATAAGTAAATACCGTAGATTTATGAAAAGATTATTGTTATTAGCTCTGTCATTCGTTCCTTTGTTGTCAATGGCACAGGACGATGATCTTTATTTCGTTCCAAAGAAAAAGGCTAAGACTACTGTGACTTCAAAGGGTGCAGACCCTGACAGACAGTATTCTGTATATGGTAATAGTAACCGTTCTGATGATGATTACAATCGTAGATCTTCTATTGATTACCAGATGTCAGGTGGAATGGATAGTTTATATGTAACAGAGGATTCTTTGTATTATATAAATGATTCGGATTCTGCTCAGGTTACAAGAAGCCTTGTAAAACGAAATGATTACGAGGATATGGAGGATTATTATTATTCTCGTAGGTTATCTCGCTTACATTCGTATGGGTTCTATCGTAGTCCTTATTATTGGGACATGTATTATGGAGCATATTGGTACGACCCTTGGTGTAATCCTTATTACTATACTCATGGTTGGGGTTGGTATGATCCTTGGTACGATCCTTATTACTATGGATACTCTTGGTATGGATGGAATCATTGGTACAATGGATGGTATGCAGGTTATGGACCATATTATTGGGGACATCACCATTACTGGGATACAGTATACTATGGTTACGGACACATAGGTGGTGGACATTATTATGCAAATTCCAACTATTACAATCGTGGCGGTAATTCTTCATATGGAACTGGTAGCGGTAGTTATGGTGGCTTGAGAGATAGATACTCTGGTAGAGGTAACTATACTGCGTCTGCATCAAGTACTGGTGGAAGAGGCGGCTTGGCTTCATCTCGTTATGGTTTTACAAGAGGCACATCTGCTCAGACAAATAATTCTGCACCTTCTTCTTCTGCTAATAGTCGAGGCTATTCTTATTCTCGTACTTCTGGCTATAGCTCTTCAGGTAGTCGTGGCTCTTCTGCTTCAAGTCGTGGAACTTATAGTTCTTCAGATAACAGCTCAAGATATCAATCTGGAAACAGCAATAGTTCTTCAAGTAGTAGCTCTTATAGTCGTTCTTCAAACAGCTATAGTTCTTCTTCTTCAAGTTCTTCTTATTCCGGTAGTTCTTCAAGTCGCTCAAGTTATAGTGGCAGTTCAAGCTATAGCGGTGGTGGTAGCCGTGGTGGCGGTGGCTACAGTGGTGGAGGAAGCCGCGGTGGAGGAGGTGGTGGCCGTCGATAGGTCAAATGTCCTTCTTTATTGTGGGTGTGATGAACATTTAATGAGTGTGCCCAGTTGTTTTGTACCTAATGTAAAGGATTTACCTCAAGCGGTTTATATTTAAAACCTTTGAAATTAGCACAGCGGTTTCGCTGACCAAAGGAAAGTAAAACCACACAAACAAAGAAAACATATTCTTGAAATCGCAGAATAACTGTTTTCCCCGGTTTTAATTATAGACCGCTTGTGGTAAAAACAAGTACGATAAGCTGGACTCCCTAACTTTTAATCAACTAATATTTGAATGTTATGAAATCTGTATATGCTTTAGCACTTATGGCATCAATCTGCACAGCTGTACATGCTCAGGATGCTTATGATGCAATGAATTATGCGACCAAGGACTTAAATGGCTCTGCAAGATATGTAGGTATGGGTGGCGCACTTAGTGCCCTTGGTGGAGATGTTTCTGTTATCAACGCAAATCCTGCAGGAACAGGTCTGTTCCGCCGAAGTGATGCAAGTTTTGGTGTAAGTATATTGTCAACTGGTGAAAACGCTCTTTCACAAGGAAAAACAAGATTGTCTTTCGATCAGTTGGGATTGGTTGTTGCAATAGAAGGCGACGAAGGACTTCGTTATGTAAATCTCGGTTTTAATGTGAAGAAGACTCGAAACTTCTTTAGTAATATAGACACAAGTGTGGGGGGGCTGTTGTTGAATGGTAAACCAACTTTCTCTCAGACAATGCAGATTGCCGATTATGCAAATGATGCTAATCATTATGACAATTGGAATGGTGCTTTAGCTGATTTGTCTGCTGATGCTCCAGAAAAGCATCCGGGTATTCTTGGATATGATGATACAAGCGGTCTTTTTTATGGCACACCAGCAAAATCTGCCAATTACACAAGAGCTACTCATGGAGGTAATTACGAGTATGACTTTAATGTCGCTTTTAATATCTCGGACCGCTATTTCATTGGTGCTACTATTGGATTATATGACATTGAACAGAATCGTGAGAGTAGTTATATAGAAAGGGGAGTTGATAACTATGCATATAGGTTCAACAACTGGTACCAGACAACAGGTAGTGGTGTAGACTTTAGGATTGGTGCTATTATTCGTCCTTTTGAAGAGTCTCCTTTCCGTTTTGGTATTAGTTTCAAGACTGGTACTTTGTATCGCCTAACTGATACAAATGGAGCAACGTTGCTATATGATATAGATAGCAGTCCTAAACCTGCATCTTACTCAACATATTCTTCTGAATACGATTATACTTATCGTGATCCATGGTCTGTAAATGTAAGCGCTGGCTATACTATTGGAAAAAACATAGCATTAGGACTTGAGTATGAGTATCAAGACTTCTCTGCTGCGTCATATACTGCAAAGGATTCACGAGATGACAATTACTTCCGTGAGGTGAACAATGTCATTAAGACCATAGCAAAAGGTCAGCATACCATTAAGTTTGGTGCTGAATATAAGCCTGTGTCAAATGTTAGTTTGCGAATCGGTTATAACAGAGTTACTAGTCCTTACGACATGAATGGTTTTAGAGATCTTACATTTGATAGTCCTCAGACAGAAACTGATTGGGTAAACTGGAAGGACATTAATCGTTTCTGTGCTGGTGTAGGTTTCCGTTTTGATAATTGTTACCTTGATTTCGCATACCAGTATCAGGCACAGAAGGGTGACTTTTATGCTTTCAATGATTTCGTAATTGATGATGTTGATAAGGTAACAAGGATTTATAATCCTGCTACTTCCATAAATAATAACAGAAGTCAAATTCTTGCAACTTTCGGTATTAAGTTCTGATAAAAAAGAAGGATTCGGTGATGGCATCGAATCCTTCTTTTTTATTACTGTCAGTTGTATACCACATCGGGTATATCGATTCTTTGGTAAAACAAGAATTTAGATACTTTTGTTTTTTTCAGCCACTTGTTGATTTTCTCACTCCCATTTCTGGAAGTGACGTTTTTTTCATCACTTAATGTTTTTCCAGATAGTTGTTATTTATCATTAGTCTTGTCTATAATAAGTTCTGGCTTTGTTGCGGCGAGTTCTTTTTTGCTAACTTTTCCTGTTAGTGTAACTATTCCACTTTGTGTTGCGACATTGATGATGTTGGCATTTAGGTTTGTCGTTACATTACTTGCTCCCATGCAGGTAATATAGATATTATCCTTTGATTCAAGATTGTTAATTCTTGTGTCGCCGTCTCCTGTTGCTTCGTATTTGAAATTATTACATTTGACGCTGTCTAATTCAAATCCTCCACTTCCAATAACACCAAGTTCTATATTCTCGTTCTCCCACATTCCTTTAGACTTGAAATCACCGCTTGAACATAGTGCAACACATTTGAGATCGGGACTGCTAATATGAACCTTTATGTTTTGCTTGCCTTCGTACACGTTCAGGTCTTTATTCCTGTCTGTCGTAAGGTTGAGTGTGAGAATTCCACTATCTGTAGAAACCTCAATGCAATTAAGGATGACAGAGTCTCCCTCTGCTTCTATGTTATAGTCTCCTTGTGTGTATATGATGTCAATGCCACCAAGACTTGTTATCTGGTTGAAGTCGGCTGTTATATATAGTGGCTTTTTTATTATGTTCGCTTTCTTTGATACGACTGAAGCTCCCTTTTCGGAAGTGTCTTTCTCTGTATTTTTCCCTTTGCATGAGCATAGCAGGATTAATGCAGATAAAGATAGTAAATATAGTTTTTTCATATTTGTATGTTGTATTTTGACTTCAAAGGTAACCGATTTTTTACAAAAGTGCAAATATTTCTTTGTTCTGCAAGGTAATTCTATTATCTTTGCATTTAATTAATAAATATTTATACAACAAAACTACAAATATGGCAGATATTCAAAACAATTACATAACAGTTGCATACAAGTTATATGTGAAGGACGAAGAGGATGTTGAAGAAACTCTTGTTGAGGAGTGTACTCCTGATCATCCTTTCCAGTTTATTAGCAATATGGGCGCAGCAATTCCTGCATTTGAACAGCAGGTCGATGCTCTTGCTACTGGCGATAATTTCGACTTCGTTATTCCTTGCAAAGATGCTTATGGTGAGTTTGAAGATGAGCTGATGTTCGATGTCGACAAGAAAGTTTTTGAGATAAACGGAAAGTTCGATACTGAGCATGTTTTTGAAGGTAATGTTGTTCCTCTTCAGGGTGAAGATGGTTCTCGTTTCCATGCAACAATCATTGAGATAAAGGCTGATGCTGTAACTATTGATCTTAACCATCCTCGTGCTGGTCAGGATCTTCATTTCGTTGGTACAGTCTGTCTTAATAGACCTGCAACAAATGAGGAGGTTTCTGAATACCTTAACTTCATGAGCGGCGAACATAGTTGCGGTGGCTGTGGAGGTCATTGCGGTGGCGGCGATTGTGGCGAAGGTGGTTGTGGTGGCAACTGCGGCGGTGGTTGCGGTGGCTGTCATTAATTTGCTTTGTTATGAGAAATACTTTTGGTAATATATTTACTGTAACTACTTTTGGCGAAAGCCATGGTGCAGGTGTTGGTGGCGTAATAGATGGTTTTCCTGCAGGAATTGATGTGGATCTTGAATTTGTGCAGAGTGAACTGGATCGCCGTAAACCAGGACAAAGCAATATCACAACAGGCCGTAAAGAGGGTGATGTTGTAGAGATCCTTTCAGGTGTGTTTGAAGGAAAGAGTACAGGATGCCCGATAGGTTTCCTTGTGCGTAACACTAATCAGCATTCTAAGGATTATGAGAATGTGAGGAATGTGTATAGACCTTCTCATGCTGACTTTACTTATTCTCAAAAGTTTGGACTTAGAGATCATCGTGGAGGTGGCAGAAGTAGTGCGAGAGAGACAATATCTCGGTGCGTTGGTGGTGCTTTCGCAAAGATGGCTCTTCGTCAACTAGGAATAGAGATTACTGCATATACTTCACAGGTGGGTAATATCTCCATTGGCAGGGATTATACTCAATATGATTTTGCAGAGGTCGAGAAGAATAATGTTCGTTGCCCTGATGCTGATAAGGCAAAGGAGATGGAACAGCTTATTCTTGATGTAAAGGCTGATGGCGATACTATTGGTGGTGTCATTACTTGTGTCATCAAAGGGTGTCCTGTCGGTTTGGGTGAACCTGCTTTTAGTAAACTTCATGCGGAACTTGGTGCTGCTATGCTCGGAATAAATGCTGTTAAGGGATTTGAGTATGGCGAAGGATTCGATGGTGTTGGCCAAAGAGGATCGGAACAGAATGATATTTTCTATAATGATAACGGAAGAATAAATACTCGTTCTAATCATAGTGGTGGCATTCAGGGTGGCATCTCTAATGGGCAGGATATTTATTTCCGTGTGTTATTTAAGCCTGTTGCAACACAATTACGTGAACAACCAACCGTAGATAGGGATGGTAACGAGACAGTACTTGAAGTGAAGGGACGTCATGATCCTTGTGTTCTTCCACGTGCTGTTCCTGTTGTTGAAGCAATGGCTGCAATGACAATTCTTGATCATTATTTACTTAATAAGACAGTACATTTGTAATTGACTTAAATTTTAATAACTTATATAAGCTGTATACCATTATGAATAAAGTAATGCTGATTGGAAATGTTGGCAAGGAACCACAGGTTAGGTATCTTGACACAGGTGTATGTGTTGCGCAAATTAGTTTGGCTACTACTGAAAAAGGTTATACTCTTCAAAATGGTACTCAGGTTCCTGATAGGACAGAATGGCATAGCGTCATTTTTTGGCGTAAGCAGGCTGAGGTTGTAGAAAAGTATGTTCACAAGGGAGACAAGTTGTTTGTTGAGGGCAAGATTCAATCTCGTGAATGGACGGACAAGCAGGGGGTGTCACATAGGGTTGTTGAAATAATGGCTGATAGTCTTGAACTTTTGTCGGCGCCAAAGCCACAACAGACTCCAAGTGTTAGTACTCCTGCTGGTACTTCTTCTGAGCAACCAAAGGAGGTAACACCAAGTGCGTCGGCAGCGGTTACTCCTGCAGAAAATAATGACCAGTATCCTTTTTAATTCTTAAGATGTATGAAACAAGTTTTTATAGCTGGACCTTGTGTCATAGAGAATATGGAGGTTCTTGAACAAGTTGCACAACGCCTGGTGGAGATAAATACATCACTTGGCGTAGATATCGTGTTTAAGGCTTCTTTTGATAAGGCTAATCGTACTTCTATCAATTCTTTTCGTGGACCAGGACTTGAAAAGGGAATGCAGATGCTTGCTGACGTGAAATCAAAGTATGGTTTGCGCATCCTTACTGATATCCATGAGAGTTATCAGGCTCAACCAGTTGCGGAGGTGGCTGATATCCTGCAAATACCTGCTTTCCTTTGCCGTCAGACAGATCTACTTGTGTCTGCTGCTAAGACAGGAAAGATTGTAAATATAAAGAAAGCGCAGTTCTTGTCAGGTGTTGATATGCAATATCCTGTTCAAAAAGTTCGTGAGAGCGGTAATGATAATGTTTGGCTTACAGAAAGAGGCAATATGTATGGGTATAATAACCTTGCTGTGGATTTCCGTAATATTGCAGATATGAAGCATTATACAGATACAGTTATCATGGATTGTACTCACTCGGTTCAAAGACCTGGTGCTGCAGGAGGCAAGACTGGTGGCAATAGAGAGTTTGTTCCAGCTATGGCTTTAGCAGCTAAGGCTTTTGGAGCAAACGGATACTTCTTCGAGGTACATCCTGATCCAGAGTCTGCTCTAAGTGATGGACCTAATATGCTTTATCTGGATGATTTGGAAAAGGTGATTTCTTCTCTTCTTTAGTAATATGACAAGCATAGAAACTGCGGCAAAGTGTTTGCGTGATGAAGCTAATGCTTTACTTGATTTGATTCCTCAAATAGACAAGTCTTTTGATGATGTGGTGAAACTGATCTACAACTGTAAAGGACATGTTGTTGTAACTGGTGTGGGTAAGTCTGGTCATGTTGGTGCAAAGATAGCTGCGACATTGGCAAGTACGGGCACTCCATCTCTGTTTATAAATGCTTTGGATGCGTTGCATGGAGATCTTGGAATGGTGATGGAGGACGATGTGGTTCTTATGATTTCCAATTCGGGAAACACGGATGAATTGCTTCGTGTCATCGCTTCTCTGGAGGAAAGACGTCTCCCAATAATATCAATGACGGGAAATGCGGACTCGTTGATTGCACAGCATTCGGATTATCATATTCTTGTAAAGGTGGAACGTGAGGCTTGTCCTCTGAATCTGGCACCAACGACTTCCACTACTGCTGCTCTTGCAATGGGTGATGCCCTTGCTTGCGCTCTTATGGAGGAAAGAAGTTTCAAGGCAATGGATTTTGCTATGTATCACCCTGGCGGCACTTTGGGAAGAAAGTTACTTACACGTGTCAAGGATGTCATGTATACGGATAATTTCCCAATAATATCACCGGAGATGAAATTGTCTGAGGCGTTGCTTTTCATTAGTAATGGTAAACTTGGTCTTGGTGTGGTCATGGAAGATGAAAAGATTCTTGGTCTTATTACAGATGGCGATATTCGTAGGGCTGTAGAAGGTGCTCAGTCTAATTTCTTGAATCTTACTGTTGCTGAAGCAATGACAAAATCTCCAAAGACAATTGGACCTGATGCAAAGTTGACTCAAATACAGGCTATGTTCCGAAAACACAAGATTCATTCTTTGCTTGTAGTTGACTCTGATTCAAAGTTGGTCGGTATTGTTGACTATTTTGCAATTATGAATTAGTTTTGAACCCTACTTTTTGGGGTGGGCGTTGATGCATTTGTAGAACCGAAATAAATACTAATCTCTAACCATTAAGCCTATGAAAAAAATATTGCTAATTGTTATGTGTTTTATTACTTGTGCTTTTACTTTTGCACAAGGTAGAAGGATTATTCCTCATGATGATATTCCTCTTAATTCTATTCGCCTTTCTGATCCATTTGTGTTAGCAGATGATGCGACGAATATGTATTATATGACAGGAACTGGTGGGCTCTTGTGGAAAAGTAAGGATCTTAAACTTTGGTCAGGACCTTACTCTGTTGCGGAAGTCGATTCTTCGTCTTGGATGGGGCCACACCCAATGATATGGGCAGCCGAAATACATAAATATAAGGGAAAATACTATTATTTTGCTACATTTACAAATAGAGAGGTAATGATTGATACGGTTGCTGGTAACGCAATAGAACGTCGTGCGTGTCATGTGTTGGTTAGTGATAGGGCTGAAGGGCCTTATCGTCCAATGGCAGATAGTACTTATCTTCCAGCAAATATGCCAACTCTCGATGGTACCCTATGGGTGGATAAGAATTCTAAACCTTATATGGTGTTTTGCTATGAATGGCTTCAAAATTTGAATGGTACTATTGAAAAGATTGAACTCAAACCGGATTTGAGTGGCTCGGTAGGGGAGAGAACCTTGCTTTTTAGGGCCAGCGATTCGCCTTGGAGTCGTGAAAAGGATGAAAATGGAAATGTAAAACCCAATAAGGTGACTGATGGACCTTTCTTGTTTTCTACTTCTACAGGTAAACTTGGTATGATATGGACAAGTTGGGTATATGATGTCTACACGCAGGGTGTGGCATATTCTGAAAGTGGAACTCTTGATGGTCCTTGGGTTCAAGAACCAGAACCGATCTCTCCTCCAAACTTTGGACATGGAATGATTTTTAAGACCTTTGACGGAAAGAGTCTTATGTCTGTACATAGCCACGCAAAGTCAAAGAATGGTGGTACTGTAAGAATACCTCATTTCTTTGTGGTAAATGTGGACGGTGATAAATTGAAAGTGGAATCCGAATATTTGCCATAGTGTTTAATTGGAAATATTCGAAAACGGAATAAACTTGAACGAATTTGATAAAAATGCAAGAAAATGATGCTTTTCTTGCATTTTTATTGTTTTAACACTTGCTGTTTTTCGAAAAGTCCGTACCTTTGCACTCGCTTTCAGGAACGAACGACATCAAACACTTACAAGATGTAAGTAATGAATGAAATTTTTCCAGAAATACAAGAAATCGATCTTTGACAGACTGCGAACAAATAGACAAGGCAGCAGTCCAGTCTCCTGAGGCACCGCCTCTGGATTCGGGACAAAGCAATAATGTCAATTCAAGAAAAAACGAATAAAGCAGGGAAGCCTGGCCGAATCAGACAAAGACTAGTTGATGTTTTCCGAGGCATCGCCTCGGGACTCATAGAAGATATAAAATTTACAGTGAAGAGTTTGATCCTGGCTCAGGATGAACGCTAGCTACAGGCTTAACACATGCAAGTCGAGGGGTAACAGGAGGGAAGCTTGCTTCCCTTGCTGACGACCGGCGAATGGGTGAGTAACGCGTATCCAACCTGCCGCACGCCCGGGAACAGCCCTTGGAAACGAGGATTAAATCCCGATACCTTCTTTCTCCGCATGGAGAAGGAAGAAAACAGGCATGCGATGGGGAT
>JAZUHP010000006.1:0-4501 GCA_045641785.1 Bacteroidaceae bacterium
TGAATAAGTTGTCACTTTTAACTTATCAGTATGAGACAAGAAAAGGACATTGATGATGCGAAAAGACTGTCTCTTTTGGAGGAGTTTCTTTCATAGATATCGTTAAAAACGAGCTTTGAGAAAGAAAAAGGACTGGCTAAGGGTTGTATCTCAATATGGTTTAGTAACTTTGCAATTGAAGGCAAAGCTGTCAATTGTTAACGTTGTATTGCCAATGAGTAAGGAAAATGAGAAAACTGAGTTACGTAATGCAGATGACGAGATTGTGCGCCTCGGATTTGTGAGTGCACCCTTAGTGAAGTGTGTAGGAATGTAACCCCCACGGTCACCCCGGAAATTTTTTTATGAAAATATTTGCAAAACGGATAATGGTTTTGTATCTTTGCAGACGGAAAAATGAGGCTTTTTTCCTACGTTTTTCCTCCTGACTTCGTCAATGCGTCACCCAAATTAAGATTCGTAGTCAGACAGGTCGAAAAGAGGCTTGACAGCAAGGTGCTTCTCTGTCAAAAAGAGGGTTTTCGTGAAGAAAGTGCCATTTTCGGGTAGTCTTACCCTAATGGTCGTGATGGTTTTGGCGGCATCAAGAACCTTATCGACACTCATTCCGATATTGTTGACGGCAATGAGCCGCTCCAGTTCCTTATATACTTTGTAGGCGATGAAGCATATGCAGACGTGCGCTTCAATCCTTCGTTCCGTAAAGTGAAACATCGGACGCATATCCAGAGTTCCCTTTGAGATACGGAATGCACGTTCCACTACCCAAAGACCATGATATTCGGCAATAACCCGCTCTGCGTCAAGATCCGTATTGGTTATGTAGCCTTTGAGCCCGTCCCATCTGCAGTCCTCTGCAATCTTCTCTTCACTGATGACGACCTCTATGTCCTTGCTGATTTCAAGAAACTTGTTGTAGCCACGCTTGTTCACCTGGTTCTTCGTAATGTGTCCACTCTTGTAGGCTTTCCTCAATCGAGCAATTCCACGGTCACGATTGTAGGCGTCTTTCTTCGCACGCTTCTCGGAATAGCTGACGATAAGTCGTTCTCCATTATCACGATCGTAGTTGTAGCAGGCTTTGTCTGCCTTCTCCAGCGAGAGGATCCATTGCTTCACGCTTGCACTCTCGCTCTTGATGCGAGCTCCAAGTATGTACTTGTAGCCAGCCTCCTGAAGCAAAGTGACATTGTTCTTGTTCATCAAGCCTGAATCTGCCACCACGACAAAGTCTTTGCTCAGGTTAAATCGCTGCTTGAAGTCGTCTATCATCGGTATCATGGTAAAGCCCTCGTACTGGCTGCCGTTGAACAGAGAGTATGAAAGCGGGTAGCCTCCTTCTGATACCAGCAGACCGAGTACGACTTGTGATTCTGCCGTCTTGCCATCCTTTGAAAAGCCAGGTTCCCGCAGGACATCCGTCTGCGCAGTCTCAAAGTAGAGCGTTGTCACATCGTAGAACATCAGCCCAATCTTGCCACCGAATAGTTTTCGGGTGTGCTCTACGCTGATTTGCTGCGCAAGTTCCATCTGGGTATTGTAGAGCTTGTCCATGTAGCGGTAGATGTGGTTGAGGTCAACATCTTCATCGTAATATGACTTCAGGTAATCAACAGTTGCAAGTTTGCTCCTGGGTTGCGATACCCTTGCGATTACCAGATGACGCAGAATCTCATCGGGAATACGGTTGAAGCCGATGCTGTCATAGACCTGGTTGAGCAGAAGCTGGGTGCCGTTGATCAACACGCTGTCGATGTTGCTGAGAAAGCGCTCTGTCTCCTCGACTTCCTTTCCCTTGCGCTCATCGAAGTCCAGTTCCTGTTGGCCGTCATGGGTGCGAAGCCATAACTGAGCCTTACGGAACATCTCATCGGCTTCTTCTTCCGACTTTGCCACTCCGAACTTCTTCACTTCAGTGAATTTCCCATGTGCCTTGCTCACAACCACAATGCTGATTGTACCTGAGCGATTGATTTTCTTGCGTACAAACATGGTGCAAAGGTACGAAAAAACGGCTTGCGTCACCCAAAGTCACCCAAATATTTTATGTAACTCGTTGATTTTCTTTCTTCGCCATGTGATGGCGCAGAAAAGTGATGAAGTCAGGAAAAGTTCGGATTTTGAGTCTATATATCTTTTCTTTGACTATGATTTCTATAGAGGAAATCTGTCTGTGAAAAACGCTCAGGTTCAAGAGTTGTTGGAGTATTTTAATGAGGAGACAGAAAACGGACGGTTGTTTATCAGTTATCCGATGATTGAGAGTATCCAATATACCAAGGAGTTGCCTGATTTAGACTATCACAAGTATGTTGTGAAACGCGAGGATAGCATTGGTGAGAAGTTCAAGAAAGCAGCTCGCCAGTTCTGCCATTATCATGGGTACGCATATTTGAAGGATGGTGATAATTGGAAACACCTTGTACGGCAAAATGTACTCAAAGCTAACAATTTGGTGATGGATTCATTATCATGGCCTTTAAATAAGGATGATGTAGATCAGAATGCCATTTTTGAGGCACAACTTCAGAAGCATGTCATTACGCAAGAAGAGGTGGCTATACTCAATTCATTTCCTATGTTCCTGTACTTTTATTTCCCGAAGGAGAAATTCACCCATGGAGAGTAGTTCCGGGCATGAATCTTGTGTTTAGTTCGTGTTTTTCCTCTTTGATATGTGGTGCAACCATCTGCATAGTGGTTTAGGCGGTTTTTCCCCTGATTTTGTTGTATTTGCACATTTTGATAGTGCTTTTGTACGTTTTGAAAGACGAATTGTACTTTATGTGAGCTTGTATGTGCCTAATTTGTGATAATTTTGCAGATGAAAAAATCGCGAGAAAAAATAAAAAGGAAATAACATTGACAAACAAATATATATAAAATGAAAAAACATCTTATTATGGCCCTCATGGCGGCCTTTGCTGCATTTACTTTCTGCAGCTGTGGTGATGACGAAGTCGAAAAACCCCAAACGAACGAGACATCAATCGTCGGTGAATGGTCGGGTATCAGACCTGGTGAGGAGTTGACAGCATCATCTGATGTGTACATTCACTTCAATTTCAAGAAAAATGGAACCTACGAGGAGATTATGCCAGCTTGGGGTGAAAAGGATCTTGGCAAGTACACCATTTCAGGCAATGTGATTACTTTCGTACTTACTTCTATCAGGGCAATTGGTGATGATTCTGCCGATGGCGATTTGTCATTCTATGACAAATATGGTTGCTACTATGATAGCGAGACTGATACATACTACAAAGATCCCCTTGCTCAGTTCAAGAAGGGATGGCCTGGCAGAGTAAACTTTAGTGCCAAGTACACTTTCGACAAAAATGGTAATCTGCATTTGGAACCAATTTCAGGCGAGGGCGCAGGTATGGGTCTTGAACTTGTGTACCACAACAACCCTGGCTACAAGCCTCATCACGGAGCAGAGTAAATTTGAACAAAAAGAATGTTTATCCGCTTGTCAGGCCTAAACATTCATAAAAGACATGAGGCTTCCGCATCATCATGATTCGGAGGCCTTATGTGTTATTATGTTTAACCTCTCTAAGTATTATGTTTAGCCCCCCTAAGTATTATGTTTAGCATCCCTAAGTATTATCTTTATACGTTGTAAGTATAGTGATCGTGCCGATTTCTTTGTGATGCTTATTACATAGTGGTGTCAACGAGCTCTCCCTCGTAGCCTATGCTGTCGGCATTACTGGGAGTAAGGCGTATGCTACACCGACCATTGGGATAGACGGTGAGGTTGAATTGATAGGTTACCATATTCTTTCGACAAACGAAGGCGATGTTGGTTTTTCCTTTTTTGCCTTTAGCCGACTTGAATGCCAGAAGTGGGCGTTCGAAAGTAAGGCCGCTGTTGTCGAACTCAGGTGTTTGTACTTGTCCCATGTAAGGTAGGTAGCAGAATACAGAGTCGTTGTGCACATCGACGGAATAGCCAGAAGAAAGCATACGTGACTGGTAGCGAAGGGGGAGCATCTCCCAGACATCAACTTTAAAGGCGATGGGTTCTTCTGTTTGTTCTGCTTGCTGGGCAGCCACATCAGAGATGCCCAACCAGGAAAGTAGCATGATGATAGGAAGTATGGCAGTTTTCTTCATGAGGCTATGTTCTTTTAGTTCTTTTTGTGGTGATGAGTCTTTCGTCAACGAATCTGTTAGAATAAAAGGAGGGTGTACCCAACTGTCCGAAGACTTTTGGTACACCCTCAAGCTGTATGTGTGTTCTCTTGCAGACGTATGCCTGCAATGAGATACATTTACTTGCAAAGAGCCTGTGTGTCGAGTGCAATCATCAGTTCCTCGTCGGTGGGGATGCAGCAAACGGTAACCTTGCTGTCGTCTGCACTAAGGATGGCCTCGGTAGCACGGCAAGCGCGGTTCTTTGTCTCGTCCATCTTCACACCCATGAACTCCAAGCCCTCGGTAGCGCCCACGCGTACCTGCCACTGGAACCTGCCTGCACCGCCACTTGAGACGC
>JAZUHP010000007.1:0-11543 GCA_045641785.1 Bacteroidaceae bacterium
TTTTCATAATATCTGCACTCTCTTTGTCGTATCTTTCCGTTTCATTTTCAGTCATGATGCCCGCATCACTCCTTCAAATGAATACGAAAATCTACTTCCAAATAGAGAGCATCTATTATAAAAATAATTGTGATTACTTACTTATCAACCAACAAACAAAAAGAAATGTTGTTTTTATCGTTTTTTAGGCAAAGGGATGTAAGGCAGCAAAGTTTTGATGACAGGCAAAGCCTTATCGCCATGCTCTACATCAAGAATATAATGTTCCTTGGCACCATCGTATGGAAAACCGACCTCTGCCTCCGACATCATTTCCTCTATCGCCTTATGTTTCTTGATGTAAACGATGTTATCACAAGCAAGCATGATGGGTTTCTCATCCACGTAGATGCAGTAATCACCAAACATCTTTCGTGTCCGTATCACTCCTGCGCCTTTCAACTGGGAGCAGACAAAATCTATAAATTCTGTTGTACAAGCCATAAAATTATTATTAGATTATGCTATCCTTTTTTATATTTCCAACACCCTTCTATATGTCCGTTTATCACCCCGATTGCTTGCAAGTAGGAGTAGATAATCGTACTGCCAACGAACTTCATACCTCTTTTCTTTAGGTCTTTTGATATTGTATCAGAGAGAGGAGAAGTCGTTCTAAGGTCACAAGGTTCATAAATAACCTTACCATCGGTGAAGCCCCAGATATACTTGTCAAACGATCCAAAGTCCTCTTGTATCTTGATAAAAGCACGAGCATTAACCACGCTCGCGTTTATCTTTAACCGATTACGGATAATATTCGGATTAGCAGCAAGTTCAATGAGTTTACTTTCGTCATACGTTATAACCTTCTGCACATCAAAATTATCGAAGGCTTCACGAAACGCCTCACGCTTATTCAACACACATTCCCACGACAATCCTGCCTGAAAACCTTCCAGTATCAGCATCTCAAAGAGCATCCTATCATCATGACAAGGTTCGCCCCACTCCTCATCATGATAAGCGATGTAAAGTGGATTTTTAGGATTTGCCCAAAAACATCGACTTATGTCATCGGTATTCTTTATCTCCATAAATATTAGTTCTTAATAAGTTACTCAACACTATTCTCTACGTTTGGGATTAAAATCACGACACTATTTGTTAGAAAAAAACTATTTTACGCAAAGTTACAAATTTATTAATCACAATCCAAGTTTGCACGTGAAAATAAGGGGTTTTCTTCAATTTGATTGATAGGATATCAGATTGACCTGATATACAAATAAAGGCAAAAAAAGTCAACTCAATTTATAAATAAAACAAAAAGAGGTCAACCCAATATACAAATAAAGGCAAAAACTATCAACCATTTTCGTTAACATACACTCCGAGCATCCTTCGATGTTCCTCCGTAGCATCTCCATCGCATCTCCATCGCATCTCCATCGAATGTCCATCGTTTCGATGGAGATGCGATGGACATTCAATGGACATTCAATGGAGAAGAATCGAAGGCACCTCGAAGATTTAGGCGACTTTCCCCGTTGATAAAAGAGAACAAGCCGCAACAAGTTTTGATTATGCAAAAATCTGTAAATGGACATACACAAACTCTTTTATATTTGAAAATTATTAATATCTTTGCAAAAAAATGAAAAGGAAGCATTTCACTTAAGGTAGGTGTAGAACTTGCTTTAATTACAAACCACATCTTTATGAGCAGAATCAAGATTTTCATAATAACCATTCTATTTCCTATGATGGCATTTGGGCAACAACTCTATGACCATTCAGGTTCTAATATAGGGAAATACAGCAATGGAAAACTTTACAGTCGTTCTGGTTCATACGAAGGCAAAATTGAGTCTGACAGATGGTACAATCGTTCTGGCAGCTACATGGGCTATACCAAGGATAATAGGTTCTATGATCGTTCAGGTAGCTACATTGGCTACTGCAAAGATGAACGATATTATAATAGAAGCGGTTCATACATTGGTTGCATCAATAATGGAACCATTTATAACAGAACCGGTTCCCTGATAGGCAGAGCAAAAGGAGTCCCTGACAACATCATTGCTTTGGTATTCTTATACGGAGTATTTAATTTACTAAGTAAGTGATCACTATTATTTTTATAATAGATGCTCTCTATTTGGAAGTAGATTTTCGTTTGCATTTGAAGGAGTGATGCGGGCATCATGACTGAAAATGAAACGGAAAGATACGACAAAGAGAGTGCAGATATTATGAAAATCACTTACTGTAATATTATAAAATAATTTTGATTACTTACTTAAGTCGATAGGTTTTAGCATTCAAAGGAACAAGAATTGAATTATGAAGAAACTGATAACTATTCAAGTCATTCTGGCATCATTGACCATGACTTCCTGCAATAATAGTCAACAAAATGCAAATAACATAATAGAAGACAGCATTAACGCTGTTGTAACAGACAGCACAAGTGCATTTGAAGCCTTTTGTGAACATTTCAGCAAATCATCTGCATTTGCTTATACAGAAATGAGCGGCAGCAAAGTCCTCCTCGTGTCGCAAGAGACCTTCGGGAATAACGAGAACACCAATCTGGAAGCGGTTGAAGCAAGTATCTTTGCTTTGGACGAAGAAGGAAAAATCGTTGCCTTGGGTTCTATAAGATCGCAGGGAACACTCTACCCTGTTTCGTTATTGGACGGGAAATTAATGGTTGCCGGTCATCAGTTTGTAAAGGTATACGGCATCAGAGGTGACATTCCGGAATTGGTGCTTGACAGTTATGAGGAGGGCGAGAGTCCTAAACTCACCGAAATGTTCAGGATGTTCGAGAAAGGTACATCAATTAAGTTTGAAAGGAAGAAATGATGAAAAAGATACTGATTACTGGTAGCACAGGGTTCCTTGGTAGCAGGTTGGCCTACTATTTCAGGGACAAGTACCAGTTGCTTCTGCCAACGCATGACGAACTGAACGTCAGCCGCGAAGAGGCTGTCAAGGCGTATTTGGAAGAACATCGTCCTGATGTTGTCCTACATAGCGCTGCACTTAGCAACACATGGTACTGCGAACAGCATCCTGAAGAGTCGCACAGAGTGAATGTTCAGGGAACAGTCAAACTGGCAAAGGCATGCAAACAAATCGGTACAAAGATGGTATTCATGTCCAGCGACCAAGTGTATAATGGAACTCCCATGTTGGGGGCGCTCAAGGAAGAGGATGTGCTTCAACCAGTCAACATCTACGGTCAACATAAGTTGGAAGCAGAGCAAAGAGCCGGGTGGAACAATCCGGAATCTGTAGGATTAAGGTTGACATGGATGTACGACTTGCCAGATAGCCCTATGAAGTTGAACAGTAACATACTGGTCAACATTCGTAAAGCCTACGACGAGGATGCTACAATCAAGGTTGCCACTCATGAATTTCGTGGTGTGACGAATGTGTGGGAAGTGGTCAGGAACATGGAGAGAGCAGTTTCCCTGCCAGGAGGCATCTACAATTTCGGTAGCGGAAATACCTTCAACAGTTATGAGCTTCATCTGCAGGCTGCCACAATGATGGGAATTAAGGAACCAACACAAAGGATTCTGCCTGACGAGGAACGATTCTGTGACCAAGAAAGAAACCTGACGATGGACTGCTCACTCATTGAGCAACACAGCATCCACTTCAGCGATAGTGCAGAAGGAATCGAGAAGGCTATCAAGATGCCATTCAGGACAAATGACACACTTAAAGCAAAAAGCAATGAATAGACTCGTAATACTTATAACAGGAGCAAGTAGCGGTATTGGATACGAAGCTGCCAGAATGCTTGCAGAAAAGGGGCACAAGGTATACGGTGCTGCACGACGTGCAGAAAGGATGGAACCTCTTCGCCAGTATGGCGTGACACCTATTGCACTTGATGTCACTTCAGACGATTCGGCAAAGGAAGCTGTCTATCAAATCATACATGAGGAAGGCAGGATTGATGTGCTTGTCAACAATGCAGGTTATGGAGAACTGGGTCCAATGGAGACGACAAGTCTTGAGAATGCCCAACGTCAGTTGGATGTCAATGTTATCGGTTTAGCTCGTATGACGCAACTTGTTTTGCCACACATGCGTAGTCAGAAAAGTGGTCGCATCGTCAATGTTGCTTCCATTGCGGGACATATCACATTCTGCTTTGCTGGTTGGTACAATGCCAGCAAATACGCTGTCGAGGCATTGAGTGACGCCACTCGCATGGAGGTGAAACGGTATGGCATAGATGTAGCAATCGTAGAGCCTGGCGGTGTCTACAGCAACTGGGGAAGGATTGCAGCAGAACAGCTCCGTAAAGCATCGTCTGCCACAGTCTATGAGGAGAACGCAGGACGTATGGCAAATGTATTCGAAATGATGTACGGTCGTAATCCATACAACCTTATGACTTCTGCAGAGAAGGCGGCCAAGCATGTGTGTAAGGCGGCAACCTCGCGTCACCCAAAGACACGCTATGCCTTTGGAATTGGTAATGCCTCTATGCGATTCCTCCATACTGTATTACCAGCACGCTGGTTTGATGGAATCATCCTCTTCTTGTTCAATCATTTTGGGCAATAACTCAGTTTTTTTTGAAATAAAAAGTATTTTGTAGCATATTTTTCTTACTTTTACTAAATATTTCGTCCATTCACTTGTCTACATAAGTAGCACAAAAAAATATAAAAACTTATGGAACAGAATACTATTTACGACTTCACAGTTATCGACAACAAAGGTAACGAGGTGAAACTTGACCGATACAAAGGCAAGGTACTACTCATCGTCAACACCGCTACCGCATGCGGTTTCACGCCACAGTACAATGATCTTGACGCCCTCTACGACACATACGCAGACAAAGGGTTGGAGATTCTCGATTTCCCATGCAATCAGTTCGGTTCACAGGCAAAGGGTACAGACGAAGAGATACAGCAGTTTTGCACACTCCGCTACAACACCAAGTTTCCTCGCTTCCGTAAGATTGAGGTAAACGGAGACAATGCTTTGCCTCTCTATACATACCTCAAACAGAATACAGGTGAGATAAAGCGCTTCGACAGCAAACATCCATTTATGAGTCTCGTTGTTATGCTCATGGAGAAGATAAACAAGAACCATAAGGCAGACAATGACATTCGCTGGAACTTTACCAAGTTCCTCGTTGACCGTGAAGGACGTGTAGTCAGTCGATTTGAGCCAACTGCAACCCAAGATGTTTTAGCTCCAGCAATAGAGTCACTTCTGCAATGAAACAAATGTTAGGAAACATAAAGCAAAGACTCAGCAAACTGTCATTTCGCACAGGAGTGATAGTGTTGCTTTGCTGCATCCCTTGCTACATTCTCTCGTTTGCCCAGATGCTATTGCCTATTAGTGCATCAGCCAAGGGTGTACTCTGGTTCATCCTGTTCGGATTGGCAAAGACATTCCAGTATGGAGGTCTCACCATCCTTGGCGTTGAGGGCGTAAAACGGTTGAAAAGATTTGTACGGAAATAATGAATGTATTTTTGTAAGAAGTTAAAAGGAGTTAGAAGGAGTAAAAAGGAGTTAAAAGACGAATGTGTTAATTCAATTAACAATTAATAATCAATAATTAACATGCCTGCCGGAACAAAGGATTTTAACTTTTAATTTATAACTTTTAACTTAACTCCGTGCCTCCGGATGGCAATTATGCATTATGAATTATGCATTAAAGAGTATCGTCTTTTTACTCCTTTTAACTCCTTCTTACTCCTTTTTACTCATATAACAATTATGAATAAACTTATTACACTTGCACTTTCAACGCTCATGCTTGCAAGTTGCAATCAACAAAAAGAACAAAACAATACAACAAGTTCATCAGAAGATACTGTAACAGAGTTGATGATGAGCCGTAGAAGCATTCGCAACTACAAAGACTCCCTCATCAGTCGTGAGACACTTGACGAGATACTTACCTGTGGCGTGAATGCCCCTAACGGCAAGAACCTACAGGCATACGAAATACGTGTGCTCTCCCCTGCTCTAATCGACAGTATTTCCTCTGCCGTTGTTAAGGATAATCCAAAAATTGGTGAGCGTGAAGGTTTCAAAAACATCTTCGTTGATGCCCCTTGCGTACTCTGCATTGCTCATGACACAACATACGACATGAGTCAGGTGGATTGCGGTCTTCTTGGCGAAAACATTATCTTATCTGCTTGGTCAAAAGGAATCGGTTCATGTTGTCTTGGCAGTTCTGCACGATGGATAAAAGAGTCATCTTCTGCAAAACCATACCTTGACAAGATGGCATTCTCAGAAGGCTACGAACTCCTTTATTGCATTGCTCTTGGTTATCCTAACGAGACACCAGAGGCAAAGCCTCGCACAATGGACAAAATAAAGTACATGGAATAAAACATTTCAAATATCATATGATTAGAAGTAACAAGAGATTATGAAAACAAATGGCTTGATCTCGTTGAACCCAACGATTGGAAAACACTGACATTGTGGGGACAACAGGTTATAAGCGGAAAAGGTGGAATCACCGAAACTGCACGAAAGGCATCGATATTCAATTACTTAACAAGATAAAAAACATATGAAATCATTTGGATCAAAACCGTGGATGCTTCCACAACCAGTACTGATTATCGGTACTTATAACGAAAATGGAGTTGCTAATGCAATGAATGCTGCCTGGGGTGGAACTTGGGACATGCATGAGATTATGATCAGTATGGGTAAGCATGCTACAACAGACAACCTGAAGCTTAACAATGGTGAGTTTACCGTTACATTTGCTACAACCGAGACTATGGTTGCTTCCGACTTCGTTGGTATCGTATCTGCAAAGAACGACCCTGAAAAGATTGCTAAGACAGGTTGGCAGGTAGAAAAGGCGCCAAACGTCAATGCTCCTATTTTCAAGAATTTCCCTATGACAATGGAGTGTCGTATCAAGCAGAAGATTGACGAGAGTGAAACTGGTTACTTCCTTATTGCAGAGGTCGTAAATATCCTTTGTGATGAGAAGTTCCTCAATGAACAAGGCAATCCTGACGTAGAGAAGATGAACATCATCAGTTACGAGCCTGTAAATCTCAAATACATCCAAATGGGCAAGATCGTTGGTAATGCTTTCTCATGTGGAAAGGAGTTGAAATAACGGGAGGTGATTTTATGAATTGTCCACATCGTCCATCTACAGTAGGGCAAGCAAACTTCTTCGAGTGTACTTGTCCAAAAGAGTGTCCACGTCACGGTTCTTGCTGTGCATGCGTAGCACACCATCGTGAGCATGGCAAGTTACCTCATTGTTTGAGATCTCCGGAGAATGAGGCAAAATAGGTTTGTCCATTAAAACGTACCTCGTTCCAACAGAATAAAGAACATCCGCAAACATCAGATTCTCGGAGTTATAATGAACTCCATGGAGAATTGATGTTTGCGGATGAATCCTTTTTATTATGATTTACTTAAAGATACAAATCTATAGACGAATCACTTATTTGTAAACTCTGCCTTTATATCATTAACGATGTAAGTGTCAGACATAAGTTGATAACCATACTTAGGGTCGTGCAACTGTTGTCCAACTGTGGAATTGTAAAATATGAGCATAGCTCTTTTGGATGAGACATGTAACTCTTCTGAGAGCTGAATGATGATGCGTGTTATCTTTCGATATAATTGATAATCTTTCATTATTATAATTGTACGGATTCCTGAAATGTGAAGTACTGGTCAATTATGAGTTGGTTACTGACACAAACCTGATGTTTGAGTTCCTCTTTAACGAGTTTTCCTAAAGCCATCTCTGCAGTCATAGTACCATCTACGTATGCATCAACAGTAGAGATGACGCTATCATTGGCTATTCCACCTTCTATCCAATCGAGACCTTCCCATGGTTGTTTCCCCTTACGACTGGCTGCAATGAAGTCTAACCAATGGATGTTGTATTCGGGGAACACAAGATGGTGGAAGCAACTATTGGTAAGAAAACTTTCAAGGTCGAAGTGATAGATGTTCAGTACAGCCTTAAGCCCTTTCTTTCTACCTGCTTTCGTATTCGCCCAATTGATTGCCTGCTGCTTATCGTTGGTAAGATAGAATCCTGGTCCGAAATCAAGTTCGGAACGACCAACATGCGTGAGAGGTTCACGAACTTCAGTCGTAGCACCATGATAAAGTATGTGATTCTTGTTACTGATCATGCTCGTAATTATAAAGGGTTTCGATGATGTCATCTGCCACATAGTTAGCACTCTGGGTATGGAGGGTGTCGTAGAATTTGAAAAGACGCCCCTCTATGAGACCTTGTTCTTCAAGTCGCTTTGTGAGTTCGGTTGGTGAGATTTTCATCTTACGTGCAGCCGTCTCAATGGCAATGACGCAGAATTGCATCACATCGCTTTCGTGGGTTCGTGGTGTTCCTTCCATCTTGTTAGTGTACTATTATCTGTAATCGACCATTTACTGCAAATTTACGAATAAATTCGCAATTGTCTATAATTTTATATTAGAAATTATTGAAAACATCCACCATTTAACATTTATGAAGAATCTTTAAGTACAAAAAAACATCAGGGCTCATCAAGAGAGTTACCAATCTCCAAAGCCTTACAAACTAAGTCTATGATAGTTTTGCATTATAATAAGCATCCTACAGAAGTAGAATGCTTATAAGCAATTAGTACTTATACTATTTATCGAATCTATTTTCAATTACTTGTACATTACCATAATTGAGCTGTGCAATACTAACAAGTTTTTTATCTATGCTGAAATGCGGACAATCGAGAGGCATCGTTTCCAAAGGATAATGCGGTGTCTTTTTGGTTTTGTAACGCTTGCAAATCGTTTCCGACATACCATAGAATCCAGATACTTTTTCAAGAAACCAACAAATTTCGCAATAACATGCTTTGCGTTTCTGCTCATAACATTTGAGCAACGAGTACCTTTTAGCTTCATTACGGTCATCAATTCCATCGACAAATACATGTTCAAGAACAGTACTGAATTTTCGATCGTTGAGTTTTGCACAAGAAACTTCGTCAACATAATACTTTCCGCTTGAGTACAAAGAAAACCTCAAAACCCCTCTGTCAATTTCTGTACGTGGAGTCATTTCTCTGTTCTCTCGCTTGAAGTTCATGAAAGTAGTCTGTTTTCCAATAGGAGAATCTACCAAACTCATGAGAGAATGACCATTATGCACACAGATCTCTATAACCCTATAATCTTCAGAATCTACGTCAATATGACAATCTCCTGCATCAATAGTTATGATAATTGCGTCTCTCACCGAATCAGTCTTCTTGATTACAAGATCACACTTGTATTTGAAATTTGGAAGTTGAAAGTTCTTGACGCATTCATTATACCCATGTTCCATTAGGTTATAGGGCACACCTTTGCCTGTTGAACAGAGTTCTTGTCGGAACAAAGCGCAATTTGCCTTCTCTGCACAATTCTGATATTGGGGAACAAGAATTCTAAATTCCCCCTTTGAATTGAACCGCCAATGGAGTATTTCTTTTGCTGCTTCATGCAGATAAAGGTCATCTTCACAATGTACACCATCATCAATATGGACAAAGCTATACGTACCGGCTTCATCAACGTCAATGGTTAATTCCTTACCACAAGCTACACAATAGTAACTATGAGTATTCATGTCAAATTCATCACTTAACAAATTCACTAAAGCGCCATTTTCATCAAGCGCAAACATTCGCCGAATACGTCTGTAGCCATAATAGTTGCAATAATCTACGTGATCCGAACTATAGTGACTACCCGAACCTGCATGACGTGGCTTTGCCTGCGTATCTATTACCCAAATGCGATTATCGCTCTCCTCTGTAATGAATTTGCGAACTGCATCAGGATCAAGAGAGCAAGCATTGATGTCAAGTTCTACACAATCTATCTTTGCAGAGATTATCTTGCCACGTTTCTTTGTATCAACGGCATGAGTACGTTTGAACTCAATCCAGATAACTTTATCTCCGTAATAGCCAATACAATCTGGACGAAGACGCGTATCCTTGTCATAAAACTCAACCTCGACACGATCTAGTTTCAACAGTTCTCCTTTTCTACCATCCAATCTATCTGGCAACTGAATACAAAGGACATCTTTCATCACATCCTTAGCCATCCTGTGTAAAGCAGATTCTATTGCACCGACACAATCAGCACCACTCAGATGAGCGAAATGATGAACCATCTTTTCACCTGTACCTCCATTCTTAGCACACAATTCACTCTTACAATGAGGGCAAAAACATCCACAATCATTGCCATTAGGTACACTATTGATGTGAACTAAATCACCTTCCTCGTTAAGGGCGTACGTCAGATATGCTTTCATGGCCTTCATCGTTTTTGAGTTCAACAAAGTCAATCTTCATTCCCATGCCTTGTGCAATCTGAGTTAGAATGTCAAGGTCAGCCGAAAACTTTCCAGCTTCAATACGCTTGAGTGTATTGGGTTGGATGTTCGACTTGAAGGCAAGTGCCATGATGTCCATTCCCTTCCGTTCGCGTAGCTCACGGATTCTATCACCCATGATAACGCGGTTCTGGATGGAATCACGTTGGAATGAGAAAACTGATTCAAAACGATTGATCATGAGCTGACGGGTAATCTCACCCATGATTACATTTTCATCACCCTTGTAATACTTATCGAAGAGTGATGACAGAAAGTCAGTAAAAGGAACATTAACCTGCTGTTCCCATAGATAGTTCATCTCGGAATGGAAACCGATAATGAACTTGTCACCTTGTGGTGTTTCAACCAAAACCCTTTTCGGGTCAAGGTAGCTTGATTTTGTTTTCATAATTTTATTGCCGAGTTTATCGTGCTGCCGGCACTTCATAATGTTATTTGCAGATTGTTCTGCTATTTTTTCTATTTTACATAGTCCCTAATTTTGTGTCATAAAAATGGCATATATTTGTACCCAGTAAAATTGACTTATAAGAACTTACATATAGCAATACATTATCATACGAGAAGATTTAACTTCTAATAGTTATAGTGTATATTCGGTTCGATGATTTCACTTTCGAAAACGGAATTTTGGTAACTATGAGTATTGCATCAATCCTCTTTATTTAATTGTTTGAACATGTCTTCAACGCTTTCTGCACGATACACTCGACCTTCTTCGACATCCTTCAATGCACGATCAAGTCCACACATTCGTTTTTTGCGAGGCATGGAGATAGACTTTACGCCCCTAATTAAGGATAGAGTTTTCTTAACCTGCTGCATTACGCTAACATCATCGAATGTTACGACCATCTGGTTTGTATCCAGTTCTATTGCTGATGTTGCCATATTAGTATATTTTTATCGTAATAATTAGTTACGCAAATTGTTTTAGCACGTTTTAGTATACAAAATTACAAAAACTCACTGCTGTCCCGTAAAAGTGGACTAATCGGTCTTTGAAATTATTGAAATATAGTCTTTTATGAGCATATTTGCGAGTCAACGGACTTGAATTTGTAACTTTGCAGTCAAAATCAATGACTGCATATGTTCCAAGACAA
>JAZUHP010000008.1:0-31388 GCA_045641785.1 Bacteroidaceae bacterium
ATATGACACCCTTGCTTAGCTTCATCTCGTTCGTCTTCGTTCCTTGACTCCGACATGAAGAGCGCTGCGCCCCAACATTGCGTCCGAAACACTTAGTTTCGTACTTATGTTGTCATGATGCCCGCATCACTCCTTCAAATGAATACGAAAATCTACTTCCAAATAGAGAGCATCTATTATAAAAATAATTTTGCTCACTTACTTAGTTGTCAAAACAACTGCAAAAATAATGATTCTGTCACATTTTCACCATATAATAGAGAAGATTTTTTCAAAAAAGATGTCAACAGGTGTTGACAAGTTGTCTTTTTTCGTTTTTTCTCTTTCGCAATTCAAATAAATTGTGTTCCTTTGTACCGAACTCATCAATCATAAAAAATAATTCTGATTACTTACTTATGAAAAAGGTTATATTGGCAATAATTGCTATGTTCACTATTATGCTCCCTTCTGCCGCACAGGTGTTTTTTGGTCTGAAGGGTGGAATGAACTTGACAAGTGTAAGTCTTAGTTCAAGTACTTTCGATTCTGAAAACCGTATAGGATATTTTCTTGGCCCTCAGATGGATATTTCTATCCCTGGTTCTCATCTGGGATTCGACATTGCAGTCCTTTATGACAGCAAGACGATTGGTTCAAAAAAGAAAACAGAGACATTGAGTTATATAGATGTTCCTGTCAATGTGACTTTTACTTCGTGGCTTGGGAGAAGTGCAAGTCTATACTTTGCCACAGGTCCTCAGTTTGCCTGGAATATAGGTGAATCAGGTATATTCAATAACTCCTACACACTCAGGTCGTCATTGTTTTCGTGGAATGTTGGAGCCGGTTTTACTGTTCTCAGGACTATTCGTCTTGGCTATACATACAATATTCCTTGTGGTTATACAGCAGAATTGAAAACTGTTGGAAATGCGCTCAATAAGGCAAACTTCAAGAGTCATAACCACCAGATTCATTTGACTTACCTGTTCTAACCTATTGCCATGACATTTGTAGATGTAATACTTCCACTCCCACTTCACGACACCTTCACTTATGCCGTTCCACAAGAGATGGAGGAACGCATAAAGAGAGGGTGTCGTGTAGTCGTGCCTTTTGGGACAAAGAAGATTTATACTGCTATTGTTGCAAGGGTTCATAATGAACGTCCTGACTTTGATTCGATTAAGGTGGTTAAGGAGTTGATCGAATCGACACCTATTGTGACAGAGAGTCAACTGCAGTTCTGGGAATGGATAGCGAAGTATTATATCTGTGCTGTTGGCGAAGTGTACAAGGCTGCTCTTCCTGGAGGACTGAAACCTAAAGATGAGAATGCGATGCGTGAGAAGAACAAGCGTCGTCGCAACATCTTGTCTTCGTGTGACGGAACACTTGGTGAAGATACTTTCCTCTCACCTCTATCCGAGGCACAACAGAAGGCGTATGAAGAGGTGTGCACTTCATTCGAGACAAAGAAGACAACTCTGCTTCATGGAGTTACATCAAGTGGAAAGACTGAGATATACATCCATCTTATAAAGAAATACTTGGATGAGGGGAAACAGGTTCTGTACCTGCTTCCTGAGATTGCTCTTACCACTCAGATTACAGAGCGACTGGAACGTGTGTTTGGTGACAGTATGGGTGTGTACCATTCCAAGTTTACAGATGCTCAGCGTGTAGCCGTTTATCAAAAACAGCTTGGTGACGAACCGTTCCAGCTCATTCTAGGTGTACGCTCGTCCATATTCCTGCCTTTCAATAATCTTGGACTAATTATAGTTGATGAGGAACATGAGACGTCGTATAAGCAGCAGGAACCAGCACCTCGCTACCATGCCCGTAACTCGGCTCTTGTCTTGGCTAATATGTTTGGAGCGCATACGTTACTTGGAACTGCTACACCAAGTTTTGAGGTGTATCATGCTGCAAGAAAAGGACGTTATGGATACGTACAACTAACTCAGCGTTATAAAGATATACAGTTGCCTGCTGTACAGATTGTGGATTTGAAGGAGGCAAGGAAAAAGAGAAAGATGAAGGGTGCGTTCTCCTTTGAACTTGTTGAGGCTATTCGTGATACACTTGATAATAAAGAGCAGGTCATACTGTTCCAGAATCGTCGTGGCTATTCCAATTTCATAGAGTGCAAGACCTGTGGATGGGTACCTCGCTGTGAACATTGTGACGTCAGTCTTACATACCACAAAAAGACAAATCAACTCACCTGCCATTATTGTGGCTATACCTATAGGTTGCCGGACAAGTGCCCTGCTTGTGAGGAAAAGAATTTTATCAATAAGGGACTTGGTACGGAGAAGGTAGAGGATCAGATAAAAGAGATATTTCCTGAGGCAACAACACTCAGAATGGATCTTGACACCACTCGCTCTCGCACTTCTTATGAGAATATAATAAATGATTTCGCAGAGCATAAGGCAGATATTCTCATAGGTACCCAGATGGTAACCAAGGGACTTGATTTTGATAATGTTAGTCTTGTGGGTATACTTGATGCCGATACAATGCTCAACCAACCGGATTTCCGTAGCTATGAACGTACATTCCATACTCTTTCTCAGGTTGCAGGAAGGGCTGGTCGTAAGCATCATCAGGGTAGGGTGTTCCTCCAGACAAGAAATGCGGATAGCGATATAATAAACCAGATAGTAAACAATGACTTCTGGGGGATGTTCTATGCCCAGATGCAGGAACGTCAACTGTTTCATTATCCTCCCTTCTATCGTCTTATAGATGTGTATCTTCGCCACCGTGACAATCAATTGCTTGGTCATCTTGCTGATGATATGGCAACAAGGCTTAGACAGGCATTTGGAGATCGTGTGTTGGGCCCTGACTGTCCACCAGTTGCACGAATCCAGTCCTTGTATATTCGTAAGATTATGATAAAGATTGAACATGATGCCAATATAAATAAGGTGAGGGAACTCCTGACGTCTATTCAGTCGCAGATGCTGGAACAGACTGTAGCGCATGGCCTAAACATACACTATGACGTTGATCCTATGTAGGGATAGCTTACTTTTTCCACTTTTCGTTTTCCCAATTTTCCGTCGCGGTTGAGTTACTTGCATGTTTTATAGTCCAGTTGTACACCCGTTGCATTCCTAATGCACAATCAAAGCCAGTTTTTAGGATTTTTGTGGCTCTTCTTTGATTTGATTGAAATTTGCTAAGAGTGAAAAGTGAGAAAGATAACCTAAAAACATTTAGAAACCGTTAAACACCTGCTATTTATTGTTGCTTGGTATAAGTAATTTTGTGGTGTGTTTTGTGGTTAGATGTAACGTCTATTTATCCATCGTGGTAAACACGTGGAAAACAGCCTTTGCTTACGACTTGCTTACGACAATTGTCGTAAGCAAGTCGTAAGCAAAACGTGTTCAGATGCTGTTCTGTTAAGAGGGTATTGGGAGTACCTATAATAGGTGACTCAAAATCTTTTTCAACCAAATTGAAGAAGAGCCAGTTTTATCGTAGAATAGAAGTGCTTGTTTGTGAAAATAGCATAATGTAACAATAAAACTGTTTGTTAGTAAAAAAGAAAGCAATAGTTGTGTAATTGCTGTCTTTTTGTCATTTGTACCCCGCCATTTCGTATTTTTTGTGGCAAAAAGAAGAAAAATACGCAAAAGTATAGAAAAAAGTAAGCAAAACGTTTGGTTGAAATATCAAAATGATATACCTTTGCAGTGAAAATAAGAAATAAGAAAGAAAACAAGGCACAAACACAACATAGTGCACAACACAAATAATAATATGGCACAACAGATTAACTTCACTAAAATGCACGGATGCGGTAATAATTACATTTATGTATATTTGCCAGATAATCCTATCGAAGATTTGTCAAAAGCATCTATAGAGTGGAGTCGTCAACACTTCGGTATCGGAAGCGACGGTCTCATCACAATAGAAAAAAGTCAGGTTGCTGACTTCAAGATGAGAATCTTTAATAATGACGGATCTGAAGCCATGATGTGCGGAAATGGAGTTCGATGCTGCGGCAAGTTCGTCAGAGATCACCACCTCACTGAGAAGAGCGAAGTAACATTCGAGACTCTCGCAGGAATAAAGACACTTCAGTTGTTTGAAGGTGAGGATGGTCTTGTACACAGCGCTCGAGTTGACATGGGTAAACCAGAGGTTGATACAAGTCTTACTGGTGTGAACGGATGGACAGGAACTTCAGTTTCAATGGGTAATCCACATTTCGTTATCTATGTAGATGATGTTAACACCATAGATCTTGAAAAGGTAGGCCCAGTACTTGAACATGACAAGGTGTTCCCAAACAGATGCAATATTGAATTTGCAACTATATTGCCCGACGGTAAGATCAGGATGAGAGTATGGGAACGAGGTTCAGGTATAACTCTTGCATGCGGAACAGGAGCATGTGCAACCGCAGTGGCAGCAACAGTTGCTCAAGGTAGAGGTAAAACGAACACAATAATAATGGATGGCGGTTCTCTTGTAATTGAATGGAATGAAAATGGTCACATATATATGACCGGACCTGCAGAAACCGTTTTCGAAGGTAAAATCACATTAGGATAAAATGGCACACATTAACGAAAACTTTCTCAAGTTAGCTCCAAGCTACCTCTTCAGCGATATTGCTAAAAGGGTTAACGCTTTCAAGGAGGCAAATCCAGAGAAGAATATCATTCGACTGGGTATCGGTGATGTAACACAGCCTCTCGCACCTGCTGTTATCGAGGCAATGCACAAAGCTGTGGATGAGATGACAAGTTCTGACACTTTCCGTGGTTACGGTCCAGAACAAGGTTACGACTTTCTTCGCAAGGCAATCGTAGATAACGATTTCAAGTCAAGAGGCATAGATATCGCAATTGATGAGGTCTTTGTTAATGACGGAGCAAAGAGCGATACTGGTAACATTGGTGATATTCTTGGTCTTGACAACAAGATATGCATGACAGACCCAATCTACCCTGTATATGTGGACAGCAACCTCATGGCTGGCAGAAACAATATAATATACAGTCCTTGTAATGCAGAGAATAATTTTGTTGCTGAGTTGCCAAAGGAAAAGGTTGATGTGATATATCTCTGTTATCCTAATAATCCAACAGGTACAGTTATCACAAGAGAACAACTTAAGAAGTGGGTTGATTACGCTATTGAGAATAAGGCGTTGATTATGTATGACGCTGCTTATGAGGCATACATTCAGAATCCAGATATACCTCATTCAATATATGAGATTCCAGGTGCTAAGCAATGTGCGATTGAGTTCCACTCATACAGTAAGACTGCTGGATTTACAGGAGTAAGATGTGGATACACAGTTGTTCCTTCAGATCTCAAGGTTGAGAAGAGCGATGGAAGTGAAACTGTTCAGCTTAATAAGCTTTGGCTAAGAAGACAATGTACAAAGTTCAATGGAACAAGCTACATAACTCAGAGAGCTGCTGAGGCAACTTACTCTCCAGAAGGTAAGAAACAGATTAAGGATACAATCGACTACTATATGAACAATGCTCGAATAATGCGAGAGGCGTTCAAAGAAACAGGACTTGAGGTGTTTGGAGGCGAGAATGCTCCTTATATCTGGGTCAAGACTCCAAACGGAATGACAAGCTGGGAGTTCTTCGACAAGCTCCTTAACGAGGCAAACGTGGTTGGTACTCCAGGTGTGGGATTTGGTCCTGCAGGCGAAGGTTACTTCCGCTTTACAGCATTCGGAAAGAAAGAAGATTGTATAATGGCAATAGAAAGAATAAAGAAAGTATTATAACGCAAACACTAACAGATTATGGCTGCTAAATTAAGACTTCAGGTAGTTGACGAGGCATTCAAGCGTCGTCCAGTAACAGTGGATGTTCCAGCTGAACGTCCAAGTGAATATTTTGGAAAGTATGTATTCAACAAGCAGAAGATGTTCAAGTATCTTCCTGCTAAAGTATATAAGAAGATGTGTGATGTCATTGATAATGGCGCACCATTCGACCGCACAATCGCTGACGCAGTAGCTGAGGGTATGAAGACTTGGGCTATGGAACTTGGCGTAACACACTACACTCACTGGTTCCAGCCACTTACAGAAGGAACAGCAGAGAAGCATGACGGTTTCGTAGAGCATGACTGGAAGGGTGGTATGGTTGAAGAGTTTGAAGGCAAGCTCCTCGTACAGCAGGAACCAGACGCTTCATCATTCCCTAACGGTGGTATCCGTTCTACATTCGAGGCTCGTGGTTATTCTGCATGGGATCCAACATCTCCAGTATTCGTTATTGGTGATACTCTCATGATCCCAACAATCTTCATCTCTTATACAGGTGAGGCCCTTGACTACAAGGTACCTTTGAAGAAGGCTCTCTATGCTGTTGACAAGGCAGCAACAGCTGTAGTTCAGTACTTCAACCCAGAGGTAAAGAAGGTTGTCAGCAACCTCGGTTGGGAGCAGGAGTACTTCCTCGTTGATGAGGCTCTCTATGCTGCACGTCCAGACCTCGTAATGACTGGTCGTACACTTATGGGACACGACTCTGCTAAGAACCAGCAGATGGATGACCACTACTTCGGAAGCATCCCAGCACGTGTTGAGGAGTTCATGAAGGACATCGAGATTCAGGCTCTCGAACTTGGTATTCCATGTAAGACTCGTCACAATGAGGTTGCACCTAACCAGTTTGAGTTGGCTCCAATCTTTGAAGAGACAAACCTTGCAGTTGACCACAACATGCTTATGATGTCAATCATGAAGCGAGTTGCTCGTAAGCACGGTTTCCGTTGCCTCCTCCACGAGAAGCCATTCAAGGGCATCAACGGTTCAGGTAAGCACAACAACTGGTCACTCTCTACAGATACAGGTGTTCTCCTCCACGCTCCAGGCAAGACATCACTTGACAACCTCCGTTTCGTAACATTCACAGTTGAGACACTCAAGGCTGTTTACGATCATAACGGACTTCTCAAGGCATCTATCATGAGTGCAACTAACGCTCATCGTCTTGGTGCTAACGAGGCACCTCCAGCAATCATCTCTTCATTCCTCGGAAAGACTGTTACAGATCTTCTTGAGCATGTAGAAAAGGCTGACGAAGACGCTCTCTCAGTTGCAGGTAAGACAGCATTCAAGCTTGACCTTCCTTCATTCCCAGAGCTCTTGATCGATAATACAGACCGTAACCGTACTTCTCCATTCGCATTCACAGGTAACCGTTTCGAGTTCCGTGCTGTAGGTTCTGAGGCAAACTGTGCATCTGCAATGCTTACACTCAACTCAGCTGTAGCTGAAGCACTTCAGGACTTCAAGGTACGTGTTGATGCTCTCATCGCTAAGGGCGAGGCTAAGGAGAACGCAATCCTCAAGGTTGTTCGTGAGGATATCAAGTATATCAAGCCTATCATCTTCAACGGTAACGGTTATGGAGACGAGTGGAAGGAAGAAGCTAAGAAGCGTGGTCTTGACTGTGAGACATCTGCTCCAATCATCTTCGACAACTACCTCAAGGAGTCAAGCATCAAGATGTTCGAGAAGACAAATGTAATGACTAAGTTTGAGCTTGAGGCTCGTAACGAGATCAAGTGGGAAACTTACACTAAGAAGATTCAGATTGAGAGCCGTATCTTCGGTGACCTCTGTCTCAACCACATCATCCCAGTCGTTACTAAGTATCAGTCAATGCTTATCGACAATGTAAGTAAGGTAATGAGCATCTTTGCTGGTGACAAGGCACATAAGATCAGCAAGGAGAACCTCTACATCATCGAGCGTATCTCTGAGCATGAGTCATTCATCATCGAGAATGTGGAGAAGATGGTTGAGGCTCGTAAGGTAGCTAACAAGATTGAGAGTGAGCGTGAGAAGGCAATCGCTTACCACGATACAGTAGCTCCACTTCTTGAGGACATCCGCTACCATGTAGATAAGCTTGAGACTATCGTTGACGATGAGGCATGGCCACTTCCTAAGTACAGAGAGTTGCTCTTCATCCGATAAACAGATATTCCGGACTATCCGGAAGTTCCGGTAAATCCGGACATTCCGGCAAACCCGGAAAAAGAAAATATAAAATAGATTGACAGTTTCGTGACCACGTCTATCGTGGTCACGAAATTAAATTATAAGTTACGATTTCTAACGAAATTTCAAACAAATGCAGAAGGGATTATATAGTAAAGAATATGAGCACGATGCCTGCGGTGTAGGTATGGTAGTGAATATCCATGGTGGTAAGAACCACGAACTTGTGGATAACGCACTCAAGGTGCTTGAGAACATGGAACATCGTGGTGCTGAGACACGCGATAAGACAGGTGACGGTGCTGGTATCCTTATCCAGATACCACACGAGTTTATTCTTCTCCAGGGCATTCCTGTACCAGAAAAGGGACGATATGGAACAGGTCTTGTCTTCCTTCCAAAGGATGAGAAGCGTCAGAGTCAGATACTGAGCATCATCATTGAGGAGATTGAAAGAGAAGGTCTTAACCTTATGCACTTACGTGCTGTACCAACAAACTCTGAAGTTCTTGGTGATGGTGCAAGAGATGTAGAACCAGATATCAAGCAGATCTTCATTGATGGCGTTTCTGACGACAAGGTTGATGAGATTGAGCGTGTATTATATAAGGTTCGTAAGAAGATTGAAAACAGAATTGACGACGAAGACTTCTACATCTGTTCTCTCTCAAGCAAGAGCATCATCTATAAGGGTATGTTGACAAGTGGACAGCTTCGTCGCTACTTCCCAGATCTCTCAAGCAACTATCTCACAAGTGGACTCGCACTCGTTCACTCACGATTCTCTACTAATACATTCCCAAAGTGGAAACTTGCTCAGCCATTCCGTCTTCTCTGTCACAACGGAGAGATCAACACAGTACGTGGTAACCGTGGATGGATGAAGGCAAGAGAGAGCGTACTCTCTTCACCAACTCTCGGTGATATCAAGGAAATACGTCCTATCCTTCAGGATGACATGAGTGACTCTGCCAGCCTTGATAATGTGTTTGAGTTCCTTATCATGAGCGGACTCTCACTCCCACAGGCTATGGCTATCCTTGTACCAGAGTCATTCAATGACAAGAACCCAATCAGTGAGGATCTTAAGGCATTCTATGAGTATCACTCTATCCTCATGGAGCCATGGGACGGACCTGCTGCACTTATGTTCAGTGATGGTCGTTTTGCTGGTGGAATGCTTGACCGTAATGGTCTTCGCCCTTCACGCTACACAATCACTAAGAGTGGTATGATGGTTGTAGCCAGTGAGGTTGGTGTTATGGACTTCGAACCAGGTGACGTTGTAAGTAAGGGACGTCTTCAGCCAGGTAAGATCCTTCTCATAGATACACAGGAAGGTAAGATCTTCTACGATGGTGAGATCAAGGAAAAGCTTGCAAAAGAGCATCCTTATCGCCAGTGGTTGTCTACTAACTGTATCCAGCTCGAGAAACTTAAGAGTGGACGTAAGGTCGACAATTCTGTTTCTAATTATGAGCGTAAACTTAGAAGCTTTGGCTTCGGACAGGAAGATATTGACAAGACTGTTGTTCCTATGTGTACTCAGGGACAGGAACCAGTTGCCGCAATGGGTAACGATACTCCACTCGCTATCATCAGCGACAAGCCACAGATCTTCTTCAACTACTTCCGTCAGCAGTTTGCACAGGTAACAAACCCTGCTATCGACCCAATCCGTGAGGAACTTGTAATGTCTCTCACAGAGTATATCGGTGCTGTTGGTACAAACATCCTTACTCCAGACGAGAGTAACTGTAAGATGGTTCGTCTTCCACAGCCTGTGCTTACTAATACACAGCTCGACATCCTCTGTAACATCCGTTACAAGGGATTCAAGACAGAGAAATTACCAATGCTCTTCGATATTGAAAAGGGTGCAAGCGGACTCCGCGAAGCAATCGAAACACTCTGCAAGAAGGCAGAGCAGTCAGTTGACGAGGGCGTAAATTATATAATCCTTTCAGACCGCGACATAGACGAGAAGCATGCAGCCATACCTTCACTGCTTGCTGTTAGTGCCGTTCATCATTATCTCATTAGCGTGCAGAAACGCGTCCAAACTGCACTCATTGTTGAGAGTGGTGAGATAAGAGAAGTGATGCACGCTGCCCTGCTTCTTGGCTATGGAGCCAGTGCAATATGTCCTTACATGACATTTGCAGTTCTTGATGATCTTGTTAAGAAGCACAAGATTCAGGAGGAATATGCTACAGCAGAGAAGAACTATATCAAGGCTGTAGATAAGGGTCTCAAGAAGATTATGTCAAAGATGGGTATCTCAACAATCCGTTCTTACCGTGGTGCTAAGATCTTTGAGAGCATCGGTCTCAGCGAAGACCTCTTGAAGAGATACTTCGGTACAGAGATATCTACAATTGGCGGTATCGGTATCAGAGAGATTGCTGCTGATGCTATCAAGCTTCACGATGAGGCATTCAAGCCAGAACAGATTAATGAGTTCCTTCCAAATAATGGTCTCTTCAACTATCGTAAGGATGGTATCCTTCACGCATGGAACCCAGAGTCAATAGCAAATCTCCAGATTGCAACACGTCTTGGTTCTTACAAGAAGTTCAAGGAGTGGGCACAGATGGTTGATTCAAAGGAGAAACCAATCTTTATCCGTGACTTCTTCGGATTCAAGAAGGCTGCCACTCCAACTCCAATGGAGGAGGTAGAACCTGTAGAAAGCATTGTTAAGCACTTCGTAACTGGTGCCATGTCATTCGGTGCCCTCTCTATTGAGGCTCATGAGGCACTTGCACTTGCCATGAACAAGCTTGGTGCACGAAGCAATACAGGTGAAGGTGGTGAGGATAATGCACGTTATCATTCAGACGTTGATGGTGTAAGTCTCTCATCAAAGACAAAGCAGATTGCCAGTGGTCGTTTTGGTGTTACTGCTGAGTATCTTGTAAATGCTGAAGAGATTCAGATCAAGGTCGCTCAGGGTGCTAAGCCAGGAGAAGGTGGTCAGCTCCCAGGATTCAAGGTTAACAAGATCATTGCTAAGACTCGTAACGCTATTCCTGGAATCTCTCTTATCTCTCCTCCACCACATCACGATATCTATTCTATCGAGGACCTTGCTCAGCTTATCTTCGACCTCAAGAATATCAACCCAACAGCTGCAGTAAGTGTTAAACTTGTAGCAGAGAGTGGAGTAGGAACAATCGCAGCTGGTGTTGCAAAGGCAAAGGCAGACCTCATCGTTATCTCTGGTGCAGAGGGTGGTACAGGTGCAAGTCCTGCAAGTTCTATGCGTTTCGCAGGTATCTCTCCTGAAATAGGTCTTGCAGAGACACAGCAGACTCTCGTGATGAACGGACTCAGAAACCAGGTTCGTCTCCAGACAGATGGTCAGCTCAAGACTGCAAAGGATGTAGTTCTCATGGCTATGCTTGGTGCAGACGAGTTCTCATTCGGTACACTTCCACTCATCGTTCTCGGATGTGTGATGATGAGAAAGTGTAACACAAATACATGTCCTGTAGGTGTTGCAACTCAGGATGACAAGCTCCGTGCAAGATTCACAGGTAAGGCAGAATATGTTGTTAACTTCTTCACATTCCTTGCCGAGCAGACTCGTGAATACTTGAGCGAGATGGGTATGCATAGCCTCAAGGATATCATCGGTCGTACAGACCTCATCGTAACAGATTCTAAGGCGTTTACTAAGGAAGGAAATGAAAAGTGGGATTCTATCGACTTCTCTCGTCTCCTTTACAAGCCAGAGACAGATAAGCCTCTCTATTGGGACCGTGGCGCATTCACAAAGATCCCAACAGTCAAGGATGATGATATCATCAAGGCTTCTCAGGCTGCACTCGAGTTTGGTGAAGAGGTAAATCTTGACTATGCAATCAAGAATACAGACCGTGCTGTAGGTACAATGCTTTCTGGTGTGATTGCAAGAAAGTATGGTGAGCAGGGACTTGCTGACAGCACAATCAACATCAAGTTCAAGGGTTCTGCAGGTCAGTCATTCGGTGCATTTGCAGTCAAGGGTGTAAACCTCAAGCTCGAAGGTGAATGTAATGACTACTTCGGTAAGGGACTTTCAGGTGGTCGTATCTCAATTCTTCCACCAGCACGTAGCAACGAAGACTTTGTTGCAGAGGACAATATCATAGCAGGTAACACAGGTCTCTATGGTGCAACAACAGGTGAACTCTATGTAAACGGTCGAGTAGGTGAGCGTTTCGGTGTTCGTAACTCAGGTGCAACAGCCGTTATCGAGGGTGCAGGTGACCACTGCTGTGAGTACATGACTGGTGGTCGTGTGGTAGTTCTCGGTGAGACAGGTCGTAACTTCGCTGCCGGTATGAGTGGTGGTGTTGCATATGTATGGGACAAGAACCATAACTTTGACTACTTCTGTAATATGGATATGGTAGAGATCAACCTCGTTGAAGAGGCATCTTACCGTAAAGAGCTTAAAGAACTGATCCGCAAGCACTATCTCTATACAGGTTCTGCTCTTGCAGGACGTATGCTTGACGACTGGAACCGCTATGTTGAGGAATTCATCCAGGTAGTTCCTATTGAATACAAGCGTGTGCTTGAAGAGGAGAAGATAGCAAAATTGAGACAGAAAATTCAAGAAATACAGGAATAAAAAAGTTTATGGTTGAGAGTTTAGGGTTAAGAGACTTTTGATAATCACAACTATAATAAAGTCTCTTACCTCTAACATCTAAACTCTAACTTCTAAACTGCCATTTACCATGCACCATGTACCATTTGACGGTACAGAGAAATGGTAAATAGTAAATGGTAAATAGTAAATATAGTTATGGGAAATCCTAAAGCATTTCTAACAGTGCCTCGTAAAGAGGCAGGTTATCGACCAATAAATGACCGTATCCATGATTTTGGAGAGGTTGAGCAGACACTTAACACTAAGGATCGTCAGGAACAGGCAAGCCGTTGTATGGATTGTGGTGTACCTTTCTGCCATTGGGCTTGTCCACTTGGTAACAAGGATCCTGAATGGAATGATGCACTTTATCGTGGAGATTGGGAGTCTGCATATAAGATCTTGAAGTCAACAAATGATTTTCCTGAGTTTACAGGACGTATCTGTCCTGCGCTCTGTGAGAAATCATGCGTACTTTATCATACAACAGGTGAAGCTGTAACAAACCGTGAGAATGAGTGTTCTATTGCTGAGCGTGCATTCATGGAAGGATATGTAACTATCGAACATCCAGTCCGTAATGGTAAGAAGGTTGCAGTTATCGGTGCAGGTCCTGCAGGACTTGCTGCTGCTAACCAGCTTAACTATAAGGGCTATGAGGTTACTGTATTCGATAAGAATGAATCAGCAGGTGGATTGCTTCGATACGGTATTCCTAACTTCAAACTTAACAAGAAGATTATTGATCGCCGTATCAATGTCATGGAACAGGAAGGCGTGAAGTTCGTTTACAATGCAACAATTGATGTTACAGCACTCCCAGAGGGATTTGATGCATATGTAGTAAGCACAGGTACTCCAGAAGCAAGAGACCTCAAGGCACCTGGTCGTGAACTTAAGGGCATACACCTTGCACTTGAACTTCTCTCACAGCAGAACCGTATTCTTGCAGGTATGGAGTTCTCAAAGGATGAACTTGTTAACTGTAAAGGCAAGAAGGTTCTTGTAATCGGTGGTGGTGATACAGGTAGTGACTGTATAGGTACTGCCCATCGACAGGGTGCAGTTGAGGTAACACAGATTGAGATTATGCCAAAGCCTCCTGTAGGCCACAACGCAAACACACCATGGCCAAACTGGCCAGTGATTCTCAAGACTACCTCTTCTCATGAGGAAGGCTGTACCCGTCGATGGCTTTTGAATACCAACCAGTTCATCGGCGATAAGAAAGGCAACGTCAAGGCTGTAGAGGTTGAAGGCGTTATCTGGGAACCAAATCCAGAGGGCGGAAGACCTATCATGAAACTTGACGGTAATAAGGAGACTATTGAGGCTGATATCGTATTCCTTGCAATGGGATTCATCAAGCCACAGCAGCCTGAGTTCCCAGCAAATGTATTCGTAGCTGGTGATGCTGCATCAGGTGCAAGCCTCGTAGTTCGTGCTATCGCAAGTGGTCGTAAGACTGCTGAAGCAGTAGACAAATTTTTGCAGAAGGCATAAATAATATGCGTTAATGGACACTAAAGGTTTTAAGGTCTTTAGGTCATTCTAAAGACTTTAAAGTCCTTAGTGTCCTTTTATAATCTAAACACAAATAAAACACAACCAAACCTATGTGCTCAATAGTTGGAATATTCAACATACAACAGCAGAGTCCTGAACTTCGTACAAAGGCTCTGAAGATGTCACAGAAACTTCGCCATCGCGGACCAGACTGGAGTGGCATCTATGTAGGTAAGTCAGCCATCCTGGCTCACGAACGCCTCAGTATTGTCGACCCTCTTTCTGGTGGACAGCCACTTATCTCTCCAGACAATAAGCAGATTCTCTGTGTGAATGGTGAGATCTACAATCATAAGGACATTCGTCGTATCAGCGACTATGCTTTCAAGACTGGTAGTGACTGTGAGGTTATCTTAGCTCTCTACCGTGAGAAAGGCATAGATTTCCTTGAGGACATTAACGGAATCTTCTCTTTTGCTCTCTATGATGAGGAGAAGGACACTTTCCTCATTGCTCGTGATCCAATAGGTGTTATTCCTTTATATATTGGTCATGATGCCGATGGAAAGGTATATGTTGCATCTGAGCTCAAGGCTCTCGAGGGATTCTGTGATGAATATGAACCATTCCTCCCTGGTTATTACGCAGTACCAGCACCAGAAGGTTGCGAAGGCAAGCCTTACAAGATGGTCAAGTGGTACAAGCGTGACTGGATGGAGTGGGACAACATGCAGAAATATATGGGTGAGTCGTCTAAGGACGAGAAGGCTGCATCTGCAGATATCAAGACAGCTCTTGAAGCAGCAGTAAAGCGTCAGCTCATGTCAGACGTTCCTTATGGTGTCCTTCTCTCAGGAGGTCTTGATTCTTCTGTAACAAGTGCCATCGCTAAGAAGTTCTCACAGAAGCGCGTTGAGACAGATGATGCACACGATGCATGGTGGCCACAGCTCCACTCATTCGCAGTAGGACTCAAGGGTGCTCCAGACTTGGCAAAGGCTAAGGAAGTTGCTGATTATATCGGTACTGTACACCATGAGGTAAACTATACAATTCAAGAGGGTATTGATGCCATCCGTGATGTAATATATTTCATAGAGACATACGATGTAACTACTGTACGTGCAAGTACTCCAATGTACCTTCTTGCTCGTGTGATCAAGTCAATGGGTATCAAGATGGTTCTTTCTGGAGAAGGTGCTGACGAGGTGTTCGGAGGATATCTGTATTTCCATAAGGCTCCATCAGCAGAGGAGTTCCACAAGGAGACAGTCCGTAAGTTAGCTAAGCTCTACCAGTATGACTGTCTTCGTGCTAACAAGTCACTCTCTGCATGGGGTGTAGAAGGTCGTGTACCATTCCTTGATAAAGAGTTCCTTGATGTAGCTATGCGTCTCAATCCATCTGTTAAGATGTGTCCAGGCACAACAATGGAGAAGAAGGTTGTACGTGAGGCATTCGCAGATATGCTTCCAGAGTCAGTGGCATGGCGTCAGAAGGAACAGTTCAGTGACGGTGTCGGATACTCATGGATTGACACTCTCAAGCAGATCACAAGTGAAGCTGTTACAGACGAGATGATGGCAAAGGCTGCTGAGCGTTTCCCTATCAACACTCCACTCAATAAGGAGGAATACTACTATCGCTCAATCTTTGAGGAGCACTTCCCAAGTGAGTCTGCAGCTAAGAGTGTACCTCACGAGGCTTCAGTAGCTTGTTCTACTGCTATTGCCCTTGAGTGGGATGAAGCTTGGAAGAAGATGAATGACCCTTCAGGTCGTGCTGTAAAGGGTGTTCATGAGCAGGCATACTAATCTGTAGAGTGAAAGTTTAATTATTTATATGTTCGGTATTCAGACCAGTTTATTTGGTATGAATACCGATTTTTTTTGTTTAGTAATGTAAAGTAATAACTCCCGATGATTTAGTTTTAACCTATATTCTTCATGCATGTTCTTAACTTGTACCCTTTAAGGAGTGAAAGGAATTATTTGTCGGTTGCTAATAATTAAAGGATTTGATGTATGCTAAAACTTTATAAATAGAACGAAAAAATCTTTTGCATATTACTGCAAAATATCTAAATTTGCACAGAACTCATTTATGAATCGCTTATTGTGACACTGAAAAGCCAGGAAAATTTCTAAATTATTTAACTCCAAATAGCATATTCTCTTCATTATAGGTGGGAAATAGAAGTGACGATAGTGATTCCTTACGTATAACCTCTAATCAATTAATTAGTATCATGAAACAAGTACTTTGCCTATTAGCTATGATAGTTATCGTAGCATGTAACAGAGAGACCGAATTGTCTTCCTGTTTTGAACAGTTAGATTCTCTTATTTTCGAAAATCCGGATTCTGCTTATTCACGGATGGAAAAGTATAAGCCATTGTTGCAAGACGCATCAGAATCAGAAAGGATGAGGTATTATCTATATCTTTCCAATGTAGAAGCCGTTCTAGAAGTACCGGGACGTTCAGATAGTGCGTTCTTTAAGGTAGTGAATTATTATGACAATAATGGAACTGCCAATGAAAAGATGAAAGCGCATTATTTTTTGGGATGCATATATCGTGATATGCATGAAGTGCCAGTTGCACTGCAGTGTTACTATGATGCCATAGAAAATGCAGATACTCTTTCGCCAGACTGTGATTTTATTAAACTGATGTGCGTATGGGGACAGATTGGCGTAATTCTGCATGAACAATGTATGGCAGAATCAGAGATAGAGGCATGGGAAAATTACTCTAAATATGCAGAAAAGGCAGGATTGAAGTATGAAGCAGTACATGGCTATGAACTGCAGATTCGTCCATATTTCTTGATGGGAGATACAGCAAAGGTTATAGAAATAACGAATAAAGCTGCAACCATGTATAAGGAGGCAGGGTATCCTGAGTGCTCTAACCAGGTGTATGGACGCCTAATAGAAATAAATCTGGAACGTGGAAACTATGTCAAGGCAAAGGAACTGATGGATCTCTTCGAAAGTGAGGAAGGATTCTATCTCCCAGATGGTTCAATAAAAGGAGGTCGTAACATGTATTATTACTACAAGGGACTGTATGCCTTGGGTGTAGGAAACATGTCTCATGCTGAATCCTATTTCAGAACGCTATTTAAGTATGGAGTAAATACATTGGCAGACAAAGGTTTGCTGCGATACTACAGAAAGATGGGCAATGTGGATTCTGTTACTCATTATTCTATTCGTTTTGAGAGAGACCTTAAGTTGAATAACGTAAATATAAGTGCCCAGGCAGCAGAAAATGCGATTGGCATGTATAACTATAGTCGATATCAGCGTATAGCAGAGCAGACCCAGTATGAGTTAAAGTTGCATTTTATGATTGGCATTATTGTATTCTTGATTATGTTAATGATTGCATTTCTATCATATCGTTATTATATGCGAGTAATGAGAAAGAAGACGCAGGCCCTTCAGGAAACAATGATTGCTCACGAAGAGTATAAACATGCAAAAGAGGAAGAAATAGAACAAATGCACGATACCATGGATCAATTGCAAAGCAAGATTGATGAGGAACGCCATTTGAATAATCTATCAGCTCTGCAGGACCTGGATATGGTAAAACAACTGTCAATGCAGCAAGAAGCGTTGGGTGAAAGAACCCGAGCCAAGTTTGTTAATGCCGTGAAGAGCTATTTGCCACATTTCTATAATAGAATATTTGTAAACTCCTCTTTAACTCAGAAGGAACAGTTAATAGCCACATTTATATTATTGGACTATTCTGTTAAGCAGATTGCAAATTTAATGGATATGAAAACTATTCAACAGGTAACGAATATAAAGAAGCGAATAAATCAAAAGTTGTTTGACGATAATTCATCTGCATCTTTGAACGAAAATATTCAGAAGATGGTAATTTAGTGATGATATAAAAGTAGGGTGTGATTATTTTTACCGCAAAGCGGTCTGTAGTTAAAACCGAAGAATACAGATTGAAACCGAAGAAAACATTTTTCTTCGGCAACAGGACCCCCTAATTACCTACATTTATCCTCTTATCAAAACAGCATGTGAACACGTTCTGCTTACGACTTGCTTACGACAATTGCCGTAAGCAATTCGTAAGCAGAACGTGTTTTCTACGGGGTTACCTCAGTGGATAAAAAGGATACAATCTACGTGTCTTTTGCGTCATGTAGGACTTTATTCCAAACAATAGAGGTAGTTCCCTTTGCTTTAGTTTTTTCCCCCTTCATATATTAGAATGAACTCATAGTATAAAGAAAAGAGTAAAGTGATAACTCGTGAACCAATAGATAATTTATATCACCCCAAAAGACATTCACGTTAATTTAGGGAAATTGGTGTTTTTTGTTTGTAGGTGGTGTTTTTGTAAGTTACGGAAACTCAGTAAGATAATGTAATTTGTTTACTTTGTGTTTACTTTTTTTTAAGACTCTTTGTAATATATGGATAATCAGTGGGTTAATAATGATATTTGGTCTGATTTGTTTACTTTGTGTTTACTTTTTGTCCCATTTTTTCTTGGTTGTTTTCGAACTTCCGAATACCTTTGCAGCGTTATTTGAAAACCCAAAATTAAATCCTATAACAACATGAAAACAATAAAATTTAATTTGTATTTATTAATTACATTATTAGCATTTTGTGGAAAAGTAAGCGCTGCTGAAGGTTTTGATAATCCTAATGCAGGAACAACGGAACCAGAAAAATTACCACGTAATACATTGCTGGTTGAACTATCAATAGACATGTATCAAATAGATCATACATTGTATTTTAATCCAGACTATGTAGGTTCCCAGTTTGATCTTGAAGTCAATGGAAGAGTTATCTATACAGGTATCATTGATGAAGAGGGAATAGTCACACTTCCAGATTACTTTGTAGGTGATTTTGATGTGATATTAGATTTCTATGGTTGTATCTTGACATCGTCAATTACTTTGTAAAGATAATTCCACAGAGTTTTATAAAGAACACACCTTTCTTCTTTTATTCTGAATGCTGGGCGCAAGGATAAGGATGGGTATGAAACTTGAGATAATAATAATTTGGTTCGACTTTAGCTTTTAGCTAAGTCTTTCGGTTACAAGGGTTATACGGTTGTGCGGTTATACGGTAGGTTTGCAGTTGTAGGAAAAAATCCTATTCAAGGACATACAAAACCGTAAAACCAGAAAGCTAAGCGACCGTTTAACCTCCATAACCGAACAGCTGAAAGCAAATGCTAAAGCTGAATAATTTGATTACTTACACAACATAATTTATTAATATTAGTATTTGTTATCTTTCTCTCATTGAGGCTCAGTGCGAGATGAAATGAAGAAATAAAGATGGCTGAGACCTCTTTGAGAGATAAGATGACGCAAAAACATTAAGGACAATTCTATCTATTAGCTTTGTTATGACAGTCTTCTATCTTTTACAAAACATTTGTAGTGCAGTAGACGTATAGCAAGCTTAGGTTCAAGATTTTATACAAAAGGATATGGAGCTTTATAGTTGTTGAGCATTTGTTTGACAACAGGGATGTTCTACGCAAATTATTGAAAAACTATATAAATATGTCATTAAAGAAATTATTAACAAGTGCTCTTACACTCATAAGTCTGGTTGCATGTAATCCACGTTTGGATTCTGCTCTTGAGCAGGCTGGTGAGAACCGTGAAGAAATGGAGAAGGTGCTTGATCATTTCAAGAACGATCCAGACACTCTTAAGTATGGCGCAGCCAAGTTCCTGATAGAGAACATGCCATATCATTGTGCTTTAGAAGGTAAAAGTGTGGAATCTGCAGATTCTGCGTATCTAGCTATGGCAGAATACCCTAAAGAGCAGAGACAGAAAGTCTTTATGGGTATAAATGATAGCTTGGATTTTAGCAAGTGTAAATCTGCAATTGATATAAAGACTATTAAGGCTGATTATCTGATAAAGGTTATTAATGAAGCATGTGATCTTTGGCATAAGGTAAATTGGAATAAAGATTATAGTTCTCAGCTTTTCTTTGATTATGTACTTCCATATCGTTTATTGGATGAGCCTATGAGCGATTGGAAGGAAACAGTAAAGAAAATGTTCCCATCTCTTTATAATAACAATGTGTTAAGTAAGAGAGGACAGCAGTTTGAAGTGGAGGATCTTGAACTGAAAGTTTGTTCCGCATCTGAAAAATATGGAGCATCAAAAGGTAAATATGTGTTGTTGAAAGACAAAGGTGCATCCGTTTCTTTTGAAATAGAGTCGAGTATTGATTGTAGAAAGAATCTTGCGTTCAATTATTCTGCCACTAAAAGAAACACAAGACTGTGTGTTAATATCAATGATAAGCATATTGATACTTTGAGTTTGGACCCTACAAATGATGACAATTCTTTTCGTTTGAGCAGATATGGATATGAGATAAACTTAAAGAAGGGTACAAACAAGATAAGAGTGTGCTTTACGGGCGATACAATTGGTCTTGATTATGTTCAGGTGTGTGCCATTGAAGAGTGTGACGAGAGCAAACTGGACGACTACTCGTCAAGTCTATGCCAGATTAAGAACATGCAGAATGGTTATTATATAACATTCGATACGCTTCAGGCATCACTTTTGAATCTTATGGAAGTAAAGCCATTGATAAAGAATGACAGTACTCAGATTGTGCGTATGGATTATCTTGGTCGTGCTTGCTGGATGATATCTGCATTCAAGAAGGATACTATCGATCTTTGTATGGAAGTTCAGTATATTCGTACTGATCCCGGTGCTCCAATGAGTCAGTACAAATACCTAAATGGAAATAACCAGAAATGGGTAATAATGCCAATAGGTAATGGTCTTTCGAAGATCATGAGCAAGGATACAGGTTTATTCCTTGATATTGAAAAGAAAAAGGATACAGGTAAGATTATTCTTGTTCAGAATCCGTATACAGGAAAGAAATCACAGCAATGGAAGATAGATAGGATTGGAGTAAATAATATTGCTAATTCTAAATATGATTTCCGTTCTATGCTAGCCGAGGCACTTCGTGTTTATGATGTCATGAATCAGTTTGAATGGGTAGCAATGAGTACAGGCTTTGCTCCAAGATTGTCATCATTGTTTACAGCAATGACTGGTAATTGTCGTGATGAAGCAAGTTTTACGACCCATCTATGCCGAAGCATCGGAATGCCGTCTACTGTCGATTTTACTCCTCATTGGGGAAATCGTAGCTGGGGACATCAATGGAGTGTATTGATCAATCCTGATGGAAAATCAACGCCATTCTATATGAATAGTGTACCAGGAGATACTGCGCAGTTCTTTCATCCATATTTGAAGGCAAAGGTCTTCCGTCATCGTTTCCAGGTAAATAGACAGGTGATAAAAGATTTGAAAGCTGAAAAAAATATCCCTAAGTTTTTTAGGACACCTGATTGGATTGATGTGACAGATGAGTATTGTCCAACATCAGATGTTGTCATAGATTTCCCAAGTAAATATAAAGATAAAAAGATAGCATACATTTGTGTGTTCGACAATAATAACTGGATGCCGATCTATTACGGAAAGATAGACGAAGGAAAGGTAATGTTCCCGAATATGGGACGAAATCTCATGTACATAGGTGCATTCTATGATGGTAGAGGACTTGTTCCTTTTGGGAATCCATTTAGTGTTCAATCAGATGGAACAATTAAGGAGTTACGGACTGATTTCAAGCATAAGAGTACAATGCAACTTACTCGCAAGTATCCATTCTTTGCGGAGAAAGAATCATTCAACAATAGAATGATGCAGGGTAAATTCCAAGGCGCAAATAAATCGGATTTCTCAGATGCTATCGACCTCTATGTGTTCAACGAAATGACAAATGGAAACTGGTACCAAAGAACTGTAACAGATACTGGCAAATATCGTTATCTCAGATATCTAAGCCCTGACGGTTCGTATGGAAATATCAATGAACTATGTTTCTTTGATGAGAATGGAGACTCCATCAAGGGTGAGGTAATAGGTTCTGATGGCAAGGTATCTAAGTTTAAGGAAACGGTGTTCGATAACAATATCCTTACGGGATTTGAAGGGAATGTACCTGATGGCAATTGGGTAGGACTCAAACTTAAGTCGCCTAAACAAGTTTCCAAACTCCGTTTTGCCCCTCGTACCGATGGTAATTGCATTGAGATTGGTGACAAGTACGAACTCAGTGTTTTTAAGAACGGCTTCTGGAAAAAACTTGCAGTAATAAAAGCCCAAAAAGATGTCATAACCATCAAGAACATGCCAAGAAACGCTCTCTTTGTTCTTAAGGACATTACCAAAGGGCAAGAGCATCGAATCTTCACATATGAAGATGGTAAGCAGGTTTGGTGGTAACATGAGGTGCATATGAATCGGCACTCATGAGTTAAAAGTTAAAAATGAAAAGTTAAAAGTGGAGTTAGATCGTTGAAAGTTCATAAGTTTGTTGAAGTGTTAAACTCTTTAACCACCATTAAACTTTTAAGCTTGACACTTTTACACTTATGATATAGATTGTTCAGCTCCCTGACATTAATCACCCTCCCCATAGAGGGGGAGGGAGGGGAGAAGGTCTTGATATTCATTGTTCCAGATCTATGCTTCTGGTTGATAATGACAGAGTGCATACATTATCGGTTTGGAATAAGATATATAGTGAGGACTGATCATCCTTGCGAACTGATGGATTCATCTGTTTCCTCTGATCAAGGAACTGGTGATGATGTCTTGAGAAAAATAAAAAAGTATTTTAACCCTTCAGAGCGACTTCGTGTCGTGACGAAGACTAACTAAAACAAACAAAAATTATGAAGAATATTTTTAAGGCTACACTTGCTGTAGCAGCAGTAGCAGCGATTGGTATGGGATCAGTAAAGACTTACAACAATTATACAGCTAATAATGAAACTGATAATCTTCTGTTTACAGAAAATGTATTAGCACTAAGCGATGGTGGAGCTAGTGCATCTGGCATTTCGTGTTTTTGTACTACAAGAGGTCCGCTTGCCAACAACGTATGTACAGCAAACGCAAGTGGAATGAATTGTGGCACAGGTGAATGCTGGAAACTTGACGGTAACTGCCGTGGCTAAAACAAACAATGATTTTTTTATCATAATTACACAATAATTGAGGAAAAAATATGAAGAAAAAAATCATAGCGACTTATGCATTTATGGCAATTGTAGGAGTATTTGCTTTACAAAAAACATATTTTCATAAATCGGCAGAATCCATTGATAATCTGTTATTAGCAGAGAATGTGTTAGCTTTGAGTGATCAAGGGACAGATGGTGTTAAATGTTATTGTACAAAAGGAATTTGGAAAAAACATTATTGCACAGCTAATGCAAGTGGTGCTTTTTGCGGAAACGGAGATTGCTGGAATTATGATGGCAATTGTCGTAACTAATAATCAATAATTAAATAGATTCTCGGTTAGAATAATATTCGTTATTACGAATATATTTTAACCGAGACAAAAAGAAAAAAGATGAAAGCTATTAAATATTTATATATTTTTGTAACATGTCTTGCAATGTGTTCATGTGGAAACGAAATGACAATTGAACATAAAGGAGAAAAACAAATTGTTCAAAATTTCTCAGAAATAGACACTATTCCGTTAATATCAGACTCAATAAGTTGGGTCGGAAATTTCTTTTCACATGAAAACAACATTTGTTTTGCAGATAGATACTATTCATCCGTAATCATTTTTGATTGGAATACTGGTAAGGTAATCAGAAGATTACTCAAGAAAGGACATTCAAAAAACGAAATAGTTGATTTTATATACGCATATCATTTAGGAGGCACTTCCGACTGCATTGTTTTTATTGACTCTTCCAAGTCAATGCATATTTATAATACAAGAACTTCACAATTTGAATACAGAGGACCTGTAAATATGGGATGGCAATCGCCAAAAATTGGAGACTACGATGACCCTTCAGTATATAATATTATGGAACTTGATGATTGTGGTGTGGATTTTTATAAGACGAATGATAATGAAATATTAATGCCTTTAAGTTTCGTTAATAGAAATTTGGATGATATAGACATTTCTAGATACGAGAAAGGGCATATATTTGGAAAATATGATTATAAAGAAGGTATATTCACTTCATTATTTGGTAAATATCCTAAATGCTATTTAGACTCACCTGCCCCTAATTTTGAAAACTTTAGATTTATAAAGGTTAATAATGATTATATTGTATGTCACACAGCAGATTCTTTGATATATGTATATGACAATAACGAAAATATCAAGTTTTCATTTGGATATGAATTTGAAAATGCAGACAGATCATATTCTGGGAAAAATTTTGAACAAGGACAAGATTACATTACAGATGATCTAAAACGTGTCACCTTAAATGCAGGACTTGTTTATTCAAAAGATTTGAATGCATTACTAAGAGTTTCTTGGAATAAAAGTACATCAGAAGATGAACGTACTACGTCTGTTCAACTCTACGAATGCTCTAATTATAATCTTATCGCAGAGAAAACGTACCCTGGACTTCTTCAGTTTTTTCAGGCTGCCAATGATGATTTTTATGGTGTGAATTTGTTGTCAACAGACAGCAATAATGACAAATTTTATATATACAAAATTAGTATAAGAAAATGAAAAAATACTTTCTTTTTTTTATAGTTTTATTATCAAGTTGTAGACATAATAACAGTCTTGATGAGCAACTAAATAATATAATGAATAAAGAAATCTTTTTTGATGAGACTATTTCAAGCTCCAACGAGCAATTCACAGTTGTACACTATATAGATTCTATAGGATGTATTCCATGTAAACTTAGACCATATGATTGGATTGCTTTTCAAAAAAGAATAGACTCCGTTTACAACAAAAAAGTAAATATCAAATTTGTTTCCCATTTGAACGCTGTAAAGGACTTAAAAAAATTAATGATTGCAAAGGAAATGATAAACATTGAGCTAATACCGGATACAGCTAATAGATGGCTAAATAGTAATCAAATTGGTAACAACAAACTATTTTATACGTTACTATTGGATTCAAACAATAGAGTTCTTATTGTAGGAGAACCATTCTTAAATGATAAAATGAGGACTTTATATGACAATGCAATAATGCAAGATAAGAAATAACAAAACGATTTTTGATTAATAAAGTACTTAATATTAATGGTTTGACATTCATTTCTATACATAAAAATGGAAACCCTATTCAAAAGGTAAAAGTTAATGAACGAAAGAAACATAAAGCAAACAAACCTGCGTAACATAGAAAAGGGGATACGGATAACACTCTTGTCCGTATTCCTCCTTTCTTCAATACTTAAGTCCTTGAACATTGATTCGTTCGCACAAGAAACACGTTTATATGTTGATGCATATATGGAAGACTGGTTACGCCCTTTAGTGATGACTGGTGCCATAACTGTATGTTCTATAGAGATGATAATCACCCTCATTTCATTGAATAAAGAATATAAAAAAATTGTTGCAACAGGATTCTTCCTTATGCTCTCATTCTTTGTGTATCTCACAGGATTGAATCTGTTCTTTCCTACGATAATGGGTAGCATAGAATCTTGCGGTTGCTTCGGTGAACTGATACATTTTACACCTACTACAAGCTTCATAAAGAGTGTGGTGCTATGGGTATTGTCTCTGGTACTTGTGATTGCATCATACAGGAACAATGATCCGTGGAACATAACAAGACTGCTACGCGATAAGTACCTGTACATTTGCATCGCAGTAAGCATGGTATTGCCATTGTATTCCCTCTGGTTCTTAAATGAACTGAGTCATGCGGTGTACATCTGCGGATTCGTTACATTATGTATCGTATTAACTTTCATAATTGTAATGTCATTGAAAAACATTAAAGAACCGAATAAATCTTATGAAAAAGAATGTGTTGTTAAAAACGGTTAAATATCTATTTGCAGCATTCTTGTCAGTACCATTGCTCTACGGGGCGTGGTTACTGGCAAGGATGCTTGTGTTCGATTATTTCACTATACCAACAGAATCAATGTATCCAACATTGAAACCTGGGGATAAGGTGATAGTAAATAAACTCAGGATGGGTGCAAGGATATACACGGATCTTAACTTTAATACCGAAGGACAGGAACTGAAGGCATTCCGCTTGAAAGGTTACAGTGGCGTGAAACATAACGATATTGTGGTGTTTAACTTTGCAAATCATTGGGGAAAGATAAACTTCATAATAAACAATGTGTTCTGCAAGCGCTGTATCGGTCTTCCTGGTGATAGTGTGAGTGCTGTAAATGGACATTATCAGAATAACAACTATGATGAAGTGCTATGTCTTGAGGAAGAACAGACACGATTAGAAAACACTCCTGATTCCATTATCAGAGAAGGGTTCTGGATTCCTCCATATTACAATGGATGGAACGTTAAGAACTTTGGTCCAATGTATGTACCTCGTAAAGGAGACATAACAAAGATAACAGCTCTTGAAGCAGACATCTATAAGGTAATGCTTGAGTGGGAGCTTGGGAAGGAAATAACGTGGGATAAAGATAAGAATGAGGCTTATGCAGGTGGCAAACGCTTAACACAACATAGGTGGCAGCACAACTATTACTTCATGGCTGGAGACAATGTGATGAACTCATGTGACTCCCGCTATTGGGGGGTAGTACCAGAGGAATATATAGTTGGAGTGGTACAGCATATAATTACTAATTAGAAATTATAAACAGAGTTTGATCGTTGAAAGTTCATAGTTTTTTGAAGTATTAAACTCTTAAACCACCATTAAACTTTTAAACTTGACACTTTTACACTTATGATATAGATTGTTCAACTCCCTGGCATTACTCACCCTCCCCATAGAGGCGGAGGGAGGGGAGAGGGTCTTGATATTGATTGTTCCAAATCTATGCTTCTGGTTGATAATGACAGAGTGCATACATTATCGGTTTGGAATAAGATATATAGTAAGGACTGATCATCCTTGTAAACAGGCGGATTCATCTGTTTCCTCTGATCAAGGAATTGGTGATGATGTCTTGAGAAAATAAAAAAGTATTTTAACCCTTCAGAGCGACTTCGTGTCGTGACGAAGACTAACTAAAACAAACAAAAATTATGAAGAATATTTTTAAGGCTACACTTATGGTAGCTGTTGTGGCAGCGATTGGTATGGGCTCATACAAGGCTTATGGCTCATATGTTGCTGCTAATATGAGTGAAGAGGACTTTCTTATGGCTGAGAATGTGTTGGCGTTGAGTGATCCTGGTAATCCTGGTTGGAATGATAAGACACATAAGGCCCAACCTTCAAAAAAGACAAAACAGGTTATAGTCGGAACATCAGTTCCACAAGATTATACTTATTTGTCAACGGTCACAATAAGTAATGTGGTTTATATTATTTACGAATACCCTTGTAACGAGTGTGTAGAGGGTAAGGTTTATGCTCATTGTTGGGAGATACCAAATAGATGCTAATGATTTGTTCTATCAGGGAATTTAAGTTCTTCTTAAATTCCCTATTTAACTTTTGCTTTATGAAAAAATTAATTTCTGTTGTTGTAGGAATGGCAGTTCTAATGTCATCTTGCAGTAACCAAAACAATATTTATAATATTCCAGGTGTTGCAGATGTTGCTGATATTGAGAATGTAAGTACTATTCTTATTGATAGTATTCCTGAGAATAAAATAGGTTTGTACTCTGAAATTTATTCAAATGTTCATTATATACCCCTGGAAAGTGGACAAAATTCTATAATTGGATGTATCGACAAAATTCAAGTCTCAAAAAATAACGATATTGTTATATTTGATAGAAGAGCAAGAATTGTACTTCGATTTGATTCAGACGGAAAGTTCATAAATAAGATTGGAAACATAGGGCATGCAGAAAACGAATACACAGAGCCTCTTGATGTTGTATATGATGAGTTCAGAGATAATGTTGTTGTATATGATAATGCCAAAAAAAGGCTGCTATTTTACGACATGAATGGAAAATACATTCATAGCATTCTTTTGAACGAATATATTGGAAGTTTTGAAGTCCTTGATAATGATCATATAGTGTTGTATGTTGGTTATTGTGTAAATTCTTCAAACAAGGAAACCCCTAATTATATTATCATCAATACTAAGGGAGAAATTGTAAAGGAATTTGCCTTTTATGATAGAAGAATGTATGGGATGATAATGTCTTCTGATGTGTTTTTTAGGGGAAAGGGGAAATTATATTGCCATATTCCAAAAACGCCAGTAGTTAATGAAATTACATTGGACTCATTAACACCGACTTATATAATTGATTTTGCAAACTATCAGGTTCCTGAAGAATGGTATACTCAGGGTTATGATATGTACTATGATAAAGTTGAACGTCTTTCTTCTTGTAAAGCCGTGTCAGATTGTTTTTTTCAAACAGACAACTATACATTGATGACATTTGACTATTGCAACCAAAATAGTTTTAGAAGAAAATATTTGATGATTGCCTCAAATGATGAACTTACACAACCACTTTGTTACTCGCGTTTAGTAAATGATATGTATGGGAAGCAAAATGCTGGTGACTTGAAGTATGTATATAAAAACAATGTTTATTATACTTTAGATCCATCATACATTCAGAATTTGGATAAATGGGAGACAAATAAAGATGTTTCAGAACAAATGGCAATAGCGGACCGAGAAATTATGAATATGTTGCCAGATGGTCAACCAGCAAAGGTAGATTTAGAAAGTATGGCAGAAATTAAAGATCGTGCAACAACCAAAATAGTTATTACTGACGAAGAAAAGAAATTTATTAATATTATACAGAAATCTCAAAATCCAATTCTGCAGGTATGCACGTTAAAAGAGTAAGCATCCGAAGAAGTACATATTGTGAGATGCAAAAAGAGCAATTTGGACCATGGCAAGTCCAAATCGCTCTTTTGAGTAATTTGAAGTTTTACTGGAGTTTTGTTGGAGTTTTACTATGGAAGGTACCCAAATCACTTCAGATTCGCTTTTGCCCACCTGTTTGGAAGCAGTTCCGTCAAGTCCTTTCCGGATTTGGGAACAAGATAATATGGAAGCTTGGCTATTACATCATTCAGCCATTCACGAGAATTGATTCCACATTCACGGCATGTACCAAGTAAAGATATTATGACTGCAGTATTCTCTGCAGAGTCTCCGTTTCCGCAGAACAGGAAGTTCTTCCTTGAGATGGTCAGAGGACGTATCGCATTCTCTGCCCCATTGTTGTCTATCTTCAGTCTTCCGTCACTAAGGTACGGTCTCATTCTTGGTATGAGGGGATAGGCATATGATATGGCCTTGCCAATGAGGCTTCGCTTGAGAACCTTTGAGTATGTTTCCCTCATCCACAGTTCGAAGCCGTCCAGTAACGGCCCGGACAGTCTCTGTCTCAAGGCGGCCCTTTCCTCATATGATAAACTTTCATCATCGGTGAACTGATACATTTTACACCAACTAAGTAACCTGAGTTCGACGAAAACATATCGCGCAAGCGCGGACGAAAGATGCGGTTAAGCGATTAAATTCATCGAGTTCACTTACTTATCTTTATGATTTGATATCACAAACATGTTCTTATGGAGTTCCTCCTAAACAAATGGGTAAATATCCTTTTATACCCGAAAGCCAATATGGTAATAGAATGTTTCGCATTCTACCAAAGAAAGAATGTAAAGCATTTGTGAATATTGGTAATAATAACAATATGGATAATGATATCATATTTTTGGAATATATCTTTGAACCGTCATAAGTGGTTATAACCGATTGTCAGTTAGGTATATAACAATGAAGAGTTGATATATGTCACAACAAAGAAATTTTAAAACACTTTTTTTCGATTTTTTCCCCTTTTTTGCAAAAAAATGGGGTTAAATTGTTGATCTGTTGGAAGATATGACATTCTAAAATTTCCCCTTTTTCCCCCCTAAAATTTCCCCCCTGTGTAGTTTCCTGAAAAAGGTTGACTACTTGTCTGACTTATCCCTTAGGTAAGTTGACTCAGTTAAACATTAATACTGATATAAGTTGACTTGTTATTGTTAACACTGAGTATAGTTGACTGGAGTTCTGTTAATTCATAATTCATAATTGCCATCCGTAACTTATCTATGCTTGCGGCACTAAGCACTTTACCGCTTAGACTGAAAGCAAATTAGTCAGCAAATTGTTCAGCAAATTTTCTGTGTAATTTTCTGTATAATTTGCTTTCAGTTAAAAACAAATTTTCTATGATGCCCATTTTGTCGTGCTTGTTTTTGCCGCAAGCGGCCAGTTGGAAAAAACTTAAAGAACTTAGCGCAGCGATCTCACAGACCGAAGGGAAGTAAACAGAACAAAAACAAGAAAAAACAATCCAACTTATTTTACAATTTTACAATTTACATTTTTACAATTGCCATTCATAACGTGTCGACTTGATGGAGATAGTCAAATTGAAAATAGTCAAATAGACTTCAAGAAACGTCTTTTTTATGTTTTACCTCCCTAGGGTCGATGAGATCGCTTCGCTAAGTTCTTTGGTTTTGCGAAGCTTCGTTTTTTTTACATGGCCGCTTGTGGCACAAAATATAGGACAAGCAACTGAACACCCTATTTAATAATTGACCGCTTGCGGTAAAGAACTTGCATTTTACCCACTTACCCTCTTAACCTTTTACTCCTTAACCTTTTAACCTCTTACCCCCTTAACCCTTTAATTTCCGACAGGGTATAGTTTTTTACCCCACCTCCTTCGACATTCCTTCGTAATCCCTTCGTAATCCTTCCTAATTTCTTCGCTGATGAGAATCAATTTCCATTACTATAGAAATCTTAGCTCACCCCCTCTGAAATTTGGACTTGAGGAATGCCGTCAGATGAATTGTAAAGGTATATCGTTTTTCTTGAAAAAACAAATTGGTGCTTCGTAACGAACAGAAAAATTTTTGCTTTTTTTATCATCTATCAAGGGAGCAAAAAAATCGTTACGAAGGAGTGTAATCTGAGGATGGCAATTATGAATTATGCATTATGTATTATGAATTAACCAGGGGGGAAATTTTAGGGGGAAAAAAGGGGAAATTTTGGCTCTACAGATTTTGTCCGTGGATAGCCCCACACAAAACTGCTAGCCGAATATCATCGTGCAACGGTACAAGAAGAAAGGTAGGTCACGAACTCCTCGAAGTTCGGATCTAAAGCCTTTCATCTTTGAGTTGAG
>JAZUHP010000009.1:0-5556 GCA_045641785.1 Bacteroidaceae bacterium
TCACTTACGGATAAAACTCCACTGAGAGATCTCTTCGAAAAGACTAATTTCAACGATGTCAAAGAACTCGATTATCCCCTCTTTGAGGGACTATTTGATTAAATTTAACTTCGTCCCGACTTTAACGGGACACTAATGAATGGAAGAAATTAAAAAACTATATGTTCTTGAATGGTATGGTCCTTATGACTCCATTGAAGAAATTTGGAATGATAATGGTACAGAGGAATGTTCCATTTATCTTATAACCGGAAAAGAAAAATTCGAACGTGGAGAAGAACATATAAAATATGTGGGTATAACAGAAAGAGACCCTGCAAAGCGTTTGAATGATCGTGATCATCAAGAAAAGCAGCAAAAGATAACGTACAAAAAATATTGGGTTGGACGTTTTTCAAAAAGTTCCAATAAAAATTCAAGAGCAAATGCAGAGTTAATAGAAACACTTTTCATTCATTTCTTGCACATAGAAGGAGTACGACTCATCAATGACAAGAAACTAAAGAAAATACCCGATTGTCCACTTACTGTATTAAATCGCTGGATTCTCAGATGTCAAGATAGGCATCGCGTAAATAAACCCAAAAGATTGTCTGAACTTCCGGATGTTCTCTTATTTGACGGAATGGAGTATTGGGGAGCAGACAAACTCAAGTTCTATAATTCAGAGAATTGACAGGATTAATTTTCCCCACGCATTATGATAAGCCAAGAATTCATCGTACAGAATTTTCCACAAGGTGAGGTCACTATAGTAGGAGGACGTCCAGCTACGGGTAAGAGTTCATTTGCAACTTCATTAGCATTAAGCCTTGCCAATATAGGCAAGAAATCTATCTTTTTCTCTCTTGAAATGAGTAAAGAACAACTTATTAAAAGAATGAAAAAGCAAGTTGGAGATGAATTCTACGCGTCAACTGATGAAAAGATTATTATAAACGATACACCATCGGCAAAACTACATGAAATAAAAAATCAATTAGACAAAGAGAGTGTAGATTATGTCATTATTGATTATCTACAGTTAATTAATCCCGAATTTGAAGGTCCAAGGTCAGAAGAGTTAGCGAATATCATTAGTAGGCTCAAGCAATGGACAGAAGAATTTAAGGTTACTATTATTATCTTTAGTCAACTGATAAGAGAGTGGCCAAGAGGGTTGCCACGTCCATATACTTGGGCGAAACGTCCAACACTATCAAGTTTTGGATATTTATACCCAGAGGGCCTTAAAGGGGTTAACGTAAAGCAAATTCATCGTCCGAAATACTATGAAGCAATTGAAGAGGAAGCTTTAAAGAGTATTAAAGATGAAAAGATGGAATTTATTTCATATAAAGGTGAAGAATGTATTGTTGCACAACCTATTTTAAATTCAAATACAACGGAAATTACAATATAGTATGAAGAGTTTACTTATTAAAGACACTACAGTGAGCGAAAGAGCTCAAATAGTACGTGAAGCATTAGGAGCAGATGGCGATTGCGAAGGTATCGACCTCTCTGACATGTATGACGATTATATTTATGGACTCAAAGAACTCGCGGACATTAACAGAGAGTTCAGCGAGAAACACGCTGGAGCTGTGGTAGCAGGTGAACTGACAAAACCTTCTGGATGTGTACTTCATTAAGTTATGAAAAAGATTCTGATTACTGGCAGTTCTGGATTCCTTGGTAGTAGGTTGGCTTATTACTTGAAGGACAAATACGAGTTACTTCTGCCCTCTCATGCAGAACTTAATGTTAGCCGTGAAGAAGTTGTCAGGGCTTATATGGAAGAGCATCGCCCTGATGTGGTTATTCATTGTGCCGCATTGAGCAATACATGGTACTGCGAGCAACACAGAGAGGAATCTCACAAGGTAAACGTGCAAGGTACTGTAAGAATTGCCAAGGCTTGCAAACTTACTGGAGCCAAACTTGTCTTCATGTCCAGTGATCAAGTGTATAATGCAACACCATTACCAGGTCTTCTAAAGGAAGAGGATGTACTTCAACCTGTCAATATCTATGGTCAGCACAAGTTGGAATGCGAACAAAGGGCTCAATGGAATCTTCAAGAATCAGTAGGTTTAAGATTGACTTGGATGTATGACCTTCCAGACAGTCACATGAAACTGAACAGTAATATCCTTGTCAACCTCCAGAAAGCATACAACGATGGCAACACAATTAATGCCGCTACTCATGAATATCGTGGAGTAACTTATGTATGGAACGTAGTCAGGAATATTGAAAAAGCAATTTCTCTGCCTGGTGGTATCTACAACTTTGGTAGTGGCAACACGTTGAACAGCTATGAACTCCATTTGAAGGCAGCCGACCTGATGGGATTGAAAGAACCAGAGGAATGGATTCTCCCTGACAATGAAAGATTCCATGACGAACCAAGGAATCTGACGATGGATTGTTCACTCATAGAAGAGCATGGAATACACTTCTGCGATAGTGTTGAAGGAATCCATGAAGCCATTCTAAGACCTTTCCGTACAAAGTAACAATTAGAAAAATGGAGATGAACAAAATACAAAAGTTGGCTCTTGCCATGATCAACTATGACAATGGCGATCCAAAACGAATACAACATACAACAAAGGTTCATGCCTATGCTTCATTGATAGGCATTGGTGAGGGATTGGATGAAGAAACTCAGTTCATCCTCGAAAGTGCAGCACTTGTCCATGACATCGGTATCAGGGCAAGTGAGAAGAAGTTTGGTCATCAGAATGGCAAGCTTCAGGAACAGGAAGGTCCTGCTGTAGCTCGTGACCTTCTGACTCGCTTAGGTGGTTACACAAATGAGCAGATAGAAAGAATCTGTTGGCTTGTTGCCCATCACCATACCTATCACGCATCTGAAGCTATGGATTACCAGATACTCATTGAGGCAGATTTTCTTGTAAATCTCTACGAAGATAACGAATCTGCTGATGCCATTCGTGCCGTAAGAAAGAACATCTTCAGGACACAAAGCGGAACAAAGATTCTTGATGACATGTTCAATGTAATTAATGAATGATATGAAAGTAATAGCAATAAACGGAAGTCCACGTAAGAACAGGAATACAGCCATCATGCTCCAGTCAGCGCTTGAAGGAGCAAAGGTAAATGGTGCAGAAACCGAACTCATCAACCTTTATGACTACGAATTTAAGGGTTGTGTAAGTTGTCTCGCTTGTAAGAGAAAAGGTAGTACAGCCAATGGATTGTGCGTCTATAAAGACGCATTGACCTCTATCCTCGAAAAGTGCAAGGAGGCTGATGCAGTCATTCTTGGAGCACCAATCTACTTCGGTGATGTGACAGGCATGATGCGTTCGTTCCTTGAACGTTTCCTTTTCCCAAGCCTTTGCTATCAGGTTGATCCTTCTACTGGAGCCATGAAAACTCTTGCAGCAAGGAAGCCTATCGGTTGCATCTACACCATGAATGCACCAAAGGAATGGTGTGATACTGCATACGCAGGCATGTGCAACCAGATTGAGGGTTCACTTGCAGCAATCTATGGTTGTGAAGTAAAGTCCCTGAAGGTTTACAATACCTGCCAGGTCAAGAACTATGCCGATTACGACATGGATTACTTCAGCGAAGCAGACAAACATCAATACCGTGATGAGCATTTCGAGGAGGATAAGCAGATGGCATTTGAGTTGGGTAAGAACATCATAGACTAATCGACTTATGACAATAAGCAAAAGAATAGTATTTATCGATTACATAAGAGTAATCGCTTGTTTCCTCGTGATGCTTGTGCATTCGAGTGAGAATTTCTATTGCTGGACGGCAGATACGTCCATGCTTGCCAACGAGAGCAACCGCCTGTGGGTAGCTATCTACGATGGCGCATTGGGACGTATCAGCGTACCACTGTTTATGGTTGTAAGTGCCTTTCTGCTTGTACCAGTAAAGGCTGGCACGACAATGGGCGACTTCTATAAACGCAGATTCAAGCGCATCTTGCCACCGATGTTCATATTCATGTTGCTCTACTGCTTCATGCCATTACTTTGGGGAGGATTGACAACAGAACAGGCATGGCAGGATTTCACACATCTTCCATTCACTTTCCCTTCGTTGGCTGGGCACTTGTGGTTCATGTACCCACTCATCTCGCTATACCTTATCATACCATCGGTGTCACCATGGCTGGAGAAAGCATCGGCAAAGGACGAGCGTTTGTTTCTGACCTTCTTCGCTTTCTCAACTCTTGTGCCTTGGCTGACACGATTCGTGAGTGCCGACCTTTGGGGGACATGCTTCTGGAATCCATACTTCGGTATGCTGTACTATTGCTCTGGCTATCTCGGCTATCTCGTTATGGCTCATTACATTCGTGAACACCTCTCGTGGAATCGAAGCAAGCGAATGTTCATCGGCTCAATGGTATTCATAATCGGTGCTATCTTCACGGCATGGTCATTCTGGCACACTGGCGTTCCTGGTATTGAGATGAAGACTCCTGTATTGGAATGGTCATGGGAGTTCTGCACACCAAACGTACTGCTCACCACCTTCGGAGCATTTCTGATGTTCACCTGCATTGAGCAGAAAGAAGCACCAAAGTGGGTAACTGATATCTCAAAACTCACGTTCGGAATGTATCTGATGCACATCCTGTTTCTCAGCAACATTGCCCCTCTCTTCATGCCTGAAGGTCCTGGCAACCCGATATTGCCAATCTATCTGACAATTCCTAGTATAGCCATATTTACGTTTGTATGCTGCGCCATTACAACCAAGGTGATAAGCATAATTCCCGGAAGCAAATGGATAATAGGATAAAAAAGGCAAAAACGCGATAATATGCAAGCATACACATACATAGAAAAAGGTAAGTTCTCATTGATTGAGAAGCCCAAGCCAACACTCATAGAACCAACAGATGCTATTGTCAAGGTGACATTGGGAAGTATCTGTACAAGTGACCTCCATATCAAGCATGGCAGTGTGCCTCGTGCCGTACCAGGAATAACCGTTGGTCATGAAATGGTGGGAATCGTTGAGGAAGTAGGCTCTAAGGTTACAGCCGTAAGGCCAGGGGATAGAGTGACCGTCAACGTTGAGACCTTCTGCGGAGAATGCTTTTACTGCAAGAATGGGTATGTAAACAACTGCACTTCGTCTCATGGCGGTTGGGCATTGGGTTGTCGAATTGACGGCGGACAAACAGAGTATGTTCGTGTACCTTTGGCAAACCAAGGACTGAATCGTATTCCTGAAGGCGTGACCGATGAACAGGCATTGTTTGTGGGTGACGTATTAGCTACTGGATTCTGGGCAGCACGAATCTCTGAGATTAGCGAAGATGATACGGTTCTCATTATCGGAGCTGGTCCTACAGGCATCTGTACCCTACTCTGCTGTATGCTCATGAATCCAAAGCGCATCATTGTTTGCGAAAAGTCAGAAGAGAGACGTGAGTTCGTGAAGAAACACTACCCTTCTGTTCTCCTTACTACACCTGAAGAGTGCCAGGAGTTCGTAAACAAGAACAGCGACCATGGCGGTGCAGACAGGGTTCTTGAAGTGGCAGGAGCAAACGACACCTTCCAA
>JAZUHP010000010.1:0-41193 GCA_045641785.1 Bacteroidaceae bacterium
ATTTGTCTTGGAACATATACAGTCAATGAATTTGACTGCAAAGTTACAAATTCAAGTCCGTTGACTCGCAAAAATACTCATAAAAGACTATATTTCAATTATTTCAAAGAACGGTTTGTCCACTTTTACGGGACAGTAGTGTACTGGATTTTATATCCTAAGCTTGATAGATTGATTAATAACACGTAATTTGAATCAGAGAAACTAAATGCAATGGAACTTATTATGGCAATCGACAGTAAGTTAATGCTTGATAATGTTCTGGAGTACCTTCGTGAGTTAATGAAAACTTCTGACAAAGAAAAGTTGTCTGTAGAAACTTTGCAGATGATTAAGCGTTTGAGGAAGGAATATAAGGAAGAAAAGATCATTTCTTTCGATTCGGCTGCTGATGCTCAAAGGTGGATGGATTCGCTATGAAATATCGGGGTACGCTTGCAGAAAAGAGCATTGAGCAGAAAAGTTAATCAATGTTTGTAGTCTCTTAAGAGCCTTCGAGTTCTATATGATATAATAAGTAAGGAACAGTGTTGTCTATAGAAGATATAGAAAAATTATAAAGGATTGACCGGTGCAGAATAGACTTGTGCATCTGTCAACTCTTTTCTTGGAGTGAAATTCAACACATTAGAAAGATTGTTTTACGCAGATAAAAGCACATCCACTCTTGTAAAACTGATACAGGTCAAAGCAAAAAAATTATTGAAACACTTTTTCTGGATATTTCCCCCTTTTTGAAAAAATACGCTATAAACAACTGATTGGTCACAAGATAACTAAGATTATAAATTTCCCCTTTTCTTCAAATAAATTTCCCCACCTGAAAACGAAATAAGAGGTCACTTAATAATCGATTAGACAACCACTTGTTATTCGCTGTTTCTTAACTTGTCAAACATAGTGTTTCTGCTAAAAAATGTGCTAGTGCATGTATTTTTGCATTGAATAATTGAGAAAATGTGTCTATTCTTATCCTGTTACCACAAAATAATAGCACGAAAGGAGGTTTTGCTCCCGAAAGGGTACAATTCACTATCCATATATAACAATTATACCTTTTCGGGATTATTATTTTGTCTAATGAATAATAATATATATATTTGCACCCGAAAGGGACTATTTCCCATTCACAACATATATGGACCAGAATGGTATATCATCTATAATTAAGGCATTGCGTAAAGATTATAATCTTACGCAAGAGGATTTAGCAATAAAATCTGGTGTTGGACTTCGTTTTCTTAGAGAACTTGAACAAGGAAAACCTACAGTCCGCATGGATAAGGTCAATCAGGTACTTAAACTATTTAACAAGCAGTTAGGTGTATGCGACAAGGAAACGTCTATGTAAACGATATGCTTGCTGGCGTAATAAGCGAGACCGCGAGTGGGTTCACTTTTATCTATGATAGTAAGTATATTGCCAACCCTGATGCATTGCCAGTCAGCATAACTCTTCCATTACAAGAAGAAGAATTTAATAGTAAAACTCTTTTCTCTTTCTTTGACGGACTGATACCTGAGGGATGGCTTCTGAACATTGCAGAAAGAAACTGGAAAGTAAATCGCCGCGATAGAATGGGATTACTACTTTCGTGTTGTCGTGATTGTATTGGTAATGTGTCTGTAGTACCAATTAAACAAGAAGAAAGATAATGGAAAAATGTCTATATTGTTATAAACCATTAAAAGTTGGCGATATTGATTTCCACAAGTCATGTGCTATGAAGATGTTTGGCTCGACTACAGCGCCATCACTTCCATACACGAGAAAAGAAATCAAAGACCTGGCCCGTGTAGTTGTGGAAAAGCGCACAACTGTGACAGGAGTGCAGTCCAAGTTGTCAATGGATTTGGAGAAAGACGAATACGGAAATCCACAAAGACTTACAATAGTTGGAGTTCTTGGTCGCTATATCTTGAAGCCTCAAACTGACAGGTTTATTGCATTACCAGAGATTGAGGATCTTACTATGCACCTTGCCGAAATTTCTCACATAAACACCGTACCACACTCCCTCATTCGTTTTGCTGATGGTGAACTCAACTATATCACTCGCAGAATCGATAGAACAGATAACGGAGGAAAACTTCCTATGGAAGACTTTTGTCAAATTGCAGGCTTGATGACTGATCAGAAATATCAAGGTAGCTACGAATACATCGCAAAATTAGTGGGAAAATATTCATGTGTTGCAGGACTTGACATTACAAACTTCTGGGAACAAGTAATCTTTGCATGGATTGTTGGTAATGCTGACATGCATATGAAGAACTTCTCGCTTATCAGTACAGAAAGAGGAAAGTACCATTTGGCACCAACATACGATCAGGTCTCCACAGCTATTGTAATGCCTGAAGATACAGATGAATTAGCATTGCCTTTACAGGGATTTCTAAAGAAACTGATGTCGTTCGATTTCATATATGCAATGACAGATACAGGGGTAGAACAGAAAGCAGCAGAGCGTATCTTGCAGAGATTCCAGAAATACAAATCATCATGGTTTGAATGTATTGACGCATCTTTTATCAAAGCAGAACAAAAGATTCAATACAAGAATCTCATAAACAACAGACTTGAAACTCTTCTAAAGTAAAATTAGAGATATATTCTCGACACCTTACTGATTAGTTAATTAACTTTGTAATCTTCACATTACAGTCCTTCGTAACGATTTTCAGGAGCTCTTGATTTAGGCTAAAAAAGTGCAGAAAATGTTGTTTCGCAGATGTTGTGAAATTGCAAAAGGAATGGATTATGGGTATCTTTGTATAACGTCTGACGACACCAGCAGAGGTCCTGATTTCAGAGGGGGTGAGCTAAAATTAGGGTACATATTCTAATTGATTCTTATCAGCGAAGAAATTTGGTTCTGTTACGAAGCCAATACGAAGGGATTACGAAGCGATGTCGAAGGATTTTACACATATACTGTACCCCTATGAAAACAAAAAAACACACAAATCTTTTCACGTTTCAAGCATAATATGTACTTTTGCAGTTAAATTAGAATAATTGTATAGTTTTTAATGTCTCTATAGACCCAAACGAGTCCCTAAAGACTTAAAAGACTTAAAGACTAAAAACAGTAGCATGACAAGAAAATTCGATTTTCTCATTATCGGTTCAGGTGTTGCCGGTATGAGCTATGCGCTTAAGGTGGCAAATGCAAAGAAAGGTAAGATTGCCATCATTTGTAAAACAACGCTTGATGAAGCCAACACAGCAAAGGCTCAGGGAGGTATCTCTTCTGTAACTAACCTGTTAGTGGACAACTTCGACAAGCATATTGAGGATACAATGATTGCCGGTGACTGGATCAGCGACAGGGCTGCAGTTGAACAGGTTGTCCGCAATGCCCCAGACGGTATCAGGGATCTTGTGAAGTGGGGTGTAAACTTTGACAAGAAAGAGGATGGTTCCTTCGACCTCCACCGTGAAGGTGGTCACTCAGAGTTCCGTATCCTTCACCATGCTGACGATACAGGTGCCGAGATACAGAGAGGACTCATGGAGGCTATCCGCAACAATCCAGACATTGAGATACTGGAAAACCACTTTGCTGTAGAGATCATCACACAGCACCATCTTGGTATCCGTGTGACTCGCCGCACTCCAGATATAGAGTGCTATGGTGCATATATCCTTAATCCTAAGACTGGAAAGATTGATACCTATCTATCAAAGGTTACTCTCATGGCAACTGGTGGTACAGGTGCTATCTACCAGACAACATCAAACCCAAGTATAGCTACTGGTGACGGTATTGCAATGGTGTACCGTGCCAAGGGAAAGGTCAAAGATATGGAGTTCGTACAGTTCCACCCTACAGTATTGTATAACCCTGCTGAGACTCATCCAGCCTATCTTATCACAGAGGCAATGCGTGGTTACGGTGGTATCCTCCGTCTTCCTAACGGTGAGGAGTTCATGCAGAAATATGACGAGCGACTCAGTCTTGCTCCTCGTGACATTGTGGCTCGTGCCATTGACAATGAGATGAAGATTCATGCTCTCGACCATGTATGTCTTGATGTGACTCACAAGGATCCAGAGGAGACAAAGAAGCACTTCCCTAATATATATGCCAAGTGTCTCTCTATCGGCATAGACATCACCAAGCAGTACATTCCTGTTGCTCCATCAGCACACTATATGTGTGGTGGTATTCAGGTTGACCTTGACGGACAGAGTTCTATCAAGCGTCTCTATGCTGTCGGCGAGTGTTCTTGCACTGGTCTTCATGGTGGTAACCGTCTTGCAAGTAACTCACTCATCGAGGCTGTTGTATACGCAGACGCTGCGGCAAAGCATTCTATTGATGTCATAGATAACTATGAGTTCAATGAGAATGTGCCAGAATGGAATGATGAGGGAACAATGACAAATGAAGAGAAGGTTCTTATCGCTCAGGATGCAAAGGAAGTAGGTCAGATCATGTCTACTTATGTAGGTATAGTCCGTTCCGACCTTCGTCTACACAGGGCATGGGAACGTCTCGACCTCCTTTATGAGGAGACTGAGCACCTCTTCAAGCGTGTCAAGCCAACAAAGGATATCTGCGAACTTCGTAACATGATTAATGTTGGTTACCTGATTACACGTCAAGCACTTGAACGAAAGGAGAGCCGTGGACTCCACTATACTGTGGATTATGCAAAGCATGCTCTCGACAACAAGAAATAAAGATTACTTTTGTGTCAACATCAAGAAACATGATAATTCATGGGTAGTCAATACCCATGAATTACTTTTGGTTGAAACAAACTGTACATGGTGTCCAATAATAATTTACAAAATAGAAGTAAAAACGACTTATGAAGAAATTCTTTTTTGCATTCGCTGTATTATGCACAAGTATTCTAAGTGCAGGAGCACAAAGCATGCAAATACCTGCTGACCCACAGATTAAAAAGGGTGTATTACCAAATGGATTGACATACTACATTCGCCACAACGAGTGGCCTGAGAAGAGAGCCTTTTTCTATATAGCACAGAACGTCGGTTCTATGCAGGAAGAGGACAATCAGCTCGGTCTTGCCCATTTCCTTGAGCATATGTGCTTCAATGGAACAAAGAACTTTCCTGGCGACAACCTCAAGAAGTATCTTGAGCGTATAGGAGTTAAGTTTGGCGAAAACCTCAATGCTTATACAAGCTTTGACGAGACTGTATATAATATAGATAACGTAAATGTAGAGATTGCAGGAGCCATTGACTCTTGTCTTCTTATCCTTCATGACTGGAGCCACGACCTCCTGCTCGAAGACAAGGAGATAGACAAGGAACGTGGTGTCATAAATGAGGAATGGCGTATGCGCCGTAGTGCCATGATGCGAATGCAGGAGGCCGCTTTCCCTGAACTCTACCCAGGAAGCAAGTACGGCAACCGTATGCCTATCGGTACTATGGACATCGTGATGAACTTCCCATACAAGGCACTAAAGGATTACTATAAGCAGTGGTATCGTCCTGACCTTCAGGCTATCGTCGTGGTTGGTGATGTTAATGTAGACGATATTGAGAACAAGATCAAGACAATATTTGCTGACATCAAGGCGGTAGAGAATCCAACAGAACGAAAATTCTTCCCTGTACCAGATAACAAGGAACCAATTGTAAGCATCCAGAAGGATAAGGAACAACCACAGAGTTTCATCGAGCTATGCTGGAAGACAGAAGCTTTCCCTAAGGAGATGAAGTCGGACATACAGTATATGGCATTCAACTATATTACTGAAGCTATCAGCGGAATGTTCCAGGAGCGCTTTGGAGATATAGTCAACAAGAGTAATCCTCCATTCATTGGAGCTGAATTCAGTATCGACAACTACCTTGTGGCAAAGACAAAGGATAGTTTCGTGGGAGGTGTTGCATTTAAGGACAATGGCGAGAAGGAAGCTATTCAGGCTCTCTACAGAGAGATACTTCGTGCTACACGTTTTGGATTTACAGCAAGCGAGTACGACCGTTTCAAGGCTGAATATCTCTCACAACTGGAGAAGGCTTATAGTCGCAGAGACAAGATTGAAAGTACAAACTTCGTCAACCAGTGCGTGAGAAACTACCTCGACAATGAGCCAATGAATAGCATTGAGTGGGAATATACTATAATGAACCAGATTGTACCTAACATTCCACTTCAGGTTATCAACGAGACTCTCAAGCAGCTTCCAGACTCTAACATGGTCATTGCTGAGTTTGCACCAGACAAAGAAGGTATCACTCTTCCAACAAAGGAGCAACTTATAAGCTATATCAAGTCTGTTGAGTCTGAGACAATAGAGCCACTTAAGGAAGAGGTAAATGTAGAGCCACTCATCTCAAAATTGCCTAAGGAAGGTAAGGTGAAGAGTATCAAGGACGGTGCATTCGGTTCTAAGGTCATAACACTCAAGAACGGAATCAAGATTCACATCAAGAAGACAGACTTCGCACCAAACCAAATAAGTATGCAGGCTGTCAGCTGGGGTGGTAATTCTCTCTACAGCGAAGATGAATTCCTACAGACAAGCAATGCTGACATGATCACAATCGGTGGTGTCGGCAACTTCAGCAATACAGAACTTTCAAAGAAACTTTCTGGCATACAGGCTTCTGCAAATCCATTTATCTCTGGTCGTGAGGAAGGTATCTCTGGTTCATGTGTGAAGAAGGATCTTGAGACACTCCTTCAACTTACTTACCTCCGCTTTACTGCTCCACGTATGGACAAAGAAGCTCTCACTTCACAGATTCAGCGCTCTAAGGCACAGCTGCAAAATCAGGAACTTAATCCTCAGACAGCACTCCAGGATACAATAGCTAAGGTTGTCTACAATAATTGTGTTCGTGCTAAGCGAATTCATGCCGAGGACCTTGACGGCATCAACTTCGACCGTTGTATGGAAATCTATAAGGAGCGTTTTGCTGACGCTGACGACTTCGAGTTCTTCTTCATCGGTGATATCGATGCAGACTCTGTTGCTCCACTCATGGCCAAGTATCTAGGTGCTCTTCCTACAGTTAAGGGTTCTGAGAAGTACAACATGATTAACCAGCACATGGCAAAGGGCCAGATCAAGAATGTGTTTGAAAAGGAACAGGAGACTCCAAACTCACTCGTTCTCTTTGTATATAATGCTCCATTCAAGTCTGAGCTTCGTGACCTCCTTACTGTCCAGGTACTTGAGCAGGTTCTCACAACTCTCTACACTCAGACTGTTCGCGAAGACGAAGGTGGTGCATACTCTGTTGGTGTAAATGCTACAGTCAGAGACTATCCTGACGAGGTGGCTGTTGTACAGATTATCCTCCCTACTGCACCTGACAAGTTGAACCGTATGACTGAGGTCATCTACAAAGGAATAGAGGATATCATCAACAATGGTCCAAACGAAGAAGATGTTCAGAAGACAAAGGAATATCTTATCCGTAGCCACGCTGAGAGAGTAAAGAACAATGGCTACTGGATGAACCAGTTGAAGAACATCGTTCGTGAGAACAAGAACTATGTAGATGGCTATGACGAGACTGTAAAGGGTATCACCGCTGAAGATGTTAAGGCTGCTGCCAAAGCTATCTTCATGAGTGGAAACCGTATCGAGGTTGGTATGACAAGTCCTAACAAGTAATCTCAAGAATAATGAACAGATTATTCCATGCAAGAATATCATTAGGTAACTATGTGCTACTGTCAGCTTTGCTGGCAGTAGCCATTTATTTCGTATGGCAGACTCCAAATATACCAAGACAGGTGCTTGGCATTATCATCTGTGTCATTCTGCTGACTATGGTGATTATCGTGGAAAGAATGATTAACACCACATATACTCTGACAACAGATGGTACATTGATTATTCACAAGGGACGATTCTCAAAAGATGCCGTTGTGAACATATCAGACATTAACAAGACAACACTTATTGACCGATGGAAGGTGCTCGGTCATTCTATATATTCTTACATTCTTATTGAGACAAACAAAGGTGCCACAATAACTGTAAGACCAAATAACGAACACGATTTTATAAACAAGATAGATAAACTAAAAAAGGGCAATTCGAATGAAGATGATGACGAAGAAGATTAGTATACTCTCACTCTGTCTTGCTTTCAGTATTGGAATCAGCGCACAGATAAACAATGTGATAGAGGACGAACCTGATACATTGTACTGCGACTCGCTCATTACTGATACTCTCACATGGGAAGAAGAAGTGAAACAAGGACTTGCCACAATGGCAGAAGAAGCACAAAACGCTTACTACACCGTAGGAATGAGCGTCTATGACCTTAGTGCAGACTCTTCTCTTTTCAAACTAAATGACAAGAAGGTACTTCGCCCTGCATCAACTGAGAAACTATTGACCGCCATCTCTGCACTTAGCATACTTGGCGGTACACACGAATACAGAACAAAGGCATACTATACTGGCAACATATCATCAGACAGTACACTAAATGGAGACATCTATGTGGTGGGGGATATGGATCCTACATACACATACAAAAAACTTTGTGACCTTGCTAAAGATATCCAGAATGTTGGTATCAAAGCTATCAAAGGAAAGATTTATGCTGATATCAGCATGAAAGACTCTCTCCTGTATGGAAAAGGATGGTGCTGGGATGATGTTCCTTCAAAGTTTGAGCCTTACCTTCCTGCCCTGCTCTTTGACAGAGGACAAAACTCGCCAGGTTCGACAAAGTATTCAAGTGATGTGAATTTCCGTCCATGGCTTCATTTTGTGAAGACTCTCGGTGATGTACTCAGCGACAACGGATTATGTGCCATTACAGAAGAAGGAGACACTCTCAATGCTATTCCTTATGGCACAAGAAATCTCCCAAACAAGGATACACATTGTTTCTACATAGAAAGAACTACTATCGAGCAAGTACTTCAGAGGATGATGAAGAACTCTGACAACCTATATGCAGAATCAATGTTTTGGCAACTGGCAAAAGTTAACAAAGGCAAAGAATGTACCTATAAAGATGGTGTTCGACAGATAGAAAACACCTTACGCAAGGCTGGTGCTTCAACTACCTTCGTCGATATTGTAGATGGCAGTGGTGTAAGTCTATACAATTATCATAGTGCAGACACACAGATTGCAATGTTAAGATATGCCTATAGAAATGACAATATATTCAAGTATCTCTACCCTTCACTACCAATATCAGGAAAGGACGGAACACTTAGTGACCGTATGAGAAAGGGGAATGCGTTGAATAAGATACATGCAAAGACAGGTACACTATCTGGAGTAAGCAGTCTTAGTGGCTATGCAACTGCCTCAAATGGTCATACCCTTGCTTTCTCAATAATTATCAATGGTGTACTGAAGAATGCTACAGGACACTCATTCCAAGATAGAGTTTGTGAGGTTTTAACAAAATAATTCTTAATTCTTAATTCTTAATTCTTAATTCTTAATTCTTAATTCTTAATTCTTAATTCTTAATTCTTAATTCTTAATTCTTAATTCTTAATAATGTTTTTTAGATTCAAAACACTAATACTTGCCTTTATAACATTTGGCATAACAGACCTTTCAGCACAGGAACTCTACCCAGAGCAGGAGGTTGATTCACTCACAACAACAGATATAGACAAATGGCAGGCACTTAAAGAGGAAGATCTAAAGAATCCTTTCGCTAAGTCAAACCAGTTCTCGATACACTTTGACACTATGAATGACGAGGAGTGGCACTATCCTCTCCCTGGGGCTCATATAATAAGCCCATTTGGAGGAAAAAGACACCACTCTGGTACTGATATCAAGACTTGTCCTAACGACACGATATACGCCGCTTTTGCTGGCACCGTTACAATGTCACAGGTTTACTATGCATATGGAAATACAATCATCATCCGTCATGCTAATGGTATTGAGACTCTGTACAGCCACCAGTCAAAGAATTTAGTAAAGAAAGGGCAATGGGTTAGAGCTGGTCAGCCTATAGGACTTACAGGTCGTACTGGTAGGGCTACTACAGAGCATCTCCACTTTGAGACTCGTGTAAATGGAAAACCTTTCGATAGTTCTAAAGTTTATGACCACAATAACAATACCATAAGACGAAAGAAGATTGTCTTTACCAAAAGTGGTAATGGTACAAGGATCACGGAAGAGTAATTAATGCATTGAATTACATATAACAAAACACAGAGCGAAGAATATAGAATGAATCTAACTCTTCGCTCTGTGTTTTATTTTACTAATCAATCATATACTTCTGCTTCATCTCGCATGCAGTCCTGGACGTGGTTTTTCTATCACGGCAGATGAAATGTGATGGCGCTTGTCATATTTCTCAACATAGCGTTCTAACTCTTGATAGTTACTTGAGAAAGAGAAGTACTTACGTGCCATTCTACAATATCCGTACTTATCGTAACAAAATTCATAAGCATATTCGAGAAACTTTAGACGGGAGCTATCAAATGAGAATAATTTCGCAATACGCATGATACAATCTGTACTCATTGGACGAAGAGCAAGACAAACCTTTGCGATTTCAAACTTGTTATCGTCAAAACTTGTGTTCTTGATAACTTTCACTACCATGTCCTCCTGAGCCTTTGTAGCAGGATAATCATACATCTGTGGAGCAGGTACTCCAAAACGAGGATCAACAATTTCATTATGTCTTGGTTCGCGACTTACAACACTAACTTGAGGTTCGCGACTTTGTGGATCTGCTTTAACAGAATTGTCAGTAACTCGTACTCGTGACTCGTTTGTTTCTTCTGACTGGGCAAACATTGAACCGGCAAATACTGTTGCCATCAATGTAGACAAAAAGATTTTTGTAAAGTGCTTCATAATCATAAATAATTTAATAGTATGCCTTTCAGCAATAACTTTGTTTCTAAACTCATGCTGCAAAGATAGGATATTTACCATAATCGCCAAAGAGACAAATTCATATTTTAATAAGGAATTTCCCTAAGGCGCATTTATCTTCTCCTATACTTATCGTAATTTTGGCAATATTTTGACCTTCGTGATTCCTTCGACATCGCTTCGTGATCCCTTTATAATAAAAACGGATACCTTATCGTATTTTTTCACTCAAAATTACAGGTAAATGAATACAAAAAACCATGCAGATAGAAATCCGCATGGTTAATATTGCTAATTATTATTTTACTCTAAATTAGAGGTCCTTTCCGATATCACGACGGAAGTATTTCTTCTCGAACTGAATCTTAGCAGCCTCTGTGAAAGACTTTGTAAGAGCCTCATCCTTGCTTGAACCATATGAGCTTACTGCTATGACACGTCCTCCAGCTGTCACAACCTTACCATCCTTGAGAGCAGTTCCTGCATGGAATACTACAGAGCCTTCTACATTCTCAATTCCAGTAATCTCATAGCCCTTGTCGTATGCCTCTGGATAGCCACCACTAACCATCATGACACATACCACATTACGTGGGTCGAACTCTATAGTCTTTGTATCAAGATTGCCTTCTGCAACACCTTCAAAGAGATCTACAATATCAGACTTGAGACGAAGCATTACAGACTCTGTCTCTGGGTCGCCCATACGAACATTGTACTCAATAACCATTGGGTCACCTGCCTTTGCACAACTGTAATCCTTGTCTACCTTGATAAGACCGAAGAAGATGAATCCCTTATAGTCTATATTGTCTTTTGCAAGTCCCTCTACTGTTGGACGGATAATGCGATCCTCAACCTTCTTCATCCATTCAGCATCTGCAAATGGAACAGGAGATACAGAACCCATGCCACCAGTGTTGAGACCTGTGTCACCCTCACCTATACGTTTATAGTCTTTAGCCTCTGGGAGAATCTTGTAGTTCTTGCCATCTGTAAGAACGAATACAGAGCACTCTATACCGCTCAAGAACTCTTCGATAACAACTGTTGCACTGGCATTGCCAAACATACCGCCAAGCATGTCCTTAAACTCTTTCTTTGCCTCTTCAAGAGTTGGTACGATAAGCACACCCTTTCCAGCACAAAGACCATCAGCCTTAAGCACATAAGGAGCCTTGAGAGTCTCAAGGAACTTGAGTCCTTCCTCAATGTTTGTGCCATTGAAAGAACGATAAGCAGCTGTAGGGATATTATGACGAATCATAAACTCCTTTGCAAAGTCCTTAGAACCTTCAAGTACAGCACCTTGCTTAGAAGGACCAACAACTGGGATATTTGCAATGGCAGGATCATTCTTGAAATAGTCATACACACCTTTTACCAATGGGTCTTCAGGTCCAACTACAACCATATCGATTGCGTTGTCAAGTACAAACTTCTTGATTCCATCAAAGTCATCTGCCTTGAGGTCTACATTCTCACCTACTTCACGTGTTCCAGCATTACCTGGTGCAATGAAGAGTTTCTCAATCTTAGGACTTTGACTGATTTTCCAAGCCAAGGCGTGTTCACGACCGCCACTTCCAAGCAAAAGTAATTTCATTATATTTGAGTTTTTAAGTTTTTGAGTTCTTTTGTTTATAAGTTTATGTTCAAAGTTATTGACTTCTCTAGTTCAAAAACACTTATTCCACTATTCTCTAGTTTTGAGTTTTTACGATTTTACCGCCCAAAAGAATGTAGAACACCAAATTTATGTGCAAAAGTAAAATAAATTCTTCATTCTTCATTCTTCATTCTTCATTTTTCATATCTTTGCAAAAGATTTTAGGACTTTGCATTGACTTAAATTACAAAAATGTAAATGTCCGATGGAAACTAACAAAGTATTAAGCAAACTGTCAATCTGCAATTACAATTGTGACTATATCATATAAAAACGGAGAAATGATGCCAAGAGGACGTGTCGAAGTGATATGCGGCTCTATGTTCTCAGGCAAAACAGAAGAACTCATCAGACGACTAAAGAGAGCCAAGTTTGCTCATCAGCAAGTAGAGATATTCAAGCCAGCTATAGATACACGTTACTCTGATACAGATGTAGTAACCCACGAAGGACAATCTATACCTTCAACTCCGGTGGACAACTCAGCAAGTATCTTACTTCTTGGCAGTAATTCTGATGTAGTTGGCATTGACGAGGCACAGTTCTTTGATGATGGAATAGTCAATGTATGTAATGAACTTGCAAATAGAGGCGTAAGAGTCATTGTTGCAGGACTTGATATGGACTACAAAGGAAAGCCTTTCGGTCCTATGCCAAATCTACTTGCCATTGCAGATGATGTTGTTAAGGTACATGCCATCTGCGTTAGATGTGGTGCACTTGCATATGTCAGCCACAGAATAGTAGAAGGAGACAGGCAAGTCATGCTTGGAGAAAACAAAGAATACGAACCATTATGTCGCGAATGTTATGAACAATGCAACTGCACAAATACTGACACAAGCCGTTGAAGAGCTTTCTGATGTGAATGCATACTCTGAGCTTTTCCACAAACACACAGAGGGAACTCCACTTCCTTCAGGCACAGTCCTTAATGAGATAGTGGACCTTGCAAGAGCAATACTTTTCCCTGGATATTACGGCAAGTCTACAGTAAATGCTGACACTCTCAACTACCACATCGGTGTGAATGTAGAACGTCTATACAGCCTTCTTGTAGAACAGATCCAAGCAGGTCTATCATTCTCTGTAGGAGAGGAAGAGTACATGTATGCGGCATATTCACCATCAACTATTCTTGCAGAGCAAAAGAGAATTGCACAGGACAGGGCTGAACGGTTCATTGCAAAGATGCCAGAGATAAGGCAGACACTTGCAACAGATGTGATTGCCGCTTTCAATGGCGACCCTGCGGCAAAGACTTATGGTGAGATTATCAGTTGCTATCCAGTGATAAAGACACTCACAAACTATAGAATAGCCCACGAATTGCTATTGCTCGAAGTACCTCTCATTCCACGAATGCTGACAGAGATGGCTCATTCAGAAACAGGTATAGATATTCACCCTGGTGCAACAATAGGCAAGTACTTCACCATTGACCACGGTACAGGCGTTGTGATTGGAGAGACTTGTATCATTGGTAATAACGTAAAACTATATCAGGGTGTAACACTCGGTGCCAAAAGTTTCCCTTGTGATGAGGACGGCAACCCAATCAAGGGTATTCCACGTCACCCAATACTTGAGGATGATGTAATTGTATATTCAAATGCATCAATACTCGGACGCATAACAATCGGAAAAGGTGCAACAATTGGTGGCAACATTTGGGTTACTCAAGATGTACCAGCAGGAACATTCATCAGTCAGAAAAGATAAGCATTCATTAGTCAGAATAGACAAAAGAATGCCATACTCTACCCTATTTTATTATAGGTTCTGAATTAAATTAAATGTTCTGCGTGTTCCGTTTCATGAGACACAGTCTCATGACTCTTGAACTCATAAAATAAAAGCAAAAATCACAAACTTAAGAACTTAAAAACAATTAAGAACTTAAGAACTCAAATATGGAAGAATTCAAAATAATAGCAAAGACATTCCAAGGACTCGAAGAAGTTCTTGCAAAGGAACTTACTGAACTTGGTGCCAACAACATTGAGATTGGTCGTCGTATGGTCAGTTTCACCGGTGATAAGGAAATGCTTTACAAGGCAAATTTCTGTCTTCGTACTGCAGTCAAAATCCTCAAGCCTATCAAGGAATTCAAGTCTACAGATGCAGATGATGTTTACAAGGTAGTTAAGAAGATGGACTGGTCACAGTATATGGACTGCTCAAACACATTCCTTATTGACTCTGTGGTCTTCTCTGAGAAGTTCCGTCACTCTAAGTTCGTGGCATATCGTGTAAAGGATGCCATAGCAGATTACTGGAGAGAAAAGACAGACGGTGAGCGTCCAAATGTGGCAATAACTAACCCTGACATTCGAATCAATGTTCATATCGCAGAGGACGATGTTACTATATCTCTCGACTCAAGTGGTGAGAGTCTTCACATACGTGGATATAAGACAAACACAGTTGCTGCTCCTATCAACGAAGTTCTTGCAGCAGGATTAATCATGCTCACAGGATGGAATGGAGAGTGTGACCTCATAGACCCATTCTGTGGTTCAGGTACAATACTCATTGAGGCAGCTCTTATTGCAATGAATATCTATCCTGGTGTATTCCGTAAGGAATATGCATTTGAAAAGTGGAAGGACTTTGACGAAGACATGTTCGACAATATCTATAATGACGATAGCAAGGAACGTGACTTTGACCATAAGATATATGGATTTGACATCAACCGTCAGGCTGTCGGTATTGCTATAGAGAATGCTCGTAATGCTGGTGTTAACAAGGTTGTTGATATTGAGCAGAGAGACTTCTATGAGTTTGAGGCTCCACGTGAAAAGGCTCTCATGATAACTAACCCTCCATACGGTGAACGTATCACAACTGATGACCTACTCGGTCTCTATGAGACTATCGGTCAGCGCCTCAAGCAGAACTTTGTTGGCAATGATGCATGGATCATCACATACCGTCAGGAGTGCTTCGACAAGATTGGTTTCCGCCCATCTACTCGCTTTGCCCTCTATAATGGTTCACTGGAGTGCGAGTTCAGAAAATACCAGGTATTCGACGGTAAACTTAAAGAGCGTCGTGAAGAAGGTCTCGATATCAAGACTGACGAGGATCGCCAGCGTAACCTCAAGTTCAAGCCTCACAGAAAGCATGACGATGATAGCGAGGAGGAAGAACGTAGAAGTCGTGATGAGCACTATTTCAAGTCTAAGCCTTACAAGGACGAACGCAGAAAGAAGGAAGAGGAGCGTGATAATCAACGTCGTTACAAGGATGACAGTCGTTCAGACCGTTTTGAAAGTAGAAAGCGCTTCTTTGAGGCCGCAGATGATGAGGAAGAAGAAATCATCAGCCGTCACCTCGGCAAATGGAGTGACAAAGGTTTCAACCGTGAGGACAGAAAGAAAGATAGAGAAAAAGAAGACCGCAAGGGATTTGGTGAAGGCAGAAAGAGCTTCAACCCTAATTTCTCAAAGAAGAAAGATGGTGAGAAACCTGCTCGTAAATTTGACGGATCGAAAGATCGCAATCGTCAGTCTCGAGGTAAAGATTTTGACAAGTCGAAGCCACGTAAGCCAAAGAACTAATATTATAATGATGGCCGAAGGACAGCAACAGTCCTTTGGCCATTATTTGTTTTGCCTGCTGCGGATTACCCCTAAAGCCATGAACCATCCACTTTTGCTGAGGCTTCATCGCTTTATGGACAGACAATAATTCATCAAAAGCCTTGACACAATGTATTATCATTGGCTTACACACCTCTTCTGCCAATGATACCTGAGCCTTAAACGCTTCTATCTGGCGTTTTATGTCCACATCTACGCACTTATCTAATCCGCACTCGCCTATTGCACATACTGAAGGAGAAAACACCTCTGAGCGCATTTTTTCTATTTGCAATTGCCAGTCATCAGATACATACCATGGATGCAAACCTATACTCACACATTTATCTTCTGCACACAACTCTCCTGGATAACGATTAACAACCGCTATCACATCATCTATGCACTCTCTCCTGTGAGTATGCGAATCATGGTACAGGATCGTATCCATGTCCTCCCCAAGGATGACATCTAAGGATACGGCGAACTGTGAGATAAAATCCATAGAATGGTCCGTGTTTTTTTATAGCCTCAACTGCATATTGGGAGCATGTAGGTGTAAATCTACATGAAGGTGGCGTAAATGGAGAGATACATTTACGATAAAAATAAATAGGAATCAACAATACCCATGAAAGGAGGTTGCTGATTCCTCTATAAATAGTTTGCAAAAACTGTTTCATGACTTAGAGTTAGAGAGGTTTTCTGCTATTCTATTCATTGCCTTGATGACAGCCTTCTCAACCTTTCTATATTCAGGAAGAGCATCTGTCACACATATAAAGGCTAAGGCAATGGTATAATCCTTGTCTGCAAGCGTATTCCACAGGATATGCTTGTTCTTTCTGTACGCTTCACGAACAAGGCGTTTAACACGGTTCCTATCAACAGCATTGTGAAAACGCTTCTTTGGCACAGAAATGAGTATAGAAACAGGCACAGAATCGGAAGGCATACCTTCAGACTGTGTCTTTTCCATTTTCATATAAACAGTTCGCAGGGGGAAGACGGCAAATGAGCCATTTCCTCCTGCGAAAAGTTTATCTATAACAAGCTTACTCTTTAATCTTTCAGCTTGGCAAAATGTACAACGCATTTCCATCAATTATGTAATGCAATTCAAAAATTACTGATGATTCTTGATGTAATCTTCAATTAATGCTGGAACAGAACGAAGTTCTGGTGTTGGCTGAAGATCTACACGGAGACCTGCTTCCTCCGCAGCCTTAATTGTTTTTGTTCCAAGACATGCGATTGCAATATCTTCCTGCTTAAACTCAGGGAAGTTCTTCATCAAGGAATGGATACCCTCAGGAGAGAAGAACACAAGCATGTTGTAATCAAATGCCTCGTCTGGTCCAAAATCGTTGCTGACAGTATAGTACATTACAGCTTCATTATGCTCAAGACCTGCTTCATCAAGCATATTCTTCAAGTCATCGTTATGTACTGAAGACTGTGGAACGAAATACTTTTCAGTCTTATGCTTTACCATCAAAGGTATGAGGTCAGCTAATTTACCTGTCTCTGGATAGAAGTTCTTACGCTTACGGAACTGTACATATTTCTGAATATAAAGAGCAACCTGCTCTGAGATACTGAAATACTTCATGTCATCAGGAATAACGACACGTAGTTCCTTACAAAGGTTAAAGAAATGGTCGATTGCATGGCGAGAAGTGAACACTATCGCAGTATGACCAGGGATAGAAATTTTTTGCTGACGGAAATCCTTAGGTGTCATTGGCTCAACCTTGATGAAAGGACGGAAAACAATGTCTACCTTGTACTTGTCAGCCACAGCAAAATACGGAGAATTCTCAACTGTTGGTTTTGGCTGTGAAACTAATATCTTTAATGCCATTAAGTAAGTAAATTGTTAACAAAATAACTATTGAATACCCAATCAAATAGACGCCATATTAGCATCAAGGGCATTATTTCAACGGTGCAAAAGTACAAAAAAATTAGCAAAGCGCCATAACTTTTAATTTTAAAGTTGACAAATAGTTTGTACAAATGGAGTATTTCGTATAAAATATACACAAAAAGCATACATAAAGTTACACTTTTTATTTCCAAATGAAAGAAAACTGATGCAACTGCAATTGAAAAGAAGATATAGCTCGATAGTGATGTTAGAAGGAAATAACCAACATTCCATCTGCGCCTTGCACCGCTTTCAAAAAACACCCAATTAACTACAGAATAGACAAGTGCCCTAAAATAGAGTAAAACAAGAAATACTGCACTGGCAATAGCAAATACCCAATGCGGTGGATCGAGATATGTTGGGAATGAATATCGTACAGAGAGACAATAGTAGAATATTATACCCAAAGATAAAGCACCGACACAACTCAAAGATAGAATGCCCAGTACCTCACTCTTATTCTCATTTACATTCTCTGCAGAATAAACACGTCTCGTAGTGAAGTATGTCTTAAATCTGAATGCGAACACATGACGACTACGGTACATCACAAACGACAGCACAATGAACATGACAACAAAACATAATGACAAGACATTATCCATACTTGCAGAATAAGGAAGCTCTTCCATTGCTATGGTTCGGTCGAGCATTCCTTTTCCTACAGTATAATACTCTGAACGATTAATCACGTTCGAGTCTGTTGCCATCAATATGCTATCGTAATCAGGAATCACTATTGTTATAATTAGTTCAGTCCAAATACCTTCTTTATGGAATCAACCACATTGAGTTCTTCCCATGGGAACAACTTAACATTGACTGTCTTCTGTTGGTTGTAACGATCAAAAAACACCTTTTCTACGACTTCCGTCTTACGGCCAAAATGGCCATAGCTAGCTGTTTCAGAATAGATAGGAGTACGAAGATTGAAACGCTCCTCTATAGCCTTAGGTCGAAGATCAAACTCTGGCATCTCAGCAATCTTTCTTGCTATCTCCTGGTCTGTTATTCCTGGACGGGCAGTTCCGTTTGTATTGACATAGATACTAACAGGTTTAGCGACACCTATGGCATAACTGACCTGAACAAGCATCTCATCAGCAACACCGGCTGCAACCATATTTTTAGCAATGTGACGAGCTGCATAAGCTGCAGAACGGTCAACCTTACTTGGATCCTTACCAGAGAATGCGCCACCTCCATGTGCACCTCTACCACCATAAGTATCAACTATTATCTTACGACCTGTAAGTCCTGTATCACCATGAGGTCCACCAATCACAAACTTTCCTGTAGGATTTACATGGTAAGTGATGTCATCATTGAAGAGCGCCTTGATTGCAGGATCTTCAATTTCACTTATAACTCTTTTAATAAGTACATTTTTTACATCTTCCTTGATACGAGCAAGCATTTGTTCATCAGCTTCCTTTTGAGTAGGAGCAACAAGTGAACTATGACACTCAGGGTCATTGGCCAAACCAACAAAATCATCATGTTGTGTACTTACGACGATTGTATCAATACGTACAGGCTTATTGTTATCATCATATTCAATAGTGACCTGACTCTTTGCATCTGGACGAAGATACGAAACGACCTTGCCATTTGAGCGCTTATAAGTCATTTCCTTGCCTTCACGACGAATATCTGCAAGCACACGAAGAATACGGTGACTTAGATCGAGAGTAAGAGGCATATAATTCTCTGACTCATTGGTTGCATATCCGAACATCATACCCTGGTCGCCTGCACCCTGGTCCATAGGTTCTTTACGTTCAACTCCGCGATTAATATCGCCTGATTGCTCATGAATAGCATTGAACACTCCACAACTTTCGCCATCAAACTTATATGACGACTTTGTGTAACCAATCTTATTAATTGCTCGTCTGGCTATTTCCATAAGGTCAACATAAGCTGTTGACTTTACCTCACCAGCAATTACCACCTGTCCTGTAGTAACAAGTGTTTCACAAGCAACTTTCGATTTTGGATCAAAAGCAAGAAGGTTGTCAAGAACTGCGTCACTAATCTGATCAGCTACTTTGTCTGGATGTCCTTCACTGACAGATTCAGATGTAAATAAATATCCCATAATTTAATATAATAAGTTAATAAATTAATGGGGACGGAAATTAGGCATAAATGCAATCAAACCAAAATAGAGGTTTGAATTTTAGCATTTTTTTCTGTGGTTGCAAGCAGCCCAAATCTATCCACATTTTAAAACATCTGCAAAGGTACGACTTATTTTTGGAATATACAAAAGCATTGATGATAAAAAAAACATTATAAGTAAGTGAGCAGAATTCTGATTACTTACCTAAAAGAAGCAATGATTATAGCGAAAGACACTCCGAATATAGTAAACACTTATCCAAAAACAGTTATTACAGACACACAAAAAAGGCACAAAATAAGCAAAAACACAATAATTGCATTTTTACCTATTTTTTAGCTAAATGAAACAAACAGCAAAGTTTTGAAACATTTAATAAGTAAAACGGATAGTGATATTGCTATTTTAACACTACATATTGTTATTTCATCAATAAGATGTCAGAATAATTGTTATTTCATCATATAGGCTATAGTTCATTGTTCGTATCTTTGCAATGTAAAAATTCAAGAAGAATAATTTCTAACAAGAAATATAAACACATAGTATTCATAATAGAACTTTAGTGGAATATAGCAAAGAAAATTTTGGACTTATATTTTAATGTGGATTTATTTAGGTTTAGAAGGGAAGCATAGGGAAAGGATGGATTCAGGAAAAGCTATTAAAACAAGTGGACAATTAGATCATGCTTCCAAATAAAGCTTATAAAATTAAGCATGGTGTATTGAGTAAAATAGGGCAGTCGAGAACGACCGCCCTATTTTGTTATTATGCATAATGTATTAGTTCTTTGAACTGTATTCTTACTTTGACCATCAAAGTAAGCGCATATACAAATCTATTCTATTGTAAGTTGTTTGATAAGGTTCTTGCCCTTAAAATAGTCATCGATGACACTAAGTATCCAACGAACATCAACACCAATACAGCGCTGTAAATTTCTGTCAAATTTAATGTCTCCAGACATAGCTTCCCAGTTTCCATCAAAAGCAAGTCCAACAAGACGTCCTTTTCCATCAAACATACCCGATCCTGAGTTACCACCAGTTATGTCATTTGTGGTAAGATAACACAGAGGAAGTTTACCTGTATTCTGATCAATATATTTAGCAGAGAACTTGCCTCTCTTCATCCATTTATAGACAGGATCAATAAGTTCAAAGTCAAGATTAGCAAGATCATTATCGTGCTTATTAATCAATGATTGCGGAGTAGTCACAAGATTTGTTGCTTCCTCCTTCAATCCCGTTGTTCCATTAGCATAATTGATTGGCTCAAACATACCGTAGCTGAGACGCATTGTGAAGTTAGCATCTGGATAATACTCATGTGAGCTGTTCATCTCACGAAGAGCTTCACCAAGAAGGCGTTCATAATCGGCAGCATTATTATCACTGTATATTTTGCCAAGCAACTGTATGAGGTCAATAGCGACATCAACCATAGGGTCATGAGCAACATCTGCAAAGTCATAGACATTAGCAAGAACATCAGGCTTTGCGAACACAGAATTCTTATAAAGATAATCAACGAAAGCATCAACATTACCATGAGCCAAAGAATCTATTCTATAGAGTAAGGCTGTTGGCTTATACTCATCGCATGGAACTTTTTCAAGATAATTCTTTAGTAATGCAGCAAAAATCTTTTTGTCTGTTTCTACATCAAGATCCTTATAAGTCTGAGCCACTCTCTCGCCAAATGGTTTGAGACTTGCATCTGACATAGAACCATACATATTCTTATAGAGTATGAAGTTCAAGATATCGGAGCCCTGAAGGAAAGATTCCACAAACATGTTCTGTGAAAAAGACAGATTATAAGAGCGCTCATAAATAGATTTCAATGAGTCAAGTACACCGATGTACTTGGCATGCGCAACCGAATCCGAACTTATCCATTTAGCAATCTGTGACTCCAATGCACGTTTCTCATCAAGCACCTTTAGGTTCTCAAGAGCAGTATTCTGACCCAAAGAGAACTTCCAGTAATTAGAACTACTTGCCTGCTTTGATGCATACATTATTCTAATAGCGTCACTTGAACGCATAGCATTGTTTATGATATCAAGTTTTACGCCACGAACCTGGTAACGAACATCATTAGTACACCTCATTGTGTTGATGATGCCATAGCTACTTAGATAACGGTCAGTAGATCCAGGATAACCAAGTGTCATGACATAATCACCTTCACTAAATCCTTGAGTAGACACCTTTGCATATGATATAGGTTTGAAAGGTACATTATTCTCAGAATAAGGAGCAGGACGATTATCCACACCAGCATAGATACGGAACACAGAGAAGTCACAAGTCTGTCGTGGCCACATCCAGTTATCTGTATCACCACCATATTTGCCAAGGCATTGTGGTGGAGCACAAACAAGGCGAACATCATCATAACGCTGATATATGCTCATAAGGTACTTAGACCCCTTGTAGAACGCGCTAATATCGCCAAATATGCCCTCATTGTTAAGACTCACCATCTCTTCAAGAACAAGGGCGATAGAATCAATCATTTGCACACGAGTATCCTTAGATGCACTATCAGGTATTTGCCCAAGTATTCTGTCAGTAACATCAATAGTCTTCAAATGGAAAAGAACATATAGATCCTCATTAGGCAATTCCTCCTTATAGCTTTTTGCAATGAAACCATTTTTGAGATAATCGTGCTTTACAGAAGAGTGACTCTGAATAGAACCAAATCCACAATGATGATTAGTGAAAACAAGTCCATCAGGAGAAACCACAACACCAGAGCAGAAACCACCAAACTGAACGATGGCATTATTGAGCGAAGGAGTATCTGACGAATACAACTCTTCAGATGTGAGTTCAAGTCCCATACTATGAAGAAGAGAATCCGTTTTCTGAGAAATGTTTCCTACAACCCACATACCCTCGTCCGCCTTAGCTGTACCAGGCAAAAGAGATGAGGCAACAGCAAGGATAATGCTGACAAAAGTTTTTTTCATATAAAAATAGTTATTTATTTCTAAACTTCTTACCAATAACCGGTATGCTTGCAAGAGGCAGATCATGATAAATGATGTGCGCAACAAAAAGAATGATAAGAACAGTATTGATAATTATTCTAAGTATAAAAGACTCGACAAAGTCTGGCAAATTCGTCATGATAACAAAGAATAAAGCCGTAATCAAGACATACATACCAATGCTCTTTATATCATACTTGATTGGGTTCCTGAATCGACCTACAATATAGCACAAAGACATTGCAGTTGCATAGGCAGAGAATCCTCCCCAAGCACATGCCATGTAACCGTATTTCGGAACAAATATGATATTTACAGCTACGAGGACACAACATCCAACAACAGAGAACAATGCACCCCAAAGAGTCTCATCAATCAACTTATACCAGAAAGAGAGATTGAAGTATATACCCATCATTATTTCCGCAGCCATCACAATAGGGACTGTAGCAAGTCCTTCTCGATATTCAGCACCAATAATGTGTTTTAGAATGTCCATATAGCCGACAACACATAAGAAAGCGAACAATGTGAATATAACGAAATACTTCATAGCAAGACCATAGTACTCCTTGCTATCGCCCTCCTTGCTCTTTGCAAACACAATAGGTTCATAGGCATATCTAAACGCCTGAGTAATCATTGCCATGATCATAGCAACCTTAACACATGCCCCATATATTCCAAGCTGTACCTCTGCCTCATGTACCGTAAAGTCTCCACCTCTTGTATAAGCCCAAGGGAAGATAATCTTATCGAGAGCCTGATTAAGCACAGCAGTAACACTAAGAATAAGTATTGGCCAAGAGTACTTAAGCATTCTTCTAAGCAAAGTAAGATCCACATTCCACTTGATAGATACAAGTTCTGGAATAAAGAAGAAAGAAAGAATAGCAGTACAAGCAAGATTTATGGAGAACACATAGAACACATCTGTTTTCTCGAGCCAAAGGAAATAGAAAAGATTTAATCCTATGTTCATAAAGATGAAGAACAACTTAACAAACGCAAACTTAATTGGGCGCTTCTTAAAACGAAGGTAACAGAATGGTATAGACTGTATGGCATCAAGTGTTACCACAGAAGCCATCATATAAATGAAATTATGATGGTCAGAATAGCCTGTATACTCCCCTATTGGTTCTATAAAGATAAAGATACAAGCAAGAAAAACCAATGCTAAAGAGCTAACCGTAGCCATAGCAGTGGAAAAGACACTCTGACTATCCTCCTTTTCATCATTAGCAAAACGGAAGAAAGTAGTTTCCATACCAAAGGTAAGGAATGCCATAATAAGAGCAACGTATGAATACAGGTTTGTTACAACACCATATCCACCACTTTCTGCAGAAATAACATTAGTGTAAAGAGGAACAAGGAGATAATTGAGGAATCTACCTACGATTGAGGACATACCATATATTGCGGTATCCTTAACCAATGCTTTTAAACTGGCCATTATGCAACTGATGATAATATTATTTTATCTTTTCGAAATATATGTTGCAAATGTACTGCTTATTATTTAAACAGCAAAGAAGGCATCGGAAAAACCGATGCCTTCTTCTAATAATATATCGTTATTGTTACTTAACGAGTCTCTTAACAACAGAACCGTCAGACATAACTACAATGTTGATGCCCTTCTGGAGACCAGAAACCTTAGCACCAGAAACAGAGTAAACTGTTGCGATTGTAGCATCAGACTCTACGCTTGAAACACCAGTTGTTGGAGTCCAACCATCGTTGTCACCTGCCTTATCCAAAACAAGCTTGAAGTTATCAGCAGAAAGCCAAGTTCCTGTGAATGCGTTAGCACCCTCAAATGCGTCACCTGTAGCAACACCTACAACGAGTTTGTGATTCTTTACCTCTACAGTAAGAGAAACCTTGCTCCAACCACGTCCTGCACCATTATTTGCACAGAAGATAGACCAAGTCTCCTCATCAACTGTAGCTGGACACTCTTCAGATCCATCGTTGCTTTCAATAACAACATTGTACATGCTATATGCCTCACCAGCAACAGCACCATTGAATGCAGCACTTACCTTCTCAGCAGCCTCAATCCAAACCTCTCCATAAGTATCATTTCTTACGTCGATAGAGTCTGTTCCTGCCTCACTCTTAAGTGCAGAGTCAATATACTTAGTAACGTTAGTAGGAACAACCTTAACCTCAGAGAGAACAGGAGCCTCATCATCAGCAATAGCATAGAGATAGAAACCATCACCTGTTGTACGAGCAATAGCAGACAATGTGTATGTACCGTTTGGTACAGAAAGAGTCTGGAATGTATTTACATTAAGTACACCTGCATTACCATTCCAAGAATCCAAATAGTGACCATCACCATAAACCTGCTGTCCAGCATTAGTAACATTATTGTTACCAGAGTTAGCAAGTTCTGTAGTCCATCCCTCAACCTGAGCCTTAACATCGCTAACACCCTCGATTGTTGGGTTAGAGATGAAGCAAGTCATATCTGCACCATCAGCAATTGTAACGTCAGCGTTACCAGCAACGTGGATAGCGTTCTTGATAGCAGAGATAGCAGCATCAATGTCTGCAATTGCAGGAAGAGTGCCAAGTGCAAGATACTTAGCAACGATACCGTCAACTGTTGAGTTGATAGCAGCCTTACCATTCTCACCTACAGCTTCAAGAGCTTCAGCTGCAGCGTCAAATACAGGAGCGAAGTCGTTGAGGTACTTACGGAGAACCTCAGTATACTTACCTGTTTCAGTATAAGTAGCCTCAGCAGAATTGATATAGTTAGTTGTCATGTCAACAACAACCTTAGACAACTTAGAGATCATAGCTTCTGGAGCAGCTGCGATAGTGTCCTGAAGAGTCTTGTAAGTACCACCCATTACACCAGCATATTCAGCTTCTGAAGCAGAAGCAATCTTAGCAGCAGCATTGAGAGCAACAAGATCATCAACAGTCTTAACCTTGCTGATAGAATCAAGATAAGCAGCCTTATCAGCAGCGAGGTGCATTGTGTCAGCCTGAGCCTTAGCATCTTCAATCTTCTTTGAAACAGCAGCAGCATAAGCCTCTTCAGAAGCCTCACCAAGATAGTTGAGGACGAAGTTTGTTACACAGTACCATCCAGCACGGTAATCTGTATAGCCATCAGGCATATCAGCAGCACCAGTTGAAGTAGCACCAATCTTAAGGTTACCATCTACAACGAGAACCTTACCTGTTGTAAGAGGTTCCCACTGGTATGGATCCCAAGCAGCAATTGTCATAACTGGAGAAACAGCAGTCTCTGCAGAAGAAGCAACAAACAAGTGCTGGTCTGTGATACAGTTGCTCTGTGTACACATCTTAGCAGTTACAGAGTAGTATCCATTTGGAAGACCCTTGATATCCTGCTGAATTGTGTTATCTGTGAAGTTAGCAGAATTACGCCAAGCATTCCAGCAAGTGAGTGCTACACCCTCCTCATCAGCAAGAGTGTTAAGACGCTGGTCACCACCTGATGTACCGATGTACCAAGGACCCTGTGCATCAAAGTTAGGATTCTCTACATAGAATGTGTAATCAGCAGGATTTTTCTCAGTAGCAACCTGAGAAGTGCGATACTCGAAGATAGCCTTCTTAAGATCCTCAACAGCAGACGCGATGAAGTCAGAAGCAAGAATATCATCATCTGGTGAGAAATAACCCTCAGCCTGATATGTAGAATAATTAGATACCTTATCAGCGAAATCCTTCAAACCAGGATAAGTAACTGGGCTATTAACCAATTCGTCTGCAATAACAAGCAAGTTATCAAACTCTGTGAACTTTGCCAAAGAAGCCTGTGCAACCTTGAGCTTATCTTCAATCAAGCTGATTGCTTCCTGGAGGTCCTCAATAGGACTATCCTCTGAAAGATTAGAGAATGAAGTACCGTTTGAAATTGCACCTTCGCTTGCATAAGTATTCAACTCGTCTACGATTGAAGAATAATCCTCAAATCCTGCAGCTTCAGACAACTTCAGAACGTCAGAATAAAGACCAAGGTAAGCAACCTGAGAAGGAGTCATTTCCTCTGGATTGTACAACTTAGCGAGGAAGAAACCGTCAAAACATGCCTGAATCTTGTTTTCCTTAAGCCAACGAGCATTGAACTGAAGGTAAGTGTATTCCAAAGACTCGAAAGAACATGCAGTCTGGCACCATTCGCCAACACCGTCACCATTCTCGTCAAGGAAGTTACCGAAGCCAAGGATTTCACCAACATCCTCACCATTCTTACCGATGAGCTGCTTAGCACCCTCAGAAAGTTTCTCGTTCTGACCACCACCTGTAGATTCCTCAGATGTAAGAGTTACAACAGGGATGTACTGGTTGTTAGCAGAGTTCTTAGAGAGGTAGAAAGAGAAGTAATAACGCTCTCCTGGTTCAAGAGTCCATCTCTGGCAGATTGAACCATCACCATTAGAACCAGTATGCTTTGATGCCTGGATATAAGGACCGCCATCATAACCACCTTCCTTCATCCAAGCGAAGGTAGATGTAGTCATCTGAGCATAATTACCAATTGTCCAACCAAGGATCTTGTTATCATTCTTGGCAGGATCAGCATCAAATGAACCATTTGTGATTTCATTTGTTCCTACATACCACTGTGAACCGTTGCTCAAAGTGATGAGGTCACCGACCTTAACATCACCAACAACAAGCTCATTCTGTGCAGCAGCATAATAGCTTATAGAGCTAAATGCCAACACAGACAAAAAAGAGTAAAGTCTTTTCATAGAGAAATTGTAGTTTTTGTTAATTAAGTTGTTTGTTAGTATAACGATAAAACAATAAACTGTTTTACATTTTACATAATCTCACTTGCAAAGATAATAAATAAACCATTAAAAATTAAACAAACAGCATCTATTATAGGTAAAAAAGGACTAAAAAAGAAGAAAATCCATTCAATATGTACAAAACTCTTGTTTTTCTTTTTATTTCGTTCTCGCCATGCGCGGTTAAAATCATCGAGTTCGCATTACTTATTAATCGGTATGGAATAGATAAAGAAACACAGATAGGGCATTAATGAACATACAACTAAAACACGAGCATAACATGGTTTGCTTACGACTTGCTTACGACAATTGTCGTAAGCAAGTCGTAAGCAAACCATGTATACCTCGAGTTCTCCTTGTAGGGTAAAAGTAGTATTCTAAGGCTATAAAACTATCTTGAACAAAAAAGGTGAGTTGATAAAATCAACCCACCCGATTTATAAGTTTATTGCTTTAAGTTTCTTTCTGCGGAAGCGCAAGCGATAACGCTTCACTTATATGGAGTTAAAGGAGTAAAAACTTTCTCAAGCTAATTAATGGAACCTACCTTAAATTATTCCAAATAAGTATAACCATAAAGACCACTTCGGTAAGTGTCAAGGAACTCCTTACCCTCATCCAACGTAATCTTTCCATCCTTAATAGCCTGCTTTGTCCATATCTCAAGACTTCGTACCATCTTCTTAGGTTCATACTGAACAAATGAAAGGACATCAGCCACCGTCTCACCATCAATGATGTTGTTGATATGATAACCCTCTTTATCTGTTGTGATATGAACAGCATTGGTATCACCGAAAAGATTATGCATATCACCAAGAATCTCCTGATAAGCACCTACGAGGAACACACCAATATAGTAGCTACCCTTCTTCTTGTCAAGCGAGTGAACAGGTATGAAATGACTTATTCCACTCTCTGTAGCAAAAGAAGCGATCTTACCATCAGAGTCACATGTGATGTCCTGAATGGTAGCATTACGGTCAGGACGTTCGTCAAGACGCTGAATTGGCATGATTGGGAATATCTGGTCAATAGCCCATGAGTCAGGTAGAGAATGGAAGAGTGAGAAGTTACAGAAATACTTGTCTGCAAGCAACTTGTCAAGTGAATGGAACTCCTCCGGCACATGTTTCATAGTATGAACATGCGAATTGATTTCTCTTGCCACAGCCCAATACATCCTCTCAATCTCAGCACGGGTACGAAGATCAAGCATACCATGTGCAAAAAGGTCAAGTGCCTCCTCACGTATCTGTTGAGCATCATGCCAGTTCTCCAGCATGTTACGAACATTAAGGTTGCACCATACCTCATAGAGATCCTTTGCGAGTTCATGATCTTCATCACCTATGACAAACTCATCAGGCATAGCAGGAACCTCTGTTGTCTCAAGCACCTCCATGATAAGTACAGAATGGTGGGCAGCAAGTGAGCGACCACCCTCTGTGATTATATTTGGCTGAGGGACCTCATTATTGTTAGCAGCCTCAACGAATGTGTAGACACAGTTATTGACATACTCCTGTATAGAATAGTTGACAGAGCTCTCTGAGTTACTTGAACGGCTACCATCGTAGTCAACACCAAGTCCACCACCGCAATCTACGAACTCCACGTTATACCCCAACTTATGAAGCTGGACATAGAACATACTTGCCTCACGAAGTGCATTCTGAATACGGCGAATCTTAGTAATCTGTGAACCTATATGGAAGTGGATAAGTTTGAGGCAATCCTTCATGTCATTAGACTCGATATAGCTCAAAGCTGTAAGGAGTTCGCCTGACGTGAGACCAAACTTGCTGGCATCGCCACCACTCTCTTCCCACTTGCCACTACCACTAGCAGCAAGTTTGATACGAATACCCATATTAGGGCGTACATTCAGACGCTTTGCAACCTTGGTGATAATCTCAAGTTCATTGAACTTCTCAACCACTATAAAGATTCTCTTACCCATCTTTTGGGCAAGCAAGGCAAGTTCTATGTAGCTCTCATCCTTGTAACCATTACAGATGATGAGAGAGTCACTATTCATGTTTACTGCAAGCACAGCATGAAGCTCAGGCTTTGAACCTGCTTCAAGACCCAGATTAAACTTCTTTCCGTGCTTTATCACCTCCTCAACTACAGGACTGATCTGGTTGACCTTAATAGGATAGATGATGAAGTTCTCTGCAGTATAGCCATACTCCTTTGAAGCAATATCAAAGCATGTGGCAGTCTTCTCGATACGATTGTCAATGATATCAGGAAAACGAACAAGAACAGGTGCAGAAACATCTCTCAAGGCAAGATCATCCATCACCTCCTTAAGGTCCACCTCTACCCCATCCTTACGTGGAGTAACGGCAACATTACCCTTATCATTGATATGAAAATAGTTTACGCCCCAACCGTTTATACCATAAAGTTCGTTGGAGTCATCAATACGCCATTTTCTCATTTAGTATAAAATATCTTAAAAGTAATTTAGCTTTAGCTTTTGAGTGTTGGAGTTATTTACTGCCAATCATATCCATTATCTGATGGGCATAGTCAAGTATCTCTTCCTTTGTGTGGATAACATCTATGTCAAGGACATGATTAGCCTTCTCATAGAAAGGTTTACGATGCTCAAGTGATTCACCTATGTACACCTCCAGTTCCTCAGGCGTCTTTCCCTGAATGAGTGGGCGTTGACTCTTGCCCATAAGAAGATGTTCCTTTAGCACAGAAGGCTGTGCATTGAGATACACCACATCTCCCCTTTCATTCATGAAGTCTATGTTGTCAAAGAAACAAGGAGTACCACCACCACATGAAACGATGACATTCTCAAATTCGCCAACCTCATGTAGCATCTTACGCTCAATATCTCGAAAAGCAGACTCACCTTGCTCTGCGAATATCTCAGGAATCTTCTTGTGAAACCTATCCTCAATATACCAGTCAAGGTCAAAGAAATCTATGTCCATCTCTCGCGCCAGCACCTTACCTATTGTGGTCTTGCCGGCTCCCATATATCCTATGAGAAAAATCCTTTTCAATTTCCTATAAGTATTAGTTACAGAACACCTTTATGTTTTGCTATTCAACCAGGAGTCAGTATCAAAATTAACAGTTATCAGTTGAATAGTAAAATTCGAGTATCACTCTCAACTCTAAACACTCAACCCTAAACCCTCAACTCTCGCAGGCTAAGCTTTCTTTGTTCTCCTATAAGTCCTCTTAGGTGCAGCTTCACCCTGGTTATTGATAATCTCCATACATTGCTCATAAGTGAGAGTCTTAGGATCAGTCACAGTCTTAGGCAACTTATAGTTTGCACCCTTATACTTGATATAAGGACCGTATCTACCAGCAAGGACTTCAAGTTCGGCGTCCTCATCAAACTGCTTGAGGTGACTATTCTTTTCCTCCTGACGTTTCTCTTCAATAAGCGCAATAGCATCTGAGAGTTCAAGAGACAGAGGATCCATATCCTTTGGTATACTTACATACTTCTTGGCATGCTGTATATATGGTCCGAAACGACCTGCACCAATAACGATATTCTCACCCTCATACTCACCAAGTGTACGTGGAAGTTTGAAGAGTTCAAGTGCCTCCTCAAGAGTAAGAGTCTGAATGCTCTGTTCCTTCTTTAACTGAGCAAACTTAGGTTTCTCCTCATCTGTTGCCGAACCAATCTGCACGACAGGACCAAAACGTCCAATCTTCACACTAACAGGTTTGCCTGACTGAGGATCTGTTCCAAGAACACGTTCACCAACCTTATGCTCAGACTTATCATTCATAGTAGTTTCTACAAGCTTGTCAAAGTCAGTATAGAAACTGCTCATCATATTCTTCCATCCAGAATTTCCTTCTGCAATCTCATCGAACTCCTTCTCTACCTTTGCTGTGAAGTTGTAGTCGATGATTGAAGGGAAGAAACGAACAAGGAAATCATTTACAACAGTACCAATATCTGTTGGGAGCAACTTACCCTTTTCATTTCCCATCACCTCCTTCTTTGTTGTATCGGTGATCTTAGTACCCTTAAGTTTAAGAATAGTATATTCACACTCCGTACCTCTCTTATCGCCCTTCTCAACATACTCACGCTGCTGAATGGTAGATATAGTTGGAGCATATGTAGATGGGCGTCCAATACCCAGTTCCTCAAGTTTCTTAACGAGACTCGCCTCTGTATAACGTAGAGGATGCTGAGTAAACTTCTCAGTTGCGACAATCTCCTTCATGCCAAGAACCTCTCCTACCTCGACAGGTGGGAGCAATCCTGCCACATCATCCTGTGAAGCATCATCATCCACCGATTCACGATATACACGAAGGAATCCGTCAAATGTGATTACCTCACCAGATGCAACAAATTTGAGATCACCAATTCCTTCAGCACCAATAGTGATGATAGTCTTTTCAGCCTCAGCATCTGCCATCTGACAGGCAATGGTACGCTTCCAGATAAGGTCATAGAGACGCTGTTCCTGCGACTTGCCCTCTATCTCATGTGTACTTATATATGTAGGACGGATAGCCTCGTGAGCCTCCTGAGCACCCTTAGCACTTGTATGATACTGGCGAGGATTAGAATACTTCTCGCCATGAAGTTTGAGGATCTCCTCCTTGGTTGTATTGATACAGAGTGAAGAAAGGTTCACAGAGTCAGTTCGCATATAAGTAATGCGTCCTGATTCATAGAGCTGCTGAGCCACCATCATTGTCTGAGCCACGGTAAATCCAAGTTTACGTGCTGCCTCCTGCTGGAGAGTAGAGGTAGTGAATGGTGGTGCAGGAGTCTTCTTCACCGGTTTTGTCTGAATCTCTGTAATAGAGAACTCTTTGCCCTTGCAAGACTCAAGGAAAGCCTCTGCCTCCTCCTTTGTCTTGAAACGAGAGTCAAGGTCAGCCTTAAGGTCAACGCTCTTGCCATCAGCATCCTTAACCTGGAACACAGCAGTTATCTTGAATGAGTTCTCACTCTTGAAGTTCTCTATTTCCTTTTCACGTTCAACGATAAGGCGAACAGCAACACTCTGTACACGACCAGCACTTAGACTTGGCTTCAACTTTTTCCATAGAACAGGTGAAAGCTTGAAACCGACAATACGGTCAAGTACACGACGAGCCTGTTGAGCATTTACAAGATTGATATCAATAGTGCGTGGATGCTCAATAGCCTCAAGAATAGCAGTCTTTGTGATTTCGTGGAACACGATACGTTTGGCTTCCGCAGGATCAAGCCCAAGTACCTGACTAAGGTGCCAAGATATAGCTTCTCCCTCGCGGTCCTCATCGGATGCAAGCCAGACTGTTTCTGACTGTGCAGCTTGTTCCTTAAGTTTCTTGACAACTTCGGCCTTATCTGCTGGAATCTCATATTTTGGTGAGAAGTCGTTGAGGTCAACACTCATCTCCTTCTTCTTCAAATCTCGAATATGTCCATAACTCGACATGACCTTGAAGTCACTTCCAAGGAATTTCTCCAGAGTTTTTGCTTTAGCTGGAGACTCAACAATCACTAAATTCTTTTGCATATTTATAGTTGTTGTTCAAAATTTGGCGGCAAAGGTAATGATTTTTAATTAAGAAAATCAAAACATTATTAAGATTTTTTATTTCAGTACCTCTTCTACCTGAGTAGCAATGGCTCTCATTCCTTTTATAGAAGGATGTCCTGACTGCTTATCTATATCATGAAGTTGTACATTTGTCACGCCATAATACTCACACACCTTTGCCTGAGTTTCTGTTACCTCCTTTGACAATTCACTATTACAGATATTGACAATACGAGCCTTTGGATAGTTCTGTTTGATATAGCTAATCATATAGCAGAATGCAGGACGGAAGGCATAAAGCTGTTCACGAGTCCAACTTGTATATTCATAATAACCGATAGGTGACTTAGCCCAAGAATCATTTGTACCAGAAAGGATGAGGATGATATCTGGGTTACCAAGGTTGCACATACGAGTGATGAAAGCACGGTCAGAGTAATCCTGCCTGCCATAACCAGTATAGCAAACTGTAGAACCTGAGAAAGAATTGTTCTTCTCAAGAGTATATCCTTTCTCCTTGATAACAAGACTCCACCATGTCTGTTCAACAGACTCCACATCATTCTTCTGTTCATTCTTCTTATCAGAACCATTATACCAGCAATAGTTCCAATGAGGAGTTACAGCACCCCCATAAGTAGAATATGAGTCACCAAGGATTGACACCTTCTGAGCGTTGGCAGTAAAAACGCTAACCATTGCGATTGCAACTGCAAGAATTGTTTTCTTCATAGATTATTTTGAGTTATAAGTTGTGAATTATGAATTGACCGGATAATCCGGATATGCCGGGAGTACCGGATAATCCGAATATACCAGATACTCCGGAAGCCACTCCAAATGACAGATTCCTAAATATCAAACATATTCCTCATGCCGGAATTGTCCTTAGGATTCACGTATGGGGAACGGCCAAGATGATGATATGCCATCTCTGTCACCTCACGTCCACGAGGAGTTCGCTTGATAAATCCCTCCTTAATAAGGAATGGTTCATACACTTCCTCCACAGTACCAGAATCCTCACCTATAGCAGTCGCTATGGTACTTATTCCTACAGGACCACCCTTGAACTTATCGATGATAGTGAGCAGAAGCTTATTATCTATCTCGTCAAGACCATACTTGTCAATGTTGAGAGCCTCAAGCGCAACATGAGCAATATGCAAGTCAATAGTACCATTACCCCTAACCTGAGCAAAGTCACGTACACGACGAAGCAAGGCATTGGCAATACGAGGTGTACCACGAGAACGACTTGCTATCTCACCTGCCGCATCATAGTCACAAGGTACACCAAGAAGATTTGCAGAACGAAGGATGATCTTGGTAAGAGTCTCTGCATCATAATACTCCAGATGAAGATTGATACCAAAACGGGCACGGAGAGGAGCAGTAAGAAGACCGCTACGAGTAGTGGCACCGATAAGAGTGAAAGGACTCAGGTCTATCTGGATACTCCTTGCCGAAGGACCCTTGTCTATCATGATATCTATACGGTAGTCCTCCATAGCAGAATAGAGATACTCCTCCACCACCGGCGAGAGTCGATGAATCTCGTCAATGAAGAGCACATCATTCTCCTCAAGACTGGTAAGAATACCGGCAAGGTCACCCGGTTTGTCAAGTACAGGACCAGATGTGACCTTAAAACCAACTCCCAGTTCATTAGCTATGATATTACTCAAGGTAGTCTTACCAAGTCCTGGAGGACCATGAAGGAGAGTGTGGTCAAGAGGTTCACCACGATACTTTGCAGCCTCAACAAAGATTCTAAGGTTCTCGACAACCTTCTGCTGTCCACTGAAATCCTCGAATCTCAATGGGCGCAGAGCATTCTCAAAATCCTTATCAGACCTGTTGCGCTGTTCTCTGATATCAAAATCTTCGTCTGCCATTATTCCTTATTATGCTTATATTCAAAAAGTATAGCGAATGCAACACCCACAACAAGGGCATAACCCGCAAAAATGAACCAAGATGTACGCCATCCCTCAAGACTCATATATGAGAGGTCTGAAGCATCGGTATACACGAAATGATTGATTACCTCCTTAGCTGCAAGAGAACCAAATGTAGCGCCAAGACCATTAGTCATAAGCATGAAGAGTCCCTGAGCAGAAGAACGCATACTTACATCTGTCTCCTTATCAACAAAGAGCGAGCCACTTACATTGAAGAAGTCAAATGCTACACCATACACAATGCAACTGAGAATGAAAAGCCATACATTACCAGCTGGGTCACCCAATCCAAAGAAGCCAAAGCGTCCTACCCATGCAAACATAGATATGAGCATCACGTTCTTTATTCCAAACTTCTTCAATGCAAATGGAATAAGAAGGATACAGAGTGTCTCACTCATCTGTGAAAGAGAAATGAGGAGATTACTATGTTCTACAAAGTAAGCATCAGCAAATTCTTCATACTGTCCAAAAGACTGGATATATGGATTAGCATAACCGTTAGTGATCTGGAGACTCACACCAAGAAGGAAAGAGAAGATAAAGAAGAATGCCATCTTCTTGTCCTTGAAGAGAGTGAAAGCCTTGAGTCCAAAAGCCTCCATGATAGACTGCTTTCCACTATTACGACCTACAGGACAGTTAGGTAATGTAAGAGAATAGACTGCCAAAGCGCAACTTATAACACCTGATACAAGGAACTGATAAGGTGTGTTCTGGTAACCTGCAAAGTCTACAAACAGCATAGCACAGATGAATCCCACAGTACCAAACACACGGATAGGTGGGAATGCCTTTACTGTATCAAGACCGGCATAGTCGAGAGCAGTATAGGCAACTGAGTTAGACAATGCAAGGGTTGGCATATAGAAAGCAACACTTGCTGTATAGGCAGCAAAGAGAGCAGAACCATTAACAGGTCCATCACCTGCTCCAACAGCAATCCATGTAGCGACACCCATAAACACGGCAGCCATGAAATGGCAGAATGAGAGAAGACGCTGAGCCTGAACCCAACGGTCAGCCACAATACCCATAAGAGCTGGCATGAATATAGACACCACTCCCTGAATAGCATAGAAATTACCTATGTTAGTACCTTGTCCTGCAGAAGCAAGATAGGCACCCATTGAAGTTAAGTAAGCCCCCCATGCAGCAAACTCAAGGAAGTTCATCACAATGAGGCGAAATTTCATACTCTTCATTTATCTATTATTATTTAAGTTACGCGTTACTTTGAGGAGATAGGGACCTGAGAGTCTTTAGGGACACTATAGGCCTTAAGGACTTTAGGGTCTTTAGAGTCCTTAGGGTCAGGCTAACCTTTAACCTCTTAACCCTTTACTCATTAACAAGTACAGTTCCATTAGGAGCAATACCCTCTGCACTAATATACATCTCGTGGATGCTACTATTATTCCAGAACTCAAGTCGAGCATTACCATTGTTATCAGTCACCACATTTGGTTCCCAGTAAACGGTACGGCGGAAGTCCTCCATAGGAGGATAGATGCTATAGTCTTCCATCTCGAAAGTCTTGGTATAGTTATAACCCTTATATATAGTTGTACGAATACCCTTCTTATCTCTATGCCTTGAAGCATAAGTGTACACAAAAACAGTTACAGGATCTTTTCCGCTCAACATTGAAGACATGAGAACACCCTGATATGCCTTAGGATTCTCCGACACATATACAGACTTTATCTCATCTATAAACTGAGGCATCGGTTCTATTGTTCCACGAAGTTCCTGCATGTCTGTCAGTTTCATGCCACCCAGATGAGTGATAGCACAGAAAGCATTGTTAAGAACCCATACAATAGGGCGATTCTTGTATGCAAGACCATCATCAAACACGCCATGTCCCTCAATCTTATCCATATTAAGGTCTTCACCATTAAGTCCCTTATCCGAATTGCTTGCAAGATCTGACTCGTTCATAGAACTTGTACTATTCATATCTGCATCAAGGGAAACAGAAGTAGGTGCCGATGACTCCTCCAGAGACATTGCAGTTGTTGATTCTGTCACATTATCTGAGGTTGCATTAGTTGTGAAGAAGTCATTACGCATATGCAACCACTCCCAAAGAGTTGGAACCTCCTTTCCATTATCAGCAAACACGTCTGCATCTGCCTCAGCATCATAGAACAAAGAAGAATATTCGCGTCCTGTTCCCTCACTCTGCCATGAAGCACGGGCATTCTCAAATATCCTCTTTCGTGCTGTGATGACAACAGTAGGAAGAACATGTTCACGTTTTGATATCTTCACACCCTGATATTCATCATGAGCCTTCTGCTGTTCCCTCGGGTCATTAAACATATTAGACTTGTTAATATCCAAAAGTTTAGTTTCCCCAGGCATGAGCATCCTTCTTGCAGGAGAGAAATGTCTGTCTATACCTACATAGAAATTGGCATCTTTCCAGTAGCCATTCTTATCAGCAACACCTGTATTGAAGATAGTCTTCAACTCACCATAGAACTCAGGCATCTCAAATGCATAGTTTCCATTGGCGTCTACCTTTGCCTGTCCATCAAAGTGTGCACCTTCCCTATTATACAGGTTGATATTCAACCATGCCTTGCTGACATCATATTTCTTCGACTTCTCCTTCAGCGTGCCAAAGATATAGAGAGCGTCCTCAAGTGGCTGATGGAAATCGGCAGACTTCTTATCAAAGAGAGAATAATCTGCATTACTATCTATAGCATTAGCCATAAGAGCCCAGTCATATCGCCTCCATCCCTGAATCATCATGAGGAGGTCAGCCTCCATACGATGTTCACGGTCATCTGCCTCAAAATAATAAGAAGGGTTATGAATGTACCCCTTTATCTCGCTTGACAGAAGCATCCACGTCTTTGCATTACCTTCCTTTCCATTCACCATAGTAGCTGCATCCATAGCAGACACCGACAACTTGGAGTTTGGCAAAGCCTTGAGATTGAGAACAATCTTGCCACAAGGCTTTGTATATTTCATAGGAGATGTGATACGAATAGAATCAGTCTCCTTAGACTTTGGACAGATGAAGAACTGTCGTTCTGCCTGGATATGACCGTCTGAAGTAAAGAATGTCAACTGACTGACACCCGCCGGCATTGAGTTCCTGTCGAAAGGAATGGCGAAAGCCTTTTCACAACTTACAGTATCGGCAATGAGTATGTTACCATTATGCATCAAGGTATATCCCAGCAACTTGCCTACCATAGATGGCGAAGCATTTAGAGTAGCTGTAATATCATCATCCCTTAACATATTCATATTAAGAGACAAACCCTCCTCCTCAGGTTCTGGAATAAGGAAGTCATGCTGCTTGCCATCAGCATCTGCTATACGGAGATACTTTGGTTTGCCATCTGGAACAATATCGAAGACACCCCTACCTCCTCTACGTGTAGAGACAGAATTTAATGGCTGCTTGTTCTCATCAAGTACAAGTCCTCCCAGTTCCTGGCTCAATCCTGTATTGTCTGTCACGAGGAAAGCAATCCTCGAATTAAGTCCCTTGACAAGATGCCCACCTTCTGGATAGAAATGAACACATACACGCTTGTTCGACTGCTTCTTATCCTCGTTTCCATCTATATCCTTTGTGTCACTTGTATCATTCGAACGAAGGTTTGGCAAACGCTTCTTATAAGTCTGTGTAGATATATAAGGATTAGAATAGTCACCCTCCTTCTTAGGAGCATCAAACACAGGGAACACACGTGAAAAGATACCACCATTACCCCAGTTTGTCATGTATCGAGTATAAGCTCTTACCTCATAATAGCCCGACACAAAGATGTTGTTCGTAAGTTCAAAACATCCATCTGCCACACCATCCTTTATCTGATACTTGCGGGTATCAATGACATCGCCGGAAGGATTAACAAGTTCCACATACAACACTCGACTCATATTTGTCATTGTCGACTTGTCTGCTCTAACCACATATGCCTTAAACCAGATGGTCTCTCCCTTGAAGTAACCAGTATTGTCAAAATGCAGATAAACCTTCTCCTGAGGCAACTGCTGGTTAAACGACATGGCTCTCTTCATATATGAGAGAACACTCGAAAACTCATCCCCAGATTGCTGCACTTCCTGTGCATTCAACCCACAAGGAATCAGAGGAAAGACTAATGCAAGCAACGATGCATAAAAACGGTTCATAGTTAAGTGTTATTTTAGTAAGGGACATTATTTATTTTTGTGTCAACTGCTGGCTCTCATCATTAAAGAGGACGAAGAGTCTATCATTGATACGTACTCTTTCATCTACTTTTATACTGATAAAGTCACCTTTCTTTGCCACATCAACAGGTTTCTCGTCAAGTCGAATCTCATTTACAGGCTGGATAAGCGCTCCTGTAGTCGGACCAGTTACAAGCATCTTGTCTGTATCCTTGATATCACAGTTCTCTACAAGGAACTCTGCCACACCAATCTTTGCAAAATACTTAGTACACTTTCCGCAATATATCTTCTTCTCAGTAGCTTTTGATCCATATACATCACACCACTCTCCAAGTTTCTGTCCCTGATAGTAGCCATCCCAGAAACCACGGTTGAAGACTGTAGTAAGTGACTTATCCCAATTATCCTTAGCCTCATCAGTAAACTGCTTTGGCTCGTCTGGACAGTCATTATCATGAAGAACAGCATTGATAGCCTGGTCATAGGCCTCAACAACAGTCTTGACATACTCTGGACCACGAGCACGACCTTCTATCTTGAGTACTCTCACTCCTGCATTCATCATCACATCAATGAAACGGAGAGTCTTCAAGTCCTTTGGCGACATGATATACTTGTTATCAACCGCAAGTTCTGTGCCTGTTTCTATATCCTTCACCTCGTATGCACGACGACAGATCTGAACGCACTCACCTCTATTGGCAGAGCGTCCGGCATTTTGAAGGCTTAGGTAACATTTTCCTGAAATAGCCATACACAGAGCACCATGACAGAACATCTCTATACGTATAAGCTGTCCCTTAGGACCACGAATATCCTGTGCTATAATCTGTTCATAGATATCGCGAACCTGCCACATGTTAAGTTCACGTGCAAGTACCACTACATCAGCAAACTGAGCGTAGAACTTAAGTGCCTCGATATTTGAAATGTTGAGTTGAGTACTCAAGTGAACCTCCTGATCCACCTTACGACAATAAGTCATTACAGCAACATCACTTGCAATGACAGCACTTATGCGTGCCTCCTTGGCAGCATCAATAATCTCGTGCATGGTGTCAATATCCTCACCATAGATGATAGTATTGACTGTAAGATACGACTTCACCCCATTATCATGACAGATCTGAGCAATCTCTTTTAGATCTTCAATGGTAAAGTCATTAGCACTATGAGAACGCATATTCAACTTACCAATACCGAAGTAAATTGAATTTGCACCAGCATGAATAGCAGCAGCGAGACTCTCCCTCGAGCCGACTGGAGCCATGATTTCGAAATCTTCTCTTTTCATAAATTGCAATTTGGGGACAAAGGTACGATTAAGCGAGTGAAATGCCAAATTTATTTGAGCATTTCCAAGCGTGAGTACCTTCGGCGAAGCCAACAACAGGTACGATTAAGCGAGTGAAATGCCAAATTTATTTGAGCATTTCCAAGCGTGAGTACCTTCGGCGAAGCCAACAACAGGTACGATTAAGCGAGTGAAATGCCAAATTTATTTGAGCATTTCCAAGCGTGAGTACC
>JAZUHP010000011.1:0-33873 GCA_045641785.1 Bacteroidaceae bacterium
CATGGATATACTTGAACGAATATCCATCATCTAACAGATGCATGTATTTAAGCAGTGCTGCATAGTCATGTTTATTCCTTTTCTTTTCTAACATAATAAAACCCCGAAAGTTTTTTGTCTAACTTTCGGGGTTCATATCAAGCAGACATGTCCTCTTATTGTATATTGTTGAAGTATGATTCTTACAATAGTTTCTGTTCTATCGCCACACGGACAAGGGCTGCGGTGTTTGGTACACCCAATTTTAACTTAAGGTATTTGTAGTAAGAATGGACGGTCTCAAAGCCAAGGCATAGTCTGTCAGCAATCATCTTGATGCTATAGCCTTCGGTGATGAGTTTGAGTACTTCCCTTTCGCGTGGAGTTAGTTCTACAATATCGAGTTGAGGATGTGCTTTGAGAATATCATTAGCCTCTTGGCAAACATATCGTTCCCCCTGAGCAACATTGTACAGAGCTTCAATAAGCACTTCCTTAGGGCAGGTTTTCAAGACATATCCGTCAGCACCACAAACCAGTGCACGATTGATAACCGCAGCTTCAGCATAGGTAGATAACACCACCACACGAACTTCAGGATATCTGTCTTTCCAAGTCTCAAGATAATCGAGACTATTGCCATCTGTCAATCCTATATCAAGTATGAGAACATCAATATCGTTGTATTGTTCAAGCATCGCTTCACATTCGGCATTGGTAGAAGCATGAGCCAACACCTCGAAGCCACTACTTTGTGTTAGCATGGCATCGAGACTTTGTGTAATGACCTTGTGGTCGTCGGAAATAGCTATCTTTATCATATCAGGAACAAAGATAACGAGTTTATTCTTCATAGCAATTTCGAGGTGATTAAATACCCCCATTTGGGGGATGATGATTAGGACCCACCCTAACCCTCCCTAGAGGGAGGGAACTGGGTTACTCTATTCGCGGTAATATTCGTTTATGTGTTCCGGAGGCATGTTAATTGTTAATTATTAATTGTTAACTATAACATTCGTCTTTTTACTCCTTTTTACTCCTCCTAACTCCTTTAACTCCTAAGTGTATACAACCTATTACCGCGGTATTTCAATATTTATTTCGGTACCGGATGGAGAACTGCTGATGTTCATTCTGCCACCCTGGAGTTGTACTCGTTCGCGTATATTGCGCAGTCCCATATTTGCAGAGAGCTTGTCTGGATCGAAGCCCTTGCCGTTGTCTGCTACAATCACAGCTGCATATTCCTCGTCAATCATAAGCTGTACAAGGATACGTGAAGCCTGAGCATGCTTAAGTGCGTTATTGACCAATTCGTGAGTTGCACAGTATAGCATAACTTCATGTTGCTCAGGTAGTCGAAGATCTTGGCCATGGTGAGCAAAACTCACAATAGGATTCACATGGCAGAAGTCACGCAAGGCAGTAGCAATGCCATTCTCTTTAAGGGATGCAGGCATGAGATGATGAGCCACTCGACGCATCTCTTCGGTTGCCTGTTTTGATAATTTCTGTATATTCTCATCTTCTGACTGCAAGTGAATGGATGTGAGGAGTCCTCCAAGTCGGTCATGAAGGTCACGACCGAGTCGTGTGCGCTCGTCGGCTTCGCCTTGCATTCGAGCCTGCATATTGCTGATGCGACGACGCTGTTTCCCAACTTGTATGATAACTGCTACAGTAATAATCAGTATGATAATAAGAGTGATATAAAACCAGTTCTGCAGTTGAGATACGCGATGGCGATGCTCAAGGTCACGCAGTTGTGCCTCTTTTTCCAATGTCTGATAACGCACTTCCATCTCTGACAGGGTCGACTGATACTTGGTTGTTGATTGTTCTTCCATTGTGTTGTAAAGAAGGTCAATGTAATGCCGTGTCTCTGTCGGATTGTTTAAGGTAGAATAAGCATGTGCAAGGGTCTTGTATAAGCCGATGTTATGTTGAGGATCTTGGTCGTTAACATCAAGAGCTTTCTTTGCCCATTCTATTGCCTGGTGCCACTCTTTGCGCTCAAGGCAAAGTGACGCCTGCTGAGCATAAGCATCACTCACATTCGTTGGACCATCAGTTTTCTCAGCAAGTAGTAGAGCCTTGTCCATGTATTGCTGTGCTTTGACAATGTCCTTGAAGCCTAAATGGTAAATCCGGGAGAATAACACATAGCAATCAAGTAGGCTTTCCTTTTCTTCGTCAGCATGTTTCTGATAGTACACTATGCTCTTCTGCGCATACTGAAGTGCCTTTCTGTATTCTCCAGCATTGAGTGCTGTCATTGCTAATCCCGAGTATGGTCCGCTCACCATAAGAGAGTCACCTGTCTGCTGTCCAGCCTTGAGTGAATTAAGGTAGTTGTTCTCTGCGGCCTTGTAGTTGCCCAGCTCAAGATATAGCTCACCCATATTGTAGAAGAGAATACATTCGCTCTCTTTCCATCCATGCTTTTGGAAGATGGGTAGAGCCTTCTGATAATAGTCGAGAGCCAGATGTGTTTTGCCTTGTATGTTGTATAGATTACCCAAAGTGCCATAGAGCTGTGACAGTTTATCGTCTATACCCTTCTCAGTATATCGCTTGTCCGTCTTCATCTGCTCCGTAGCTTTGAGGGCACGGTCAAAGCAATGTTGTGCTGAGTCATAGAGACAAGCACCGTATGCCTGTAATCCCAGCACACGCCACGATTCATACAGTCCTTCATATAAATGGTGCTTCTCTGCCACTTCTGCTCCCAACATAGCATAGTGCGATGATTTCTTGCTATCAATTTGCAGATAGCCATTCATCAATCCCCAATACACACTAAACAGATCTTCTCCCTTCAGCTTCTGTGTCTTCAACACATGTTCAAGGGAATCGACATTGCGGTTGCGATGGTCGATATATTTTGCATATAGGTCTTTCGGCAAGAAAGATAGTACGAGGAAAATGACACAGATAACGAATGTCTTCATATTATAGGATTCAATTTTCGCAAGTGAAAGTTATCAGGCAGACCCACTCCTGCCCGCCCCCTATATGGAGGGGAATAGTTACCATAGGTGAAAAGTCTAATGATTGCGACGAACAAGTATTTAAACCGTATCAGCGGAGCGACCTTAAAACCTCGTAACCTTCAAGTTAAGAATTTGAATTAATGTTTCTCCGAATGCTATTGCATTAGTCACCTCCCCCGCGGGGCGAACAAGGGCTTTAGAAGAGAGACTAATTGTCTCTCTGTCCCGCAGTGAGGGGAGAACAGTGCTCTGTTCGACGGTGGAAAAAGGGATGGGAGAGGGCCTTTCACACAAAGAACAGCGTCACACCAATAACACTGATGACTGCTCCTATGACCTCTTTAGTTGTCACCTTCTGGTGGAACAAGAAATAGGCTGGTGCAAGGATGAGGATTGGTGATATTGCCATTATTGTCTGTGCGATACCTGGATTGGTATAGAGAGTTGCCATGAGTGAGAGACTTACTCCTACGAATGGTCCGAAGATTGTGGCTCCGACCATTGCAATCATCGCCTTCTTGTCTTGTGTAGATCGAATTACTGTACGTGTCTTACGTGTGACAATCATGACAAGAGTAAATCCTGCTAATCCCGTCACGGCACGGATGAAGGTACTGGCAAATGGCATGATGTCATGAACATCATGAGCATCAACAGGTATGTTTGCCTCGTAGTATGTCATTCCAAGTTTACTGAGTACAAGTCCAAGTCCTTGTCCAATTCCTGCTCCTATACCAAAAAGTATTCCTTTGGCTGGTAACGAGGTGTGTAGCTTGCGGAACCTTGAGTGTGACTTGTTCTCCTCGTCGTTACCCTTTGACAATATGCTTATACCTATTCCTGACATTGTAACAACCATACCAATGATAGCAAAGACGGACATTGTCTCGCCAAAGATTAGCCAACTGGCAATGGCAGCTGTAGGAGGTGCAAGTGTCATGAATAGCTGTCCGAAGCGACTACCTATAAGGATGTAGGAGTTAAAGAGACAGAAGTCGCCGAAACAGTATCCAACAAATCCACTCATGCTAAGCCATAGCCATGCATTTGTGTTTGCATATAGAGGGTATGGTGTACCTGTTACAAGGTACATGGTGAGTGCAAGGAGTGATAGTGATGCTACCATTCGGATAACATTGACAGATATCTGTCCTATTCTCTTGCTTGCCACCTCAGCGCAAAGAGCGGTGACTGTCCATGAAACAGCCACCACCAGTGATATTAATTCTCCTTTCATTAAATTCTTTTATTTAAGTTTCGCAAGTTCTTAACTTGCTCACTTTAAGGAGTAAAAAGGAGTTAAAAGAAGTTGTCACTCTTTCGTTGTTTAGGGAGTTAAAAGACGATACTCTGCACCGAATGGAGTTTCCGCGAACAATCATACGTCTTTTTACTTCTTTTTACTCCACTTAATTTCCTTTAACTCCATCCAAGTGAAACGTTATCGCTTGCGCTTTCGTAGAAAGAAACTTGAATGGACTACTTTTTACTTAACAACCGCAGGAATAAGTTTAACGTCAGAACATAATCCTGAAGGAACAGGTGTCCATTCGTTATAGTGAGTCTTCTTGTAATTCAGGTCGACAACGTTTATCTCCTTGAACTTTCTCCATTCCACACCGTCGCGGTCAAGCTGTGCAATGCGGTTTGCTGGGAGGTTAGTTACTTCTACGCGAAGAGTGTTGTCCCCACCATGTATGTAATCAGTTATGTCAAGTCGGTAAGGAGCAGAGAATACAGTTCCTACTTCTTTGTCATTGATGAATACAGTTGCAATCTCTCTCACGTCTCCAAGATCAAGAAGCATGGCTGCAGCACCTTCCTTGTGATAGTTACGCTTGAGTGACCATGTAGGATCCATTCTGAATGTGGTTGTATAGACTCCCGTAGCCATTGTGTTGTTAAGTGTATCGCTACCCAATTCACCAAGGTTTGTCCATGACTTAGGACCATTAAAACGGTACTTCTTTGTGATAGGAATAGGTTGTGCATCCTTGAAAGAGAGGAACCATGAACCGTCAAGTGCAACTGCACGTACTTCGAGAATGTCGAGATACTTGTAGTCTATCAGTTTAGGACATTCTGCAAGCATATCTTCTTCATTGTCAAAGGTACGTAGGATTATTGATTCACCTGAGTACAGTTGAATATGTGTGTTGCCGTATGGATCAATCTTTGCACGAGTCACATCTCCTGTCATTGGATTATAGAATACTGCAGCAGAGGCACGTACTCCGAGAGGTACGTTACAGTCAACATTCTTTCCCTGAAGGTTAGATATGAAGTAATGGTAGCCCTTATCATTCTTTCTACGAATGCAACTTAGACCATACTTGTTGCGCATCTGTTCTGCACGGGCATTTGACAGGTCGAGAGCATCCTTATATGTGTTTGCCAGTTTTACAGATTCAGGAATGCTCTTTATTAGTTTCGCAAACTCCTTTTGCTCTGCTTTTTTGTTATAGCCAGGAACAGAAGTTGGGTATGCATTTACGAATATTACTCTTGCACCATTGTTAGATAGTTCAATAAGTTTTTTCAATGTCTCTGCTGGCATGAACTGCACATCTGGTACAATAATAGATGCATATTCACCTCGTTTGCCATCTATCTTTAGACTTCTACCATCTACAGCGAGTTTCTTGAGATAACGGTCTGAGATATAATCAACATCGTAACCGTTCTTTATGATTGTCTGTACTGCCTCGATAAACTTAGGAGCACGTTCTGCCATGTGATGGATATCGAAAAGTGCCACAGAACCTGGCTGCTCGTATATCATGTCATAGAATGGGAGGTAAACGAGTATGTCATTGTCTGGTTCACCCCACTGAAGGAATGACTGGCAACGTGAAATGTAGTCAGAGAACTTAGGCATTGTGGACCACCAGCTATTGTTTGGAGTCATATCTACACTTGCATAGAAGCGCCATCCTGGCCACTCTGCTCCCTTAGGACTGTAGCAAGAACCGTGGAAGAATACATGGTTAACACCTGCTATGAACATGAGGTCAAGGTCAGGCTTGCATTGTGAGAGAGATGTGCGGAAATGTTCTGTGAGCCATGTGAATGTCTCGCTTGAAGTATATTTGGCACCACTTAGATGTGCACCTGATGATGCATACTTAAGCATGGAGATGTCTGAGTCGTTCTTCTTTGTGAATCCAGCATCAGTACGTAGTCCTCTGATACCGAAGTCAGAAAGACCAAATCCCTCGCACTCTGGTATGTCTACTGCTGCATAGAGGTCAAGGAGGTTAGCTGGTGAACCATGAGCCTGGTTACGAGTGAGTGAACCATGCTTGTGTGCCCAGTCAGTCCACTGTGTAGTGAAGTTCTCATAGAGCAACTCTGCAAGTGTCTCGCGATAGTCAGATATTATTCGTCTGTCCTTGTCGGTTCTCTTTGCATCTTCAATCTGGAAGACAGAGACGAGTGGCTGAAGGTCATAGCCTCTTCGTGCCTTGAACTCCTCAAAGAGCTTTGGTGTCCAGTCGGCACCATACACTTCGTATGAGTCATTAAAGAAGTTCTTAGGTGCTGCCACCTTCTGATTTGCAAATGCTGTATCAAATCGAGCGAGATAATGAGCAACTGCATCCTTGTCAAAATGGTCAATTACAAATCCCTCTCCTCCAGGAGCAGCACGTTTTACCTTTTGTCCTGTACGACCAACCTCAAACTGTCCATCCTTGAAGTTCATCTTGCAGGCTGCTTCTTCCTTTGGAACGAGTGGACCACCAAAAGGCCATCCTGTACCTGTAGCCATGTCTGTCTCTATGCCAAGTCGGGCACCTTCAGATTCTACATGCTTGAGCATCTCCATCCATTTTGGAGATAGATAAGATATCTCGTTAGCATCATTGCCCTGTACACCATAGATTGGAGTGATCTCAACACCACCTATACCAGCCTTGGCAAGTTCTTCAAGGTTATATGTAAGTCCTTCCTTATCTACAGCAGAACCAAGCCACCACCATCTTGTGTATGGCTTTGCTTCCTGTGAGATAGGAATCCATTTTTGTGCGTTACATTGAAAAGTTGTTCCTAAAAAAGCTGTTAGTGTGATTATTGATAGGAAATGTTGTCTCATAATCTTTATTATTTATGTTTTCGTGGCAAAGATAAAAAAATAATTCGGACATTTGCATCATTATGGTGTATATTTACGATGATATAGAAGGTTTTTCTGCCGAAGAACTAGTGCAAAGTATTGAAAACTTGCCGCCTCAACGACGTGAGGCGGCGCTTCGCTATAAACATGAATTGGGACGTAAGCAATGTGTTCTTGCGTATAACTTGTTATGCAAGGCTCTGGAGAAGGAGTATGGCATTACAGAAAAACCTGTATTTGAATATGGAGAGCATGGTAAACCTTCAATTATAGGTCATGCTGACATTCACTTCAATCTTAGTCATTGCAAGACAGCTGTTGCCTGTGCTGTAAGTGACACCCCCATTGGCATTGACATAGAAAGCATACGTCCTGTAAAGGAGAATGTTGTGCGCTATGCCATGAATGATGATGAGGTGCGTCAGATTTATGACTCGGATAATCCCGACCTTGAGTTTACTAAGCTATGGACTAAAAAAGAAAGTCTGCAAAAGCTTACGGGAGAAGGCATAAATGACAATATGAAGTCCATTCTTTTACCTGAGAATATGGGTAGAATATCAATTAACACGATTGTCACACCTAAATATGTTTACTCGATTTGTGAGTATAAGAAATAGCCAAAGTTGCCCCTAAATAGAAAAAAACGTTTTTTACTTAGTTTTCCTTGTATCAGAATTGTCCTTGTAGTAAACATTAAAATTTTATTATGCCAAAAGAAGAATTTGAACAGATATATCGTCAGTATTATGCAAAGATGTATCGGTTAGCATATTCGATGCTCTATGATGCTGACGAAAGCAAGGACGCTGTGAGTGATGTTTTCGCACGACTGCTACGAAGTGGTTCTTTACCACAATCGGACAAGATAGAAGGATATCTGATGACGAGCATTCAAAACCAGTGCCGTAATATCATCAGTCACCGTTCAATCCGAGAGAGGGTGGAAAAGATGTTTACTCAAGAACTGTCGCAAAGCATAGTTATTCCAGTGAATGACGATGACAGGATGGAGAGATTGAAACTCTTCATTAATGCTGAACTACCTCCCCTTACGAAGAAGATCTTCCAGTTGAGATTCCTGAAAGAGCTGTCCTATGAGGAGATAGCCCAAGCAACAGGGGTAAGCAAAGTGACTGTCTACAACCACTTGTCACAGTCATTGAAACGAGTTCACGAGTATTTTAAGAACAAGTAAAAAACGATTACAAAATGGAACAGAGAGATAAGATATGCACCTTGCTTGATATGCAGGAGCATCCAGAAAAATACACAGATGAGGAGCTTCAGAAGTTACTCGACAACGATGGCGAATTGGCAGAGTTGTTTGACGAGGCAGTCATGGCAAAGCGTTCCCTCGCCTTGGAGGAGGCGGAAGCTGAGGATTTGCCTATTGACGAACTATGGCAGGATTTTTCCGCCAAACATGCAGATGAGCTTGAAGCCCTCAACGAGGTAATTGAACAGCATATTGACACGCTGCACTCAAATATTAGTAGATGGAATGTAAGAAAGATTGCAGCGATATTTGCAGGTGCTATCCTGACAATAGGCGTTTCATTCGCAGCAGTCTGGATGACAAGACATTTCTCCCTCACGGCTACGACATCCAGAGAACAACAGGCAGATACTGTGGTTAAAGTTGAAAAAGCAGTTCCTGTTCATTTTGACAATGTACCGCTTGACAGTATTCTCGGTGTCGTGTCTGCACACTATGGGAAAAAGGTTGTTTTCAACAATGAGGAGCCTCGCAGCATGAAGCTCATCATGACTTGGCAACCTGATGCTCCGCTGACAGCCTTTATTGAGAGAATCAATGCCTTTGAGGTGCTTAACTTGGAGCAACATGGCGACACAATCATTGTTGAACAAATTGTGGAGGACGAGGAATGAGATACCTGACACTACTATTACTACTGATTATTTCTACATCCAGTATTTATGCCCAGAATATTACTAGGTCTTTTCATAATACACCTCTTGTTGAGGCTCTCAAGTCGGTAAGTCGTGATCAAACAAAATATTCAGTTGACATACTATCCGACAATATGACTGACCTGCGTACTTCTGTCAAGGTAAACAACATGAGCGTGCTTGACGCTGTGGAACTGATATGCAAGGGACAGCCTGTAAAGGTGAAGGTCAGAGGTAATGAGATAAGCATACGCTATAAGTCACAGGCAAAGGTCAGACCGCTATCCCTGCGTGGAAAGGTGTATGATAAAGTTACTCACTTAGAACTTCCTCATGCTATGGTATTGCTTATGACACCAGAAGGTCAGGTTATTGACTCATGTGAGGCAATTTCATACATGCAATATGGCAACAATACGCCAATTGAGCATAGTGACTTTCGTTTTTCCGTGCCTAACCGACCAGCAAACTATGTTCTACATACCCGTTATGTAGGTTATCAGTTAGCCAGGACTGAAGTTGAACTGAATGACATCTACAAGCGTGAATTAGAGCGTGAACTGCCCCCCGTGTATTTGAAGCGTAACAGCAAGACGCTTGACGAGGTGGTGGTAGTAGCCACTAAGGTGCAGTTCTGCTATAAGGGTGACACGCTCGTGTTCAATGCAGATGCCTTTGAGCTTGCGGAGGGTTCTATGCTTGATGCCTTGGTGAAGCAGTTGCCAGGAGTCGAGCTGAAAGAAGGTGGTCGAATCTATCACAATGGGAAATATGTTGATAGGCTGTTGCTCAATGGCAAGGACTTCTTCAGGGGAGACAATACGGTGATGCTTGACAATCTTCCTGCATACACGGTGAAAGAGATTCAGATCTATGACAAGCTGGGCGAGAAAAGTGAATTCCTTGGCTATGAGGTCCCAGATGATAAGGACTATGTGATGGACATTAAACTGAAGCGTGAATACAATATCGGCACATTAGTAAATGTAGAGGCAGGTGGTGGTACAGATGATCGCTGGATGTCCCGTATATTCGCATTGCGATTCTCTGACCATTCACGCATTGCCGCCTATGCTTCCGCCAACAACCTGAATGGTGACAGTAAACCAGGGGAGAATGGCAACTGGAATCCTCAACAGATGCAGAATGGAGGAATGAAGGTGCAGCAGCAGGCAGGACTTGACTATAATATTGATTCCTGGAGTAAAAAATGGGAGATGAACGGAAACATACAGCTGACGAATTCCGATGTGAGACGTGAGACAAATACCAACCGTCAGAACTATCTTGCGTCAGGCGATACCTATGACCGCATCTCTCATTCGGAGCGGAACAAGAATCTTGGTATCAGCACGAATCATCGGTATTATCATAACTTTGGTTTGTGGAATTTCGAGGCAAAGCCTTCGTTCAGTTTCAGTAAGTTTGACAACAGCAATCGCAGTCTTGCTTTGGCATTATACCAGAATGACTCTGTCATTAACAGAAACATACAGCGCGGAATAAGCGACGGAAAGAGTATTGACGGTGATCTGAGACTTGGCAGCACCATCAAGTTCAGGCACAGTCCTGATGCACTTTCGTTTCGTACTTCAGTGTCTTTTGCAGAACGCGAGGAGAATACATTCATGCGTCAGACTGTGGAATATCCTGATGATAAGAAAGCTGATAATATACACTTGAACCGTTATAACCGTAGCAGACCTGACCGTTCTTGGAGTGGAAAGGTATCTGGTACTTATGACATCAATTTTAGAGATGGAGTAAGTTTGCACCTTAATGCTGACTACTGGCATAAAGAGACAGAGAAAGAACATTCAGTCTTTGACCTTGACACGATAAGACCATTCGGTGTGCTGCCATCCTCCCACGAATATGAGGTGAACATAGACAGAAGAAACAGTTATGCGAGCAATCTGAAAGAAGACGCATATACTTTCCATCCTCGTTTCGTATATAACTGGAATGACGGAGATAACCATCACATTTGGACTCAGTTGGGTTTCCCACTGACCGTTCATCGTCAGCGCCTTGATTATTTGCGTGGTGGTATTGACACAACTATAGTACGCAGTACCATACCGGTAAATATATGGGATTGCTTTTTGAAATACACACAAATGCCGAACGAGAATGGTTATGCTTGCAAGCTGTCTTTCCAGTATATAGCAAAAACGACATTACCGGACATGCACTATCTTGTCGATATGAAAGATGATGTTGACCGTATGAACATCCGTCTTGGAAACTCTCACCTAAGAAATGCAATTGAACACGAATTGTATTTTTCTCACCAATGGGGCAATGCCAATAGTAAGGAAACAAGTCACAAATATGCGATAAGTTACACTTACTACCAGAATGCCTTTTCTATGGGAAGTCAGTATGACCGCAACTATGGTATCCGTACCTGGAGGGCTGACAACATAAACGGCAACTATCAGATGAGTGTGGATTACACTTTCAATACTGCTGTCGGAAAGAAGAATCCTCTCAGAATCTATGTACATCCGGAGTTGAGCTATTACCACAGCGTGGATCTTGTGGACCTGCAACGCAGTACGGTATATACCCATGCCGCAAGTAACAATATGAATGTATCCTACAAGTTGGGAAAACATTCTCTCCGTTTTAATAACAGCGTTTTATGGCAGCGTTTCACAAGCCGTAGGGAGGATTTCGTGACTCAGCACCCGTTGACTGTCAAGAGCAGTTTGAATGCCCTCGTCAAACTCCCATGGAAGCTGGAACTCAGTACAGACTTATCGATATTCACTCGTACTGGATATGCTGATGACCAGCTGAACACGAGTGACATGGTGTGGAATGCCCGCATGAGCCGCCCTTTCTGTAACGGTAAGCTTGTGGTTATGCTTGACGGATTTGACATCCTCGGCCAGCTTGATAATGTGACCCGTAATGTAAATGCCCAGGGTAGGACAGAGACATACACAAACGTACTTCCAAGGTATGTACTTCTCCATGCCGTATATAGATTCAGCAAATACCCGAAGAAGAGGTGATGTAATCATCTTCCAGCTTATAATAAGGCAAGTAGGGTGTCCAGTTTGTCGCACCTGTTATTACCGGAAGCGGCCTGTAATTAACCTGAGTTCGACGAAAACATATCGCGCATGGCGCGGACGAAAAAAATCTTTAAAAACATATTAAAACCGAGGAAAACAGTTTTTTCTGCGTTTTAACGAGTCGGTTTTCTATTGTTTTGCTTGGTTTTCCCAAGGTTTTAATTATAGACCGCTTTGCGGTACCCCCTTTTCATTAGGACAAGCAACTGGACGCCCTATAAAACAAGTACGACATGTTGGAAGGTCTTACAAGAATTTTTTATACAGAGTTCTTGCAGTTTCGCTTTTTTTCTTTACATTTGCACCCAAATTTTTAACAAAGTGAAAAATTCTGACACAAGACATAGAAGAAAAGGTTTCTTGTTGCTGGCTATGTATCTAATGATACTGGTCACAAGTGTCATGCATATACATGAATGCATTGATGATGCAGATGTGTGTCAGGATTGTGTGGAGCATGTCAAACACAATGCCCATATCAGTAAAGCGTCCGTTATGGATGTTGACTGTATATTGTGTCAGATTCTCCATACTAATTATATAACTCCAGAAGTATTGGTTTTCTCGGCAGCAATGCTTTTGGTTAGTTGTATTACGACAAACATGGCTTCAGATGTCGTGAGTCGTAATATATGTCTGCCAAATCTTCGTGCACCTCCTGTAGTCGGTTAACTCAGATTGTGGTTAGCCTTGTTTCGGTGATTACATTTGTTCTTCTATGCAAGGCTTTTTTCAACACTTGACTACAAGGGATTGGTGTACCTTTTCCCGAAAACATTTTTTATGATGAACAATTTACATTGCTTGCAGTCATTGCTCGTAATGTGTTGTTCAGCTGTAACTATCTGTGCGCAAACTACAGATAGCCTTAATGATGTCCAGCTTCGTGAAGTTTCGGTCATAGGAACTATGATTCCGAAGTCAGCCTTGGCTGTTCAACCATCTGTGTATATATCATCAGATGAGATGAAAGGACGGTCTGGACATAGTCTAATGGATGTACTCTCCCAAACAGAGGGAGTGCAAGCCATGAATATAGGTGTAGGCTTTAGTAAACCCATGATTCGTGGGTTAGGCTTTCAGCGCATAGCAGTTACAGAAAATGGTGTAAAGCAAGAAGGCCAGCAATGGGGAGCAGATCACGGTTTGGAGATTGATGCTTTCCATGTTGAGGGTGTTCGTGTGGTCAAAGGACCAGCATCTGTTCTCTATGGAAGTGATGCCATTGGCGGAGCTGTAGAGATTCTTCCACCTTCATTTCCCTTGCGAGACACCATATCTGGAGAGGCTGTGTTCTCACATGAGAGTGCCTGCTCTGGACTGAATGGCTCATTGATGATGCAAATGAAATGCAACAGGCTATTTGCTAAGATACGCTATACAGAAAGGCATTGGGCAGATTATAAGGTGCCTGCTGATAGTTTTACATATCTAAGCATGCAGCTTCCGATTCATAGTAGACGGTTAAAGAATACTGCCGGTATGGAACGAAGTGCAAATGCACTTATTGCATATAGGCATGGAACCTATCAGGGGCGTATAAACATAAGTGACAGTTACCAGAAGTCCGGATTCTTCAGTGGTGCTCATGGGTTGCCTAATAGTGCTAGTCTTGAAGAAGATGGTAACAGATGGAATGTGGATCTGCCTTATAGTGTTGTTAATCATCTAAAGATAACATCAACCAACACATGGACAGGTAATCTGTTACAGACTAAGTTTATCATGGGGTATCAGTTGAACCACCGAGAGGAGTGGAGCCGATTCCATACTCACAACTTGTCGCAGAAACCTCCTGTCAAAGATCCAGACAAAGAACTTATGTTTCGTCTCCATACAGGTAATGCTCAGTTGCAGTTCCGACTTATGCCAAGTGTATTATGGGAGCTGTATGGAGGAGTGACAGGTACGCTGCAGCACAACGATATAGGAGGCTATGGATTCCTTATCCCTATCTATAACAGGATGGAGTGTGGTGCGTATGCTCTTTCTAACTACCAGATCTCTCCTTCTCTCCTAATAAGTGGAAGTGTGCGTTATGATCATGGCTATATCCATTCTAAAGCACATGGTACAGAAGTAAGTGAGGTGGTAAGATTCTTTAATGACTATTCTCTGAATTTTGGTGTTGAGTATACACCTGCAGTCGGACATGATATTCATGCAACAGTAGGTCGTGCCTTTCGTTTACCCTCAGTTAACGAGCTGACATCAAATGGTGTACATCATGGTGCGTTTCGACATGAACTTGGAGATAGTAGTCTTATGAGTGAACAAGGATGGCAGGTTGATTTGTCCTACAAGATGACTCGTGGAAATTGGGAAATGACACTCTCACCATTCTACAGCTATTATCCTCACTTCATTGCTTTGCACCCAACGGGTCGTTGGTCTATGTTGCCAGATGCAGGTCAGGTGTACCAGTATGTCGATGCGCCGACCACATTGGCAGGAGGTGAGGTGCGAATTAAGACGAAGCTGTGGAGAGCGCTGCATTATACACTTACTGGTGAGTATGTCTATACTTTCGATCATCATTCTCACACCGCCACTCCGTTTACACCTCCAGCATGTATGTGTAATACATTGAGTTGGGAAACTTCAAGATGGCATTTTTTTGCCGAGTGGCAAAGTGTAGGAGCACAGAACCGTGTTTGTCATAATGAGATGAAGACACAAGGCTACAATCTGTTTAATATTGGAGGTAATGCTGATGTAATGTTGCATGACAGAAAACTGTCATTTATGCTTCATATCCGAAACATTCTCAACACCTCCTATCTTAATCATCTCAATTTTTATAGGCGTATCGAAGTGCCCGAGGCGGGTATCGATATACAGACAACAATTCGCCTCAATTTTTAGGTGGTTAATTCAAAAATAGAACCTCGAAAAGCTCGACGGATTCTAATATGGATTGTAGAATCTACCTTAACACATTAATAATAAAAATAATATGAAAAAGTTTAATATTTTATTTGTACTCTCAATTGTTTTTGCATTTGCTTTCACTTCATGTGATGATGATGAAATGGCTGATACAACAAGTCCTGTAATAGAGCTCGATGAGCCAGAGGATGGTGATGAACTCCTTATTGGTGGAAATGTTCATTTTGAGTGTGATTTCTCAGATAATGTCAAGCTTGGAAGTTATATGATTGAGATTCATAGTAATTTTGATGGACATTCGCACAAAGCGCGTACTCGTGCTACAGGTGAAGAGCCTTTCTTCTTCAAGAAGTCTTACGACGATATAGCTGGATTGCGTAATGCACATGTTCATCATCATGATGTTTTCATTCCAGAGAATGTAACGCCAGGAAACTATCATCTTGTTGTTTATTGTACTGATGCGGCAGGAAACCAGAGTCTTGTAGCACGTGATATTGTTTTATCTCATGATGCAGAGGAACATCATCATTAAAGCCAACAAAGGTGTTTTAGGCAATTTATAGAAGGGACCTAAATACTAAAAAAGGAAATTCTGCTCAAACTCACAGGTGAAGGCATAAATGACAATATGAAGTCTGTGCTGTCACCTGAGAGCTTGAGCAGAATATCTATAGAGACAAATGTATGTGACAATTATGTCTATTCTGTCGCAACATTTGCGTGATATGCAATTTGTAGTGTATTGAAGCTTATTTTGTTCTTGACCATTGCTCTGGTAATTCCATAAAAGATGCCATTCCATTAGTAATTGAGAATGATTTACCATCCTTTGCCATAGTTATACCAAATTGTATTCCTGACTTTTTTAATTCCGCAAATTTGCTACGAATTTCATCACCGTTACCACCAAATCCTTCAAGTATTATTGCCATATTATCTAAGTATTGGTCAAATGAAATAGAACCGTCAGGCTCTGTGTATCTGTTGAAGTGGATGGTAAGCTTATTGTTATTGTATGTGTATGTTCCTGAATATGTTTCATAATCGTCATCTTCAGTCCATGTCATTGATACAGTATTGTTCTTGAATACGAATTTGAACATTGTTCCGTATTCGTCGTATCCTGTCCATTCGCCTTCAAGACCGAGATTTGATATTTCTTCTATAATCTCACCAAATAGACCATTGACGTAGTCTGACCAATCTTTTATAGTGTTTACTACAGGAATGATGATAGTAGTGAGTCCGTTCTCTGTCTTTGCATCTACGATGTTTCCATCCTTGTCTATCTGCTTGATGGTAACCTCTTCTCCTGCATTGATTGGGAGGGTTGCCTCATGTCCTTCTGATGCTGGAGAAATGATCTGTACTGGTCTTGAACCGTCAGTTGCCTGTCCTGTCAATTCTGTAATATATACCTGTGCATCTCCAAGAGGCAACTTCTGTGCGCTGCTTGATGAAACTGTTGATTTTATAGCTTCATACTTGTCCTTCATCATATCAATGTAGTCATTTGCCTTGTTTGACGTGAAGAAGTCCATGAGGGTATTGCGAGTGTCACCACCGAAATCCCAAACAGAATCAAAACCGAGCGACTTCTTTGCTCCGATAAAGTCAAATACATTGCTAACCAAAGCTTTTGCTATATTGGCAGCGTTGCTGGCACTTGGTTCTTTCCAGAAATTACCAAGCTCGTTGATGGTTGTTGCTGTATTCATACCAGCACTGATTGCTGCTCCTGCAGCTCCTGCTGGTGCCACGATGATTGCTGGTGCCTTTTCTGCAACTTCCTTTACAACAGTAGCACAACCTGCTGCAACTGCCACATTTGTCTTGTCGTATGTGTCGGATGCATAGTCATAGAGAGAAAGTTCAGAATTGTCAGGGTTGTAAACTATACCCGTGATAGTAGATATACGATTAAGTGATTTGTCATTGTTGAGTACATCCTGCCAAAACTCCTCAGGATTGACATGACCGCCAGTTAAACTTGCGTCTCCAGACTTGTCTCGTATCATCTTGAAGAGCTGAGCACGTTTGCGAATGGCTTCTGTACTCGTATTGTCAAGAGATATATCGGCTTCCTTAAATGCACTCTTCAGGAAGTCTCGTTTTGATTCTGCCCCTTTATCAACAGCATTCTTGATTGCAACAAGAGCAGTACCACCACTGATGAGTCCTATCACAACAGATGCTGTGAGTACACATCGTGTCTGACTCTTAACAAGAGGACCAATGTCTCGGGAACATGAATACATGTGGTCTTCAAGTGCACTTATTGCCAATGCTTCTTTTTCAGTTAGTTTTCCATCGCTGAAAGCGTTGAATACACAATTCTGATAAAGGTCATATGTGGCAAGCATGTCGGTTAGAGGGTCATCTATACCTTTAATGCTGAGTGCTACATCTGGTATGGTAAGTTCCTGTGTAGGCGGAATGTAAGGTGCGTGAATGTCGATGTTGTCATCATCACTTTTAGAACACGAGCCTAATGCAATCATTGCTATCGTCAGCAATGGAAGTAATACTCTTTTTAAGATCTTCATGATATGATTAATAATTGAAGTTAAACAAATATCTGCAAATTTATTGTTTGGTATGTATTTGTTACCTCTCATATCTTCAAATAATTCTCGCAAATTAACAAAATAACATTTCAAAATTAAGCAGATTAAGGTTTTGAAATGTTGATAGGTTACATAGATTCCAATATTGCTTTTGCGGCAAGTATAGGATTATTCGAATGTATAGTTGGAAATAAGCAGAACTTTTCTCCGTCGTAGCCGCTTTACCAGCTTCCGCCACCTCCACCACCTACTCCACCACCAGAGAATCCACCTCCGGATGATGAAGATCCTGGTGTTGTATCATGACTGCTGACATTTATGGCGTGAGATATCTGGCTTGACACAGCATGACTCATGTGATTGGCAAGTGCGTATGATGATAGAGAGCTTGATCCCTCATACCATGTAGGATTCTCAATGTCTATCTCCTTGAACTTCTTGACCCACTTGTCTGTAAGACCAAAGACCATTGCATAAGGAAGAATCTCAAAGAAGTATGATGGATTCTCGTCTACCTGAGCCTTAAGCATTGGCAACTCCGACTTTTCAATGAACTCGCGGAATCCAAGCAATAGCGACATCTTCTCCAAGCGATACTTAGTATCATGCTGTACCCTGGCTGCAAGCAATGCTATTACCCATCCCATGATGATGACTCCTCCCATATATTCAAATGATAGGAATGTGTTGTTCTCATTATAGAAAAAGGAATAGAATAGCAATGTGTCAAGTGCACCAAGCACTATGATGATAACATACTGAATAAACATCTTCTTCCATGATGCTATCATATCATAATTAGATGCTGCCAAACGGAAGATAAAAGTTATAAATGCTGGTATTGCCCATAATAGTGCACCAAACATCAAACTGCCATCAAAGGATGAAACAGAGCTACATGCACCAAGGAACACTACTCCACATACATAGAAAGCCAATATAGCAAAAACGCACTTCATGTTTACACTCTGGAGCGAGCGCCCTCCTGAGAAATGATTCTGCAAGGCAAGTAATGAATCACTAATGAGCTTATGCTTATCACCAAGCTTAGAGAGTATGACAGAGTCCTCATTTTTGAAGAACACATCCCAGAACTTCTTCTGATACTCTGGCGCATCCTCTGGCAAATCCTTAAGCTTTGTCAGCTCGACATCTATCTCGTCCTTTCTTAACAGATGCTTTTCACCCTCTATCTCACGAATTTTGAGATAGCCTTTTGAGGCAAACCATACGATGAGTGATGTCAGGTCAGAAAGGTCAGCTGTGTTGTCAATGATTACACCAACCTCAGCGCTACTAATACCATCAGGAGCACTATACTCAATCACCATCAACGGCTTGCGTTTCCTATTCTTTATCAAGAAATAGAATATGAATAAGAGCAACAAGACAACAAGACATGCAAACAAATACATCCTGTCCTTACTAACAGAAGCGGCATCTTCCCAATATCCATCCTCTATCTCTGCCCTTATAGTGATAGCATTGAAAGGCTTGATATCGACTGCACTTCCCATTATGGTGTTCTTGTTAACCTTCACATCGATATGGAGGTCATTGCCAATATTTCCCCATTCGCCACTAAACACTCGCAACGACTGGGCAATTCCTTCTGGGAGAGGCTTGTCAAAGTGTAATACAAACTCAAACTTATCGATAACCGACTTCCAGTCAGCGCCTAAGACACTTGCATATATGAAATCTGAAGAAGGGTATCTGTCATCTGGCACACTTATCTGATATGATATGACATACTTATGAGTACCTTCAACAAGCCTATCTTCATCACCTATACGGATGATAAGGTTGTCCTGCCCATCATCATTGTCTTTGAGCTGAATAGTATAGCCATCAACATACACATTGTCAATCTCTGACCTATAGTCATATTGGGCAATGCCACCATTCACATTGTTCATGATGACAAAATAACGAGGAACATATCTATATATTCCATGTCTTGGTTCAAGGAAAGTCACATCTATTTCTTCCCTGACATCCCACACATTATTCCTATATATTGTGGCCTCGTATTTCCACGAATTAACCTTGATAGCATTGTCTATATCATCTGCCATTACTGACAATGGAAGAAGGATAAGCAACAAGAACACTACCCTTGTCTTTAATAATTCAAATTTCATAATAAGCAATTAGAGAGACCTCTGTGTTAAACATCTACCATTTATTTATGATTTGGTGGATTTACTATTTGCCTCCGGATGGCCCGTTGTTAACTGTTAACTGTTAACTGTTAATTGTTAACTGACAACTGTTAACTAAAGATCAGTTACCGTCAGGCTTTACTATATCGATGAATGGTCCATCATTCCAGTGGAATGTCTTCCAGTCATCTGGCTGTGCAGGATTAAATGGAGTGTACTCAGGCTTAAGATGTTCAAGAACTGGGAGGTTGAGAGTCTTCATACCCTCAATGATCATCTTAGCAATCTCATAAGCGCCGTATGGGTTGAAGTGAGTATTATCCTCAAACTTGGATGACTGATTTGGATAAGTGCCGGCAGGGTAGTGAACGAGTGAGCGTTTGCTATCCTCCACGCCAAGAGTCTCAAAGAATGTACGAGTCATGTCATGAAGTTCTATGACCTGTACACCAAGATCCTTAGCAATCCAGCGCATAGCATCAGGATAGTTTGCATGAGTCTCCTTTATCTTGCCATTCTCATCAAACATTCTTCTTTGAGTAGGAGTGACAAATATAGGTGTGACACCTTTTGCACGTGCCTCGTCCACAAACTGCTTGAGAGCGTATGCATAGTTATAGAAGGCACCACTTCCTGGACGCTTCTCCTTCTGGTCATTGTGACCAAACTCCATGAAGATGTAGTCGCCTTTCTTCATGAGTGAGACAATCTTCTTAAGTCTGCCTGCACCAATGAAACTAGTTGCAGTCTCACCACTCTCAGCATAGTTGCCAACAGCTACACCGTCATCAAACCAGCGTGTGATCATCTGTCCCCAACTTGCCCATGGTTCGTAGTCCTGGTCTACAACAGTAGAGTTTCCGCAGAGCCAGAGGGTTGGAACATCATTGGCAGGTTCAATCTTTATGCTTGAACAGGCAGGAGCATCACCATTTATCTCGATAGTGAGTTTGTCATCCCAGTTCAACTTGTTCTCCTCACGTTTCTTGATACGTACTCTGTCAGTCTTGCCATCGGCAAGGTTGATAGTTGTGTTTCTCTTGTTTACAATGAAAGAGAATGTCTTGAACTCGCCCTTCTTTGTCTCTGCATTCTGCACAAAGAGTCGACGTGACTCGGCACGTACAGTAGTGTTTGCCTTTGCTTTCTTTGAACCGAGAGTGACAGTCACCTTGTAGTTTCCGTCAGGAACATTGACAGAGAAATAGAATATACCCTTTGAGAGTTTGAAGGTCTCTGTCTGAGCAGCCCTTGCACTCTCGATGATATCGTTGAAGTCATATCCATAACCCTTATCCTTATTATATGTGTCATTCGCATTTACCAATGTGGCAGTCTTGTCTCGACCATCAAATGTGAAGTTGAATGACTGTGCATTCATTATTAATGTACTGAAAGATAAGAGCGCTGTTGCTAATAATTTTTTGTTCATAGTAAAGTTAGTATATAGTTATTAGTTGCAAATGTAGTAAAAAAACGATAAAAATACTTGAAAAATGTTGTACTTATTGTAATAATTCATATATTTGCCATGTGGATAGTAATGTCCATAACAAAAATCCTATAGCATAATGAAGCAGATGAAGAGTCTGCTACCTTATACAATCTTAAAGTAATAACATTAAAAACATTTCAACTATGGCTTACAAAATTATAGATGTTGAAGGAATTGGTCCTGTGTATGCAGAGAAACTTGCTGCTGCTGGTATTAAGACAACAGAACAGTATTTGGAAAAGTGTGCAAAACCTGCTGGTCGTAAGGCTCTTGCAGAGGAGACAGGCATAAGTCCAAAGCTTATCCTCACATGGGCAAATCATTCAGATCTTTTCCGTATAAATGGTATTGCTGGTCAGTTTGCAGAACTCCTTGAGGCTGCAGGTGTAGATACAGTAAAGGAGTTGAAGCACCGTGTACCTGCTAATCTCCATCCAAAGCTTGTTGAGGTCAATGAGCAGAAGAACCTCTGCAATCGTGTTCCAAGTGTTTCTGAACTTGAGAAGATGATTGAGCAGGCTAAGGAACTTCCACCAGTACTTGAGTATTAATCAACGTCATGAATAATAAAAATGGCAGCACATGAGATTGTGTTGCCTTTTTTTTATAGTATCGTTTGTTTGTCTTACCTTTGTAGCAAAATATATAGATTATGATAATTTACAATACAACATTTCAAGTAGATGCTGCTGATGCGCAGAATCTTGTTATTTTCCTTCATGAAGTATATGTTCCTGCAGCTACAGCAAGTGGTGACCTTAAGAATCCTCGTCTTTGTCGTATATTAAGTCATCAAGATGAAGCTTCAGAGTGTTTCTCTCTCCAGTTTGAAATGGAGAGTAGCGCCACACTTCATAAGTGGCACACTCAGGTAGGAGCTAAGTTGAATGATGAACTTGTCATGACCTTTAAAGATAAGGTAGTTGGTTTCCCTACATTGATGGAGGAAATATTTTAACATTACCTCATAACCTATCAAGTTGAGCAACAAGCGAAACTTGAGTTACTTAGTAGGGTGTCCAGTTGCTTGTACTAATGCAAAGGCTTTACCGCTTGCGGTAAAAACAAGTACAAGTAACTGGACCCCTTAGTTACTTAGTATTAAGTACAACCTTTGCACTCTTGAGAGTAGGGGAAGTAACATTGACAGTTACCTTACCTGCCTTCTGTGTACTTCTAAGTATGGCCTGCATGAAGCCTGTCTGCATATTCTTTGTACTTACTCCGTAGAACAGGTCGTTAGTGTAGTGGTCACCATTGTCTGTGGCAAAGAGTGTACCTTCACCTGTTACCTTGAAAGTAACCTCGTCAGTTGCATTTCTGACTATTCTGCCTTTGTTGTCTACTGCATATACCTTGATATATTGAAGATCCATACCGTCAGCCTTCCATGTGTCAGTCTTTGCGTTGAAGACAGTAACAGGGTTCTTCCCTTCTACCACAACCTTGAGTGCAACAGCCTTGCCTGTGCTTTCTATAGTGTTACGTGCCACTTCCTTGCCACCATTCTTTGCAATGGCAACGAGTGTTCCACCCTTGCCATAGTCAATGTTGTTCCACTTGATGATGTTGCGACCTTCTACGGTAGTAGTGTCATTCTTTTGAGTGCCGAGTGACTTGCCGTTGTAGATGAGTTCCACTTCCTCTGTATTAGTATAGGTCATAACATTCATCTTGCTACCTTCCTTCTGGTTCCAGTTCTGGTTGATACGCTCAGAACCTACCTTGATGTCATTCCACATCTTGCTTTCACCTTTACCGTCAACAACACCAATATATACTGTAGGTTCGGAAGTGTTGAGACAGCTCTTGATGAGATATGCTTGTGGATGAGGTTCGAGGGTGTGACTGAAGAATGAATAGTTCCATCCTTTCTTTGGCCAACCGTCACTCTCACCCCAGTATTCGATGGCACCCCACCATGCAAGTCCTACACCTCTGTTGCGGTCCATTCCGTATAGAGGTTGCTGAAGCTGCTTTGTGACAGCCTCGCTCTGGAACAGTATAAGGTCTGGCTTGTACTGGTAATATCCAGGATATGCATCCCACTGGTAGTTGAATGAGTTCACCTCTGTTGCACAACCTAACTCTGGTGGTACCTGGTAAGTCTTGAAATCTGGTGTTCCTCTCTGGGCACCGGCACGGGCAGGGAACATTGCTACTGTTGTAGGACGTGTACGGTCCCATCGCTTGAGCATCTGGTCGAAGATGCGGTATGTTGTTATACCCCAGTCGTTTGTCTTGTATCCGCTCCATCCCTCAACAGTCTGAAGCTCATTGCCGAGACTCCAAAGCACGACTGATGGACAGTTGCGGTCACGTTTTACCCACTCTGTTATAAGTCCTGGCCAGATGTTCATGAATGGTTCTCTGCCACCCCAGTACTCGTTGTCAGACCATTTGTCGATAAGTTCATCAACAATGAGTATACCGACCTTGTCTGCTATCTTTGTGAAACTCTCGGAATATGGGTTATGTGAACATCTTACAGCGTTGAAACCAAAAGCTTTGAGCTGCTGGAACTGACGTTCTATAGCCTTGTCGAATGCTGCCACTCCAAGTGCTCCGAGGTCGTGATGGTTGGCAATACCTTTGAGTAATGTTTTCTTTCCGTTCAACTTGAAACCGAAGTCTGGGGCATATTCGATGGTACGAAGACCTATGTGGTCACATACAGAGTCGATAACAACACCATTCTCTACGACAACAGCCTCAACTGTATATAAATAAGGTGAGTCAGGTGACCAAAGGTTTGGCTTTGTCACATTAATGAAAGGCAATGCTACCTCTGTGTTGTTCTGCTTAGTGTGGTCAGGCATTCCACATTCGCTGTTGCCAATCACCTTTCCCTCTGCATCCTTGAGAACAGCCTTAAGGGTAAGATCATGCTTCTGCCAGTTGACAATCTGGAGCTGAACGAGTACATCCCATGATGAAGAACTGTTGATGTCGCCTTGTGGCTTGAGAGAATTGATGCTTATTCTCTGAGCATTGAGGTTATCTGGTCTCACAATGTTTCCATGTGGGGCAGAAGTAACATAGAGTCCATGACGAGCAATACGTGTGTCGTTGCTGACACAAAGATTGACATCACGGAATATACCTCCACCGGTGTACCAGCGGGAACCGTTCTTCTTGCCTGTATTGGCATATACTGCAACTACATTCTTGCCACCAAAGTTGGCAACCTTTGTGAAGTCTGCCTCAAAACCTATATAACCATATTCTGTACTTGCAATCTTCTTTCCGTTGACATAAACATCACCATAGAATATTATACCGCCAAAGTCAAGACTTACACGTTTTCCCTTGAGTGAAGCAGGAAGTGTGAATGACTTACGGTACCAACCTTCGCCCATCTCCTTGAATCCGCGGCCCATATTGTTCTTGTCCTTTTTGTCACCCTCTACCCATGGCATATCGAACTGGAAGTCATGTGGAAGGTCAACAGAACGCCAACCTGTATCGTCGAAATCAATGTTCTGGGCATTAGCAGTATTGCCCAACTTAAATTTCCAACCGAAGTTGAAGAGTGTCTTTTGATAATCTGCAAACTCGGAAAGAGGGGAGTTCACGTTTGCAGCCTGCTCCTTTTGCTCATTGTACTGTGCAAAAGAATTGACACAGATAGTTGTTAGTAAAGTAATGGTTAATAGTAATTTTTTCATGAGATCTATTGATTTTTGTTGTTGATGAGTGCAAAGTTAACTTCATTTGTTGTTGTTTACAAATTTTTTGTGATGTATTGTTATATTGTTTCAATAAAAAGTAATAAATTTGCACCGAAAATTAAACGAATTATAACCCGTACAAGTTCATGAAAAGATTTTTTTTACTTTTGAGCATTGTCCTTGTCTCAGTGTGTTCACTTGCTCAAGAGAATCCAGAACGTGGATTCATCATTACAAATGAAAACGATACTTTGTTTGGTTTTATTGACTTCCGAACAGATAAAATAAACTGTAGTAAATGTTCTTTTAAGATAGATGGCACGGAAGAATACAAGACTTTCATGCCTGGTGACATTCAGGGCTACCGTTTTATGGAAAATGGTAAGTTCTATGTGAGTCGTTCCTTTGAATATGAACGTAAGACACATAATGTCTTTGCTGAGTACATGGTAAAGGGTATGCTTAATGTATATCGCGTTGCAGGTCTTTGTCCTGACTATGTCTATTTTTTCGAGAATGAAGGTGAAAAGGCTGTTGGCTATAGAAGTAGGGAGAACATTGTTGACCAGACTAGTGTAGAGGCTGTTACCGAAGGTAGAAGACTCTTTACTTATCTTCTTAAATCAGAAAAGTCTACAAAGGAGGTCAAGATCGGTTATATGCCTGTTAGTTCTGTCCTGAAGATTGCACACCAGTATCATGAGGATGTGTGTACTTCAAATGAAGACTGTATAGAATTTGAGTACGATACAAAAAGTGAGAAGACTACAATATCTTACAATGTTCATGCTGGATGGCTTCATTTCTTTGGATTCCAATGTGACAGAGTTTATCTGTATGATATGCCAATGGCTGGATTCACTGTTGAGTTTGGAGGCAATAGACTTAAAAAAGGTCTTCTTTATCAGCTCTCTCTTGATTATGCTTATGGCTCTGGCACCTATGAAAATAGGAATAACTATTTATTATATCATTCAAAGGCTAAGTCACATATGCTGTTTGTCAAGGTGGGTCCTCAGTATAGAATGAATAGTGGTAAGGCATTGAATTTAACCATTAGGGGCGGAGTGTCTGTTATGTTTGGTTTTACAAAGGAACCATATTATATGGACAGATATATATCACTTAGTGACAGATGGACATCAACTTTGATAAGTGAAGGAAACATTGTCGATGCAAATTTCTGTTCTGCTTATGGTGGTGTAGGTCTTGAATATCCATTAGGTCGTGGTGCCGTTATGGCAAATATAGATATCTTTTCCCCACATGTTGCTTTTGTTAAGGGAACAGCTTCTCTAACAGCAACTGTAGGTTATCGATTCTAAGCTCGTCGGAGTTAAAATAATTCAGTCAAGAATAGACTAAAAATAAGTTAAGGTATAATGCCAGTTCTATGAACATGATTGGTGTTATACCTTAACTCTTTTTTTATCCCAATAAATCTCGTCCCTTTGTTCTGGATTACCGAATAGTCACTTCCTCCACTTCTTTCCCAGAATATGTTACGCCATTACGTTTTTATGTTACAAATTGTGCGGATAGATACAAAATTAAATCCTTAACTTTGCAGCGTAATACTAAGTACCAATAACTGTTTATATTATAAAAATGAAAAAACTACTTGTAGCGGTATTATCCGTTTTACCGTTCCTAAACACAAAGGCGCAGAGCCAGTTGTATCCTCAGCATTTTGATCTTTCCGAGGTAACGCTTCTTGACGGACAGCATAAGGAGATGATGGAGTTGAACGCAAAACTCCTCCTTGACTATGATGCTGATAGATTGATGACACCATTTATCCGTCAGGCTGGTCTTTCTTCTGTATCTACATCTAAGTATTATAACTGGGTGACTAAGCACCCTTCATTCTCCAACTGGGGTTTGAGTGACTGGAGTCTTGAAGGTCACGTGGGAGGACATTACGTCACAGCCCTTGCCCTTGCCTATGCTGCTATGAATGATGGCAAGCATGATGATCTTCGTGGAAAACTAAAGAGTCGTCTTGACTATTGTCTTGCAATAATGAAGGACTGTCAGGATGCCTTTGCTAATGACACAAAGGGAATGAAGGGATTCATTGGCGGTCAGCCAATAAACCAGATATGGACAGGTCTTTATGCAAACAACCTTACAGAGTTCAAGAAGTATGGTGGCTGGGTTCCTTTCTATTGCCAGCATAAGGTTCTTGCAGGTCTTCGTGATGCCTATATCTATACAGGAAGCGATGTTGCCAAGGAAATGTTCCGTGGACTTAGTGACTGGAGCGTAAATGTAGTTAGTAAGTTGTCTACTCAGGATATGCAAACAGTACTTGGCTGGGAGCATGGTGGTATGAATGAGACACTTGCTGATGCATATAAGCTCTTTGGAGACAAGAAATACCTTGATGGTGCCAAGAAGTATAGCCATCAGTATATGATTGACGGTATGGCTACATTCAATAAGGATTTCCTTAGTGGAAAGCATGCCAATACTCAGGTTCCAAAATATATAGGTTTTGAGCGTATCTGGCAGGAGGACCAGAAGGGAACCATAACCCTCGGTACAGCAAATAAGACTTACCGTAGTACAGTTCTCAACTTCTGGAAGGATGTGGCAGAGAACCGTACAGTATGTATAGGTGGTAATAGTGTCAGCGAACATTTCGTCAACCATAATAATGGTTCTGCCTATATTAATAACCTTGAGGGACCAGAGTCATGTAACTCAAATAACATGCTCAAACTCTCTGAGGATCTCTTTGATGATACTCATGACGTGAAGTATGCTGATTTCTATGAGTCAACAATGTTTAATCACATCATGTCTACTCAGGACCCAAATACTGGTGGATACGTGTACTTCACATCTCTTCGTCCACAGAGCTATCGAGTATATAGTAAGGTGAATAAGGGCATGTGGTGTTGTGTTGGTACTGGTATGGAGAATCATAGCAAGTATGCTCATTTTGCATATACTCACAGTGTGAACAATGATACTCTCTTCGTCAATCTCTTTGTACCTTCTGAGCTTAATAATGCAAAGTTCGGTATTAGACAGGAAACAAACTTCCCATTTGAGCAGAAGACAAAGATCACCATTACAAAGGCAGGAACATATACACTTGCAATCCGTAAGCCAAGTTGGGTGAAAGGTGGTGGCTCATATACTTGTACAACTAAGAAGTGGAGTAAGGGCGAGGTCGTAAATGTTGACCTTCCTATGGAATTGAGGGTTGAGGCTTGTCCTGACTATAATGGATATGTGGCATTCAAGTATGGTCCTATACTTCTCGCTGCCCGTACGGAAACTGAGAGCGCGCTCCAGAATGAATATGGTAATGAAGGTCGTATGGATCACTCTCCAGGTGTCGTTGCAAGTGTTAAGCCACTTGGTAACTCACCACTTATCATTGGTAATAGAGCTGATGTTCTTGATAGCATCTCTGTTTCTGATATAAGCAAACTGGAGTTCAACCTTAAGACATACAACAAGGGTACGATAAAGCTTGAACCATTCTATAACATACACCATTCTCGCTATGCATGCTACATGTTCCAGGGTACTCCAGAGGAGTATGCCGCTTCTGATATGGGTAAGGCAGATGCTTTGGAACAGGCTATCAGAGAGCGTACACTTGACTTTGTTGCTACAGGTGAACAACAGAGTGAGGCTGGTCATCAGGCAAAGTATTCTGGAGGTTCAACAAGCGGTTCATATCGTGGTGAAACTTACCGTGACGGTCAGGCTAATGGATATGTACAGTATGTTCTTGAAAACAAGGAAGGTCTTACTGAGAATGTGGCATTGATGATAAGGATGATTACTGCTGACAAGAACCGTTCTATGTCTATCTATGTGGATAATGTTAAGGTTGGTGACTTTACTGTGCCTTCAAGTTATAAGGGAGCTGATGACAATGGATTCTTCAATGTTGAGTTCCTTATCCCAAGAGAACTTCTTGTAGATGCAAAAGGAAAGGCAAAGACTAGTATAACATTCAAGGCTGTTGCCTCACCATCAACTCTCCTTCCAGGACTCTATTATCTTAGATTGTTGAAAGATTACAAGGATAATTCTTATGTGTGGAACTGTAACGACTGGAAAACTGGTGATTCAAATCGAGTTAACCAGAGCAAGTTCATGTATGACACTGAGAATAATACTATTACTATTAACGCAGGGACAGGTGTGAATAACACCTGTCTTTCTTTTGATTATTCCAATAGCGACTATGAGATGAAACAGGCAAACAAATATCTTGTTGTTCGTGGTACAAACTTGTCTGTTACAAGTGGCAAAAACTATCTGTGGTGGCTTAATGGAGTGAATCATGGTACAAGTGTTGCACCTACATTTACCAAGACACTTACACTAACAGATGCCAATGGCAAGTCTTATAAGAGCTATGTTATTGCGTGGGATATGACAAAGTCTGGTCTTGATAGTAATAATAGTGGTGATCCTTTCAGTTTTGCTGCAGGTCAGACAATCTTTGGACTTACATCTACAACAGGAACATCAGTCATAGAGTATATCGGTTTTGTGAACTCTTTAGATTCTTATGTTGAGACTGTTGGTATAGGACGTGTGGAGAATGTCAACAAGAAAGGTGATAAGACATATAACCTTGCTGGACAGAATGTCGAAAAGACTGCAAAGGGAATCGTAGTAAGTGGTGGAAAGAAGAAGTTGAATAAGTAAACTGTTAAAGTTTATTTCTACGAAAGCGCAAGCGATAAAGCAAGCTACACTTGAAAGGTGTAAAAAGACGCCTCCGAAGGACTTAGCGAAACTAATGATTGCTGCGGATGATAGCGGTCAGTAATTAAAACATTTGAAAGTCAAACAAAACCGAGGAAAACTTGTTCTTGGAATTAAAGAACTGTTTCCCTCGGTTTTAATTTGTTTTCTTCGGTTTTAATTATAGACCGCTTGCGGTAAACCTATGTAATTATTCTTTACTTCAAAGTGAAAGGAAGAGTGGCCTTTATGTCGCGACTTGAGGCAGCAACGAAAGCCTTGAATGTACCTGCTTCTGCTACCCAGTCATGCTTACTCTCGTCATAGAACTTGAGTGCATCAGCATTGATTGTGATAGTTACATCCTTGCTCTCACCTGGGTTAAGTGCAACCTTCTTGAAGCCCTTGAGTTCCTTCTGTGGACGAACGACAGATGCCTTGTCATCGCCAATATAGAGCTGAACAACTTCCTTACCGGCAACCTTACCTGTGTTCTTTACTGTTACGGTAACATCGATTGTTCCATCAGCAGAGATAGTCTTTGAAGAAAGACGTGCATTGCTGTACTCGAAGGTAGTATATGAAAGACCATAACCGAATGGGAATACGATAGTCTTTGGTGCACGGTCAAAGTGACGGTAACCAACAAAGATATCCTCAGCGTAAACCTGAACCTCGTTACCCTTTCCGTTGTGCTTCATTGCGTTGAAGTCTGTATTGAGATTGGCATTGCTAAGACTTGCAGGAACAGCCTTTTTGAGAGCGTTAGCCTTGCTGATAAGGTCAGTAGACTTAGGATTGCCATTCTTTACAGTTGCCTCGTTGACAAGTCCCTTAGGAGTACGGTCCTCACCTGTACGGAAAGCTTCTGGAAGATCCTTTGGCTCGACACCAGGATAGCCTACAAGACCAAACTGGTGAGCAGGGTAGTCGTCGAGTTTTACACCATAAGTGAATACTGTCTTGCCTGATGGGTTTACGTCTCCGCTGATTACGGCAGCAAGTGCATGTCCTGTCTCAGAACCGAGATACCAGTTCTGGATAAGAGCAGGTACACTCTTTACCCAAGGCATGGCAACAGCATTTCCACTTGTGATGATAGTGATCATGTTAGGTTGGATGGCAACGAGTTGAGCGATAAGTTCATCCTGACCATATGACATATTGTATGAACGTCTGTCACCACCTTCACAATCCTCAAAGTGGTTTTTGTTAAGACCACCGATGTAGATGATAAGGTCTGCCTCCTTAGCCTTTGCAAGAGCCTCGTCACGAAGTTTCTGCTGAGTGGCTTCTGGAATGAGGTCTGCACCATCATAACGGCTTGCACCTGACTCATAGCCCTGGGCATAGATAATCTTGCAGTCCTTGCCAAAACGCTCCTGAATACCGCGAAGAGGACTTACCTCATCCTTTGGCTTGAGTTCAGATGAACCACCACCAGCACAGAGTGACTTTGTGGCATTATCACCAACAACGAGTATTGTCTTGTACTTCTTTGCATCGATAGGGAGGAGTTGTGAACCATCCTTCTGCTTGTTGTTCTTGAGAAGAACGATACCTTCTTCGGCGATAGCTCTGTTGGCAGCGATATGCTCTGGAGAGTTGATTGAGCCGTAAGGCTTCTGTCTGTTCATGCCAGTCTTGAAGATGAGGGCAAGCATACGACCAGCCTTGTCATCTACTACAGACATAGGAATCTCACCTTTCTTTGCAAGTTCGAGGTAGTTCTTGCCAAGGTAGTAGTCGTCATATCCAAATCCGTGACCTTCAGAAGTGAGACCATTAGTGTATGAACCCATCTCAAGGTCAAGTCCATACATGGCGCTCTGTTTAGTGTCGTGAGCAGCACCCCAGTCAGAGATGACAGCCCCCTTGAAACCAAGTTCCTTCTTCAGAATATCGTTGATGAGATATGGAGAGTGAGTACAATGAACACCCTTGTAGCAGTTGTATGAACCCATGAGACTCCATGCGTCACCTTCCTGTACGGCAGCCTTGAATGCTGGAAGGTATATCTCGTGGAGAGCACGGTCAGAGACCTTTACGTCAACATGTCCACGGAATTCTTCCTGTTCATTGAGGATGTAGTGCTTGATACAGCATGCCACACCATTTGACTGTAGTGACTTGATGTATGGAACGCACATCTTGCTTGCAAGATAAGGATCCTCACCCATGTATTCGAAGTTACGTCCATTGAGAGGAGTACGGTAGATATTCACACCAGGACCAAGGAGCACATCCTTTTCTCGATAGCGTGCCTCTTCACCTACATTCTTACCATAGAGTGCAGCCATCTCAGGGTTCCAGGTGGCAGCAAGACATGTGAGTGCTGGGAACGCAGTACAATAATCGTTTGTCCAGTGAGAATGTCCCCAGTCGTTCCAGTTTATCTCCATTCTTACTCCGTGAGGACCATCGCTCATGTAGAGTTCTGGAATACCGAGTCGTGGAACACCAGGACTGGAGAACTTACTCTGTGCATAAGAAAGACGGCACTTCTCTTCGAGTGTCATTCTTGAGAGAGCGTCCTTAACACGTTCTTCTACACTCTTTGACTCGTCCTGATATACAGGAACAGATTGTGCTTTGGCTGTCAATGAAAGTATGACTGCAGCAATAGCCAATAGTGATTTCTTCATTTATGATTTAGCTTTTATATGGTTAGTCAATGGATTTGCATACATTGTGAGAATCTTCTCGCGGAGGAAAGGAATGTCTGGGTTCTCAACCTTGATCTTTGAAATCTTGTCGGAGAGATAGTCCTCAAATGCTTTCTTGTCCTTTTCTGTCACACCTTCAAGAACTGAGTTGTCACCACTTAGTTCAGCAAGTGCAATCCTATTGCAAGGATAGATCCTGTAGTTCCTGTGAATCTCATGGTCAATATGTTCTGCAATGATCTTGAAGATGTCAGTCTTGGCAATGGCGTCTGCATCAAGTGTGTCAAGCCAGTCATTGATACAAGGAGCTGCCTCATAATGGATGTGCCCCTTCTTTCCAAATATTCCAATCTTCATGTTGTCGAGGTCATCCTGCTTAGACTTCTTCCATCCCTGAATGTCGCGCTTGAGCTGGAACTCCTGTGCCTTAAGATAGTCACAAGGGTCAAGTTCATAGCTGATAGCAAGTGGAACGATATTCATGTCCTTGATGTTGGCAATGATATCGGCTGTTGTCTTGCCCTCTACAGGTCCACCGAGAGTGAGCATCTTGAGAACAGACTCCTGAGTAAGGTCATTGCTATCCTTTGCACGTCCCTCACGCTGGGCAATCCATATGTTTTCATGCTTGCTGTTTATGGCAAAGTGCATGTACTGGCTCATGTGGATAGAACTGCGAAGATTCTCCTTAGGACTAAGACCGCGATTGACCGTGAATGCCTTGTTCATCTTCACGAGAGTCTTGATCCATGGATAGATGAGCAGGTTGTCGCCAATGGCAATCTCCACAGTCTTGGCAAAACCGTCCTTCACAAGTTTTACGTCAAGTATGGCAGAGTCAAGCACAATGTCACGGTGGTTGCTCATGAAAGTGTATGAACCATTCTTCTTCAGAGACTTGTCAAAGTTGTAAGTACTTCCTGTAGAGCACTTGCGAAGCACATAGTTGACCACATGCTTCATATACCTTATCTGGAAATCCTGTGGAGTCTTTATACCGATGAAGAGACTCTTGAGTAAAGCATTTCTTATGCCAACAGGCATCCATGGCACAAATCCCTTGAGGATATGTGAGAACTGACGATCCTTTAGCATTGTGTCGAATGCTCCTTTCATTTCACCTTCTGCAAAAGGGCGGATGTCGTCAAAATCGCTTAACTTGAATTGTTCCATATTGTATCTGATGTTCGATAAGCAAGTGGCAGTCATCATTAAAATCACTTACAGATGCATGATTGAAACAACTTTGATTACTTGCTTAGAAGTTGTGTTATTTATTAATATGCTACAAAGATACTAAATGAAAGTTCCCTTGTCAAGAGTTTTTGCATTTTTTTTGGTTCTTCTTTAATTTGGTTGAAATCTTATAAGAGCGAAAATTGAGAAAGATACCATAATAATAAATATAACCGTAAAATACAATACCTGCTTTTACCTATTGCATGGTACAAGTAATTTTGTTGGTGTGTTTTGTGTTTAGTTGTAACGTCTATTTATCCATCATGGTAAACATGTGGAAAACAGCCTTTGCTTACGACTTGCTTACGACAATTGTCGTAAGCAAGTCGTAAGCAAAACGTGTTCAAATGCCGTTCTGTTAAGAGGA
>JAZUHP010000012.1:0-150634 GCA_045641785.1 Bacteroidaceae bacterium
GAAAATCTCAGTAATTTTGTCTTCGGTAATCATGCGAAATTCTTTAGTTTCATTGTTTTGTGCTTATTACAAAGTTACTGAGAATTTCGCTAATTACCAAATTTATAAGCATTTATGTTTCGTCGAACTCACGTTAAAATAATTTTGATTACTTACTTATTTAGCCACAGTTCGTCTTGAAGGATTGGAGAGTGCATTAGGGAATAACTCAATGCGCTGAAGCATGCGACTCCAACCAACCAACTGGTCGAACTTCGTGCTCTGATAGATTCTCTGCGCCTGCTGATAGGTAGGAATCAACTTCTTGAAGTTGTTGGAGGTGTTGTCGTTGTAGGAATTGTTGAAAGGAACGATGGTGACACCAGGCGAACAGAGTTCGTATGCTTGGTCGATGCCAGGTTTCTCGTCACCTATCGTACAGGTGATGTAGGACATGTCCTTGAGCGTAGCAAGCAATTCTGCCCTCAGAGGCTTGAATGGATTGTTTGCTGCACCCACCTCCGTAAGCTGCTCGTCAAGAATGCGCATCATGTCTGTGAAGGAGTAACATGGCTGACCCATGTCAATCACTTCTCTCTTCATTTCCTCCCATGCATCGGGATGGTTGGCGTATGCCTCCTTTGCATTATCAGTTGGGGCATATCTCAGCCATTGTATCAACGCGGTAGTATATATAACCCAACTACTGGTATAGCCCGAAGGCAGAAAATTGTCCTTCTTCAAATAAGGAATGAGGACTGACGGCACATCACTAACATAGTAATAGTTCCAGCAGTCAGCCACCATACAGTTTGAGAAAGCGTAGTTGATGTATCCGTGGAAAGTCTCGCCGAGTGGGCACAATTCTTCTGTCGGGTTGATGGACTCGTCGCTGTCGAACTTCTCTACCATCGTGTCGGTAGTCTTCTTGAGTACAGCCGTCAGACGGTCGAGTTTCGACAGATTGTAGAAGCCTATATCGGCATAGTCAGATCCGAGACCAATATTAATCAGCTTTTTGCTCTTCCACCAATCGTCCGACGCAAGATAGTCGATGTACGTGTGCATGGCGTTCTCCAGTTCTGCATCGGAAGTGTTTGCTCCCTTGAGTGCGCTGAGGAGCTCACCATATTCGCCGCCACCGCCAGGGGTGGTCTCAATGGAAGCAAGCAGATATTGCGCACAGTCGGCATAGCCATAGAGATTCTCGTATACGGACATCAGGCACGCATCCGTGTAGAGCACATCCACTTTGCCGCCATTCTTGATGCCATCGACCACCTGATTCAGACTGAGTTCTTCTTGCTGAATATCATCCCACAGTATAGAACGGGTGTCCGTCAGGCCATCGGTTGCCATATGCCAACCGCCGCCATGGTCGCTGATGATGAGGATGGTGCGCTTGGCGCCTGGGTGCTTCGCCTTGCTCCACTTGATAAACTCAGTTAGATTCTCGCTGGATGCCATCTTATAGTCCGCATCGGCGATGCGTTCGCTATTCAGTTGCGAGAGAAAAGTGTGTCTTTCCTTGTCTGTCCTTATAATCGGGCTGTAGGACAAAGAGTCTTTAATTGTTCCGACGAGTTCCGTGTTGTCGTCGAGGTCAAGGCGGCGAGTGCCGTCAAATTCGGGAAAATATAACTGAAAATCTTTCGAAGCTTTGTACTGAACAGTCATCTTGACCTTGTCGCTGCTGCCAGCATCAAGTGCCTGGTAGAGGTTACTGAGGATGAAAGAGTCGAGGTTGCCACCACCGACGGCATACATCATCACGAGATAATCGGGACCATCTTCCTCATGATCTTCGGAAAAGTCGGAATCCTTGTCCGAACAAGCGCTGAATGCAAGCATGCTTGCAATAGCGAGTAGATAAATCTTAAAATTTTTCATAATATGTATTGATAAAAATTATAACATGATTTATTGGTCGCAAAAATAAGTAAAAATCCGTTACGATGCAAAAGGAAAAAGTTCGGAATCGCACACAATTCCAAGAAAAATCCACAGCGTACAGTCATTCCGCTATTTCCGTAGGAATTCGGGACAAGAACGTGTCATAGATTCCGCCTATAATCCTTTTTGCGGAAAAACAGCTACAGAACGCATCGCGCTCTCCCGACTTTGTCAATGGGTTGTCTCAATAGAAGAGGAAATTTTAGAACACTTTCCTTCCATAACGACAAGCGAGTCAAGGAGGATGCTCCTTGGCTCGCTTTTTTGTTTCCTTCTATAGTTTATTCACAAAAGTTCTTCCATAAATTGATGTTAGGATCCTTCTCGTTGTAGTATACATAAATAGAATCCCCTTCTTCGGGATAATATTCCCTTATACTGAATTTAGAATCACCTGTGTATGTTACGGAGTTTATAGTGAATCTATAATAAACCCTATGTTTCTTAACATTAGTTACCCTATAAACATACGCCTTTGTAGTTTTATGATTCTTTATTAGTTCGCTACGATATTCTTTATATCTTGAGGATTGTGGATAATCGATAATATATTTCAAAACTAATACAAAGGCCATTGATAAAACAATATATAAACAATCCTTAAACTATTCTACTATTTTATCTATTTTTCTTTCCTTTTTTCTTCAGGCCCTTTTATTCTGATTTGTTTTTTTTTGATTTGACAGATTTCTTTTTTTCTTCGCCATCTTTCTTTTTTTGCAAAGGTAAGCAAAATGGGATACACACACAAACTCTAATATCGTTACTTGCAACTTAAAATTAACTATATACATTTTAGGAAAAAATAGAAAAATCTGTCAAACACCTGCTTTTTCCTGTTGCTTGGTACAAATGATTTTGTGGGGGTGTTTTGTGGTTCTTCGTAACGTCTATTTATCCATCGTGGTAGACACGTGGAAAACAGCTTTTGCTTACGACTTGCTTACGACAATTGTCGTAAGCAAGTCGTAAGCAAAACATGTTCAGATGCTGTTCTAATAAGAGGGTGTAGGGAGTAATATAATATGTAACTCAAAAAATCTTTTTTAACTAAATTGAAGAAGAGCCGGTAAATATTCAAAACTCTGTCCTTAAAATTTGGATAGTATTCATTTTTTTGGTTATCTTTGCAAGGTGATAGTAATACTTCAACTAACATATTTAATGATGAAAAAACTAAGCAATCTCTTGGCACTTGCAATCGCAACTGCCTCAGTACTTCCTGCATCTGCACAGATGACTGCGCCTAAGGGTGGTAAGCAGATCAGCGATGAACTCATCGGAATCTTCTTCGAGGATATCAGTTTCGCTGCCGATGGTGGTCTTAATGCCAACCTCGTGCAGAATGGATCTTTCGAGTACAACCCTTCTGTTCGTGACGGATGGGGTGCTGGTACAGCTTGGCGTTTCTCTCGTCCTGGTCATTCTGCTGGTTACATCAACGCAAACACTTTGGCTCCAATCCACTCAAACAACCCAACATCTATGCGCATCTTCGCAGAGCGTATCGGTCACTATAAGGATTTTGACGGATGGACAGGTGTAGGTATCCGCAACGATGGATATAACGGAATGAACATCAAGTCTGGCGCTAAGTACGACTTCTCTATCTTCATGCGTAATGTAAGCGGTAGCAGAGGCAAGGCTGTACGCGTGGTTCTCTGCGCTCCAGGTCGCAAGCCAACTGTACTTGCTGAGCAGACTTTCAACGTATATGATAATGAATGGCAGAAGTATACTTGCACGATGACAGCTAATGCTGACTGCAAGAATGCATACCTTGAGATTCTCATGCTCAACCTCGGTGAGATGGATGTAGACATGGTTTCTCTCGTCCCTCAGGACACTTACCACGGACATGGTATCCGTAAGGATCTTGCTGAAGCTCTTGAAGGTCTTCACCCTAAGTTCATGCGTTTCCCTGGTGGATGTGTAGTTCATGGTGGTGGTGATGGCTTCTGGAACACATACCGTTGGAAGACAACTGTAGGTCCTAAGGAGCAGCGCAAGGCACTCAAGAACACATGGGGCTATGGTCAGTCTATGGAGGTAGGTTACTTCGAGTACTTCCAGCTCTGTGAGGACATGGGTATGCAGCCACTTCCAATCCTCCCTTGTGGTGTTAGCTGCCAGGGTGTGAACGGCGGATGGGGCATGTGGCCAGAACAGGCTCAGGAGGTTGTCCCAATGGAAGACATGGACGAGTGGGTACAGGATGCCCTCGACCTCATCGAGTGGGCTAACGGCGATGTCAACACAAAGTGGGGTAAGGTTCGTGCAGATGCTGGTCATCCAAAGCCATTCAACCTCAAGTACCTCGGTATCGGTAACGAGGAGAAGATTTCTCCAGAGTTCTGCAAGCGCTTCAAGTACATGTATGAGAAGGTTACAGCTGCTCACCCAGAGATCGTGATCGTTGGTACAGCAGGTCCTGGTTCACATAAGGATAACCCAGACTATGAGGCTGGATGGAAGCTCGCAGACGAGACTGGTCTCCCAATCATCGATGAGCATTACTATGACCCTCGTCAGATGTTTATTGACAACCGCCAGTATGATAGCTATCCAAAGGATCGCAAGACAAAGGTTTACCTTGGCGAGTACTCAGTACAGGACAAGGCACACGGCCAGATGAACCAGTGGGGTGATGCACTTGCAGAGGCTATCTACCTCATGCATGTGGAGCGTAATGGTGATGTTGTTGTGATGACTTCATACGCACCTCTCTTCGCTTACAAGCACAATACAAACTGGAACCCAGATATGATCTACTTCGACAACGAGCGTCCATACTTCACTTGCAGCTACTATGTACAGCAGATGTTCGGAGAGTCAAGTGGTAACTATTTCTATGGTGACTGTGTGAAGTTTGCTAATGGTGAGAATGAGTTTGACAACCATCTCCTCGGTCAGTCTGTTGTTCTCAATACAAAGACTCGTCAGCTCTTCGTTAAGGTTGCAAACATGACAGATGATACAAAGAAGGCTAATCTTGACCTCTCTCGTTTCTCTATCAAGTCAAATGCTGTTAAGACTACTCTCTCAGGTAATCTTGATGATGAGAATAACTACGAGAAGCATCCTGTTTCTCCTGTTAAGGAGAATGTGAAGGTGGCAAAGAAGATGTCTCTTGATGTTGCTCCTCATTCTGTAGTTATGCTTTCTATTAAGCTCTAAGGAGGCTAAGGACTTTAGGGACTTTGGGACATTAGGTTTTGGACTTTAGGGACTATTAGGCCTTTAATGGTACAAATAACGATAAAAACGACACATTTCAAAAAGTGTGTCGTTTTTATTTTTTATTACTTTGCATCGCAAAACTTAATAGACAATACCTTAATAGAAAATGAAAAAAATAACATTATTATTTGCACTTTTCATGTTGTTCCTCACTTCTTTTGCTTATAAGAAGGAGAGCGTAAAAGTGAATGTTAATGGCAAGCAACGTGATATTGTTGTGTTCAAGCCAAATACAGTATCGCAGAACATGCCACTCATGATTGTTACTCATGGAATGAATCAGAGTCCGGAGTACCAGTATGATGGCGATAAATTCTATAATCTTATAGATACGGAAAAGTTTATTGCTGCATATCTTCGTAGCGATGGTTCTACATGGGATATTGGTGGCGATAATGATATGAACTTTGTCATCAAGGCTATTGACGAGATGAATAGTCTGTATGGCATCGACAAGAACCGTGTGTACTGGTCTGGTTTCTCTATGGGTAGTATGCTCATGTACCATTCTATGGCTAAGATGCAGGACAAGATTGCAGCCTTTGCCCCTACAAGTGGTGTGCAGTTCTCTGAGCAGCCTTGGAATGCTTGCAAGAAACCGGTAAACCTTATCCATTGCCATGCTTATGGTGATGAGGTGTTCCCTTATGAACAGTACAAGATTCATGAGTATGTTGAGAACATGGCGAAGATGAATGGCTTTACAACATACATCAAGACTTCAAACTACAATCCTGGTTCTTGGTATACAGGTGACAAGGAGGTGTGGAGCTCGGACAAGAATGGTAGCGTTGTCGAGTTGTTCTCTTATAACAACGGTGGTCATTGGCCAATGGACGGTAATGCCAAGGAGATATGGAACTTCTGTAAGAATTTCTCCTTGAAGTCACCATACGAGACATTCGTGTCATACTATAATACTGTAAATGACTTGCTCATCGAATGGAAGGATACTCCTGCCATGACATCAAAGAGTATATACAAGTCTATGAGTAGTGCTCTTGCCAGCTATGACCTGGAGAAGATGAAGAGTGAGTCAAAGAATGTTATCAATACTGCAAACACAAGACTGTCAGCCTATATCTCAAGTTTTACTACCCAGACAAATGGTATTACTAAAATTATCAATGGTGGACAGATGGATCAGCCAACTGAGTTTGACCCTAATTTCCATATCTATTTGTGCTTTGGACAGTCAAACATGGAGGGTAATGCCAAGATTGAGGCTCAGGATCGTGCAGATGTGGATCCTCGTTTTCGTATGATGGCAGCTGTAGATATGCCTTCTTCATCAAGAAAGAAAGGTAACTGGTATGTTGCTTATCCTCCTCTCTGTCGTGACTGGACAGGACTTACACCAGCCGACTATTTTGGTCGTGAGATGGTTGCTAACCTCCCAGACAGTATCAAGGTTGGTATTATTAATGTTGCTGTAGGTGGTGCTGGTATCGACCTTTTTGATGAGGACAAGTGTGCCAATTACATAGCAAATGCTGCGGGATGGCTTCAGGGCTATTGCCATGAGTATAATGACAATCCTTATCGTACACTTATTCAACTTGCGAAAAAGGCTCAGAAGGTAGGTGTTATCAAGGGTATTCTTCTTCATCAGGGATGTACGGATAATAGTCAGCAAGACTGGCCTGTTCGTGTGAAGCGAGTGTATGTGAGGATGCTTAATGAACTGGGACTTAATGAGGAGGATACTCCTTTGCTTGTTGGCGAACTCCTTCGACAGAATGTGGGTGGCGTATGCTGGGGACACAATAATGTTATTGCTGTAACACACAATGTCATTCCAAATGCTCATGTCGTGTCTTCTGAGGGATGTCCTGGTGCATCTGATGGACTTCACTTTACGGCTGATGGCTATCGTAAGATTGGTAAGAGATATGCAACGGAGATGCTTCCTTTGCTTGGTAATAAGGCAAAGGTGGATTTTGACTTTGCAAAGAATCCTTTCTCCTTGGCTGTAGGTGATTTCAATCCTTCTCTTTATATTCCTGGCAGTTTCATGTCAAGTTCTTATGCTGGATTCACATGCAACAACCCTAATGGCTTTGGTGGATGGCGTTATAGTAAAGGATATGACTTCAGCAACTATAAATATCTTGTCATCAAGTTCAGGAAAAGTCCTCGTGAGGGAACGGCTGTATTGAAGTTCTATGATACAGATGATTATCTTAATCCTGCTGCTGTTTGTAATGTGTCAAATACCACAGAGGCAATAGAACTTGCTTCGTTGAAGAGAACAGATGGCAAACCACTCGACCTTTCACATGTTTATATGGTTGGTTTTGAGACTAAGACAGCACAAACTATTTTCATTAGCGATGTGTATCTTAGTGATGATGGCGAGAATGTTAGCGGTATAGATGACTTGGAACCAACAGCTGGTTCTTGTGGTACTTACTATGACTTGACAGGAAGAAAGGTGAACAACCCTTCTAAGGGTGTTTATATCGTTAATGGCAAGATAGTAAGGTTGTAGTTTTTTTTAGGTTATAAGGTCGCTACGCTGGTGAGGTTATGAGGTTTGAATGACTGTACGTCCATAGATCCTATGGTATCAAACCTTATAACCTCATAACCTTATAACCTTACAACCTCATAACCTTACAACCTCATAACCTTACAACCTCACAACTTTACAACCCAAAATTACCTTTTTTGTCTATAGGAGGAAATAAACTGACTCTAAAAGAATATTGAACGTTTTTTTTATTTATCTTTGCACTTGCAAATCTGAATAAAGAACCATGTTCTATGAGAATCTCATTAACTAATACTAATATTACTACAAAAAGATATTGTATTTTATTCGCCCTTTCAATTATAGTTTTCATGCTTAATTCTTTAAGTGTGAAAGCTCAGGATATTATTTCCTTGACTTCAAAGCAAGGGCTACAAAATAGTCAAGTGCGCGATCTTTATCAGGATAGTCGTCGAAGTGTATGGATAGGTACACAGGATGGACTTTTCCGATATGATGGCGCAAAGTTACGTGGATATTATTGTGATAAGCATGATCCAACCTCGCTTGGGTTCAATTATGTCATAAGTATTCTTGAATATGACAGGGATCGTGTGCTTATCGGTACCAAAAGGTGTCTGTACGAGTATAATTATCGTACGGACTCTTTCCGTTTGATACCATTCCTTGGTGCTTCAAATGATACCCTTCCTTTGCATGTGTCTTCTTTGTTTAAGGTAGACTCAAAGAAGATCATTGCTTTTGTAGGAGGTTACGGAAGCTATGAGATTACGGAGAATGCTGATGGTGTTCTTGTAAGTAATATGGTCACAGAATACATCACTTCGAATGTTACCTGTGTGCTGATGGTGAAGAACAAGAAGGGGGATCAGTTCCTTGTAAATGATATTCATGAGGTATACAGAAGAAAGAGTGGGGCAAAGCAGTTTGTTAAGGTCGGACAAATTCATGATGCTGTAACAGCTTGTGTTGGCGATGACAACAATGTGTATGTCGGTACCCTGCATCGTGGATTGTTTAAATATGACGAGAAGTTGAATGACTTTGTTCGTGTTACTTCCGAACTGGAAAGCTTTGTCACTTCTAATGTGGTTAATGTCAACAATGGTTTTCTTGGAATCTGTACTGATGGACAAGGACTTAAGTTGTATAATGTTGCAACGGGTCATTTGAGTCAAAGTCGTGTTCGTACCCCAGCATTCGATTTTACTCAGTCAAATGTAAAGGACGTCCTTTATGACGACAACTCGAATCTCTGGATTGGAGTGTTCTGGAAAGGTGTCTTTGTGATGCCTTTTAACCGTTCTGCATTTAGTTATGTTGGTAGGAATGCTTCCTTCTTCAATGCCATTGGAACAAACTGTGTTACAACAGTTGCTCCTAAGTCTAAGGATGAGATATGGGTGGCTACAGACAACTGTGGATTGTACAAGGTTAATATGAGTAGCAGAACCAGCGTTCATGTTGATGGCCTTCCTTCTACAGTATCGGCTATATGCCAGAATGAAGACGGCACGCTATATATCGGTTCTTCCATTGGCGACTTTATGAAGTATAACCCTTCTACTGGTGCTATTGCGAATCTTTCAAAGACTATTCCTGGTGGAGAGCGAATATCTGGTGCCTATTCTATCGATATGGACTCTAATGGTAACCTGTGGGTTGCTACAATGGGAGGAGGATTGAGTGTGTATAGACCACAGCAGGGGACGCTCGAGACTTTCACTTCTGTAAACAACCCGACGGTTCCTCAGAGGTACAGGGTACTTGTTAATACTTATATCAAGTCGTTGAAGATTAGTGGAAACAATCTATGTGTCGGTACAGCTGACGGACTTGAGATATTTACAATAGGACCTGAGTGTGTTCTTAAGGGCGTGGCTCGATGTGGTGTAGGACTTCAGGTAAATGCTCTTCGTGCTGATTGTGCTGGTAATATATGGGCCGCCACAACAGACGGATTACTTAGATATTCGTTTACGGGCAAGGATTCTTGTCGCATGTTTACTGTTGATGATGGCTTGCCAAGTGGCTTTGTGACAAGTCTGGAGATTCCGAATGGTGGTAGGATGATATGGCTTTCTACACATAGAGGTATCTGTTGCTTTGACTCTGATAAGGGTAAGGCTGTTCACAACTATCTTGGGGCTGATGGTCTGCAGGACGAGGAGTTTGCGGACAACGCTTCCATGTCTTATGACGGGAAGTTGTATTTTGGTGGAATAAATGGACTCACATTCTTCAACCCTGAAGATGTGGTGTCTTCTACGGGTTCTACATTTAGCGCAGATGTTCAGATAGTTGACTTCTTTGTGTTTGGTAAGAGCGTGAGTGGTGGACAGAAGTCCGGAAGCTATACTATAATGGAAGGATGTGTGTCTGATGTTGACCGCATTGATCTTTGTAGTACCGACAATACCTTCAGTTTTGACCTGTCCGTGATGAATGTGTCATGCCATGGTGTTAGATACGATTATTCTGTAAATGGTGGAGAGTGGATTAGTCTTAGCGCTGACCAGCATACCGTTGCGTTCACAAATATGGAACCTGGTACTTATCGTGTGAAGGTAAGGGCTATTCATGGTTCTGTTGTGCTGTCTGAGAAGGAGGTGACTATTTGTGTTCATCCAGCATGGTATCTGTCTCCTCTGGCAAAGTTTATCTATCTGCTGTTTGCTGTATTTATTGCATACCTTATATATATGCAGGTCAAGGAGCGTATACGTGCCCGTAAGATCCTGGAGCATCATAAGCAGAATGAACAGCTGAATGAGGCAAGGATTCAGTTCTTCATGAATATCAGTCATGAGATACGTACTCCGATGACTCTTATCCTTTCGCCTCTTGAAAAGTTGATGAACATAGACAAAGATGAGGTGCATCAGCGAAACTATAAGTTGATAAATCAGAATGCACAGCGTATCTTGCGACTTATTAATCAGCTTATGGATGTACGTAAGATTGAGAAGGGCGAGTTTGCAATAGAATATACAAAAGTAGAGGTTGTCTCTTTCCTTCAAGGTATATATGATGTGTTTGAGGTTAGTGCTCGTACTCGTAATATCACTTATGACTTTGTTCCTCAGATGGACAAGATGGATGTGTTTGTTGATGCGCAGAGTCTTGACAAGATTGTCATGAACTTGTTGAGCAACGCATTCAAGTTTACTGCTGATGGCGGTAAGGTCTCCCTTGTCCTAAAGTCGCCTGACGAGCACTCCTTCACAATTGAGGTTATTGATGATGGCGTGGGTATTCCTGATGCTGAGAAGGAGAAGGTGTTCCGTCGCTTCTATTCGTCTCCACACCAGAACGGCTATATTGGTACAGGTATTGGACTTAACCTGACATCGCTTCTTGTTGGTCTTCATGGTGGAAACATTGAAGTTCTTGACAATCCTGAGGGTAAGGGTACGGATATGTTTGTCACTATGCCGATAGGTGATGAGTCACAGGTGGTGAAGCCGGCAGAGGCTTCTGAGACTACAGAAGATGTGGTGGAAACAAAAGAGGAGCGTGTATTGGAAGTTACGCCTCTTGCTTCTAACATATCTAAGAAGTCCGGTAGACGTTTTAATATCGTGGTGGTAGATGATGAAATAGACATCCGTCAGTATATCCATTCTGAATTTGCCAGCGAATATAATGTGGCAGAGTGTGGCAATGGAAGGGAAGCATGGGATTATGTCCTGAAGAATCCTGAGTCTGTTGATCTCGTCATCTCTGATATCTCGATGCCTCTCATGGATGGTAATGAACTTTGCAAACGTATAAAGGCGAATTATAACACCTGCCATATTCCTGTCATACTCCTTACTGCGAAAGCAAGTGATGCTGACAGGATAGCAGGTGCAGTCATTGGTGCTGATGCTTATGTGACAAAGCCATTTAACCTTGAGTTGCTTATGGCGACGACAAGTAATCTGCTTATGTCTCGTGCCGCCCTCAAAGGTAGGTATGGAGCCGATGTTGTTAAGGAGACTACGATTGAGAAAATAGATATGGTCTCACCTGATCAACAGTTCTTGGAGAAGGTAAATAAGCTTATCAGCAAGCACATTGATGATCCAGACTTGTCTGTGGAGTCTATTGCCGATAGCATCGGATTCAGTAGAGTTCATTTCTATCGTAAGATAAAGGAACTTACAGGTCAGACTCCTTTGAATTATGTTAAGACTATTAGACTCCAGCAGGCGGCCCGATTGCTTCTTGAGCATAAGATGGACGTTACAGGAGTTAGTGTCGCTACAGGTTTCCGTACTCTATCTACGTTCTCAACAAGTTTCAAGGAACTGTATGGAATGACTCCATCTGATTATGTCAAAGAGCATAAATAGTTGCTCTTATGTTGCAAAAATGCAAAAAAAGTCGTTTTTTGTTGAAAAATGGTATAGAAAAACCCGAATAAAATACATTTCGGGAAATAGATGATACTTTTCAAAAAGTCAAAGATGCAATAATGTTGTTATTTTGCGGTCGATATGTTAATTAACCGTATTTTAACAACATTATTTTTTTTATGAGAAAATCTTTACTTGCTGCAGTCATGACGATTTCGACTGCTACATTTGCCCAGATGCCAGACGCAAGTTCTTGGACAAAGGGCCAGGATATCTCAGACAAGATTGCTTGGGGAAATCTTAAGTTTGAGAATGATCCTATGGATTTCTGGAAGTTCGAAAAATCAGAAGGTGGTAGCACTACTACTACAGGTGGACTTTTTGAGGTCTATGATGGTTCAAAGTGTGATCTTTACCAGTATGTTCAGCTTCCAAAGGGTCAGTACCGTTTAGAGTGTCAGGCTTACTATCGTTTCGGTACTTCATGGGATGATGATCCAAAGTCTATGGACAATGGCACATTCGAAAATAATGCTATTCTTTATGTACAGAATGGTACTTATGATATCGAGTCTGAGGAATTCACAAAGAGCGTAAATCGCTTTGAGAATCCTGTTATGCCACGTCTTTACAATGATGCTTCATATAAGTTGTATGAAGACCCAGATTTTACTCTTAATGCTGACGGTAGTAAGTCTTATACAGCAGGATGGGACCGTTCTGATGGCGAGTATACTGTAAGTGGCTCTCCTGTTTATGGTCCATGTTCTGTACCTGGTTCTCTTGTTTGGTTTGAAAATGGCTATTATTCAGCTACAGAAACAGACGCAGAGGAAGTGTATAATGTTGTAGAGTTCTTTATGAAGGAAGATGGATGGATCCGTCTTGGTATTTCTAAGGAAGCTCAGAAGAGTGCAGACTCTTTCATGGCAACAAACTTCAAGATGTACTACACAGGCGAGATTACAGTAAATGCAGAGTTAGAGGCAAAGCAGAAGCAGGTTGCCTTAGCATTTGCTAAGATTGCTGCTCTTGAGAACGCTTATGAAGGAAAGCTTGGCGGTCTTGTAAGTGACTATGTAATCGACAACTATAATGATGGTACTACTTGTGAGTCAATCGAGGCTTGTGATGAGGCTATTGCACAGATTAATGCTGTTTACAGCTCAATCATGGAAGCTAAGGCTATATCTGACAGGATTCCTGCTCTTGTTAAGTCTTCAAGCATTCTTTTGAATAAGACAGACTATTCAGGTAAGGCTGCATTTGCAGAGTGCATTGCTAAGGGCGAGAAGTTCTATGGTGACGGCTCAGAGGTAGAGGACGGAGATGACTTCTCTGTATTTAAGAAGTACTTCGATGATCTCACAAAGGCTCGTCTTGACTATATCATGACTCAGGAGGCTGTTAATGGTGTTTATGATTTCACTTCTGCAATCAGCTACCCATTCTTCTGTAACCCAGAGTATGAACCAACTTACGATGCAGAAACTCAGACTTGGATTCCAAACGAGGCAGCTTTGGAAGCAGGATGGACTTACTTCGACGACTGTGATGGTACATACCAGGGCGGTGAGAAGACTGCTGATGGCGTGACATATAATCTTCCTGCAATCGCATCAGAGGTAACTATTTCTGGTAACACAGGTGTTAAGAACGCTTGGTTCATTGATAAAACTGCAGGCGGTTCTCTTAGCGTTTACTGGAATGACTATCTCCCATGTGCAAAGAAGTGGGATCTTCCACAGGAAAATGGATATAACCGTACATGTCAGGTTGTAACAAATATTCCTAACGGATATTACAAGCTTAAAGGTCTTGCACAGACTTGGACAAATGACTGGAGCGATGCTAAGCCATGTAAGAACCATATCTTCATTCAGTCTGGTGAGCAGAAGTCTACATCTCCATACCTTGAGCCAGGTGGCTGGTGGGGCAAGGACATCAACCAGTGGAAGGAACTTGAGACTTCTTTGGTTTATGTAGGAAACAATGAGGTTCTCATTGCTGCAGAAGACAATGGTTTCGCCGCATTCACAGGTTTCCGCCTTATGTATTATGGAGAGACAATGGACTTTAACGCTCTTCTTGCTGACGCTCGTGAAAATGTGAACAATGACATTCAAGGTCTTGCTCTTAAGGGTGACGTTGCTGCTGTTACTGAGATTCTTTCTGCAATTCCAACAGTTATTGAAACTCCTGAGCAGTATTATGCAGCTACAGATGTTCTTAAGGCTGCTCAGGCTTACATCAGTGAGGCTAATCGTGTAACTCGCGACTTCGATAACTTTATCAATGACTTGACTCCTAAGTGTGCTGATCAGCCATGCTACAATCCAGTCCTTGATGCTGCTCTTGATGCTTCTGATACAGAGAACGAGACACTTACTTACAAGGGTATGGAACCAGTTAAGCAGATCTATGCTGCAGTTGAGGCTTACCTCAATGACGTAGAGAACCTTGACGAGTATGCAGAGGAGGCTGACGTAAAGGCTGCTATTGCTAAGAATGCAGAATACTTGAGCAATAACTTACCAACAGTTGAAAAGGTTGAAGAGTTGAAGGCTGTTATTGGTTTGCCAGCTCACAAGTCATTCTTCGCTAAGAATAATGCAAATACTGCTACTGAGGCTAAGCCTGCAGATATCACATCTCTCATTCAGAATGCAGACTTCTCTGATGGTAGAAATGGTTGGAAGGGTAATCCTACTGTAGATGGTAACTTCCAGAACGCTGAGTTCTACAATACTACATTCAACCTCAACCAGGTTATCTATGGTCTTCCAGCAGGATGCTACAAGGTTCAGGTTCAGGGATTCTATCGTGATGGTGCTGACTACAAGGCTTCATATACAAACTGGAATGTGGTTGCTGCACAGGATCCTGAGTTGTGGGAGAATAACAATGTTCTTCTTTATGCAAACAATGCTACTTCTTATGTCACATCTATCGCTTCAGAGTTGTATACTGAGCGTGGTATGGTTCGCAAGTTCAATGGATTTGAGAACGACGACAGAAATGCTCCTATGTATATTGAGTGGGATGATCTTCCAGCAGGTGAGAATGTAAATGGTCACCCATGGGATGCAAGTGTTGATGTTGAGACATCTGATGAAGATGGTGAGACTGTAACTACTAAGTACTATTTCGCACAGTCTATGGAAGGTGCATACGACCGTTTCGTTCTTAGCCCAGATGCATTCATCAATGAGGTTTATGTAATGGTAGAAGAGGGTGGTAACCTTTCACTCGGTCTTGTTAAGGAGAATAAGATTGGTAACGACTGGTGTATCTTCGATAACTTCAAGTTGTTCTATCTCGGAACAGAGACTCCAACAGGTGTTTCTTCAGTTAATGCTAATGTAGGTGCAGACATGTTCTTCAACGCTGCAGGTGTTAGAACTAATGGCATGACAAAGGGTATTAATATCGTTAAGATGAGCGACGGTTCTGTTAAGAAGGTTATTAAGTAATTGAATTTCTGTTACAGAATAATCTTTGTAACATATACTAAAATAATGGCAACATTACACGAAAGTGTAGTGTTGCTTTTTTTTTACCTTTGCCTTGCTGAATATGCAACGACAGGAATGAATGGGTTGCATACCTGACTAACTAAATTATTACATTTTTTTATGAAGAAACTTTTAGTATTATTGCTTACAGTCTTTACTGTGTTCAGAGTTGACGCTGCGGATAATGACCAGCGCCTCTGGTATGATAAACCTGCCACACATTGGCTCGAAGCTCTCCCTCTTGGAAATAGCCGTATGGGTGCTATGGTGTTTGGTGGAACTGATGTTGAGGAAATACAACTCAATGAGGAGACTTTCTGGAGTGGTGGCCCTCACAACAATAATAGTACAACATCTATCTACCACCTAAATGAGGTACGTGACCTTATCTTCAATGGTAAGGAGAAAGATGCTGAGGACATTATCAACCGTGAGTTCATCAAGGGTCCTCATGGAATGAGATACCTTACTCTTGGAAGTCTCAAACTTAACTTCGGACATAAGGATGTTCAGGATTATGTTCGTGAACTCGACCTTACTCGTGCTGTAAGTACAACATCATATACTTGCAATGGAGTGAAATATACTCGTACAGCATTTGCTTCACTTGCTGATGGCGTTGTTATTGTTAATATCAAGGCAAGCAAGAAGGGTGCTCTTAGCTTCGCTCTCTCACAGGAGTGTCAACTTCAGAACAAGATTTTAGCAAATGTCGTTGATGTGAATGGCAGACAATTATTTGGTTTGCTTAACTCTCAGATAATTGGTGCAGAACACGAGGGTATAAAGTCTGCTCTTCAGGCAAAGTGCTATTCGCGTGTAACAACAGATGGTACTCTTTCTTCAAGCAATAATGACAAGAGTGGTATTCTTCATGTCAAGAATGCTACTGAAGCAACAATCATTATTGGAGCTGCTACAAACTATGTAAACTATAAGGATGTATCTGGTGATGCAGACCAGAAAGCCTTAGCTATTGTTAACAATGTTGCAAACAGAAAGGTTGCTGATCTCCTCAAGGCTCATGTTGCAAAGTATCAGGAACAGTATAATAGAGTAAAGCTTACTCTCCCTTCTGAGGGTGAGAATAAGAACCTCACAACTGTTAATCGTCTCGACAAGTTCTATGGAAGCAAGGATCAGGGTATGGTTGCTCTTCTCTTCAACTACGGTCGTTACCTCCTTATCTCTTCTTCACAGAAGGGTGGTCAGCCTGCTAACCTTCAGGGCGTATGGAACTCAAGTCTCTATGCTCCTTGGGATTCAAAGTATACTATCAACATTAATGCCGAGATGAACTACTGGCCAGCAGAAGTATGTGGTCTTTCTGAAAATGCAGAACCACTCTTCTCAATGGTTAAGGACCTTAGCGTTACAGGTGCAGAGACAGCAAAGGTGATGTATGGTTGTCGTGGATGGGTTGCTCATCACAATACAGACCTCTGGCGTATTGCCGGTCCTCTTGATGCTGCAGCTTGGGGTATGTTCCCTAATGGTGGCGCTTGGCTTACTACTCACATCTGGGATCATTACAAATATACTCTCGACTATGATTTCCTCAAGGAGTATTATCCTATCCTAAAGGGTGCAGCACAATTCTATCTTGACTTCATGGTAGAACATGATGGCGAGCTTCTTGTAGTACCTTCTACATCTCCAGAACACGGAGGCCGTGGTAAGTCAAGTACTGTTACAGCAGGATGTACTATGGATAACCAGATTGCTCGTGATGCACTTGCACAGGCTCTCAAGGCTGCTATTGTACTTGGTGTGGATGCCGACTTCCAAGGTAAGCTTCAAAATGCCATCGCTAAGCTTCCAAAGATGAAGGTCGGTCAGTATGGCCAGCTTCAGGAGTGGCGTGAGGATATTGATGATCCTAAGGATCAGCATCGTCACATCTCTCATCTTTACGGACTCTATCCATCAAATCAGATTGATGCATTCACAACACCAGAGCTATGGAAGGCTTCTGGCGTTACTCTCAACCAGAGAGGCGATGAGGCAACAGGTTGGAGTCTTGGATGGAAGACAAACTTCTGGGCTCGTATGCTCGATGGAAATCATGCATATACTATCCTAAGTAACATGCTTCGTTTGTTACCAGAGGACAGACAGGCTCGTCAGTATCCACAGGGTCGTACTTATCCTAATCTCTTTGATGCTCACCCACCATTCCAGATTGACGGAAACTTTGGTGCAACAGCAGGTATTGCAGAAATGCTTATGCAGAGTGAACTTGACATCAAGGATAAGGATAATGTAGTTCCAACAATATTCCTTCTTCCTGCCCTTCCAGATGCATGGAAAGAGGGTAGCATCAAGGGACTCCACACTCGTGGTGGCTTCATAGTAGATGTTGAGTGGAAGGATGGCAAACTTGCTTCTGCATCAATCGCTCCTAATGCTTTGACTGGTACTGTCAAGGTAAGAACAAAGACACCTTTGAAGGGATACACACCAATAAAGACATACTCTGATCTTGGTGTATATGAATATGAAATACAAATATCTAAAATAACAAAGCTAACCGTATGAAAAAAACATTAGCAGTTGCCATTGCAAGTATGGCGTTTGCAACATCACAGGCACAGAATCCTGTTGTACAGACTTGTTTTTCAACTGACCCGGCACCTATGGTGGCAGGTGACAGACTCTATGTCTTCACAGGACATGATGAGGAGAAGGCCGACTTCTTCTGGATGAATGAGTGGCGTTGCTTCTCAACAACAGATATGGTAAACTGGACAGACCATGGTGCTCCACTTTCACAATGTGACTTTGCATGGGCAGATGATCGTGCATGGGCTCCACAGGCAATTGGGCGTGAACAGATAAATGAAAAGGGGGAGAAGGTAATGAAGTACTATCTCTATATCCCTGTTCACTCAAAGATCTCTGGCGGTATGGCAATCGGTGTTGGTGTAGCAGACCGTCCTGAAGGTCCATATAAGGATGCACTTGGTAAACCTCTCTATGAGGATGGCAAGTGGGATCATATTGACCCAACAGTTTTCATTGATGATGACGATCAGGCATACATTTATTGGGGTAATCCAAAGTTGTATTCAGCAAAGCTTAATCGCGATATGATCAGTTTTGCTTCTGAGGTAAAGTGCGACACAGATGTAAAGCGCTATACTGAAGGACCATGGATCTACAAGCAGCGTCAGGCAACAAAGGAAGAGCTTAAGGCTATGAAGGCTGCCAAAATCAAACCAAAGGATGCAGCTTGGGGCAAGTACTTCATGGTATATGCCGGTGGTGGAATACCAGAATGCATAGCATACTCTGAGAGTGACTCTCCACAGGGTCCATGGAAGTATGTAGGTGAGGTGATGCCACAGGATAATAATACCAAGTCATTCACAAACCATAGTGGTACCGTAAACTTCAAGGGACACAACTACTTCTTCTATCATACTGGTACACTTCCTGGTGGTGGTGGCTTCGGTAGAAGCGTTGCTGTTGAGGAATTCAAGTGGAATGTAGATGGTCGTTTCCCTACTATCAAGATGTCTGAAGGCGTTGAACCTATCGGTACACTTAACCCATTTGAACGTGTTGAGGCTGAGACTATAGCATTCAGCAATGGTCTTCATACAGAGTGGAACAAGAAGAAGGGTGATGTGTTCGTTTGTGATATTCACAATGGCGACTGGATGAAGGTTCGTGAACTTTCTCTCCGTGGTGTAGACCTCGGCCGATTTGCAGGAGGTGCAAAGATTACAGTTCGTGCGGCAAGCGCTCTTCAGGGGGGAAGCATCGAGGTTCATCTCGACTCTATCAAGGGTAAGATGATTTCCAAGATTGACATCAAACCTACTGGTGGATGGGAAGAGTGGGAGACATTCTCTGCTCCTGTTGACCTTCAGGCTGCTATGGAGGCTCTTGGTGGCCGTGATGTCATAGGAGAGGTATATCTCGTGTTCCGAGGACTCAAGGGATGCAAACTCTTTAACTTCGACTGGTGGAAAGTAGAGGAAAATTAAAGTCCTTAGAGTCTTTAAGGTCATTAGGGACTTTAGCTTAGAGTCTTTAGAGTCATTAGGGTCTTTAAAGTCCTAGCCTAAAAAAAAGCATTATAACAAATACTAATATAATAAACGAATGAAAAAACTTTCTTTAATTCTCTCTTCTCTGTTGCTTTCATTCAATGCGATGAATGCGCAGAATCCTTATCTCCCACTTTGGGAACATCTTCCAGATGGTGAGCCACGCGTGTTTGAGGATCCAGATGCTCCTGGTAAGTACCGTGCCTACATCATCGGTTCGCATGATGTGAAGAATACAGATTATTGTGGACCAGATATCCGTATGTGGTCTGCTCCTGTAGAGGATCTCTCTCAGTGGAAGGACGAAGGTCCTATCTTCACTCATTATGTAGATGGACAGTGGGACACTATGTTTGCTCCTGATCTCGTAGAGGTTAAGGATAAGGCAACAGGCAAGAAGACATACTATCTCTATCCACATTCTCGTGGTTACAGACGTGTTCCTATGGTATGTAAGGGAGATCGCCCAGACGGACCGTTTACTCCAATAAACCTTACTAAGGATGGTCGTGCTTGTGTTGATGGTAGTATGATTGACTTTGACCCATCTGTGTTCATTGAGAATATCACAGATAAGAAGGATAAGGACTATGATAAGGGCTTCCGTGCTTATGTATTCTATGGTTTCCAGCATTCTACAGCTGCTGAGATGGATCAGAATACAATGTACTCTGTTCGCCCTGGCACACAGATTCACGACTACTTCATTCCTGCATCATCTCGTTATGGTGAGGTTCGCGATCCTAAGGGTACAGAATATCCAGCTCTTTACAAGGGACAAAATCCTGGTGAGTTCAACTTCTTCGAGGCTTCTTCTATCCGTCAGATTGGAAACAAGTATGTGATGGTGTTCTCTGGTTACTCAGGTCCTGACTACGGTCTTGGTTCAACTAACTCTGCACTTCGCTATGCGTTTGGCGATAGCCCACTCGGTCCTTGGCGTTCAGGTGGTGTACTTGTTGATTCTCGTGGTGTGGTTCTTAGTGAAGATGGAAGTAAACTTGTGACAACAAACTTTGCCCACAATACTCATGGTTCTCTTCAGGAGATTAATGGTCAGTGGTATGTGTTCTATCATCGTCCACCACGTGGCTTTGGAAATGCACGCCAGGCTATGGTTGCTCCTGTGAAGATTACTTGGGACAAGAAGTCTGTTGCAAAGGGTGGTGTTGTCAAGATTACTGGTTATGACCCATACGTTAAGGGTAATGAGTGGACAGCAAAGGCTTCTAATGGCGATCATTACACAGGTGCAGAGGTAACATCTGAAGGTTTCCAGATCTTTGGTCTTGATCCATACAAGTACTATTCTGCTGGTATAGCTTGCTATGTGAATGATAACAACGCTATGCAGGATCAGCGTGATGTCTGGAACAACTCTATGGATCTTGCAGGTCTTAAGAATGAAGCTATTGTTGGTTTTAAGTACTTCGGATTTGGCGGACTTGCAAAGGATACAAAGGGTTGCAAGGCTTTTGAGGGAACAAAGGCTGGTGATGGTACAGAACTTATGGTCAACCTTACTCCAAATGGTCAGGGTGCGTTTAAGTTGCATGTTATGCTTGACGGTCCTTATGCTAATTCAACATGGAATGGTAAGGAGATTGCAGTAATCGATGTTCCTGCAAATGCAAAGAAGGAAGCAACATCATATAGTGTAAAGGTTCCTGCAGTTGAGGGACTCGCTGGTAAACATGCAATCTACCTTGTTGTAGAGGGACCAGAGGTTAAGCAGCCTGAGATGCCAAGATGGGGTCGTCCACAGGGACCACAACGTCCATTTGGACTCTTTGACCTTCACGGTATAGGATTTGCAAAAGCAGGTAAGGCGTGTGCACGTCCTGTTGTTCCAACTGTACAGATTGCTGTAGATGGTGTAAACCTTGTAATCCCATCTGCTCCACTTCTCTCAACAAACCAGAATGGCTATACAGAGAATAACCATTATCAGGTTTATGGCAAGCTTACAGATAAGTCTGTTATCAAGGCTACTTCTTCTGACAAGTCAGTCAAGTTCACTATTGGTAAGATTGCAGATGGTCGTGCTACTGTCAAGGCTACATATAATGGTGTGGAAAAGATATTCCTTATCAACTAATTAGTGCTTGCGGACTTCTATACAAAAATCGATTTCAGTCGACAAGCATAGAAGTTTGAGGAAAAAAGTAAAAAAAGAGGAGTCGGTGCTTGATGCATCGACTCCTCTTTTTGACGTTTTCTACTATTCGCTTAACTACACTTGTTTATACTGTAGTATGGCTATCATTTTATTGAAACAGTTCCTCTGGAACAGCATCAGCCATTGCCTTGTATGCCAGTTCGCTTGGGTGAAGATGATCGCCTGAATCGAAACCAGGAGCGAAGGCTTTTGCGTTTGCTTTGTCGCATACAGCCTTGTCAAAATCTATGCAGCCATCGAATAATGAAGAAGTACGTAACCATTCGTTGAATTCATTACGAAGAACATCTCTGTCTTCATTGTATGTTCTCCATCCCTCAATAGGAAGGAGTGTGCCACTCCATACCTTTAGCCCTAATTCTTTTGCGTATGAGATGTAGATGTCCTTAACGCCGTCGATGAGTTCCTGGCATGTAGGCATATCACTCCATGGACGGAAAGGATTGACCTCTACACCAACAGGATGTATGATGTCATTTATTCCATGTTGTATGATTACAGAACTTGCACCTGACACGTTTAGTTCTATAGGAAAACGTGTCGCACCTTTAAGACCATATGCCTGATAGGTGATACAGTCGTATTGGCGTAGAATACGTGTTCCGCTTACTGCACGTCTGATGATGGAAACATTGCGGAATCCGTTCTCCCATGTTCTTATGGCAAGATAGTCAGGCCAACTTTGTGCTGTGATAGAGTCGCCGTAGCAAACAAGTGCATGGTTCTTCTCTTCTGTAAAGATATCTATTGTATTTAGGAAATAGAACCAGTTTGTGTTTCGGGTAAGGTCAGCTGGTAGATTCTTCTCCTCGGCAAAGTCACCATACGCATATTGTCCTTTGGAAAGAGGACCTGTGATAAGTGTACCCGCATTCATCTGGGTATAGTCGGCAAAGTACATGCTTACTTCTACTGATTCTCCGGCAATAATGTCTATGCTTATCTCGTCGCTGTTCACTTCCTTTCCTGGTGCAATCGTAGCACTACTAATACCATCAAAGGTTATGAATACAGGGGTATACTCTCCTGCTGTTTTTGTTACACAAGCCTTGGTTATAGTAATATTCTCTGTACCGGTAAGGTTTGAAAAGCGGAACCTCATTTTGTTTCCTGAAAAGCATATTTTGATAGGATATCGGAGTGTGATATCCTTTGCGTATACTGCTTCCTTTCTGTCTGTTATAGATGTGGCATTACCCCAGCAAGCCACCCATTTTGTATAGTTGCTCATAAGTCTTATTTCATAAGTTGAGGACTCCAATCTGCAAAGTTGTAGATACCGTCAACAATAATTTGGTGCAAAGATACGAAAAGAATTAGTATACTACATTATGAAGTATGAATAATATAGGTTGGCTCATCTTGAGGAAAAAATAATGGTGCGTGTGTTTTATCGATAAATGAATGGATTTCTTGTTTCTTAAACCTAATTGTACGTAGTATGTTATAAAATGTTGAAATAATTAATGTAGTTTTGCAACTTATTAATACTTTTGCATTCAATTAAGTAAGTGATTAAAATTATTGAAATCACTTACTAATGAAATATTATAATAATTTTGATTACTTACTTACTAATATCATCTTACTAATGAAAACTATTATCTTATCAATTTTTTTGGTTTCGTGTGCCATTAGTGCTATGGCGCAGGACAATAACATAGAAATTAGTCGTAGACATAAAAGACGGTTAGATGTTCCAAAACAGAATATACGTGAGCCAAATGCTCATGATCCGGTGATGGCAAAGGGTGAGGACGGACGTTACTACTGTTTCATGACAGGTATGAACGTTGGCGTGATGTCAAGTGATGATATGGAGGAATGGCGTCCTGAACCTTCAGCACTCAAGGTAACACCTGAGTGGGCAAAAGAAGAGGTTAAGGGATATAACGGACATACATGGGCACCGGATATCAGCTATCATAACGGATTGTGGTATCTCTATTACTCATGCTCTACTTTCGGAAAGAACGGAAGTGCCATCGGTGTTGCTGTGAACAAGACTCTTGACCCTAAGTCTCCAGACTTCTGTTGGGAGGACAAGGGAATGGTTATTTCCTCTCACCGTCGTGTGGACAACTGGAACGCCATTGACCCTAACCTCGTCGTAGATGGCAAGGGACAGCCTTGGCTCACATTCGGCTCGTTCTGGGACGGAATACAGCTCGTAAAACTCTCGAAGAAGGATTACCGTACACCAAAGGGTAAGCCTGTTACTATTGCGCGTCGTCTTGGCAAGAAACTATCTCTGAAGGAGACAAGCAACGAGGCTAATTTTACAGTTGAGGGTGGCAACACGATTGAAGCTGGCGAGAATGCTATTGAGGCTCCGTTCATATTCTATCATGACGGGTACTATTATCTCTTCGTAAGCTTTGACTACTGCTGTCGTGGACAGGCATCCACATACAAGACGGTTTATGGACGCTCAAAGAAGGTGGAGGGACCATACCTTGACAAGTCAGGACGTCCTATGGAATATGGAGGTGGAACACTCCTCTATGGTCCTGACGAGGACCATTTCGGTATAGGTCACAGCTCTGCATACGAGTTTGACGGTAAGTGTTACTTCATTTCCCATGCGTATGTTAAAGCCAAAAATGGAGCTGCAAAACTCTTTGTTCGTCCGATGAACTTTGATAAGGACGGATGGATTATTACGGAAGAATAAAGGTTTCAAGTTTCGCAGGTCTCTGGCTTGCGAAACTTTTTCTGTTTTGAAAGGGATGGCGTTGCCACTACGTCGTGTGATTACTATCTGGCAGTCAGGAACAGCAAAAAACGGTAAAAGTTTTCGGTATTTGCTGAAACAGGTCATGCGTTATGTGAAAAATGCCTATATTAGTGGCGCTGAAAATAACTTATCAATAAAACATAAACATTTTAACATGAACAAGCTATTATTTATTATTACAACTTCTTTGATGCTTTTTGCAGGTAGTGCAAAGGCTCAAGGTCTGTCGGACACGTATTCGGGATATACAGTTGCCGATGAGGGTGCATGGTGCTGGTTTGCCGATCCGCGCGCATTGCATTACAAGAATGAGTCTGGTACTATCAATGCCACATATATTGGCTATATTGATAATCACGGAAGCATCAAGGCAACCCAGATTGACTGGAACACAAACACTACGAGTGAGGTCCTTATCCGTAGCTGGTTCCAGCCGGATGACCATGATAACCCTGCATTCCTTGTCCTTCCTGACGAGCGAATCATGATTATATACTCACGTCATACTGATGAGGCTTGTTTCTATTACCGTATCAGTACAAAGGCAGGTGACATAACAAGTCTGGGCGAGGAAAAGAGACTTGCCACGGCAAACAATACAACTTATCCCAACCCATACATCCTCTCGGATGATCCAGACCATATCTATATGTGCTGGCGTGGTATAGGCTGGCATCCTACTGTTGCGCAGATGAGTATGCCGGACAAGAATGATGACATAAAGTTCACATGGGGACCTTACCAGATGGTACAGAGTACAGGTTCACGTCCGTATGCCAAGTACATAAGTAACGGCAAGGACAAGATTTATCTTGCTTACACTACTGGTCACCCTGACAATGAGTATCCTAACTGGTTGTACTGCGATGTGTTCAATGTGAACGACAAGTGCCTTTATGATATCAAGGGCAATAAGCTTTCAACAGTTCAGAACGGCACATTTGCTGTGAGCAAGACTGACTCTTACAAGAGCAAGTACCCTTATACCGTTGTTGATGCTACAAGCAACCGCCGTGACTGGCTCTGGAACATGGCTTTCGATGCTAAGGGCAACCCAATCATCGGCATGACTAAGATTGACAATGCCAAGACAAGCCATGACTATTACTACGCAAAGTGGAACGGTTCAAGTTGGCAGAGCACTTTCATCGTGAATGCCGGCGGACAGTTCCATCAGACAAGTGGAGTAGAGATGTGTTACTCAGGCGGTATGGCTGTTGACAGGGATAATCCAAATGACGTGTATTGCTCTGTACCTGTAAACGGCACATACGAGATTGTGAAATATACAATGAGTGAGGATGGCAAGAGTGTTGTCTCAAACACTCCTGTAACCAAGAACTCCGCACTTAATAATGCGCGTCCATTCGTGATAGAGGGAACAAGGGAAAGTCCTCTGCGTCTTTCTTGGATGAACGGTAACTATTACTATTGGATTGTCAATACAAGATACCCTAACGGCTATCCTACAAGTATCATGGCTGACACACAGCTTCCAGTTTCTCTTGCTTCAACATCAGGAAAGACTCTCAGTCTTGACATTATGATTGACGCAAAGAATTATGCAGGCGACCTTATCGACTGGAACGGTGTGACATACGGAGTTAATGCTTCTACTCAAAAGGCATACGTGAAGGTTGGAGGCAAGACTTACAACAGTCAGAATGTACTCGGAACTGCTGACAGTTGGGCAACGGAGAATACAGCCACAACAGGTGGTGTTTGGTTCAGCAAGACAAAGTTGGGACGTTTCAATCTTACTATGACTCATGACGGCACTTGTCTCACAGTCTATGTCAATGGCATCATTGACCAGAAGATTGAGTGTGCGCTTGCTGAGTCTGACAACTATAACATCCATAGCAACGTGAACCTTTATGGCGAGAATAAGTATGATGAGTGCATGTCACAGAGCAAGATTAAGCAGATGATTCTTGCTTCTGAACTTGAGGCTGTCACAGTTCCTGAGAAGGTAACTACCGACATTGTGCTTCCTGCCTATACAGCGAGCAACAAGAAGATTTCCTGGACATCAAGCAATCCAGACCTCCTGTCAGTCACAGGTGTGGTAAGTTTTCCAAAGAAAGCTGCAGAGGTAACACTTACAGCCAATGTGGCAGGTGAGGAAAAAAGTTTCAAGGTGACAGTCATGCCACGAAACATAGAGCAGAACCTCATGTCCAAGTTTACTTTTGAGAAGGGTGACGTCGTTGTGAACAATACCGCTAACGCTGTAGTGGGTACTCCTGCAGATTTAAGCAAAAACGGGACTCTACTCAATGTTCTCAATTATAAGGAAGGAAATGGCAAGATGAATCTCACAGCAAACACAGCTGCAGGATTTAACACAAACAGCTACGGAATGATAGTGGGAAACGTGTTTGACGGACTTCGCAGCTACACGGTACTCGTTACTGTAACACCATCATCGCTAAGTAATGCACCACGTATCTACGACTTCGGTACAGGAAGCGGCAACTCCTTCTTCCTTCGTGCCAACGCTCTGAGTGCCGGAATAAAGTATAATGGTGGTACTACAACCATGGTCAATGGCTCCACTACACTCAAGACAGGTGTGACATACAAGCTTGCAGTCACATTCGATGCTGCTACAAAGATGACCAAGATATACGTTGACGGAGTGCTTGACGGTAGCGGAACTGCCAATCAGGCAGAGCCATACATGCTTTATGAGACAGGTGCTGCTCCACGCAACTATGTCGGACGTACCCAGTGGTGGGATGGCAGCTATGCCTCTTCCAATGTTGACTTCGTAGGAACAATGGATGACTTCATGATCTACAACATAGCTTTGACACAGGAGGAGGTGTGTAAGGCGCAAGCCATTCCCTTTCAGGAAGAAGTTTATGCAGAAGAAATAGTGAACGGCGATTTCGAAGGAAAGTATTCTGTTCTCAGTAACTCAGGAGTCACAAGTGACAGAGCCATCTATGTTCCAGAAGGATGGACAGTAGATTATGCCACTCGCAATGAGAATGACTTCAATGCCCTGAAGAACGGTGACCTCTACTATAGCAGCTTCTTTGCGTCAAAGACACAGAATACTGTGGGAGGAAAGCAGACCATGTGGATCCGTCAGAGATGGGGCGACTCAAGTATTGACATGTACCAGAAGGTCAAGCTTCCAGAGGGTAAATACACTCTTAGTGCAGACATGTTTGCTTCTGACACAAATGACGGAATATACGTGTATGTCAATACAGAGAAGCAGAAGGTCACTTCTGCCTCAGCATGGCAAACTAAGACATTCGAGATTGAGGCAGACGGTAGTGAGGTCTTCACTATAGGATTCCGCACTATCCACACAAATAGTGATGCCGAGAGAATATGTGCCTTTGACAATTTCATCTTAAAGGCAGATGCTGTTGTTGACGGCATTTCTGACGTGAAAGTCAATGCCGCTACAGATGCCATATTCACACTTGACGGAAGAAAGGTGAAGGACACTAAGGCACTTAAGAAAGGGGTGTATATTAAGAATGGTGGGAAGGTTGTAATTCGATAGGGTTCGGATGATTATGTGCAATACCGCAAGTTTTGTTGGCATATTCGTTCTTAGTACACTATGGATTGATGCCTTACCCTGTACAGTGTGAAGGTTATGACTCCTATGTGACTCTTATGTGAGTCCGTTGTCCTCTTCTATTTTGTAGGTAAGTGGCGGATTTTCAGCGGATACATAAGAGAACGATAAGAGGCAGTCATAGCCTTTTAAGCGAGTACCAATCAAGGGGACTTTTGACGGTGCCCTTCTGGGGACTGTTAGAACTTGCAATTCCCTATCCAAACGCTTGCGTATGCATTGGTTTATGCATCCGCATGCATTGGCCAATACTCCCATATTCGTGAAAATGACCATTCAGTACTAAATCTACATCCTACAATACGCAATCAGTACAGATTCGACTGTTTACAATCAAAATCAGTACTGAATAGCATTATTTCAATCTCATTTCAATGTAAAAAAGGTATGCCACAGGTGGGTGACATACCTTTTACTTATGTTTGTATTTCGATCTTATGATTGGTTATAAGGAATGATTTTAATGAATGTTAAGGATTAGGGGGGCAATGTCCCGCCAGTCCTTCAAATAGAGGCAATTACCAGAAACTTGATGGGAAATATGGCAACTATGTAAAGTTGATATTTTATAGTTGTCCATATTTGTGTATTTTGTCGTCTGATTAGTCATAAAATGGCCTTAGAACGTTGTTTTGTCCGAAATTCTTGAATTTTTTCGGACTATTCTTACCAAATTAAGATAAAATGAGTAGTTTTGCACCACAATTACATTAGTTAGATAGCATTATGTCGAACGTGTTAACAAAGCAGATAAGGGAGCGTATTGAATTGCATGGGGAGAACACTTTGTACATGGTACGTGATTTTGCCGACCTGAAAAACGATGGGTTGGTGACTCGTGTTTTGTCTCGTTTGGAGAAAGAAGGCATGTTAGTGAGAATATCGCAAGGGATTTATCTTTATCCTATGCGCAACCGTTTTGGTATACGCTCCTCACGCTATGGAAGTATTACAACCTCCACATCTGCCAAGTGATTCGTTCTGTTGATGAGACAAAACTCCAGAACTACTGGTTGGATTATGAAGGAAATCGCATCACACTCCGCGACATGATTATAGGATATACAGGTCATCTTAATTTGCATCTCGAACAGATACACGAATTGATAGAGCAATGAACACTAACGATATTCAACAACAATTTGACTTGATTGCCAGACAATATGACGAAGGCAGAAAATGCTTCATTCCTTGCTTTGATGACTATTACAACAGGTCTATCAGTATGCTGAAAAACCTCAAGCCAGACGTTTCTTCTATAATAGATCTTGGTGCAGGGACGGGGTTATTGACACAAGGGTTATACAAACTCTATCCCAAAGCGAAGTTTACATTGATTGACATTTCAGAGGAAATGATTCAAGTGGCAAGAAAAAGGTTCAGAGGTTTGGATAACTTTGCCTACAATGTTGCGGATTATTCCCACATTGACCTCATGGGAGGGGACTTTATTTGTTCTGCATTGTCCATCCATCATTTGGAGGATAACGAGAAGCAACAACTCTATCATGCGGTTTATGAGGCCTTACCCGAAGGCGGAGTTTTTGTCAACCTCGATCAGTTCTGTGCAGAATCTCCATTGATAGATGATGCTTGGAATGCTTGGTGGATGAACTACATTGACCATAGCGGTATCACTCCCGAAGCGAAAACCAAATGGATGGAACGCAAAAAACTGGATAGAGAAACAAGCATTCCCCATACACTAGAGATGCTGAAACGAGCTGGCTTCAAGCAAGTAGATTGCATCTATCAGTTCATGAAATTTGGAACAATAGTAGCTTATAAAGATTAAGCAATGACATTATGAAGAAAAAGATACAGATTATTCTTGCAATAATCTTTATTACCTTGATTGCAGTCCTTTACTTCTCTTTTGGCAAGCAATACAAAGCAGCAAGCAGTGTACACCTCGTATCGGATGGCATGTACGAGTACACTTACGAAGGTGATTACGCATTAGATGACCTTATGGCAGAAGGTGGTGCTGCATCTCCGAACGAGCTTATTCCGTTTGTTACAAGATTCTACAACAGGATAATATCTTAAACGCTCTTGTTTACTATGTATTCTTACCACATAAGGTGGAAAGATGGTGCAAATATAATAAAGAGTTGGGAATTATGTGTTATACTTAAATATATAATGTCGTTTTGCAAGCATTATTATTTGTTATGTGAAACAAATTTCATAAGTTTGCAGCAAAATAAAAATACTGAGTGTATTTTAGGTTTCAATGAATCAAGAGAATCTGTTAAGTCTCCTTTTGCAAAGCTGATGAGAGACTCTCTTCGTCGTGCCAACACAGGTAATCTTTCTGAGAGTGAATTGTCAATTCTTGATAGGGAAAGAAAACTCTCCGAACAGTTTTCTTCTGTCTGGATGTAATAGATGGAACTTTTATTACACTTTTGAGGACTATCTATATACTTTTGCAAGGATTGATGGTAATGTAAAGATACAAAGAAACGCTCCAGTTGCACTTTCGCGACTGGAGCGTTTCTTTATGTGTAAATGTTATTCTTCTACATTCTCAAATTCCTGTTCTGCAGATTCGTCCTTCTTCTCTGACTTCTTTGCAAGATATTCAGGAAGAGCAAGTCCTGCTTGGTCGAAGAGCTCGTTGAGTGGAGGAACTGACTTCATAAGACCTGAAAGGAAGTTTGCTGTGCTTCCCTTGCCGTCTGCGCTGTTGCCACTATCCCAAACAGTTACGTGGTCTATGTTGATACCCTTGACAGCCTCTACCTGAGTCTTAACGAGTTCTGGGAGTTTCTCAAGGAGAAGGAGCATGTATGCCTTGTTAGCATCACCACCGGCAGCCTGTACCATCTTGTCATAACCTGAAGCCTGACGTGAGAGGATTTCGAAGAGACCTCGTGCCTCTGCTTCCATCTTAGCGTATGCAGCGTCAGCCTCACCCTTTGCGTTTACACGGATCTTCTCAGCTTCTGCCTCAGCCTCAATAATCTTACGCTGCTTCTCAATCTCCTGGCTGACGAGGACGTTTGCACTCTGTGTTGCACGTTCACGTTCAGCACGAGCCTCTTCTGCTGCCTTTTCTGCAGAATATGCCTCTTCAAGAGCCTTTGCCTGAGCAACCTTTTCTGCAGCTGTAGCCTTACGCTGTGCCTCTGCCTCACGTTCACGACGTACGGCATCAGAGTTTGCAATCTGTACCTTTGCCTCGTTCTCACCCTGAACAGCCTGTGCGTTAGCCTCTGCTGTACGTACACGTGTCTCACGGTTAGCCTCTGCCTTACCAATCTCACCAATCTTCTCCTGCTCAGCAACACGAACCTTTGCTTCGTTGATTGCCTTTGCTGCAGCTTCCTGACCGAGAGCCTCGATATAACCAGACTCGTCGTTGATATCGGTTACGTTTACGTTGATGAGTCGGAGACCAATCTTCTTGAGTTCACCCTCTACGTTGCTTGATATTGCTTCAAGGAATTTGTCACGGTCGCTGTTGAGTTCCTCGATGCTCATTGTGGCAATGACGAGACGGAGCTGTCCGAAGAGAATATCACGGGCGAGTTCCTGAATCTGTCCTGCGCTAAGTCCGAGAAGTCGCTCTGCTGCTGCGTTCATACACTCTGGGTCAGTTGAAATGGCAACTGTGAATCGGCAAGGAACATCTACACGAATGTTTTGACGTGAAAGTGCGTTTGTCAGATTAGCGTCAATACTGATAGGTGTGAGTGAGAGGTAAGCATAATCCTCAACGATAGGCCATACAAAGGCACCACCACCATGCACACACTTTGCTGATTTCTTCTGTCCAGAACTGCCTCCGTAGATTACGAGGATCTTGTCTGAAGGACAACGACGATAACGATTTACGATAGCAGTGAAGAGTACTACGAATACTACGACAGCTGCAATAATTACAGGCATTCCATCCATACCTTCCATAGTTTTTTGTTTGTTAAGAGTTATTATTAATTTGTTTCTGTTTTATATGTAAGGTTATTAGGTTTTAGGTTGTCAGGTTTGATACCATAGTATATATGAACGAACATTCATTCAAACCTTAAAACCTCACCAGCGTAGCGACCTCATAACCTTATAATCTCTAAAGTCTATATACGCTCAACCTTCAAGGTTTTCTTGTCAATAACCTCAGTTACTTTTACACGTGTTCCTGATGGTATTTCTTCGTTGTCAGTTATAGCAGGAAACTCGTGGATTGAACCTCCGATACTTATCTGTACCTTGCCACTTCCTGCGTTGTTGCCTGGAATACGGAGATAGACGTCACCTTCTTTGTCAGTAGCGTCGAGAATGTTTACGGCACCGTTTGATTCCAGTCCCTTCATCTTTTTGCGGAGGAATACGTACATGTATCCAAATGCTATTCCTATTGCGATAGCGACGATGTAGAGTAGGAACTTGAACGGAATGGCGTTATAGAAACTTATTCCTGCCCATCCGAATCCCATGAAGAAGTTTACAAGACTGCGGATAGAGAATAAGCTCATATAACCGCCAGTATCCATTGTGTCGCCGTCTGAGAAATCAATATCAGTGTCCATGTCGGTGTTGTCCATACCAATGAGAGTTAATATTGTCTGTACGGCAAACACTCCCGAACTTATTATAGCACATCCCCAGAATATCTGTAGGTTTGGCTCAAGGCCATAATACCAATTCGTTAATTCGTTCATTTTTCATTATCGGTTTTTAGTTAAAAGTAATTGTTTTTTTTCTCTCTCTCTGTCAAAAAATAAGTGCTACAAATATGTTGTGCATTTCAATTTTGATACTGCAAAGATAATGGAACTTTCATTTTTCTCATCATAATCGCAACAAAAAAGGAAAAAATAGTTGAAAAACCCTTAACTTTGCGCCAGTGTTATAAAAAGAAATAAAAATATGTCAACAATCATATATCCGTCCCCAATCTTCGGACCTATACATAGTCGAAGACTGGGAGTGTCACTTGGCATAAACCTTTTGCCTGAAGGTGGAAAGTTCTGTACTTTCGACTGCATCTACTGTGAGTGTGGATTCAATGCAGACCACCGTACTTCCAATAAGGTGCCAACTCGTGAGGCTGTTCGCGAGGCTCTTGAAGCAAAATTAAAGGACATGTCTGTTAATGGACCTCGTCCCGATGTGTTTACATTTGCAGGAAATGGTGAACCAACTGCCAATCCCGAGTTTCCAGGAATAATTGATGACACACTGGCTCTTCGTGACAAGTATTTCCCGGAGGCAAAGGTAAGTGTCCTGTCAAATGCTACACTTTGTGGACGTCCAAAGGTTCGTGAGGCATTACTGAAGGTGGACAATAACATTCTCAAGCTTGATACTGTTAATGCTGATTATATTAATAGGGTAGATAGGCCTGTTTCATGTTATGATGTGTCTGAGGTCATAGAGAATATGAAAGCATTTGGAGGTAAATGTATCATACAGACAATGTTCATGAAAGGAAAGTCAATGGATGGAACTGATGTGGATAATACTGGTGATGCCTTTGTTCTTCCTTGGATAGAAACTGTCAAGGCGATTTCTCCAAGTCGGGTAATGATTTACACTATTGACAGGGAAACTCCAGATCATGGACTTCTGAAGGCTTCCCGCGAAGAACTTGACAGGATTGTTGCTTTGTTAAAAGCCGAGAGACTTGACGCATGTGCTTCATATTAGTAACTAAGGTGTCCAGTTGCTTGTCCTATATTTTGTGCCGCAAGCGGCCATGTAAAAAAAACAGAGCTTCGCAAAAACCAAAGAAAACATAAAAAAACCGTTTCTTGAGGTACTATTTGACTATTTACAATTTGACTATTTCCATCCTGTCGATATGTTACACATGGCAATTGTAAAATAGAAATTTGTAAAATTGTAAAATAGTTGGATTGTTTTTTCTTGTTTTTGTTCTGTTTACCTCCCTTCGGTCAATGAGATCGCTGCGCTAAGTTATCTCCCTTTGGTCGATGAGATTGCTGCGCAAAGTTCTTTTAGGTTTTTCCAACTGGCCACTTGTGGCAAAAACAAGCACAACAAACAGGACTCCCTAATTAGTAACAGAACTCACTTTTTATTTTTAATGATTAATTTTAACTGCTTGTGGCTCATTTAATAGATATAGAGGCTGTGGTAAAACAGAAGGTTCCACAGTATTATAACAAGATACCAAAGTTCGTGTTCTCATTTGCCAAGTGGCTGTTGTGCGAGAAGAGACTTAATGACATTCTTATCTATGGTGATGGTAAGGATGGTGTTGATTTTGCAAAGTCTACAACAGAGTATCTTAATGTGAAATATACAGTAGTAGGTGAAGAAAAACTGCCAAAAGAAGGTAGGTATGTCTTTACATCCAATCACCCTCTTGGTGGATTTGATGGAATATCATACATAGATGTTCTTGGTTCACACTATCCTAAGATAAAGGTTATCGTTAATGATATGCTTATGCATCTTGTACCACTTCGTAGCGTATTCTTGCCTGTCAACACCTTAGGTGGTCAGAAACGAGCAGATATGGAGGCAATAGATAGTGCTTACAGAAGTGACGATATCCAGATTATGACATTCCCTGCAGGATTCTGTTCACGATATATAGACGGAAGGATACAGGATATAGAATGGAAGAAGTCTGTTATTCGTCAAGCTGTCGACTCGAAGCGAGATATTGTACCTATGTATTTTAAGGGACGTAATTCCTTGTTCTTCTATTCTCTCGAAGTTATCCGTCGTAAACTTGGTATGAAGTTTAATATCGGTCTTATCCTTCTTCCATGGCAGACAGTTAGAACTTCACGTAATAAGAAATATACAATTTATATAGGTAATCCAATTCCTTGGCAGACATTTGATGATTCCAAGTCATTGACAGAGTGGGCGGCATGGCTTAGGGAAGAATGCTATAAACTGAAAGCACTTTAGTTGAAAATTTATCGCGCAAGCGCGGACGAAGAAAAACCGATAAAAACATACTTTATTCTGTGCAGAAAAAAAACACTATAGGTTTTTATATGTTTTTTTTTCGTTCGCCGACTCGGCGATATGTTTTCGTCAAACTCAGGTTAGGATTATTAAGTGATTAGGGTGTCCAGTTAATCGTACTTGTTTTTACTGCAAGCGGTCTATAATTAAAGACCACTTGCGGTAATGCCTTTACTTTTTGGAACAAGTAACAGGACACCCTACTTAACAAATAAAAAATAGTGTTTGTGGTAACTTATATTTTTCGCTTTTCACTTTTCACTTTTCACTTTATTTCGTACCTTTGCAACCCGTAAACATTAATTAAAGGATAATGAAATACGGATTTGACAACAACAAGTATCTCAAGATACAGTCTGAGCACATCAAACAGCGTATTGGCGAGTTTGGTAACAAGCTCTATCTTGAGTTAGGAGGTAAACTCTTTGATGATCATCACGCAAGTCGCGTGTTGCCAGGATTCCAACCAGACAGTAAATTACGTATGCTTCAGCAACTTAGTGACAGCGCAGAGATTGTCATTGTCATTAGTGCTGAGGATATAGAGAAGAACAAGGTTCGTCAGGACCTTGGCATCACTTACGACGAGGATGTATTGCGTCTTCGTGATGAGTTCCAAGGTCGTGGTTTCTATGTTGGTAGCGTGGTTATCACTCACTACAATGGACAGAGTAGTGCAGATGCATATCGCAAACGTCTTGCTCATCTTGGTATCAACTCTTATTATCATTATCTTATTGATGGCTATCCAAACAATGTGGAGCTTATCGCTTCTGATGAAGGATTCGGTAAGAATGATTATGTAGAGACAACCCGTCCTCTTGTCATTGTAACAGCGCCAGGTCCTGGTAGTGGTAAGATGGCGGTGTGCCTTAGCCAGCTCTACAATGAGAAGAAGCATGGTGTTACAGCAGGTTATGCTAAGTTTGAGACCTTCCCAGTATGGAGTCTCCCACTTAAGCACCCTGTTAATATCGCTTATGAGGCTGCAACAGCGGATCTTAACGATATCAACATGATTGACCCATTCCATCTTGACGCTTATGACAAGATAGCAATCAACTATAATCGTGACATTGAGATATTCCCTGTCCTCAAGGCTCTCTTTGAGGGAATATATGGTGACTGCCCATACAAGTCGCCTACAGATATGGGTGTCAACATGGTTGGCTTCTGTATCAGCGATGATGAGGCTTGCTGTCAGGCTGCTAAAGATGAAATAATTCGCCGTTACTATACAGCCCTTGGTAAGATGGCTGATGGTGGTATGAATGAGGCTGAGGTAAATAAGATCTCTCTCCTCTTCAAGCAGGCTGGTATTACTACAGCTGATCGTAAGACTACGATTGCAGCAAAGGCTCGTAAGGAACAGAGTGGGGCACCTTCTATGGCTATAGAACTTGCAGATGGAACAATTATCACAGCAGAGCGTTCACAGCTCCTTGGTGCAAGTGCTGCTCTTCTTCTCAATGCAACAAAGCACCTTGCAGGCATTGACCATTCTGTCAAACTCATTCCTCAGTCAATGATTGAGCCAATTCAGAAGACTAAGATGGAGTATCTTCAGGGACGCAACCTTCGCCTTCACTCTGACGAGGTTCTTGTTGCTCTTTCTATGCTTAGCGTGTCTGACGATAACTGTAGGAAGGCTCTCGAGAAACTTCCAGAACTCAACGGATGTCAGGCTCACGGTACAGTAATGCTTAGTGAGGTTGACCAGAAGATATTCAAGAAGCTGGGCGTGGGTATCACTTGCGACCCTGCAAAGCGCCCAAGAGAATAGTTTGTTACGTATACTATTTATGCTTTAACACAGATGTATCTGAGGTCTCAGAGTATCATAAAGTTTGTTACTAATAAAAACTCTGTGTTCTCCGTGTTCTCTGTGTTTCATGACTTTTTTTGAGTAGCATGAATAATACAAGCTAAAATAAAACAAGTTACGCTTCACACTTACATAATGTAAGATGTGAAGCGTACTTCATTAAATATGATTGATTTTCACCTGATAGCTGATATTATCCAAAACACCATTCTGTGTTCTGCATCTGCTCGTTAGTACAATTTGCACATTCAGAAAGGTCAGGACGATTCATGATCTCTGTTGCAGCGTTAAGGTCTGCGTCACTTACCATGATGTCAATGCCTCCGAAGGCAAAATTTATTCCACCGTAGATATTTGTGATGTTTTCATTACTGAGCATACATACGATACCTTCTGCTCTTAGCGCACCTTTAAGAAGCTGAGCTTCAAAGTCGCTGTTACAAGTTTTAAGTTTTGCTAGAGTACCCATAGTGTTTTTGAGTATTAATTGTTAGTAGATGTTGATTAATAAAAGGACTAAGTTAGTTAGTATAGATTAATTTTACGTTGCAAAAGTATTCATTTTGTGTCTATACGCCAAATAAAATGGAGCATAATTAATGAAATAGATGAAAATATACTCAAATTGATAATTATCATTAAAGATATGTCCGAATTTGCAAACTCTACTTGCCGAATTGGGGGTGAAAGTGGTAGCTTCTTATCAAATGTCAAGTGTAGTAGCACTTTCAATTTGCATTGAGTCTGCAATGAGACTGCAACGAGTCTGCAACGAGACTATCAAGCAAAATGGTAGGGTATACAGTTGCTTGTGCTAAATTTTGTGCCGCAAGCGGCCATGTAAAAAAACAAAGCTTCGCAAAACCAAAAAACAAGCACGACAAACTGGACACCCTAGTAAATGGTCAACAAACCTACGAGAATCCTCTAAGGAGCGCACGAGCAGCGCTCGAGTAATCCTCGTGTAATGACCGAGAAAAAAGAGGTCTCTGAGTACTCTGTGTTAAGGCATGAATAGTATCGGTTAGATGAATTTCTTTACTTCATGACACGAATTATCACGAATTGAGCCACGAATTATCACGAAGCTCTTTTCCTTGTCCTTGTCTTGAAACACATAGGACACAAACTGGACGAATGTTATAAATTAACATGTATAAGAATTTCGTTGCGTTCGAGTGATACGTATTATTCGTGTTCTTTTTTTATCGTTGCGCTTGGCTACATAAATCTTCACAAGTGTCGGTCTTACCCATTTTGTGTGCAATTATGCTGTGCATTTGTGTTTTTTGTTATTTGTGCGTTACATTCGTTATAAAAAGAATCTAAAAGCGTAAAAAAAACGTCTTTTCCTTGATAAAAATAAATAAAGTTGGGTTCGGATAAACAAATAATGTATATATTTGCATAGTCGTTGTTAGGGGAAAGAAAAGACGACTTGCTATATTCTAAGCAAAAAGAAAGAAGTTTTGAACGAGAAAGAATAAATTATATTGCTTCTAGGGAAAGAACTGGATGACTCCACCATATATAAGAGGTGGTAAGTTTTCAAAAACGGGGTGTGATGTCGTGTCAGTAGCATGATAGCATAGATGTTATGTACTTATATTGTATATATATGTATTAATCACCGATGTTAGAAATACTCTACGCGATTAAACAAGTCTATATTTGAGAGAACCATATTCTTTATCCACTAGCTTAAGTAACTTTATACTAAATGAACATTTTCGATATGAAGGGAATTAATTTTATAAAAACGAACAATTATAGATGGCTACTTATGGTAGTCATGATGCTTTGTACTGTTAATGTGTGGGGTGCAAAAAATGCGCGTTTTGTTATTTCTGTAAATGGAAAAGCAAGAGACTATACTGTATATGTTCCGGATAATAATGTTTCTGGGAAAAATTATCCTGTAATCTTTACTTTGAGTAAAGGTGAAGGAAGTACATGGGATTATCCTTTATTTGAAGGTTTAACATATAATAAAATAAATATATCGGATGAATATATAGTTGTTCGACCTGCTCCGTATAATGGTCATTGGCATACTTCTGGCGATATGTCAGATGCGGATTTTTTTGCAGATGTTAATTTCTTTAAGATGATTGCACAAAAAATATCCAAAGTAAATGTTAATGGAACAGTTTTTAACACAGATAAGGATAAATACTACTTGGTAGGAACACATCAAGGTGCCAAAATGGTTTATTCTTGTGCGTCTGCAACAAGTGATATTTTTGCTGGTTATGCAGCAATAACAGGTTATCCTGAAACAGATTATCCAATGAGAACAACAAGTTCTCGTCCTGTGCCATTTATGCAGGTTATGGGTATTGACAATAGTGGTTGGTATCAGAATCGCGATATGTTGACTTTGGTAGATAATATGACAACGCGCAATGGATGTCATTACATGCCAGATATAACAAGAGAAAGTAATTATACACGATATGAATATAAACCTATAGATATCGAGGGTAGTACTGGAGATATTAATTCTTACACATTTTTATATTATGTAACAGATTATAACACCCCAGATCTTTATCAGTCCGCTGAAGTAAAATACAGAATATGGGAAGAATTAAAAAAATATAGCTTACCAAGAGATTACGATTATTCAAACTCTATTATTTGGCATCCATGTTTAAGTGAATTAGATGTGGAACGTACAGACTATGTTCTACAAAAGAGTTCAAGTATTTATTCTGATTATTATTTGTTAGAAAAAGGAAAAACTTATAAATTGTCATTTAATACAAATACAGACCAACAATATAATGGTGCTTTGATACTTAACCTTTTAGATGACAAGGAGAATAAAAAAGACAGTAAGTCTGTGAATATTACGACTTCTGTGGAACAAACATTTTCTGTGTCTTCAAACGGTTTGTATAGGTTCGAGTTTCGTACTAACTGGCCTAATATGACTCGTATTCAGGCAAGTAATGTAAGGGTAACTTGTAATGGTAGTACCATAGAAAGTGCAAGTGGACCCCATGGCGTAATTAGAAATAGGGGAAATGTTATATTCAAATACGGTGAGAATCCTACTTTGAATAATGTTTATCGTTGTGTTCAGTTCAAGGCTGGTTCGTATGATTTAAATATCAAAGCGAATAAGTCTGGTCGTATTCATATTCTTATGACAAATGGTAATGGACCATTGTTTGATGATGATCTGGATGTATCTACTTCTGTTTCTACATTCCCATTTACTATGTCAAAGTTTGAGGAATTTCAGCTTACCATAACCAGTGAGGATGAGAGTATCGTTATTGAAGATATTTATGTCACTGGTAAGGTTAGCCGTGCTGATGAGGAAATGTTTAACAACAATGAAGTGGAATTGGTAAGATACACTTGTTGCTATCCTAATAATAATACAAGTTTACCAAGTACGAATTATGATACAGGTTATACAACATATCAAGCTGGCAAGAATGGAAATAAAGAGGGTAATGTTGCCATCCATTTCCATTTGGATGATATTGCGGATTATAACCAAGCTGTATTGAATATTGATCGTGTAGAGCGAAGCAATACTTGGGAGGTTATTTTTGAATCTTATAAAGACGGCATAAAAAATAATGCAGGGACTAAACGCTCTGATATTGCAAGCACGACAAAAAGTGTGGTTTATGACATACCTGCAAATTCTACAGAGATTGCTGTAACTGTTAAATTTAAGGATGGCCAGGATCAAGATTGGAATAGCAGTATAACGGTTAAGAATATTCAATTATTAAAGACAGTAGATATTTCTGCTTTGCCTTCAATAATGTTCTCACTTCCTTTTGATAAATTTATTGGAGGAACAAATACCACTTGGTCAGAAGGTTCAAAAACTCTTTCTGTAAGTCATAATTCTACACCGTCAGGATGGGACTTTGGACTTGGTAGGGATTTTTCTGGATATGATTATCTTGTATTTACCTCTGTGCAGAATCGTGCAGGTGTTTCTAATTCAGCAAAGATTGTAATAACAGATGGAACTAATACTGTAAAAGGTAAGTTTTCGTCTGATTCCTATACTGATGATAGTAAAGCATATACTATAAGCGGTAAATCTTTGTGTATGGATTCAAATAATCCAAACATAACAATTCTAAATTTGAAGAAGTTGCGTGAAAATAATAAGATTAATACACGAAAAATAAAGAAGATATCATTTGAGTTCCCTGCAAATTCTAATGATGTGCTGATGTTTGATAATGTTTTTGCTACGACTATTTTGCCAGTGGAGCAGAATCAGTTTAAGTTAACAAGTAAAACACCAGGAAACTATGGAACAATTTGTTTTCCATATGATGTTGCATGCTCTGGTGCAAGAATTTATGAGGTTAAAGGACTTTCTGCTGATAAAACCACATTGTCTATAGAAAGAATAGAAGGTATTGTACAAGCTGGTAAGGCTTATTTGTATAGAACTGAAAAAGGAATAGGTGTTCCTGAAAGTCAAACTCAGGATGTCCATTTCTACAAAGTTACTCAAAGGGAAATTGATAACCCTATTAAGAGTAATGGACTTGTCGGTACATTTGTACGAATTAGTCCACTTGAATATGGTAAATACATTTTGAAAGATAATCAGGTGTATTATGTTAATTCAAATGTTAACATAGGGCAGTATAGGGCATATTTGGATCTTGATGAAAAATTTGCAGCACAAACTGCTAGTGCGAAAATGCGTATCTTTGTTATTGGAGAAGATGATGAATTTGAAAATACAGAAATCACTTCTATATCTAATATGGAGAGTAATGATAGTGTTGAAATAATTGCTATATATTCTATAAATGGAAATAAAGTGTCTCAACTTCATAAAGGAATAAATCTTGTGAAATTGAGAAATGGTAGTATTAAGAAGATAATCAAACTTTGATTTGTTATACCCCAATATGAAAAGAAAGTATTTAAGACCTGAAACGGTTTTTTTAGATTTTGTCGTAAAAATAGCTCCTCTAGCAGGTTCTGGATATGAAGGTGACAAGGAAGATTTGTCTTTTGGCGGTAATACCGGTGACTTGGGTGGGGGAGAAATAGATGCAGACTCACGTCGCCGTAACAGCAGTTATTCTCGTGGTGGTGGTGCTTCGTATGTAGAAAGTCGCGGTGGCTGGAGCCGTGGTGGTCTTTGGTAACCCCAATCTCTATATATATCATTTGGAACGGTTTAGGCAATGTCTGATGACGCTGTCTAGACCGTTCTTTTGCTGTGTGTAACCGAGAAGGGGGATCATGAGGCAATGCCTCATGAAACGAAACTGCGAAACTGCGAAACAGCATGCTATGGGGATAGCGTGATCATTGGTTGTGGGAGAGGTTGTGTTCAAGCTCTTGGGTCCATGGCTCGGTACAGATAGCTGATGCCATGGCGTTAAGCATAAGGCACTGTTGGCGTGTGATTGTACGTTTCTCCATGTGGTACTGCCATGGGGCAAGCATAAGCAAAAGACCATTGGCACATGCCTCGAAGTACTTGCCTGGTGGTTTGTACATAGGAGGAAATCCGTTCTCGAGGATGACGATGAGGGGTTGTTTGGCGTCAAGGGCGGCACGTGCTATCTCTTTTTCGCCAGCAGAGATACATGGACTGACGATGACTGCTCCCTCTGCTCCTCGTTTTAGATAGTATGCCTTCTGGTTTGCTATGAGGTGCAGGTTCTCTGGGGTGGTGTTATTATGACAACGCACCTGAAGTCTTGTTGGTCGGTCAAGAAGCCAGCGGTTACCGATAGATGCGAATGTCTGGTCACCTATTCTTATGTTTGACACAACACGAAAGAGGTCTGGATTCGAACGTTTGATGGCAAGGCGCTTTGGGTTGTCTGCTATGTAGCTGAACATGTGGGCGAGCTGGTCTTTACCCTTCAGTATGGAATCTTGATACCCAGAAGCAAAGAGAAGGCCATGGGTAGGGTGCTTGGGTAGTTTTGTATTATGAGGCAATGCCTCATGACTACACGGACAATGCGAACGATCATGAGGCAATGCCTCATGAAACGGAACTGCCTCATGAAACGGAACTGCTTCATGAAACGGAACGAGCTGCCTGTAAGCACGATTGCAACCTATCTTGAAGCCGTTGATGATCTTGCCAAGATGGGGAGCGTCGTTCTTCGTGATAAATAATAGTCCATGGATATGGTCGGGCATGAGCTGAAAAGCAAGAGGCTTTACGTCTGGATAGTGACTTTGTATGCCAATCCAGCATCGCAGAACCTCTTTGCCAAGGGGCGTCGGGATAATGATTGCTTCCTCAGGTTTTCCTGCTGGATATTGGAGGTTTCCGAGTATGTTTTTTCTTCCTTCTGTAGCTATTGTTATCATGTAAATGCATCGTGATTGATAGTCATGATCTGTCATTCGACGAAGCATAGAGTGCTCAATAGCATATCGCCATCCAATACCATCTATGTATGTGGATTTGTTGTCTTCCATATTATGTGTTCATAAGAAGTTATATGCAAAGGTAAATCTTTTCTGTGATTTGTTGCATAACGTAGTAGCGCTTTATTCAAATAAGAAAGGTACATAACGCTTGCATGCATTATGTACCTTTCTATATGTTTGCTATATTTATATCAAGGCTGGTTAATAGAACCAATCTTTAGCGATTTACCATCTCTGACTCTGGCATACCGAGATAAGTCTTAACCCTGCCACCGAGGTCAATCTCAATCTTCTCGATGACTATACCCGGATGAAGAGGCTTGAGGGAAATGGTGTGTGTGTCATCTGCCACATTATCAAGACTGATGTCAACCTTTTGAATGTTTATACGGTTTGACTCCCACTCGTAATTCTGATCACCCTTGTGCTTGTTGACGTCAAACACAGTCTCCTTGTTGCCATCAATGCTTATAGCCATCTGCTGTGTCCCATTGAATGGGAATGTAGGAGCGAAGTAGATATAAACCTTATGGTTGCCAGTCTTCTTTGTCTTGAAAGAGTAGTCGATATGAGCACCTGAAGGCTGTTTTGTGTAAGGCATAAGAGCTACACCAGCCTCAGTCTTTCCATAGTTTTGTATAACGGTCCAAGAGCTGCCTTGAGTGCTTCCTGTTTCACAGTTAATAAAGTGATTTGCCTCAATACTTACTACGCCATCTTTTTCCATGAACAAGTTAGATGGCTTGACAGCCTTTGCCTCATCAACATACTTAGGTTGTGGGAAATATCTCATACGAGGTTCCTGCCATGATCTGTAACCAATATGCAACTGATCCATCATGTGGTTCCACTTGCCATTTGCTATGTTATGGTTATACTCATAACATAGAACAGAGTCACGGTCGTAACATTGACGTGCCTTTATTGCCCATCTGTTAGCTTCTGTATCATTCTTTGCAGCAAGAGCATCGTTCATAGCGTATGCATAGTGCAGAGAATAAATGTTAGAAAGTGCTCTTACAGGGAAGAGGATGAGTTCATTGTATGCATCCTTGTATTCTTCTGGGAGACTTATGTATTGATTAAGTGCATCTGCCTCCAGTTCCTTATAATCAGCAAGAACTCTTGCCCATTCTCCAGATTCAAGATTATAGGTGCCTTTGTGGAGGAGCTCTGGTGTTACACGTCCTGCATATTTACATTGAAGGTCGAGGATACGTGCAGCTTCTTTTGCCTGTTCTGCGCCAAACTGAGTTGCGCAGAATTGTTCTGTGTATTCTGAGAGATGAGAGTTGAGAGTTGGGGATTGAGATACTGCAGACGAGAGTTGAGAGGCTTCTGTTCCACCGAATTGGTTAGGGTTCCATGCCATCTTGAACCAGAAGTCGATAGGGAACTCCATAGGCTTAAGGTCACCAACATTAAGAATCCATAGCTTGTCAACTCCTGACTGGTAGGTGAGGAGCATCTGTTCCCACATGCGTTGAACCTGACTTACGTTTATCCACTTATAGTTACGTGGACCACCTACGTAGTCAACGTGGTAGTACATACCGTATCCGCCCTTGTGTGGAGCTATGCAGTTGTCTTGCTTCTGTCCTGTGAGTGATGGGAGAATGCGTACATTACCCCAGTTGTCATCACATAGAAGAAGTATAACATCGTCAGGAACACGCATGCCTTTCTCGTAGTATTCCTGTACCTCCTTATATAGAGCCCACATCTGTGGAGTCTTGTTTGCTGGCTTACCTGTACCTTCGGCAATGAGCTTGCGCTGGTGCTCGACAATACGCTCAAGGAGATTGACGTCAGCCTTCTCGCCCATAGGTTCGTCGCCGTTGCCACGCATACCGATAGTCAGGACGTCCTCTGTGCCTTTCATACGAACCACACCTTCTTTCCAGAAGTTGACAAGCTCCTCACGATTGGTATCATAGTTCCATGCGCCACGAGTCTTTACCCTTGTCCACTCCTGATGGGCACGTGCAAGAGGTTCGTGATGACTTGTTCCCATGCATATACCCATGTCATCGGCAGTCTTTGAGTTCTCTGGGTCATCAGCATAGAATGCTGCATTCCACATTGCAGGCCACATGTAGTTTCCTCTAAGACGGAGAACGAGTTCGAATACTTTCTCGTACATCTTATGGTTGAAGCCACCAAACTTGTCTGTTGTCCAGTTTCCCATTGCTGGCCACTCGTCGTTAAGGAATATGCCTCGGTACTTGACTGCTGGCTCACCATCTGTATAAATACCAGACTTGGCATACACGTCCTTGTGTTTTGCAACAGGAACATCTGCCCACCAGTACCATGGTGATACTCCCATCTGTTCAGACAATTCATATACACCATATATTGTACCTCTTTTGTCAGAACCTGCGATGAGGAGTGATTGTCCCTCCTTGGTGTTGACTGTTGTAATGATGTACTTCTCTGTCTTGCCTTTCAGTTCACGGTTAAGGAGTTTGGCAATCTCCTTATTTGACTTCATGAGGTCTTTGATGACGTTACTCTTGTCAAGGGAACCGATTATTACTGGGGCATTGTCACGTCCCATTACCTTCTGCATATCAGATTTCAGATTTGCAATGGCAATGATAATGCCCTTGTGGTCATTAGCGTCAAACTTGATTGTTCCGCCTGCAGAGAGATTGATTGTTGACTCTTGACTGCTTGAACTGAATGTGATGAAATTGTCTGCTGCTTTCATGGTATTTGCAGACAAAAGCATCATGAGTGAAATGAGGATTTTGTTCATATCTTAAAATAATGTGTTCTACATTGTATTGGTATTGATGTCCTAAAATTGTTGATGAACATCTATTCCCAAAAGTTACAGTGCAAAAGTACGAACACATTATTTATTTGTCTTTTGATTATGTGCCTTGTTTTTTGTTCTATGTTACATGATGGGAAAATGTAACATGGAAGCATGTTTGTAGTATGTTTTTTGTTAATACAGAATAAGAAAATCGATATAATTGTGTCGTTCATGTTGCGTCGTGACAGAATTATTATTATTTTTGCATATAAAAAAAACAATAAATAGTGATAATATATGAATATTAGATATCTCATTACTGTTTGCTCTTTTATAATAGCGCTATCTGGTCATGCGCAGATAATGCCGGCACTTCATGTGGACGGAAACCAGTTGCGTGATGAGGTAGGAAATAAAGTTGTCTTGCATGGTGTAGCAGATTCTCCTAATCCAAATGCTAACCACCTTCGATGGGGAATGACGACAATAGATGACTCTATTCCTGCATGTATTGCATATTTCGATAAAGTTATATCTGCGGTTACAGATAATAAGCAGGGGGCATGTGCAAATGTGTTCCGTCTACATCTTGACCCAGTATGGACTAACCGCCCTGATATGGAACCTGACTTTAGTCAGTACGGCGAGGCAGACATATCACGTTTCAGCGGTAATAGACTAAAGAAGTACTTCAAGAACCTTTATTGGCCCATCATATCAAAGGCTCTGCATCATGGCATGTACGTTATTATGCGTCCACCTGGCGTGTGTCAGAGTAATTTGACTGTTGGAGGTGACTATCAGGGATATCTAATTGATGTTTGGGAACAGTTGTCAAGAAATGATTCTGTTAAGAAGTATTCTGGGCAGATCAGTTTTGAACTTGCATCTCAACCTGTAAGATTCACTAATGTCCAGGGAAAGGATAACAAGACTGTTTTGCATGATTTCTTTCAACCAATCATAGATGTTATTCGTGGCAACGGTTTTGATGGCGTATTATGGGCACCTGGATCTAATTGGCAAACTGACTGCAGGGGGTATGTTGACTGCCCTCTTGTGGACGAAAACTTGGGTTTCTCCGTATTTGCTTATAATGGTTCTTTCGGAATGGAGGAGGAGACGTGTACTATGTCATCTGGTATACAGGACTTTGTGGAATATGTCCCTGTTCTTTATACTAATCCTATAATGGTGACAGAGGTTGATTGGAGTCCTATTGATTCCACATCAGCAAAGGTTGACAGTAATGGTAATGTACGTTATGATAATTATGGGACAAGGGCTACAGCAACCACATCAAGGTGGGGAGAAGCTTTCAGGTCGATACTTGACTATTATGGTAATATAGGTATGACGATTTCTTCTTCTGACTCCTATGTGGATGTGGTGCATTATATGAAATCTGGTGAGGTGCAGGCAGGTATTAATGGAGTGCCGGAAGCATGTGGTGAACCTTTGTTTGAGTGGTATAAGGACTGGGCAAAGTCGGATTATCCAAGTACACAGCGTTATAATCCTTACAAGACTATTCCTGAAGATCCTTTTGCCTTTAATTCAGAGTGCTTCACAACAAAGCTTCTATATGAGAACTCTTACTTCATTGATGAAGATAGCATCCATTTTATTGCTTTGAAGTCTGGAGGAAGTGCTGGATGGAGATATGATGACGATGGTCTTGACTTGTCTATGCACGATAGTCTTATTATTGATATAGAGACTCCTCTTATCTTTGACTCTGAGTTTAAGATATATGATACTTCTAATTTCTGGGCAGAGGCGTATAGCGTTAAACTCAATTCAGGTCAGACACATTTCTCTATACCGCTTCATAATATGGTGACAGACTCAGGACATGTAGTTGATGAGTCAAGGATTAGGCTCGTTGCTTTTACTACGTCCTTGTCGCAGAACATTCAGTTGAGGTGGTTCCGCTTTAGGCAAGAGATATACAACGGTGTTGACACCCCAGAGATTAGTAGCCGTCAGCATGGCCAGTTATATGACCTTACAGGACGTGCTGTTAGTCGAGAGTCAGCAAAAGGTGGCATTTATATATCTGATGGTAAGAAGTGTTTTTTGCCATAGAGAAAGGCTTATGATGATTAAAGCATTTGTTTTTTTTGTGTTTTCTATGACCCAATTGGATGTCTGCGCTCAACGAGTACCGGAGATGTCCAATTGGGTTGCTCGTACAATAATATGTGATTCTTTGGTAAACGCTTATGGTCTTGACAGCTGTTTTGTTGCTTTGCCAATAGACGATAAGGTCTTTAACAGGATGAGAGGAAAGAGCTGGAAGGCTAATTGTACACTTGGTCGTGGTGACTTGCGCTATGTCCGTTTGCTCCATCGTAATGCTGATGGAAATAATCAGATGGGGGAGATGGTTGTGCATAGAAGCGTTGCTGCTGATGTTGTGTATATTTTCAGGAAACTGTATGAGGCTGGTTATCGTATAGAGTTGATGACCTTGATTGATGAGTTTGATGCAGATGATGAGGCTTCTATGAGTGTGAATAACACAAGTTGCTTTAATTTCCGTTTTGTAACAGGCAGTCATTCGCAGGTGTCTTATCATGGCAAGGGGCGTGCAATAGATTTGAATCCTTTATACAATCCATATGTTAAGGGCACAAAGGTGTCACCTGCTAATGGCAGGGCTTATGCCTATAATAGAAACAAGACCATTCCTTATCTAATAGATAGAAATGATCTTGCTTATAAGTTGTTCCGTGAACGCGGTTGGCGTTGGGGAGGTGCGTATAATAGTATTAAAGACTATCAACACTTTGAGAAATAGAGGTGAGAGGTGAGAGGTGAGAAGTGAGAGGTGAGAAGTGAGAGGTGAGAAGTGAGATGTGAGGGTTTCGCCCTTCGCACCTCGCACCTCTCACCTCTCACTTCTTACCTCTCACTTCTAACCTCTAAACTATAACAGTTCAATGCACTCTCTGAGTGAATCTTCCCAGTATGGGACCTCAATTCCGTAGGTCTGCTTGATCTTTGTCTTGTCAAGGACAGAGTAGTGAGGGCGTGCCGCTGGGGTAGGGTATTCCTCTGTGTGAAGAGGACGAACATTGCATGTGTTGATACCCGCGATACGGTGGATTGCCTTTGTGAAATCGTACCATGAGATGACACCTTCGTTTGAGAAGTGGTATGTACCAGGAACGATACCCTTGTTGATGGCTGTCATAATGACAACAGCAAGGTCACGAGCATATGTAGGTGTTCCTACCTGATCGAATATGACACCAAGCTCAGGCTTTTCTTTGCCGAGTCGAATCATTGTCTTCACGAAGTTGTTTCCGTAGATAGAGTAGAGCCATGCTGTACGGATAATCATGCTGTTCTGACAACCTGCCTGAACACTTTTCTCTCCAGCAAGTTTTGTTACACCATAAACCGAGTTAGGACATGTTTCTTGATCCTCTTTGTATGGGGTGTGATTAGTTCCGTCAAACACATAGTCGGTACTAACCTGAATCATGCTTCCCCCACGCTTGCCTACAGCCTGGGCGAGGTAGCCTGGAGCGATATTGTTAAGTAGGTTGCAGAATTCTTCTGATGATTCTGCTTTGTCTACTGCTGTGAATGCAGCACAATTGACAATACAGTCAATGTTGTTTGAATTGACGAAGTCCTCAACATCTTTCTGGCTGGTAATATCAAGGACTGTAGCATTGAGTCCTTCTGGTATTACAACGTCTGTTAGAAAATACTGATGCTGTGGATTCTTTTTGGCAAGGAGTTGCATCTCATTGCCAAGTTGGCCATTACAACCAGTGATTAAGATATTCATAAACTATTCCTTTGTGTATATTGTTTAACGTTTAATGTTTAACGTTTAATGTTTAACGTTTAATGTTTAACGTTTAATGCTAGTTTCTCTTACCTCTCACCTCTAATATTCCTTACATCTCCAGTTCGTTGGCTTTGTCCTTCTTGTAGTATTCGCTAAGCATACCAAGAAGTTTTACGATGTTGTCAATAGCGGCTGCTGTCTCTGCTGTAATCTGTGTGCCTTGAGCCTTAAGAAGCATAACCATGTAGAGTGCATCAAAGCAGTTCTCAATTTCTGATTTCTCTTGTCCGTTGCTCTTATTTCTGTACTCAACGATGAAAGGAAGAGCCTTATAATATGCTGCTGAGTAGAAAGGGAACTTAGGTGACTTCATTATCTGAAGATGAAGGTCTGTAAGCAAGAGGATTATGTTCTTGTTTATCTGTAGATGTCCTTGTTCCTCCATACCTTCTTCTCTCATCATCTGGATGAGATTTTCATACCAGCCTTTCAGTTCCTCATTTCTTTTGTCGTCCAACTGAAACTTTGGAATGTAGTCACTTGCAATCTTGTCAATGTCGAGATTATACGCTCTGATTGTATCTTCTATTTGCCACATGTATAGAAGGTACTCTGCTATGTTTGCTTGTCTTAATTGTTCTGAAATATACATGTCAATAAAACTATGAATTAGGAATTAAGAATGAAGAACTCGAGTCTGTTGTTTGACTTCATTTCTTACTCTTAATTCCTAATTAATTAATATATTGATGGAATGCTGTTTCCTGTTAGTGTCCAAATAGCAACACCTGCGGAAACAATCATTACGATAACACCTATAATGCGGTTTATTATCCATAGACCTCGTTCGTCAAAGCGGTTGCGTACTTTATTTATTAACCATGAGAGGCAGAACCACCATAATAACGCGCCAATGAATATAAATATGTATCCTGCGATTTGTGGAACAATATTGTCTGGCACAATAAAGATGAACTGTCCGAATAATACTGCGAATAGAGGTATTATGGCAGGATTAGAGAACGTGGTTATAAATCCTGTTAGGAATGTTGTTACAAGACTTCCCTTGTTATGTGAAACTGTTCGCATAGCATCAGCAGGATTGCTTCTGAATGTGTATATTCCAAACACGAATAGAAGAACACTACCTACAAGTTTCACCCAAAAGAGTATATGAGGATCTTCGATATAGTCAATCATGAATGACATACCGTATCCTGTAATGATTGCATATATGATATCGCTGAGTGCGGCGCCACAACCTGTGGCAAAACCGTACCAACGTCCTTTATTGAGTGTGCGCTGAATACAAAGTACGCCTGTTGGTCCCATTGGAGCGGACACAACTATACCAATAATCGTACCCTTGACAATCATCTCCATCAAGCCGATGGTCTGTTGCCAAGGTATGAAATTTGGTATGTTTTGAATTTCAGTGCCGATATTTAAAAGCATAGTTAGTCTGTTATTTCTCCTGCAAGGTTCTTGCTCATGAGCTGTCGAACTTCTGTAGGACGGAATCCACGACCGAACAATACCATGAGTTTTGTTATTGCTGCCTCAATTGTCATGTCGTGACCGCTAATGACTCCAGCTTCGAGAAGCTGAAGACCTGTCTCGTATATTGCCATCTCCACACCGCCACTTTGGCATTGCGTGATGTTCACGATAACTTTTCCATTCTCTGTTGCCTTTCGGATTGAATCAAGTAGCCATTGCTGGCGTGGCGCATTGCCTGATCCGAATGTGCGGAACACGATTCCCTTGACGCAATCCATTGAGAATACTTGTTCTACAAGTTCCTTCTGAATGCCAGGGAATAGCGATAGAGCTATAACCTCACTACTAAGGTCTGTATGTGCCTTGAATGGTGATGTGTGAGGTATTCTGTATGTTACACTTTCGTTAAAGTGGATGTTTATTGCAGATGTGGCAAGACTTGGGTAGTTGTAAGAAGAGAATGCATTGAAACTCTCAGAACTTGATTTCGTACATCGGTTACCTCTAAATAGTTGATGACCGAAGAATACGCAAACCTCCTGTATAATAGGATGCCCGTCTTTGTCTTGTGCGGCTGCCAGTTCTATGGCAGTAAGGAGATTCTCCTTTCCGTCTGTTCGCAAAGCTCCAATAGGAAGCTGTGAACCAGTTAGTATTACTGGCTTTCCGAGGTTCTCAAGCATGAAACTGAGAGCTGAAGCGGTGTAAGCCATTGTGTCGGTACCGTGAAGAATCACGAAACCGTCAAATTTGTCGTAGTTGTAATCAATGATCTTTACTATCTTAGCCCAGAGAGCAGGGTGCATGTCTGAGGAGTCGATAGGAGGGTCAAATTGATAGTTGTGTAGTATGTAGTCAAACTGCATCAACTCTGGCACATGTCTTGTCAGGTGGTCAAAGTTGAATGTCTCAAGTGCTCCTGTCTCAGGATTCTTAATCATACCGATTGTACCACCCGTATATATAAGCATTAAGCGCTTGCGCGGTTTGTAAAATACATTGTTATTGTGCATAAAAAAATGTTTTAGGAACTCTGTTTGTTCTTTTTATTTGCGTCTGGTCCCTAATTTACAGACTGTGTGTGTCTGCTTTTGTATTTGTGTCTTTGTGAATAATGATTATTTGCCTTTAAGTTGACTTGGTAGTGTCTTAAGCCATGCCGTTAGGTCATCAATCATCTCCTTATGATATTTGAATTCCTTTCTGCATCCCCAACCGTGTCCTCCAGATGGATAAATGTGCATTGTTGTCTTTACACCATGTCTGTTTAGGGCAAGGTAGTAGTTCACACTATTTGGTGATGGCACTACGGTGTCGTCATCCGATAATAGTAGGATTGCAGGAGGTGTGTTTGAAGACACCTGTTTCTCGTTACTATATAGGTCTACCTTCTCTTTCTTTGCGTTCTCGCCGATGAGGAAGATGCGTGACCATTTGTGTGTGTACAAATGATCCATAGTGATGACAGGGTAGAATAGAATCTGGAAGTTTGGCTCTGTGCCAGGTTCACTATGTGTTGAGATAGTTGATGCAAGGTGTCCTCCTGCACTTGATCCCATTATACCTACCTTGTTAGGGTCTATATTCCATTTCTCTGCATTCTCTCTTACTAAGCGGATTGCTTCCTTTGCATCACTTATTGGAACCTCTGTCACTCCATGTGGCATACGGTACTTGAGTACTATGAAGGCAAAACCAAGATCATTGTAGAAAGGTGCCCAGTCATATCCTTCATGTCCTGTTGCAAGGTGAGAGTAACCACCACCAGGACAGCAAACTATTGCCATGCCATTTGCCTTGCTTGCTTCTGGCAAGAACACTTTGATGTTTGGCTTGAAATTTTGCTTTGAATCGTCATATGGCTGTGACTTGTCTATACCATTGCTGTTAGGCAAACCATTCTGCCAAAGGTCTATGCTGATTGGCTCCTGAGCACTTGCAGCAATAACTGAAAAAATGAATGTTATGGTATATAGTAATCTTTTCATTATTGATAAAAATTAGGAAATAAAGAAAGTTCGTGCAAAAATAACTATTTTTTGAGAGAAAAATGTGTGTTTCTATAAACTTTTTGTACTTTTGCTTATGTAATTTTCTAAACCTAATACAAAATCTTAATGAAACCATATGTTATAGGTGTTGACCTCGGAGGTACAAACACAGTATTTGGTGTCGTTGATAAAGACGGCAACATAATAGCAGAGAATTCAATCAAGACTCAGAAGTACAAAACTGCAGACGAGTTTGTTGCAGCTGGTGTAGAGTGCTTGAAGTCAGTAATAGATCAGGTGGGTGGACTCGATAATATCCAGGGCATGGGTATTGGTGCTCCTAACGGCAATTATTACAAGGGTACTATAGAGTTTGCTCCAAACCTTTGCTGGGGACATGATGGTGTGGTGTCACTTGCTCAGATGTTCAGCGATGCACTTGGAGGTATTGGCGTTAAACTAACAAATGACGCTAATGCTGCCGCTATGGGTGAGATGGCTTATGGTGTGGCACAGGGCATGAAAAACTTCATAGTAATAACTCTCGGAACAGGAGTTGGTTCTGGTATTGTTGTTAATGGACAGCTGGTATATGGACATGATGCATTTGCCGGTGAACTTGGTCACGTGATTATGGTTCGTGGCGCGGAGGGCAGAAAGTGCGGATGTGGTCGTACAGGATGTCTTGAGGCGTATTGTTCAGCAACAGGTGTTGCTCGTACAGCTCGTGAGATTCTTGCTACAACAGATCGTCCTTCTCTTCTTCGTGACAAACCAGCAGAAGAAATAGAGTCTCTTGATGTTAGTATCGCTGCTGGCAAGGGAGATGAGGTTGCACAGGAAATCTTTAACTTTACAGGCAAGATGCTTGGTGAGGCATGTGCAGACTTTACTGCGTTCTCAAGTCCTGAGGCTTACATCTTCTTTGGTGGACTTTGCCGTGCTGGTGAACTTATCATGAAACCGATACGTGAATCATATGAGGCAAGTGTACTTCCTATCTTCAAGGGAAAGGCTAAGTTCCTTGTTTCAGGTCTTATGGATAAGAACGCAGCAGTTCTTGGTGCAAGTGCACTTGGATGGGAGGCTTAAGTGATATTTACCATAATCCGTAAGGATGTGGTTCTTGTAATATAAAAACAATTAGGGCGGACATTTTCTGATGTCCGCCCTAATTTTTTGTTTTTTAGTAAGTGCTCAAAATTACAAGGGAATTTTGAGCGCTTACTTATGTCATTGTTTTACTTCTTGATTACCTTCTTGACAGTACCATCAGACATTCTGATGATATTGATGCCCTTGTTGTATGTGTTGCTACGTACACCAGAAATACTGTAGATTGCAGATGCTGAAACGGCATTGTCGTTTGCAACAGATTCAATAGCAGTAGGAGCGTCCTGACCAAGATAGAACAACTTGAAGTTGTCGAAGATAGTCCAGTCGTTAGCGATTGTCTTATCCTTCTTGATACCGAATGTGATGCTTCCTGCCTCAGAGAGGTAGACTGTTACCTGGTTATTAGCATATTTGCCATTGTTGAAACAGTGGTTTGCTGAGTTCATGTCATCAGGGTATGATACATTCTCGTTTGGCTCATACTCAGGATGTGGCTGATACCAACCTGCAGAGATGATGTTTTCGTCGCCAACAATGCTGTCAGCACCAAGTGACATCATATTTGAAGTTACATTGTTTGCATAAATAATTGCATTAGCAGTAAAGAGGTTGTGTGTTGTCTCATCCTCTTCAGTTACAATTGTACCGTAGTTCTTGACAGCCTCTTCACGACCTCCATCACGGTAGTAGCCCTGAACGGTAACACGGTATGTACCAGCAGGAAGTCCTTCTACAGTCTGGAAGATATCGAAGTTCTGGTTGAAGAACTCACATTCTGCGTAGTAGTTGCCTGATGTACCCTTTGCAATAGTCCATCCTGCATAAGAGTCATTGTCGAATGATGGGTTGGCAATGATGCCTGTGATATCCTTTGGCTCAGATTCAGAAGCGCTGAACTCAGAAATAGAAGACTTCATGATAGAAATGAGAGCAGCTTTCTTTTCTGTAAGAGTCTCTTCTGTTTCTGTAGCGAGAGCGCTAACCTGAGACTTTGCTTCATTAGTTGCAGCTGTTGTACCCCATTCGATAGTTGCCTTTATTGTTGCTGCATATGCAGTATATGCTGCTCCAAGAGAGTTAAGACTGTCAAAATCATTTGCTGTAGCACCATTCTCAATAGACTTGTTTATCTCTGTGATGGCATGGCTATAAACATCCTTTACATCACCTTCTGCATTCTTTCTAAGTTCTTCAAGTGAAGAAACTGTATTGAATGAGTTCTCCTTTGCAATGATAGTGTTTATTTCTGCAATGAGATCTGTCAACTGAGATATCTTTGTGTAGGCATCGTTGTCAGAGTTCTTTACTCCTTCGAACTTGTTATTTACAAGAGTCTTGTTGCCAGCGTAAGTTATACCTTCAATAGCAGATGTAACATCCTTCTCCTTGTCTGCAAGGTCTGCATCAAGGTCTGCAGTTGTACCAGCATAGTAGAGGCGGAAGTTTGTTACGCAATACCATCCCTTATATGCTGTACCGTCTGTTGTAGCAGTTGCACCGAGAGTGAGAATACCATCCTCGCCAACGCGAACCTTGTCTGTTGTGAGGGTCTCCCATGAACCGACACCTTCTGAGATACCGTCCCAACCATTGCCCTGGAACACCTTTGATACCTTAGTTATATTGTTAGATGTTGCATATACATGGTTGTTGGTTGCTTCAGAAGAGCTAACCATATCAGCCTTTACAATATAGTAACCTGTAGGGAGTCCTGTGATTGTCTGGTGAATGTCAAGCGTACCATTTGCAGCTGTAGAACTATGGAAACTGTTCCATGTAGTGCGTCCCTGAGTATAGTACATTGTACAGTCTGTGCTGCCTAAGAGATTCTCAGATGTGAAGTTTTCCCATGCACCTTTCTGTGTAGCTGGGTTCTCAACAGGGTAAGCAGCTACGCCGCTTTCGTCTACAGTTGGCTCGATTGCCTCGTCGCAGAACCATGGGTTGTCGATGAGGCGTGTTACGTCAATAGAACCGTTTTCTGGAACAGGTTGTGAGAATAGGTAATCTACCTTTGCGCTCTCAACTGCAGTTATGGCGGTATTGATTGTCTCTATTGTTGTAGCGTCGTTGATGGCGTTGAGAGAAGCATCCAAAACAGAACCAAACTGCTCTGCACCAGCATAGAGTGTGTTGTTCTTGAACTCTGTGTAGTACATGAACTTGTTGAATGCCTCTTTATATGCATTGACGATTACTGCGATATTGTCATGCTTTGCCTTGATTTCTGATGACAATGCATTGATGGCATCTTCTGTTGTCAACTCGCTTAGGTCTATACTTGAGATGTAGTTGTCAAGTTGTTCTGCAAGAGTGTTGAAACCGAGTTCTATAATTTCCTGTGCATATCTCTGCTCCTCTTCCATCTCTGTTGCAATCTGGTTCTGGGCAATGATAAATCGCTCTTCATCACCAATGTTGCCTAACTTGATGTTCATGATGAGTTCCTGCTGCTCTGGTGTGAGGGCTGCAGGGTAGAAGTTGATGTCGTCGAAGGCGTAAGAACCATCCTGATCCTGCCAGAAAGGACCGCAATCTCCGAGGTATAGGTTGTTGAGGACTGCCATTGCTGAAGGGAAACAGTAATTGTTTGCAGTAGCGTTCCATTCATTCTTTACTTCGCCGTCAACATAGAACTTTGCATTTAATCCGCTGAAAGTGAATACGACGTAGTGCCAGTTGTCATCAAAACCTTTGTCTTCCTGAATGACATTACCTTCCTCATCTGTAGCTTCTGTGTCGTACATCTTGATTAGGTTCCAGTCGGTGTTCTCCACATTTGCACCATTTACATTCTCTTCATTAGTGTAGTCACTCCATCCTGCACAGTTAATCTGAAGTGTCTGTCTTTCACGAGCAGAGAACATTGGCCAAGAGAAGTTCTTGTAGCTGTCTGTGCTGCTGTATGCTGAAAGAATTGTAGAGAAATAGTGGCTTACTGTAGATTTGTTTGCAACATAAGCATTAATCCACATGCCGATAGAGAAGTCTGTTGCACTTTTCTCGTTAGAATCGTGGAAACCTTGTGTTGGAACGATGAGGTAGTTCTTGTGAGAACCGGCTTCTACATCAGGGTTGTTCTGATAGTATGTTCCGAATGAAGGGATTGAAGACTGAAGGAAAAGACCTTTTCCTACTTGCTCTGCATTTAGATCTTCTGGTTTAGTTGTGCCTTCAAAGTCAAGTGTGTAGATCGCTTTTGGAAGAGTGGTCTGCGCATTTGTAGCACCAGCAACAGCAATAGCTGCTAACAACGTGTAGATTCTTTTCATTTGTTTGATTAAGTTGGTTAAAGTTTTAGTATTTCTTAATTTTGTAAGGCCTCAAAAGATTTACTTTTGTCCGTTTGTGTATGTTTTGGCACACTTGTTTACAAAATCTTGAGCAGTAACCTACTGCTATCTTAAATGTTTTGTTTTCAAATATGTTCAAAGTCAAAGGGAAATGGCCTTTTTATAATAGTATCAACATCATTAAAGGTGTATTCATGACAATTATTCTGCTTGCAAAAGTATGCAAAATGATTTAATGAAAAAAATAATGAGGGATAAATTTATGCAATTCGCAAAAAAATGTTTACTTTGCAGTGTATGAATAGGGATATAAATAAATATTATGGTGGTTTCTTTGTGTACTTCGTGTTTCTTGTTTGCTTTTTCGGAAACACATCGGCACAAATCCAGCAGATGATGTTTGACAGGATTGATACTTCTAAAGGTCTTGGTGACGATAGGGTGTATCATGTCCTGCAGTTGAGGGATGGTAGAATGGCTATCACCACTCATGATGTTATTAGTGTGTATGATGCTTTGAATTTCCACAACATAGATGTTACATCAGATAAGGGAATGGCACTTTCTGCTTATGACGGGGCGTACCATTGTTATAATGGTATGCATAATCGTTTGTGGATTAAGGATAATCATTGTGTGAAGTGTCTTGATGTGTCTCGCTTGACTTTTGTGAAAGACTGTAAGTCCTTGATAGAAGGGATGACGGGAGTGACGGATATTGTTGATGTGTTTTGTGACCTTGAGGGGCGGTTATGGTGTGTGACCTCCGATAATAGGCTTGTATCTGAAGAAAAGGCTGTTGTTCGATTACCTGAGTCTGGCGATGTTCTGTTGGATGTGATTGATGACAAGGATATCCTATATCTCTTTTATAACAGCACAAAGGTGGTTGCGGTAGAAAAGGGTAGCGGTAGGGTGTCCTATTCAGTTTGCGCATTTGAAGGAATGACTGTTTCCACGTCACTTGTAGTGAGGTCTGGTACTGGTCGCTTTTATCAGTTGGTGAACTATTTCGATGCAACGGGAAAACCTGTAGGGCGTTGCCTTTGTTTTGATACAAAGAGCAGGGCGTGGAGCGTCGTGTTTGATGTTCCTTACACAGTTCACACCATTGCTGTTGATTCTGATGTAGCATATGTTACCACAAAAGAGGACATGTGGTGTATTGATTGCAAGACAAACACCGCATGTATTGTTGAGAGTCTTATGCTTAGTGGCACGCCTATATTGACAAGACACATGAATACAATCTTTGTGGATAATCAGCATGGGGTATGGTTAGGTAGTTATTCCAATGGACTGCTATATTCTCATCCTTCACATAGGACTATTGAGAATGGCCGTGCTATAGGGTTGGAAGAGTATGCTGAGGGACAGGGTAAGCATTTCCTGAACTACCGTTTGATGCCTATGCTGGTGGAAGCAAGTGTGGATGGTGTTGTTTTGGGTACAGGAAAAGAGGGGGACTGCTGTACATTTATGGATACCTTATGTTTGTCCTGTGATTATAATAATGTAGTGTTGACGTTTAATGCCTTAAACTATCCTCAGCCACATTTGACCAAGTATTATCTTAGATATTTGGATAGAGACAGCGTCTGGTGTGTGCCGGAGGATTTGGGTGCCAGCGTTGACGGAAATGGTAGTCTTGTCGTAAACCTGCCTCGCCTAGAGTCTGGAATGCACCAGTTGGAGGTAAAGGCAGTTATTGGTAATGTGTCCTCTGTCTGTATGTTGCATTTGCTTGTGGAAAGAAGTTGGAAGGCAGACATTCCGTTTTATCTGATACTGATAATCGTTATCATTCATCTTTTACTTGCTTTATTCTTTTTATTTGTTGAACATGGTAAGGATGTGCCTGAAACTTCAATGGATGAACGTGACCAGTTGTTTGTGGATAAGGTGACTGAACTTGTAAATGCGAATATGAGTAAGAATGGTTATGGTGTTGAACAGCTTTCTGCCGACTTGTGTATGGAACGTACAGGACTGTACAAGAAGATGAATGCGATAATGGGATGTACTCCTAGTACTTTTATTCGTAAGGCTCGTCTGAAAAGGGCTGCAGAGCTGTTGTGTGATGAAAAGATGAATGTTCAGGAAGTTGCGGAGGCTACAGGGTTTAATAGTGCCAGTTACATGAGCAGATGTTTTGTTTCTGAGTTTGGCTGTTCTCCTGTGGAGTATGTGAAACGTCAGGAGGCGTAGGATTTTACACCTATATTGTATCAGTACGGTAGATGTTGGAGAACCAGCATTGACTTTGAGTATAAAAAAAGAAGAGTCTCACACTACAAATCTGTGCGAGACTCTTCTTTTTATGTTTAGGTAGTTAGATGAAGTTGGAAGGTGTTATTGTCCTTCGCCACTTGTGGCGTTAAAAAGACACAGCGAACAAAATCATTAGCTTCGCTGAGCCCTTCGGGGGTCGTCTTTTTACTCCACTAACTTCTTTTAACTCCTTGTTATTTTACTTTAATGACAAGGTGCTTGCTTAGGCTCCAGAACTTGGCAGCATCAGAGATGCGAAGTGTGTAGAGTCCCTTGTTGTCCTTGAGGAGTGTGTATGAACCAGCAGGGTGGTTAGTTAGGATGTCGGCAGACTTAGATGACAATGGAATGACTGTTGTGTTACGGATATCAATCTTTGTCATGTAGCTGGCATCGAAATCATCCTTAAGAACCTTGCTCTTTGAGAATAATCCTGAAGATGTGAGGATCTTGTGCTCTTTGAGTTCCTTGCTTGTTCCAACAACATACCATGCAGCGTTAAGTTGCTCGTCCTGTGTACGTGCAATCATTTCTGTCTTTTCCTTTGACTCCTTGATAGTCTTGTTCTCGTCCTGAAGATTAGAAACATCATCGCTAAGTTGAGCAATCTTCTGGTCTTTAAGTTGGAGTTGCATGCGAAGCTCCTCAAGTTGCTGGTTCTTCTCATCAAGCTGCTGTTCGAGCTGTGCTACCATCTCCTTGAGTTTTGCAGCGTTGATAGAACTATTGTTGAGTTTACGCTGGAGTTCCTCTATCTTCTGGCGGTTCTCCTGAAGACGCTCTTGAATGAATTTCATATTTTCGCGGATGTTGGCTGCTGCGCCATTGTTTTCAGCGTTTGCCTTCATCATGTTTACGCGGTTTTCTGCTTCGTTGATGAGGTTGAAGCCTTCCTGCACCTCGTTGAATGTTCCTATGAGGTCGTTAATCTCGGTGTCCTTTGTGTCGATGACATTCTGGAGGGAGTCTTTTTCTGCCTGAGCTCTAAGCTCCTTGCTGCTTGGTCCACAAGATACTATTGTCATGGCTGTTGCAGCTAAGAATAGAATTTTCTTCATAATTAATTGTGCTGTTAAGCGTTTTAATTTATATTTTAACTTTTTTATCAATGCTTTAACCTGCATTATTCATACTCTTTCCTACTCGAGAGTTAACTGACAGCACCTCAGCTTGGTGCTCGTTCTTCCTCTTTGAAAGTAGGAGTCACTACGTTCTGCATCGTCATCACTGTGCTCAGGCTGATGCACAGCTTTTTATCTCTTTCGCTACGGAAAAGCATAAATAATGCATGTTAGTAAGTGACGTTTTCTGTTTTAGTTTTTGCGAGTTCCGCTAATAGTTGGCAATAATAACTTCCAGCGTTAGTGAAATTGATGTTTTTATTTTGCCATTACTTACTTTTGCCTCGATACAGTCACTTACTTGTATTTGTTCTTGGACTTGCCATTTCCCATGATAAGAGGGTTGAAATTGGCTGGGTCCTCTTGCTTTACCTTCTTTTTGTTTTCTTTAATAGATGGAATAGTGTTGCACTCTTCCTCGTTTGCACCTTCGAGTATGATGACAATCTCACCAAGTGGTTCGTTCTTCGTGAAGTGGTCTATCACTTCTCTTAATGTGCCTCGTACATGTTGTTCGTGTAGTTTGGAAATCTCTCTTGCTACACTTACATTACGTGTCTCCCCAAAGACTTCGGCAAACTGTTCGAGCGTTTTTAGTAGTCGTCGTGGGGACTCGTAGAATACAATGGAACGGTACTCGTTCTTGAGAAATTCAAGTCGCGTCTGACGTCCTTTCTTCTGTGGGAGAAATCCTTCGAACACGAATTTGTCACATGGCAGTCCGCTTGATACCAACGCTGGTACAAAGGCTGTTGCACCTGGTAGTGTCTGTACTTCAATGCCAGCTCTTGCACATTCTCTGGAGAGTAGGAAACCAGGGTCGCTTATTCCTGGTGTACCTGCATCGCTTATGAGGGCTATTGTCTCTCCTCCCTTTAAGCGTGACACCATCTGTTCTACAGTCTCATGCTCATTGTACTTGTGGTGTGAAAGGAGAGGAGTGTGTATGTCGAAATGTTGAAGAAGTACACCCGATGTCCTGGTGTCTTCTGCAAGAATCAGATCTGCTTCTTTTAGTACACGGATGGCACGCATTGTCATGTCCTCCATGTTTCCGACAGGTGTTGGTACTATATATAACATATTGTAAATTATCGCGAGATGTGAAAATAGCTTGTTACATGAAGTTACGTGCTACCTCTATTCTTCGTGCAAAAATAATGAGAAATTATTTCTCGCAACAATATTTACGTGAATTTTTATCTTTTTTTAATCTTTTAGCCATATCTTTGCTTAAATAATTCTATTAAATGTAAAAATGGAACATAAAGAGATAACATTTGACCGCTTTGTTCGAGGATTGGTACTTGTTATTGTACTGGTCATTGTCTATTTGTTGATTAAGAAACTGAGTGGTGTGCTTGTGCCATTCCTTGTTGCTTGGTTGATGGCATATATGCTTAACCCTTTGGTGGATTTCTTCCAGTACAGGTGCCATCTGAAAAATCGTATACTCAGCATAATCGTTTCGCTTGCTCTTGTTATAGGTGCATTCGCATTGGCGTGTTACCTTATTATACCTCCTGTAATAGACGAGTGTGTCAAGGTAAAGGATATACTTGTCAATTACGCTGTGCATTTTAACCGTTCGACAAACTTGTCTGGTGTCGTGGAGAATTATATACGACAGCACGTAGACTTTGACAGCATAATTGACATGCTGACAATAAATGATGTGTCTATGATCTTGGAAGAGAGGGTGCCACAACTGTTTTCTATTCTTACAAATGGATTGAATGCGGTTGTTGGTTTCTTTGCATCGTTTATCTCAATACTTTACCTGTTTTTCATACTTATGGATTATAATCGCATGAGTAATGGTATCATTGAACTTGTTCCAGAAAATAAACGCAAGTTTGTGACAGAGATGCTACATGATGTAGAGAAAGGAATGAATAGCTATTTCCGTGGACAGTCGTTGATTGCTTTCATTGTCGGAATACTATTTGCCATTGGATTCACTATAGTAGGTCTACCTTTAGCAATACCTCTTGGACTGCTTATCGGATTGTTTAACCTTGTTCCGTATCTCCAAACAATAGGTATTGTGCCAACGATATTGCTTGCGCTTATTAAGTCATATGATACTGGACAGAACATTTGGCAGATATTGTTTTTCTGTTTGCTTGTCTTTGCTGTGGTTCAGTTGATACAAGATGCTTATCTTACACCTCGTATTATGGGTAAGGTTACGGGATTTAATGGCGCTGTCATACTTCTCTCGCTTTCTGTGTGGGGATGTCTGCTGGGAATCGTTGGACTAATCATTGCATTGCCGTTAACTACGCTTTTAGTGTCGTATTACAGGCGTTTTGTACTTGAAGAAAAAGAAGATGGTGACGAAAATGAAAAAAAATCGTGAAAAGCTTTGTAGTTTTCGTAAAAAGTCATACCTTTGCACCCGCTTACGATAATTGATGACTTAAAATGTTGTCCGGTGAGTAATCGCTGATTGTTACGCAAGCTTAGAAGGTTAGATCCGCTAGCTCAGTAGGTAGAGCACAACACTTTTAATGTTGGGGTCTTGGGTTCGAGCCCCAAGCGGATCACATACCGAAGACTCCATTAGGTTTTCTAATGGAGTCTTTTTTGTTTAACCCAGTGTCTATTATGTTATAGGCAGTATAAAATGCTTGTATGTTGTTATGAAAGCCTTTATTAAATCTGTTGGGATGGCATGTCTCATTACGGTTATTGCTTTATGTGCGTCATGTAACTCTAAACCTAAGTTGGAAACTCTTGTTAATGATGCAAACAAACAATGTCCTATCTCTATGGGATTGTCTGGTTGTGTGAGTTCTTTTTCCTACGATAATGGGAAAGTGATAATAGAGTTCCTTTTGGACGAGAACACTGTGCCTATCAGTTCTGTGGAGGCTGATAAGGATATGGCAAGGGAATCATTACTTGCCGCGATGTCAATGCTTCAGGATAATCTGAAGGCTGTCTATGAGGAAATAATAAAGGAAAAGGCAACTCTTGTGTATAAGTATGTGGGTGACACATCAAAGGAGGTAATCACATTTGAGTTTACTTATGACGAGGTTGAACAGGCATTAAAACGTGACTCCGGAGACATTGACTATGAGGAGGTGATTGCTGGACAAATAGAAGCGGTTAGGGAGCAATGTCCTCGTAAGATTGATAGCTTGACGACATTGGATAGTGTAAGTCTGAAGGAGGATGTTGCAATATACAACTATACTATTGATGATGATTCTATAGACATTTCTGTGTTTATGGAGTCTTCTGATATGATGAGACAGGGTATACTTAATGGTATATACCAGAATATGTCAACCATGAATTTGTTCCTGGTAAGTTGCTCTGAACTGAATGTCGGATTGTCTTACCGTTATGTAGGTAGACGCTCTGGAAAAGAATTCAGTATTGATTTTGATAGCAAGTTCTTGGGTACGCTTGTAAAGTAGTCGTCGTTAGTGAATAAGATGCCTTGTGCAGACTATATACAAGTTGTCTGTTTATTAGGGTGTCCTGTTGTTGTACTTTTTTAGCAAGTTCAGGCAACAGGACACCCTAATTGTCTTATCACTTGTGCACTCTAACTGTAACAGCATTTGAACATATTCTGCTTACGACTTGCTTACGACAATTGTCGTAAGCAAGTCGTAAGCAGAGCATGTTCTCTTTAGGTTTACTACGGTGGATAAAGATAGGTGCAGAACGCGCTTCAAAGTGATATTATTTTGTCATATTATGGTTGTAGTAAACTGTTTTAGTTATTACCCTGTGTAGCCTTATGCTCTTTTGCATATTCTGTAGGACTAATGCCGTACACGCCCTTGAAACTAGTAGAGAAGGAACTGAGATTCCTGAATCCGGTCTCTACACATACGGTTGTGATGTCAAGGTTCTTCTCTGTAAGGAGACGTGCCGCTTCTTTGAGTCGTATGGTCTTCAAGAATTCACGTGGTGACTGTCCTGTGAGTTCTTTCATCTTACGGTAGAAGTGTACTCGACTTATACCAACCTTGTCGGCAATGACCTCAACGTTGAGTTCTGGATCATCGATATGCTCGTTTATCACCTTTATGACACGAGTGAGCAGGTAATCATCAGCAGATTGTATCTCTCGCTTCTCAATGTTCTCGTCTGCAATGTTCTTGGCTGCGAACTTGCCCTGAACCTTGATGCGGTTAGTGAGAAGGCTATTTGCAGTTGAACGTAGCACTTCCATATTGAATGGCTTTGTGACATAGGCATCTGCACCCGTGTCAAGACCTGCAATGCGATCTGCGTCTGTTCCGAGAGCCGTAGTCATAATGATTGGAATATGACTTGTGTTGTAGTTGTGCTTAACCTTGTCACAAAGAGCCAGACCGTCCATTACAGGCATCATGATGTCTGTGATTATGAGGTCTACCTTGTCAGGGTTCTTCTGGATATACTCCCAGCCTTCCTGTCCATTGCTAAATTCTGTGATGCGGAAATCTGTAGATAGCTCGCTACGTACATAAGAACGAATGGCATTGTCATCTTCGCATACAACCAGATTGCAGTGGCGGGTGTTCTTGCTCTTTGCTGTTGGCAAGTCAATATCCTCTTCTTCGTGTGATGGAGCGTATTCCTCTGCTTCTTTCTCAATGATCTCCTCCGCTTCAACATAAGGAATGTTGACTACGAACTGTGTTCCCTTTTCTTCTGGATTGTCGTTTACGGATATGGAGCCATTATGGAGCTGAACAATAAGGAATGTCAGGTTAAGACCAATGCCTGTACCGATATAACCATTCTGTTGCTGAGCCGAGTAGAATCGCTCGAATATCTTTGGCTTGTCAGCATCACTGATACCAGAACCTGTGTCTGTAACCTTTATAATCATCTGATTGTTCTCAAACTCAAGACTAAGTACGATCTTGCCTTTGTCTGGCGTGAACTTGAAGGCATTGCTGAGAAGGTTCATGATTATCTTGTCAAGATTCTCGGGGTCAGCCTTCACGTATAACTCTTTCACGGAGTGATTGAACTCAAATGTGATAGCTCGGTTCTGTGCTGTTGTCACAAAGACGTCATAGATACTTTGTATGAAGTCTACAATCTCAATAGGACGGAAGTCAAGCTTGTATTGTCCCTTTTCAATCTTACGTACATCCATCAACTGGTTTATGAGTCGCATGATGCGTTTTGCATTCTGGTTGATGAGTTTGTAGTTACGTTGTCTGCTCTCATCTTTGTCTGAGTTCATAAGCTTCTCCAGAGGGGCAAAGATAAGTGTCATCGGAGTACGTATCTCATGGCTGATGTTCATGAAGAACTGTATACGTGCTTCGTTCATCTCTTCTTCCTTGCGGTGGTTGGCAAGTATTCTTCGTGCCTCAATGCTTCGCTTTGCTTGTGAATATATACCCCATGCAATCAAAAGTAAAATTGCAAGATAGACGAGGTAGGCGATAGGGGAGAGATACCATGGGTTATGGACGATGATTGTGAGTACTTTCTCTTCTGACCTGTCCTGATAAGTGATAGCTCTAACCTTTAACTTGTGTGTACCTCTCTTAAGGCCTGATAGTATTATGTTGTTTGTGTGTTCACTTTGCACAGTCCAGTCTGAACCGTCAAGGGAATACTCGAATATGGCATGCCCATAGCCAAGTCCAAGAGCTGCAACCTCAAGTGAGAGACTATTGTCATTATGTGCAAGGTTTACCTCACTCACTTCATTGATGTTGCCATCGATGATATTGTAGTCATTGTTTGAGAGGTCTCCCTGATATATCTGCTTGTTGTTCAAGTAGAGGTTGATGAACTTTAGTTTTACCTCCTGGTTGTCTTGTTTCCTGTTGAGTGACTTGCTTGAGAATTGGTTAAGTCCAGAGATACCACCAAACCAAAGGTTGTTTCCAATCTTGAGAGATGTATGTAAACCAAATTCGTTATCTTGTAATCCATCTTCAGCAAAGAAGTTGTGGAAAACCTTTTCTTTCTGGTTGTAGCATGCAAGACCATTATCAGTTCCGAACCATATGTTGTTATTGTCGAACTCGATGCTGTTTACAACATTGTTAGGTAGTCCGTTACTCATGTTGTATGTAGCCACAACGTCATTTGACTTTGTGTTAACAACATATATACCTTTGTTTGTTGCTACCCATAGCTCGTTATCCTTCAGTTTGATGGTGTTGACATAGGCGGCGTCAATCACTTTCTTTGTATGCTTTAGGTCCGCACCAGATGCTTTGAACACATTAAGTCCGTCTGGGCTTCCCAAGTAAAGTGAATTTCCAGACTCATAGGCGCAGGTAACATATATTATACCAGGTATGTTACGTGTGTTTGGTTCGTTGCTGTTGGAAAGGTAGTGAATGGTCTTCCCCTTATATGGATTGTGATAATAGAGTCCATTACCCATAGTTGCAACCCATATACCTCCATCGTTAGATTTGCAGATGTCAAATACTCGAGGTATTGACACGTCTGGAGTGAAAACCTTACCTTGATTCTCGTCCATGTATCTAAGTCCTACACCATAAGAACCAAGCCATATTCTGTTGTGACTGTTATCTGCATATATTGCATTTATGGTAGAAGGCATGTTTGGAGTAGATTCTGGACTCCAATGTGTGCTTTCTAAACCATTTGTGCTTATCTTGTAAAGTCCATCATGGTCAGTTGCAACCCATAGACGTTCATTGCCAGCATTAGCAATTGCCGTGATTGGGTTGTTTCCTATGATGTTTTTTGTGATAGACATCTTTCCAACATAGTCAAAGTTTGACTGGTTGGCGGTCTTCTGCATGACACCTCTCCAGTAGATTCCTACCCATACAGAACCGAAACTGTCGCAGATGGCATCTTTTACATTTGAAGTAGATAGGTTGAAGTCATTTACCTGTATGGTACTCTGAGTTATGTTTCCAGTCTTCTCGTCATAGACTCTTAGTCCGTGGCCATCTGTACAGATGAATATGCGTCCCTCTGTCCAAGGAGAGATAGTCCATAGACTGAAGTCTACGGCGCCATGACTAACGGGAACAAAAGAATCGTTTGCCTTATTGTAGGTAAGAAGTCCGTCAGATGATGAACCTGCGTAAATCTTTCCTGTTGAGCTTTCGCATACTCTTCTTACGTTTCTTGCACTGGAGATTTGTCTTAGATTATTGTTTTCCTTTATGAATAGGTTTGTACGGTTGTCTATAACCCATATAGTGCCTTTGCTATCTTCAAAGATGTGTGTAGGAGTGCTATTGCTGTTCTTAGGACTGAAGTCTGTAGTGTTTTTTGCATATAGTCTTCCATTTGCATCTTTTACGATTTTTGAGGCACCAAGGTAGGCTGCACATACGTATACATCTCCCGACCTTAGTCGTGAGAAACTGATGGCATGTACGTTTATTGTGTCTCCATTATCATTTATGATAGGGACGTTCGTAAACTTGTTTGTAGCATGACTATATGACTGAATGCCTGAACCTGTACCGACAAGAAGATGTTCCTTGTCATATTCAAACACACAGTTTGTCATATCTGTCTTAAGTGAGTTTATGTCTTCGTCAGAATGTCTATACACATTCATCTTCACACCATCGAAGCGGTTGAGACCGTTACGTGTTGTGATCCAGATATTGTTTCGACTGTCTTCGTAGATAGTCTGTACCTGACTATTGGACAAACCCTTTTTGGAGTCGTATGTATATACTCCTTGTGCGCTTGAAGAGACGCAGGCAGATACAATAGATAATGCTGTTAGTAATAATTTCCTAATGTTAGTTGGTAGTTGTATCATTTGGGATTTTCGTATTCTTTGTGCGCAAAGTTATATAATATACAGATAATATGCAAATAATGTGTAAAAAAACAGGGTGGCCTCCTTATGGAGACCACCCAAACTATCTAATATCTATGTTCGAAAGTCGATTACTTTACATAAACGCGACGAACACTACCGTCTGTGTACTTAACAATGTTGATACCTGACTTGAGGTTGTTCTGACGAACACCACCTACGTTGTAGATCTTAGCAACTGAAGCGTTAGCAGCAGCGTCAACGAACTCTACAGCTGTAGCAGCTTCGCTATAGTTGAATCCTTCAACTGGAGCAACGAAGTAGAGGTTGATGTAGTCAACATAAGTTGTACCTGTCCAAGACTCCTGTGGAGTGTGATCCTCGTGCTTGATAGCCTTGCCAGAAACATAGTTCTCAACAGCACCAATCTCAATCTTACCGTTAGTAACCTTGATGTTCTTTACGAATGTTGTTACAAGACCACTTGCACCAGCGTATGGAGCAACGCCTTCGCTATCGTCATCACCCTTAGCATAGATGTACTTGTCCCAAACCTGAGTCTCATCATTCTGTGCGTTGTAGTAGTAAGTGTAAGGCTGAGCCTCTTCACCTTCGTTGAGAACAACGTCCTTAGTGATGAGTGGAGTACGAGTCTGGATGCAGAGAGTATAGTAACCTGCAGGGAGACCTTCAATTACCTGTGACATGTTGTAGCAAGCATCACCATAGATGTTGATCTGACAGTCAACAACTGGGTTAGCGTCATCTGGGTTAACATTGTAGCCAATGTTGAGATCCTTCTCCTCTGAACCAGAAACGAGATTCCATCCAGGAACACCGTCAACACCATTTACACGGTAGAGGTGTGAGTTGCGAACGAAGCTTGAAAGATCGATACCCTTGAACTCGAGTGGGTTGTAGTTATCGTTGTACTCCATTCCTGGCTCTTCCTCTTCTGCAACGATAGCAGTGTTGTAAACATTTGTCTTGAGGTCTTCAATGCTCTCGCCCTTAGCAAGCTTGTCTACAAGTGCGTAAGCGATTTCATTGTTTACAGCGTGGATGGCCTGTACGTCGTCATCAACAGCAGCGTTAACAGCAGCAACGCTTTCACCCTTGATGCCGAATGTGTTAGCAATCATAGAAGCCTTCTGAGCACCCCATGTGAGAGCGTCAACTGCAGACTTGATGTTACCAACCTTGCTTGCAGCAGACTGAAGCTTAGAAGTAGCATCTGCAAGATCCTTATCGTTGAGAGTCTCTGGCTCTACATCCTTGTACTGCTTGTAAAGGTTCTGTGCCTCAACAGCCATTGGAGACTTCATGTACTTCTCGTCTTCAAGTTCGAGGTTGAGAAGTGCGATGTCGATATTATCCTTAGCTGTGTTGTACTTGTCGAAGTTCTCAACACGAGTATCGAGAGCATCCTTAGCAGCTGCAAGAGCCTCAACCTCTGCCTCAACTTCTGATGGAGCAGTAAACTTAGTGTCAGATGCCTTCTTGATTTCGTCTAAGAGAGCCTTCTTTGCATCACCGTCGAACTTAGGATCGCTAGCAGCATCGTAAGCAGCCTGAGCAGCGTCGATAGCTACGTTGAGCATGTTCTTGTAGTATGCAGACTTAGATGGCATTGTGATAAGGTTCACGTTTGCGAGGAGGAACTCCTGCCACTGAGCATCCTGTGACTCAAACTTGAGTACATAATAACCAGCCTTGTCAACTGTGAAGTCTGTCTGACACTTTACAGATCCTGTAACCTTAATCTTGTTACCTTCTACACTTGGAGAAGCAACGAAGTCTGTAAATTTAGCGTATACATTTCCTTCAAGGTCTTCGAGAGTGAATCTGAATACAGGAGCACCCTTCCAAGCTGCCATAAGGAATGTGATCTGATACTTACGTGGCTCAAGCTTAAGAGCGATGCCTTCTGGACAATCCTCAGAGAGTGTGCCGTCTGGGTTGAGGTAATCCTGAACAAGCTGACCGTAAGTACAGTAACCTAAGTTAGATTCACGGCTACCCCAATAGAGAGCCTTAGTGAAGTCACCTGAGAAACCGTCGAACAAACGAGTTCCACCACCACCAGGAGTGCCACCCCAGTCGTAATTGAACTGTGAAGTGCGAGCCTCGTCATTGAATCCATACTGGTGAACACCTGCTGCATTCTCAGTGTACCATCCCTGTGGAACACCACCTGTCATTTCTGAGTCGAATGTAGAAGCGTAGATTGTCTGAGCTGCCTCAGCAATACCGCTTGAACCGATTTCGAATGTGATCTCAACAGGATCTTCCATTGTAGAGAGTGCCTCGCTTGCTACGTCAGAAACAACGAGAGTGTACTCGCCGTCTTTAAGTTCTGGCATTGCAATGTTGAGAGTCAACTTGTCCTCAGAAATAGAGAATGACTTTGGATCGATATCAATAGACTTTTCACCGAAGTTGTCCTTGTACTTGACAACAGCAGATGTATAGCTGCAATCGATAGCCTTGTTAAATGTAATAGATACATTCTTGATGTCGTTAGCAGCAAGGTCGAAACTGTTGTTCTCTGGAGTACAGCTCATGAACTTAGGAGCGTCCCACAAAGAAGAAACCTGGTCAAACTCATTTGATGCCATGTAAACAGTCTCGTTCTCGAAACCGAGAACCTTCATCTCAGCCTCATAGTCTGAGCTTGGACGCTTCTCACCTACATAAGTGATTGGGCAGTCTGCAGCAGGAGTGAAGCTAACCTTGATCTCCTCTGTTGCTTCCAAATCGTTCTCAAAGAATATATAAAGCTTACCGTCCTGCTTTCCTTCTACAGACTCAGGAGTAACTTCAACACCGTTAGATGTAACCTTTACGCAACTTGGATCCAAAGCAAGTGTTCCTCCCTTTGCCTTTGCAAGTTCAGCGATGTTTGTATCATAACCGAAGTCGAGCTGGATAGCGTTGCCATAGAACTTTGCTTCGTTGAATGTTACACCTTCTTCAATCTTGATGTCATCAATCTTATATGTTACATCGTTTGTAAACATATTAAGGATGAAGAAGAACTCATTAGGGAATCGGTTCTCGAAGAATGCCTTGTAGCTCTGACCTGTTCCACCAAACTGTGATGGCATTTCTGCACTACCAACCCAAGACTGGTTCTCGATAACCTTGAGAAGTGCCTCCTGGCTTGAATAGTAAGAAACGAAAGATACATGCTCCCATTCTCCATTTGTGTTGAAGTCCTTGCTGTCAACACCGAAGTTTGTTCCATTTGGAGTACAGATGCTCTTGTCGAAGTTTTCAACACCCTGTGAAATCCAAGAAGAAATCTTTGCAGCATCGCTTGTCTGGAGCCAGAAACTTACACGATAAGCTGTGTTCTCTTTAATAGGAAGATTTGCGATCTTGAATCCACGGTCCCATGAGAATGAATCACCACAGTTACCGTTGTTTGCTTCAAAACAATATTCACCTGAACGTGCATCTTCTGCCTGTTCTTTCCAGTTGTCGACCTCCTTAGGATTTACCCAGTCGCCCCAAATAGAAACACCAGGAGTAAGTGCATACTTTGAGGAATAAGTTCCAGCCGCTGGCTTTTCGTTATTCTCAAATCCATTAGAATAGATCGTTGTCTGTGCCTGAATTGCCATTGAGAAGGCAGCAAAGCCAAGACCCATCATTAGGTTTTTGTTTTTCATAAGCGTAAAAAATTATTAATATTAGTAAATACGTAATTATTTCTGCGGCAAAAGTATAAAAAAGCATATTACCTAACTTTATTTTACGTTACACATATTTTGTACTGTGTTTCAACGCATGGAATTCAAAAGGTTAGGGGATGGATTTTTGTAGTTTGATATACCCAGTCTAATTGCTTTTACCTCATTGAGAGTGTGCACAGGAGGCTCGACAAAGTCTGGGATAGGCTGCTTGCTGTGTGTCTGGAAGTAAAGAATACATGCGTCCTTCCACCATTCGGCATCTCTAACCTGTGTATGCATCTTCTTTTGAATGTCGGTGAAGAGTCTCGCGTCAACATGTTTCTCTGTTGAGTTCCATTTGCGAAGCATATCTCTTGCGCCTTCAAGTCCATGTTGATAACGGAAGCAAAGCTCATTCCATAATGTGCGACCTGATTGACATTTGTGGTTCCAGTCTGCATGATGGAACCAGAGTAGGTACTTGTCTGGACAGGTACCAATGTTCTCGATCATGTCACCAAATTGTCTTGGGTATTGTGCTGTCGCTCCACTTCCTGATTTTACTGTACGGTCGAAACCAATGCCAGATACGTCTGCCTTGTGATAGTATACAGGTTGCCAGTCAGCACGCTGACCTGGGTTGTTCTGCCATGGCATAGGGCCATAATGGTGTCCTTCTGCAAAGATGTGGTGAAGGCCAAGTGGCATCATGTAGTCCACGACTGTCTCGCGACTCATAAGCATGATATCCTTGATAGTATTTGCAGCTTTGTTATTGTATCCTATTTCTTGAGCAATCCATTCCTTTGCAATCTGCTCACTTGTTATGTTTGAGTTCCATGCAAGTCGACCGAATGCGTACCAGTTTGCCTGAGCCATTGTGTTTCCGCAGAAGTTCTTGTCGTCACCTATGTTTGCGACGCCAGAGATGGCTTTATACCTGTAGCTTTTCATGTTAGGTGTATAGCTGGCATATTTCTTGAGGTCGTTAAGGAACTCTTCCCACATTGTTCCGAGGAAACAGATGTGGTTTGAATGGCCAAGGTATTCCTGCGTGATCTGGAGTTCTGCCATCTCTTGTGTCTTTGGCATAGCTCCGAAGAGAGGACTGTATGGTTCACGTGGCTGGAAATCGATAGGACCGTTCTTTATTTGGACTATTACGTTGTCCATGAATTTGCCGTCGAGATCCTTGAACTCGATATAAGCTTGTTTTGCACGGTCTGGGTCAGAAGGGCTATAGACGAAAGCGCGCCACATTACGATTCCTCCGAATGGTTTGAGTGCCCTGGCAAGCATGTTTGCTCCGTCTGCATGAGTGCGACCAAAATCCATAGGGCCAGGCTGTCCCTCGCTATTTGCTTTGACAAGAAAACCACCGAAGTCCGGAATCTTCTTGTATATTTCCCTTGCCTTGTTTTTCCACCAAGCCTGAACCTGTTTGTCAAGTGGGTCTGCTGTCTTAAGTCCGTCAAGAACGACAGGTGTAGAAAAGTTTACGGAGAGATAGACCTTTATACCATAAGGACGTAGAACATCTGCATAGTCCTTAACCATTGTTAGAATGCTGTCAGACAGAATCTTTGGTGAGGCATTCACATTATTTAATACAACGGCATTGATGCCAATAGAGGCATTGGCACGAGCATAGGCTTGTAATGTAGGATTGGAACTGCTTGACGAAGTTCCCTTTGATTTTCCCCAGAATATGCTGTTGCCCGCATATCCTCGTTCAACGGTGCCATCAAGGTTGTCCCAATGATTGAGGATGCGAATGTCATGCTCTGGTGTCTCTAAGAAAGTGGTGTCGCGGTATGCGTCTTTGCCAAGAGTCTGTTCAAGGCGGAGTAGGTGGTATGCTCCATACATGAGTCCCTTGTAAGATTTTGAGATAATAGATACCTTTCCGTCTTTCTGGATTATCTTGAAAGTCTCTTCTTTCCAGTTCTTGTCTGCTGTTTTTCTGTCAAGAAGGATAGGACCTCCGTGCCAACCGTTCTCCAGTTCTTTTATTGCTATTGCTGAAGTTGGGTTGTTAATCTTCTCCCTGATCTGTACTTCCGCTTTTGCATTCGTTTTTCCCTGAAACCAGAGGTTACTGCCGTCATTCTCTGCAAATGTGTTAAGACATAGTGCAGCGACAGTGAGTAAAGAGTAGAAATGTTTCTTATTCATAGTTGGTAAAATGTTTTTCGGTTTATTTTGCAAATATAGATTCTTTTTACTTTTTATGCAAACAAAATGTACCACTTAACTTGCTAATGGAATATGGTTGCAAGAAAATGGTACATAAATATCTGTTATGTTGGTGATGTAGGTTTAGTGATGAAACAATCATCATCTATTGTTTTGCTGAAAATCCTGTAGAACCGATGATTTTAACCTTCTTGTGTCTTGATATGGCTCCTGGGTTACTGCCTGGTGCACCCTCAGGCACTTCAAGTCCACGTTTATGGTAGTATTCTGTCCAGAAGGGGAGGATGTTTCCTGAGTCATCATGAAATGACATAGGTATAGGGGCAAAAATCAGTTTCCCTTTTTTGTCAACGTATGACTTCTGTACAAGTTCTGAACAGTAGAGCTCGTCATCTGTATCGCTGAAAAGATTATCGTACTTCTTTCCAAGATGTGTCTTTGCCTTTGCTATGGAAGTGTGGATGTCTATCTTTCCTTTCACTCTGCCATGTAGTATAAGTGGTTTGCCATCCTTGTCCTTATGTGCTTTGCTTATGAATGAGTCGAGTGGACACATCCATACACCATGTCTGCCTGTGGCTTCAAGGACATACATGCCGCTATCCTCCTTGCATACAATTGCCACATGACTGATGTTCTTCTCGTCAATACCATGCGTAGAACCTACTATTGAACGTGAAAAAGCGTTGGCGTTGTCCATGTTCACAATGTTAAAGAGCAGGTCTCCGTTTTTATATTTAGATTGAGCATTACTGTATAGTGTAGAACACAGTAGTAATGCAACTGCAAATATCTTCATTATGTATCTTATAAAAATGGCGGCAGGACTGTATTTACAGTACTGCCGACCAGTTATTGTTACTTCCCTGTGTGAAAACAAAGGATCGTTATGTCTTAGTTTCTGAGCTGCATAGCGTTGCGAGCAGCTTCCTCTGCAGCAACCTTCTTCTCTTCAGCCTTACGCTTTGCCTGTTCTGCCTTCTTGAGAGCCTTGTCTGCAGCGTTGATAGCGTTGTCTGCATCTTTTCTTGCCTTCAAAGACTTGTCAACAATCTTCTTCTTTGCCTGGATTGTCTTCAACTCAGCTTTCTTCTCTGCCATTTCTACGTTGAGAGCTGTGCTATTCTTGTCAAGCTTCATCTTTGCCTTGATAAGGTTCATCTCGTCCTTGATGATCTTGATCTGAGTGTCAAAGTAAACGCTAAGTTCCTTGTCTGACATTTCTGAGATAGGCTTTGTATCTGCCATTACATTTGTAGCACCCATCAAGAGGAATGCTACTAAAGCATGCTTAAAGAATTTCATACGCAATAGAATTATTATGTTTTTATATTCTTTCTGCCGAAAAGAGTGGGCAGAATTGTATTAGTTGATTTCGATATTAACAACGTAGTCAATGATTGACTCTGTGTCGTCCTCCTTTGTAACCTTGATTGGAACGAGGAGATAGAAATTGTCAATCATTTCTTTGTCCTCAACGCCAATAGTGTATGTGAGGATGAACTCATGGTCTGCTTTACCTGTGATGTGTTTTGTAGATGCTGCCTTGATGTCATAGAATGCCTCTGTGTTGAAGAACTCCTTTGTATTTGCCTTGACAACTTTGAAGCCATCTAATGATTCAACAGTTTTAGCGTCCTTGATGTTCTTAATCTTGAAGTCTACAGTCTTCTTCAAAGAATCTGTAACCTTGAAGCTCTCTGTTGCAGCAATGACGATTGTTGTGTCAGCAACAACACGTGGTGCACTACCTTCATATTGGAATAACATCTCTTTGCTTGCTCCTAATTCCTCATTGCTGACGTTAAACTTATATGAAACATTGAATGCGTCAGCACCGCAGTCGTATTTGTTTATGAAACGGTTGAAGTCTGACTGTAGTGTTGCGAGAGCCTTGTTAGCATCAATAACTGTCTTTGCAGCTTCACCAAGGTCAGTTCCTAATGAACCATATACCTTGTTTAGGCTGTCAATCTGTGCAACAAGCCATGTGTATCCTATAGATGTTGGTTTGTTCCCAGGTTCTTCTACTGCAGAGAACTTGCCGTTGAATCCTATCTGTACAGGATCATCATCTCCACAAGATGTGAAGACTGTTGCTGTAGAGATAAGAGCTACAGCAATAATCAAGAATTTCTTTATCATAATATGTATTTGTTGTTGTATGTTCATTTTATGCTATATGCCAATAAATAATGAGCACCCGTTTGCACCACTTTATTGTGAGCTTTTCTTGTTAATGCATTGCAAAAGTAAAACTTTATATTTTAATTGCAAAAAGAATGCCTGTTTTTCTTTTGTAAGTTATTCAAGTTTTGCTTCACTTTGATGGAGTTAAGGGAAGTTAAGTGGAGTAAAAAGTGGTAAAAGACGTATGATTGTTTGCGGAAACTCCCTTCTGTCAGCTGAGTATCGTCTTTTAACTCCCTAAGCGACGAAGTAGCGATAACTCCTTTTTACTCCTTTTTACTCCTTGAAGTTTCGCAAGTTACTTGCGAAACTTATTATAAGTCCTTATAAGTTTTCTTTCCTTTGACATAGTATTGCCAAATAATAGAAATGTTATATCTTTCAGGCACGTGTCCAGTTTTTCTTCTTGCAAGTAGTTCCTTACGTACAGGCTTATACTCTGCTTTCATCTTGTAGAATGCTCTGCGTGCCTTGAAAACAGCCTTGAAGTTGCCGAAATCTCCTTTTGCAAGAAACTGTAGTGCTGCGATGTAGTCGAGTAGGGCACGTGTCCTCATCACGCTATGTAGTTCCTCTTGTGGCAGGTTCTTATATAGCATGAGTAGGTTGTTACGGAAGTTCAGGAATGTCTTGCGAGGGTTTCCTTGATTGAGTGTTGCCCCACCGAGGTGATAAGCGGTACTCTGTGGTATACATACTATATCCTTGCCAAAGGTGCGGAGTCGCCAGCAAAGGTCAATCTCTTCCATATGAGCAAAGAACTTGCCATCAAGTCCTCCGCTTGCAAACCAGTCGGAACAGCGTACCATGAGTGCTGCCCCTGTTGCCCATAGTATGGACTGTATATTGTCGTACTGTCCCTTGTCTTCTTCTACAGTACCCAAGATCCTTCCTCTACAGAATGGGTAACCATATTGGTCGAGGAAACCACCTGAGGCACCAGCATACTCAAACTTGGAAAATGAAGATTCCTTCATTCTTAATTCTTCATATTTCAAGTCCAGAAGCTTTGGTTGGCATGCTGCACAGTTAGGGTGTTCATCCATATAGTCTGTAAGAGCTTTGTCCCAGTCTTTCTGAATAATCTTGACGTCAGAGTTTAGGAGAATGAAATACTCGTACTCTTTCAGTTGAGCAAGAGCACGATTGTAGCCGTCAGCAAAACCATAGTTCTTGTCAAGGACTATGGTACGGATATCAGGGAACTCCCTTGCCAACATCTCCAATGAGTCATCTGTAGATGCGTTGTCTGCAACTATTACATCACCGCAGCTGTTCTCTATCACAGAAGGCAGATACTTCAGCATCATGCCTGAGCCGTTCCAGTTTAGTATGACTATAGCAAGTTTCCGCATAGGGCATCACAGTCTTTGTTGAAGTCACCAAGAGTGACGGTAAGAATCTTGTTGTCTAACTCCGGATTATTAGGAATCTCCACCTTTACGTAGTTGTTCGTAAAACCATGCATAGGCTTAGACTTTGGAGCATGCTCAAAGAGGACTGGTCTTGTCTGGCCAATCTGTGAGGCATAGAACTCCTTAAGTTTCTGTTCTGACAGTTCCAGAAGGCGCTGGCTGCGTTCCTTCTTGACCTGAGGACTCACCTTGTAAGGTATCTCAAGTGCCTTTGTTCCTGGACGTTCTGAGTACGAGAACACGTGAAGCTGAGTGATAGGGAGACTCTTGATGAAGTTATAAGCATCTTCAAAGAACTCTGGTGTCTCGCCTCTTGTTCCTACAATCACATCCACACCAATGAAGCAATGTGGCATGAGTGACTTGATAAGTTCAATCTTATGACGGAAGAGGGCTGTGTCATACTTTCTGTGCATAAGTTTGAGCACATCGTCCGAACCCGACTGAAGAGGGATATGGAAGTGTGGCATGAACTTCTTGGAAGTTGCACAATATTCTATTATCTCATCTGTCAGGAGGTTTGGCTCTATGCTTGAGATGCGGTATCGCTCAATACCTTCCACCTTGTCGAGAGCTTTCACGAGGTCAAAGAATGTCTCACCTGTTGAATGACCGAAATCACCGATGTTCACACCGGTAATGACAATCTCTTTGCCACCTTCAGCAGCTGCTTGTTCTGCCTGTTTCACCAAAGACTCGATGCTGCCATTCCTTGAACGACCACGAGCAATAGGGATGGTACAGTAAGTGCAGTAATAGTTACAGCCATCCTGAACCTTAAGGAAATAACGTGTTCTGTCACCTCTTGAACATGATGGCGCGAAGTTCAGGATTTCTGCGGTACGGACAGTATGGCTACCAGTCATCTTATCCATTATCATAGGTATGATATTACCCTTCTCGTTTGAACCAAGTACGAGGTCCACTCCCGGAGTCTCGATGATCTCCTGTGGCTTGAGCTGTGCATAGCAACCTGTCACAACGACAAAAGCCCCAGGGTTCTGCTTCACAAGCTTATGAATTGCCTGACGGCACTTGTGGTCAGCCACCTCGGTAACGGAACAAGTGTTGACGATACAGATGTCAGCCACCTCACCCTTGCCAGCCTTAGTAACACCATAGCGCTGTAACTCCTGTGCAACGGTTGATGTCTCAGCAAAGTTGAGTTTGCATCCAAGAGTAAAATATGTTGCTTTCTTTCCTTGAAGAATACTTGAATCTATCATTATATATTTATTTTGTGCAAAGGTAAAGAATAATCTTTGCATTTTCTTTGTGTTCTCGTGCTTTTTGTGTTTCTTTGTGGGTAAATTATAGTAAGTATGGGTGATAAAGTCGTTTCTTCAGAAATTACAAGATTAATAAAGGAAACTGTAAGTAATGCAGATGCTAATGCTTCTGTTATCCTTTATGGTTCACGGGCAAGAGGAGATGCTCGTGAGGATTCTGATTGGGATGTTGTCATACTTACAGATGCTCCAAAGGCAGATTTCCAAACTTTCATGGCTTTGGGTAATCCTCTATATGACTTGGCAGACGAATATGGTGTGGAAATAAATCCTATTATATATAACCGAACTCAATGGAATAATAGTGCTCCGACATTATTTCGCCATAATGTTTTAAAGGAAGGAATCGTATTATGAGCTTGACATATGAAGAACGAATCGCGATAATAGAATATCGCATGGAGAAAGCTTATTCTACTCTTGATGAAGCGCGAAAAGTTTTTAGCATGGATATGTACAATCTGACGGCAAACAGATTGTATTATTGTGTCTATTATGCTGCAACTGCTTTGCTACTTAAAAATGAACTCCCGTCACATACTCATAGGGGTGCCATGACTCTTTTTCATCAACACTTTGTTAAGACAAATATTCTTTCTCCAATCGAGGGTGGACTTTTTCGTCAGCTTTATGGTATGCGCCACGAAGGAGATTATGAAGATTTTGTTGATTATTCAAAAGAGGATGTTGAGCCTTATATAGCTATCACAGGAGAATTTGTGAATCGTATTAAGGAACTCTTGAATCGTTGAGTTTTACCATAAAGAGGAAGTGGTAGAAAGGCAGAAATGAACCATTAGCGTGATTTATTTCTGCTTTTCTTTTGTTTTCTCGCTCTTTTTCTTTTCCTTTGCAATCGATTCCTTGCAGGAGTCCATCTTTGGGTGGGGAATGTTAGGAATGGTCATTGGTTGAATGGGTATTTCCCTTTTCTTCTTTGACTGACATAATAAAAAGGCGTTTTCTACGCTTTGTTCTTGGCTAATCTGAACTTCGCAACTTCAATTCCCGTCGAGACAAAGTGACTGAGGATGCCTACGGGTGGATTATATCCGTATGTGTACAGCTGTAGTTGTACCCTTTAATAGGGTACAATTGTTCTGTACGCTAATACTATATAATCACATGGCGTGGGCTTCTGCAGTTACTTGTTCTACGGGAAGGGTAATGCGAAGACCTAGATTGGCGGGACGAGTAACGAGACTCCCCGCCTTTTTTGTGTTTAAATCTAATGCTGAAACCTTGGGGAGGGGAGTAGGTGGAATGCTTGTTTAATGGAAGGACAAAAGTTAACTCTTGAACAAAAAGCAACTAATGCTTTATGTGATGCTGCTAAAGATTATCCTATTCGCTATGGGCAACTACTTTATTGTGTTGAGTCATTACAGCCGATAATACAGAGTCGTATAGATGATTCAGATTGCGAAATGACATTTCAAGGTATTGCAAGAGTGGTCGAAAAAAAGAGTAATGGTGATATCTTAAAAAAAATGCAAAGGTAAGCGGCTCTTTTAGTGTTTCTAATTATGAATTTGAAAAAATAAATCAATTTCAATAAATACAATCTTTTAGAATTATGAAAAAGGAAACTTTATTTATGGCGTTATTGAGCACATTTGTGTTTGTAAATGCCCAAACTGTAACTACGTATAATGATTGTTTGTATACCGTAAAATTTGGAGATTGGATATCGACAAATAAAGAAAATGGTTCGGTTTCTTCACAAAAGTACACTTTCCAAGGTGAAGAAGGAGACTTCCTGTATTTTGATTGGAAAACAAGTACGGAAGAGTACTGTGATAAACTTGTTGTTAGTATTGATGGTGAATATGTACTTACTAAGAGCGGGGAAGATTCTGGTACATATAAATATCCAATATTATCAGCGGGTAATCATATTGTAGAATTTGTCTATGCAAAAGATTATTTTTCAAGTGCAGGTGATGATGAGGTGAAAATCTCAAATGTGAGAGTTGAATGTTTTGGAGATGCATATATACGTACTGATTATTCTATATCCAATTCAAGTACTGATTATCCTAGAAAAGTGAAGTATAATATAGAAGCTTGTGAGGGCGACATTTTTAGTTTTAGGTATAGGCATTTTCATGATCAGTTTGTGACAACTAGTCTTTCTTTGTTGTTGGATGGTAATGAGGTGCTCAAGTCTTCTGTGACAGGATATATAGATATACGTGATGAAGATGGGCATGCTTTATATGAATCATATAATTTGTTGTTGCCGACTGGGATACATTCAATTGAAATGTCGAGGACAGGTTCCTTCTATCATTCATCTATGGGTGGTGGATTTTTTGATAATTATGTGGGCATTAAGGATTTATGTTTTGTCCATTATGTAAAAGACTCAAAACATAAAAGTCAAAGTATTGTTGATGGGGTTCCTGTTACGGTGAACTATAATTCTACTATTCACGATTTTGAGTTTACCCGCACTTACAACAACACAAAATGGCAGTCGTTCTATGTGCCTTTCTCTATGTCATATGATGACTGGAAAGATGATTTTGATGTTGCAAAGATTAATGATATCAATATGTATGATACTGATGGAGATGGTGAGGTTGATGAAACGGAACTTGAAATCATTATGGTCAAAAAAGGTTCTTTGAAACCAAACCATCCATATCTTATCAAGGCAAAGACTCCTGGTGAAAAAACAATCAAGTTGACGGATGCAATATTATATGCTAAGAAAGATACTGTTGGTGTTTCTTCTGCAGAAATGAAGTTTACTTTCGTTGGAACACTTGAAGGAGTGAGTGGCGAGGAAATGGTTAATAACAAATATTATGCAATGTCGGGAGGTGCGCTTGCTTATACAGAAGATACAAATGCTTCTTTGAAACCATTCAGGTGGTATATGAAAGCAGAGAGGCGTGATGGACAAATAATTATGCCAACGGTAAATAACTCTCGTATTCGTGTTAAGGTCTTTGGAGAAGATGGAGAATCAACAGGTGTTGATGAATTTGCAGCAGAGGAAAATGTTGTCGAAAGCAATGTTGTATACTCTCTTGACGGTCGTGTGGCAAGTGGAAACGGTGCAGAAGGACTTCGTCCTGGAATCTATATTTCAAATGGTAAGAAAGTATTCGTAAAGTAAAAAGGATAAGAAATGAAAAAAAAGAATTATGAGAATCCATATTCTCAAACAGTTGTGACAAGGCTTAGGCACACAATTTTGGCAGGAAGCATATCAAAAACTCAATCTGCTGCTGGTGTTCCAGAAGATACTCCAATAGTTGAAACAAGCCCATTGCCACCTGGGGTAAGTTATGATTGAATGTAAATCGTGAAAAAAAAGACCATGCTGATATAACTCAGCGTGGTCTTTTTCCTTTTTGTTCTTTTATGAATGGTTAGTCGTAATGTCCAAATGAAGATAGAATATAGACTTCAACGATGTCATCAAAAACTCTATAAACTAATCTGTGTTCTTTGTCTAATCTGCGTGACCAAGTTTCGACCGCGAAGTGTTTTAATTGTTCGCATTGCCCTGTGCCGCTTCTTGGGTGTTGTTCGAGCTCTGGATAAATCTTCATTAACTTTTTGAATGCTAATGGAGCTTTTTTCTTTAGCCGTATAACATCTTTTTGCGCATCTGGTGAGAAGATTATTCTATACATAAGCGGTCAAAGAATTGTTCCACAGATTCATTTTCTTCTTTATAAATACCTTTGCCTGCTTTGATGTCAAGCATGCCCTTGTTAATCTTTGCATCAAGCTTTGTTTGTTCTTCTTGAACATGGCGGTCAAGGATAAGTTTTGTGAATGCTTTTTGGACATTCTTGGATGATGCGTTGAAATGTGCTACTAACGCATCAAGAGGAGTTACAACAGGGTTGTTGTTTATAGGAAGTGTGGTGTTCATATTCTTATGTGTTTTTAGTTTAGTGCAAAGAAACAACTTAATAATGAAATGACCAAATGATTGTTTGATTTTGTTGGCTAAAACTTTGCATGTTTAACTTAATGTAAATGCCTTATTTTACAAAAAAACGTGCAGTCTCAATGCCTTATTTTGCATGTTTTGACTGTTTTCAACGCCTTATTTTACAAAAAACGTGCATACTCAATGCCTTATTTTACAAAAAGCGTGCAGTCTCAATGCCTTATTTTACATGTTTTGACTAATTCCAACGCCTTATTTTACAAGTTTAAATCAATTCTGCCACATCATTATGTATAATTTTTTGTCCTGCATAAATGCGTGAAATACCCTTTGGAGATGTGGAACTGCTATTTAGTACAGCAGTCCGAACATCCAAAGTGGTATGCGACTGAACATGCCTGTCTCTATTGAATCGACAGCAAGGAAACTGTTTGGCTCATCCTTGATCTGCTCAAAAGACTTCTTTCGTCCACCAACCTCAAACAGGTATTTCCGATTAATCAGGAAATCACCTTTCTTGGGGTAAAGAACCTCAGCTATTGCAGCTAACTGATTGACAAAGAATGCTTCCCTAATTGTTCCTATTTCTGCGTTAGGTGACAATGCGTTCATAAGATTTGGGTTGCCCATAAGTATCTTGTCTGGTTTCACCATTGATTTTACATTCTTTGGTTCTGTCGTGATTAGACTAATGAGAGATGCTCTTTCTAAGGCGTAAAGCATCTTAAGCCCTTGTTCTCTTGATGATTCCAGTGCGTTGTATAACTCCGTCATCTTTGGTGTTTGTGGCACTCTTTCAGCAAGTATCATCAACAGTCGTCTTGTCTTTTGGATTGTTGCAAAAGACACATCCTCCACAGAAGGTAGATCTGTATAAAGGATTTGGTCGATGACTTCCTTCAGACGTGATTCGAATTCTATGTTGTCACGTTTGTAGAAAGGGTAGCATCCACAATGAAGGTACTTCTCAAATGCAGGGAGTACCTTTACTTTTGATGTGATATTGCTTGCTATTGTCGCATGATTCTCAAGCAGATTCTCTATGCTTAGTGCCTCTTGCTTATATAGACCTTCAAGTTCAAGATATTCTCTGAAAGACATCTCGCGAAGGGTGTACACAATCTGTCGCCTTGACATGTCCCCCTGATTGTTGTCTATCTGGAGCATGGAAGAGCCTGTGTAAACAATGTGCAAATTGCTATAGTCGTCTGCAAGGTTCTTTAAGACTCTGTCCCACATTGGGTATTTGTGTACCTCGTCTATAAATAGGTGTGTTCCACCGTGTGTGTAGAAATATTCCACTAAATCTGTTAGTGAATGGTTGGCAAACCAGATGTTGTCAAGAGAGACGTACAATGCCTTTGTTCTGTCAGGAAATGCTTCCTTTATATGTTGAAGTATGAGAGTTGTTTTGCCCACACCTCTTGCTCCCTTGATACCAATGCACCAAGCGTCCCATTGTATTTTATTGTACAAGTATCTGTGAAAAGTAACAGACGTTTCCTCTACTTTTCTGAGATAGTTTCTGAATATGCTCTCAATAGTTACTTCTTCCATAGTTTTGCTCTTTTGTGCTGCAAAGGTATGAAAAAAGCATTTGAAAACTTGTTTTTATGTTAAAAAAAGCACTTGGAAACTTGTTTTTACGCTGAAAAAGGCACTTGGAAACTTGTTTTTGTGCTGAAAAAAGCATTTGGGAACTTGTTTTTGCGTTGAAAAAAGGCATTTGGAAACTTGTTTTTGTGCAGAAAAAAAGCATTTGAAAACTTGTTTTTGTGTGCTTCCCGCTTGTACTTTATTGCTTTTTGTGAAAAGTACATTAAGGGAAAATTACGAACCGATCACGAAGCGATTCCGAAGGATTACATGACGGGAAGAAATAGTACAAAATTGACATGTTGCGTTGTCCAATGGATTTCCACGGTTTTTAATCTGTCTTCCATGGTCTAAATTACAGACTGCTTGCGGTAAAAAACTTGCACAACAAACTGGATTCCCTAATTTTTTTATCATCACTTACGTGCTCTAAGAATCTCCCTCTTGCCTCCCGGAGGACCAGGTATACGCTCTGTCCTGAATCCAGCAGTTTGTAACATTCTGCGTACTGCACCTTTTGCACAATAGGTAACAAATATGCCACCTGGAGCAAGACAGTCATAAATGCGGTTCATGATGTCCTGTGTCCACATCTCAGGCTGCTTCTCAGGGGCGAAAGCGTCAAAGTACACAATGTCGTATTGTTCCTTGAACATCAATGATGTGAGGTCCGTCTCAATCTTTCTCAGGTGGAAATGAGGTGTGATACAGTTCCACTCATTCCATGATGACGAGTGGATTGACTTATAGTATGGAGCAAAGGAAGAATCAACAAACTTGGTATATTCCATCTTGTCTATTATCTCCATTGGCAGAGGATATTTCTCAAGTGAAGTGTAATGGATTGTCCTTCCTTTCTCTGCCTCCACGAGAGTGAGGAAAGCATTAAGGGCGGTGCCGAAACCAACCTCAAGGATGCGTGGTTCGGAAACTGTACACTCATTGAGGCCTGAGTGGATGAATATGTGTAGTGACTCGGTCAAGGCACCCTTGACAGAATGGTAGTGCTCGTCAAGTGCCGGCACAAAGAGTGTCTGACTTCCGTCAGCTGTGGTTTGTATGTTTACTTCCATTTGTTTGTTCGCTGTTATTTGGTTCTGTTTTGCATAGATGTTGTATGTGACTTTGTTGTCTTTTCGCTAAAGCTCGGTCAACCTCCGCTGTAAACTCGATTCGGAACGGACAAAAAGTGGAGTTACGGCAAAGTAGCAACTAAGTATAATCGAACTCACAACGGAGCGTAAACGGTTGTGGAACGAGTTCGGAACGACTTAATAAATAGAAAGTTGCCTGTACAGGACAGGCGAGTTGCAAGGTGTTTGTTCATACACATCGGTCAAGTGAAAAGTTTAATGCAAAGATAATATGTTTTGATGCCCTTGTCAAGAGTTTTTGTTTTTTTTGTGTGTCCTGTTCTTTTTTTTTGCCTCTCATGTGGATTATACCGTTTCTCGCAAAACAAGAACAAAGATTGTATGGGCAGTACTCGAGCAGCACTCGAGCAGCGCACACAAATTCGTGGAGAATCGTGTGTTCTCCTCGAGTACTGCTCGAGTTCTCCTCGTAGAGTCCTTGTAGAATCCTTTGTGGATTCATGGTAGTTTTTGAAAACAACCTATAGTCCCAACAGTTAGTCCCTTACCGTTCCCCTTTTAAAGGGGAACTGGGTAAGGACTAGTGGACTGACGGTTCGGCATTTTTGAAGCATGTGATTTGTGTGTAAAATTAAGTGCTTTTTTGTGCTGATGACTCCTTTTTCAAACTTTTTTGAACGTCATGAAAAATATTTCTCCGTTACAGAAAGAAAAAATCACATATATTATGTGGCAAAATGATTTTATATGATTATCTTTGTGGAAAATATACAAACAGAAAATGAAGAAATATCTATTTTGCCTTGTGATGTCTATGATGACAATAACAGCAATGGCTGATGATGTGATGACAAAGAGCAAAGACACAATCATCATAAACACAACAAGTCTTTGCGAAACAAAAGGATATAAGTCCACAACTCCTCTCAAGGTCTATTTCCTGAAGAATAAGATTGTGAAGATTGTTCCACTCAAGAATGTGGAGACAAAGAAGTTCTTCGTGAAGGTGGAGCAAGGACTTATCCCTAACTTTATCAGAATGAAGGTAGGCAAGGTGAAGGAACTGCTTGCTCCTTCTGTAACTGACGGAATGACAGGTGCTACACAAGGCACAAATACGGGCAGCGCTAAGTCCCATTCAAAGCTTGATGGTGTGACGGGTGCCACTTATAGCTCAAATGCGGTCAAGAGCAATGTCTATTCTGCAGTAGTGTATTACTTGAAGCGTTGATGTTTAACGGTTAACGGTTAATGTTTAACGGTTAATGGTTAATGTTTAACGGTTAATGGTTATGGATTAACGAGGAGTGTCTACAAGATATTGATAATGATAGAAATAAATCTCAGATAAAACTACCGAAGATATGAAAAAGATACTATTAAGTTTACTATGCCTCACTTTGTCGTCGGGAATGATGGCGCAGATGAAGACTTTCCATGTGGAAGTGTCAAATGCGTCAGACTTCGACAAGGTAGATGAACCTGTTGTTGTTAAACTTTCAGATGTCAAGAAGATTGGTTTCTCTGTCCGCAGGGCATCGGTAAGTGATAATGGAAGCCTAATCCAGTGTCAGCTTGACGACATGGACGGTGACCTTGAGAATGATGAGCTGTTCTTTGTTACAGACATTAAGGCTCATGAGACAAAGACATTCGAAGTGAAAATAGCCGAGCAGCCTTTGATGGCTGTCTATGTTGCTCCAAAAGGAAAAGAAAACAGAGTATATACAGCGCTTCAGTTTCGTGACAAGAAGGACAGGTTTCCTGACCTCCTACGTGTTGAGGCAAAGGGGACAACAGATCTCTTCAATGACATCTATATGCATGGAATGACCATAGAGAGCGAGTTGACGGGTTATCGTATTTACTTTGATGATCGCCAGAACATTGATCTCTATGGCAAGAAATACCGGAGAATAGAATTACCGGAAACTCAGTTCTATACATCCACAGAGCAGTTGGCGCAGGGCTATGGCGTTGATGTCCTTTGGGCAGGTCAGGCAATAGGTTGTGGCTCGTTTAAGCAGTTTGTTGATGGCAAACCAATGAACTGGAAGAATGTTGGCTTGAGAGGTCAACGAGTTGTGACAAGCGGACCATTGAGAACGGTTATGGAACTCTATGATTTGGGCATGGACAATGGGGTGTCAAGAGGCGTTGGCTATGCTAACGGAAAGTGTGATGTGCGTCAGCTCTACACCTTGGTGGCAGGTCATCGCGACCTGAAGATTGACATCACTTTCAAGAATAAGGGAAATATGAGGTTCTGTACAGGAGTGCAGAAGGTGGGTGTTACAGCCACAGATAGCGTTCGTAAGGGACACTCCCCAGAAGGATGGATCCATTCCGATGGTGTTGCAGCATCGTGGGGATGTGACTATCCAGACATGGGAAAGAAACAGATGTGGGGACCAGAACCTATAGGTATGGCTGTTTATGTGCCAGCAAAGTATGTTCGTGGTAGCAATGAAGATGAACTCAACTATGTGTATGAGGTTGCTCCAGATGCTTTGCAGACAATGCAGTACTATGTCACTTTCTGTGCGGACAAGGAGGAAAAAGGTTATCATTCGGCAAAGGAGTGGTTCGCAAGTCTTGATGCTTGGAAAAAAAATATTGACAATCCTGTAAAAATTGTGGTTCGCAAATAAAATAAAATCTGTTCTGTTGCGTTAATTAGTAATAGCGAGGGGATAAGTCCTAACCTTTCGGGTAGGGGTAAGGTGCTTATGACTCGAAGTGTAGAACATTTCTCACTTGTTCCGGATGGCAATTGTCAAATGGTAAATTGTTCGATTGTCACCTGAGTGTAGTGGTTTTCTCTCACTTGTCCGGCTGGCAATTGTCAAATGGTAAATTGTCAAATAGTCAAATATCCAAATTGCCACATAGTCCGGAGGCATGTTAATTGTTAATTATTAATTGTTAATTATTAATAACGCTTTTGCCTATGGTAAATTCTACTCCAGTAAGAAAGCAAAACAGAACAAAGGTTATAAAGATGACGGTAAAGCCACTCTTGCCAAGACAGGAGGTGCTTGACTATATTAAATGTTTTGCAAGGTCCTATAGACCTGTAGTTGTTGAAATTGGAAATATCTAAACTTCTGTCGCTCTTGGGTTCCGACAAGGAAGTCAAGAGTCTTTCTAAGTCTATATGCTCTAAGGCTATAGAACGCATTATGGTGGGTGGGCTGATTGGCTCATCCGCTCCTTTGTTTTTTGCCTCTATCGCAAAGATTGACGAGACCAGGGGGGCATTGCCATTGATGTTGTTCATACTTGACGATGCAGATTCTGCAGGTTATTTCTATCATGACCTTGTGCAACTGTTGGATGATCAACATGTCTTGTTCTTCCCGTCTTCCTATAAACGTGCTATAAAGTATAATCAGATAGATGCGGGAAATGGCATACTCCGTACCGAGGTGCTAAGCAAGGTGTCGCGAGGTGACAAATTGTTTGTCGTGACCTATCCCGATGCCCTTGCCGAGAAGGTCGTGTCCCAGAAGAAACTTGAGGCAAACACTATCGTTATCAAGGTTGGCGGTATGTATGACGTCAACGTACTTGAGAAACAGATGCTTGGACTCGGTTTCAAGCGTACCGACTATGTGTATGAACCGGGACAGTTTGCCGTGCGAGGAAGTATTGTGGACATCTACTCCTATTCGTCAGAGATACCTTACCGTGTAGACTTCTTTGGCGATGAGGTGGACAGCATCCGCACATTCGATGTGCAGAGCCAGTTGTCTGTCGATAAGATAGAGGAGATGAGTGTGGTGTCTCAGGTAGGCAGTTCATCGGGCGACTATGTCAATGTGCTTGAGTTCCTACCTCGTGACACGGTAGTGGTAGCTCGTGACTATGGCTATGTCTGTGACTGTGTTGCACGAATCTACGATGACGGTTTCTCTGCCTCTGCTATAAGTATAGACAATATAGAGTCGGGCGAGTCTTGTCTTGACAAGGACAAGGTGATGACAGATGGTGAGGGATTTCTCCGTAGCATGTCGTGGTTCAGGAAGGTAGAGATGAAACCTGCTTTACATGATGAAGAACAGAACGGAGCAATAGTGCGCTTCCGTACCAGTCCTCAGCCGTTGTTCCATAAGAACTTTGAACTTCTCCAGACTGAGTTGCTGAGACTTCAGTCGGAAGGATATAAGATAAATATATTTGCTGATAGCGAGAAACAGATTGCTCGACTGGAAGCAATCTTTGCCGATATGGCAAAGAGTGAGCATGAGTCGGTCACATTTGAACCTGTCAACAAGGCCATTCATGAAGGATTCATTGATGAGGTCAACAAAAGATGTTTCTTTACCGACCACCAGATATTCGACAGGTTCCATAAGTATAATCTAAAGTCAGACAAGGCGCATCGTGGAAAGGTCGCCCTGACATTGAAAGAGATACAGCAGTTTGATGTTGGCGACTATGTTGTTCACATCGATCATGGAGTGGGGCGCTTCGGTGGACTTGTCCGTGTAGATGAGAATGGCGTGATGCAGGAGAAGATACGCATCAACTACTCCGATGGCGGATTTATCCTTGTAAGTATTCATGCCCTTCATAAGGTATCTAAGTACAAGGCAAAGGAAGGTGAGCCGCCTCGTGTGAACCGTCTTGGAACAGGTGCATGGGAGAAGATGAAGGATAAGGTCAAGACTAAGGTAAAGGATATTGCCCGTGACCTTATCAAACTCTATGCTCAGCGCCTCAAGGAGAAAGGATTTGCCTATAGTCCTGATAGTTATCTGCAACAAGAACTGGAGGCAAGTTTCCTTTATGAGGACACCCCTGACCAACTCAAGGCGACGCAGGAGGTGAAGGCAGATATGGAGAAGGAACGCCCTATGGATCGCCTTGTGTGTGGTGATGTGGGCTTTGGAAAGACAGAGGTCGCAGTTCGTGCCGCCTTCAAGGCTGCGTGTGACAATAAGCAGGTTGCCGTCCTTGTTCCTACAACCGTTCTTGCATATCAGCATTACAAGACATTCTGCAAACGTCTGGAACAGTTCCCGGTAAGGGTGGAATACCTGTCGCGTGCCAAGAGCGCAGCTGCCACAAAGGCTGTACTTAAGGATCTTGAGGAAGGTAAGATAGACATTGTGGTCGGTACACATAAGTTGATCAGTAACCAGGTCAAGTTCAAGGACCTTGGGTTGCTCATAATAGATGAGGAACAGAAGTTTGGCGTCGCTGTAAAGGAGAAACTGCGTCAGAAGAAAGTTAACATAGACACTCTTACCATGACAGCAACGCCTATACCTCGTACTCTTGAGTTCTCTTTGATGGGAGCTCGTGACCTGTCAAGTATTCAGACGCCACCTCCAAACCGTTATCCTATCCAGACAGAGATAGCGACGTTCGGGGCAGAGGTGATAGCTGAGGCAATCAACTTCGAGATGAGCAGAAATGGACAGGTGTTCATTGTCAATAATGACATCAAGAGTCTTCCTGCACTTGAGACGCTTATTCATGAACATGTGCCAGATGCAAGGGTTTGTGTAGGACATGGTCGAATGAATCCTGCTGACCTTGAGAAGATTGTACTCGACTTCATGAACTATGACTATGATGTGATGCTGTCAACAACAATAGTTGAGAATGGTATTGATGTGCCAAACGCAAACACCATAATCATCAACTCGGCACATAAGTATGGATTGTCTGATCTTCACCAGATGAGAGGACGTGTTGGACGAGGTAACCGTAAGGCATTCTGTTACTTGCTTGCTCCGCCTATGGCGCTTCTAAGTGAGGAAGCACGACGAAGGCTGCAGGCGATAGAGAACTTCTCGGATCTCGGTTCGGGTATTCATATTGCCATGCAGGACCTTGATATCCGTGGTGCAGGCAACATGCTTGGTGCAGAACAGAGTGGCTTTATTGCAGACCTTGGTTACGAGACTTACCAGAAGGTGCTTAATGAGGCTGTGACAGAACTTCGTGAATCGGAGTTCTCGGATATGTTTGCAGAGCAGCAGAAACAGGATGATGGAGTGATAAAGGGCGACAACTATGTGACAGAAACAGTCATAGATAGTGACATACCTGCTTATTTGCCAGAAGAGTATGTTCCGGTAAGCGGTGAACGTATGGCGCTCTATCGCGAACTTGATGCGATGACTAAGCAGTCGCAGATCGATGAGTTTAAGGTCCGTCTCATTGACCGTTTCGGAAAGGTGCCGGAGGTAGGCGAGGAACTGCTGAGAATCATCCCTGTCAAGTGGATGAGCCGACAACTTGGACTTGAGAAGGTACTTATCAAGAATGGCAAGATGACCCTCTACATGTATTCGGACAGGGAGAGTCTCTACTACCAGAGCGAGGCGTTCTCAAAGATCATTTCCTATGCCACACATAATGCAAGGAAATGTAGGTTCAGGGAGGCGGAAAGACCATCGCTGATTGTTGATAATATCCGAAGCATCAAAGATGCGGCGTCAGTAATACAGGAAATTGAGAGCCGAAACATAAAATAATCTTTGATTATATATCTTAATTAAGTCAAAAAAACTATCTTTGCAAGAAAGAAAAAAATAAATAAATGAACTCAAGCGATAGTATAGTAATAATCCCTACATATAACGAGAAAGAAAATGTAGAGAAAATCATCCGTGCAATCTTTGCGTTGGATAAGTGTTTCCATATCCTTATCATTGATGATGGCTCACCTGATGGTACTGCAAATATCGTGAAAGGGTTGATGGCAGAGGAGTTCTCTGACCGTCTGTTTATCGTGGAGCGTAAGGGTAAGCTTGGACTTGGAACTGCTTATATTGCAGGATTCAAGTGGGGACTTGAACATGGATATGACTACATCTTCGAGATGGATGCAGACTTCTCTCATGCTCCTGCAGATCTCCCTCGTCTTTATTCGGCATGTGCTGATGAGGGTTATGACCTTGCAATTGGTTCTCGTTATATTACAGGTGTTAATGTGGTGAACTGGCCTATTGGTCGTGTTCTCATGTCATATTTTGCAAGTAAGTATGTTCGCTTTGTCACAGGATTCCAGGTGCATGACACTACTGCCGGATTCAAGTGTTATAAGCGTAGGGTGCTTGAGACAATCGAACTTGACAAGGTTCGCTTCAAGGGATACGCTTTCCAGATAGAGATGAAGTTTACTACCTTCAAGTGCGGTTTCAAGATTAAGGAGGTTCCTGTTATCTTTGTCAACCGCGTGGAGGGAACAAGCAAGATGTCGGGAGGCATATTTGGTGAGGCGTTCTTCGGAGTTATGCGTCTCCGTCTTGACGGATGGTTCAAGAAATATCCAAAGGTGAAATAATAATGAATAGCCGGATTGCCCGGAAAATCCGGGTTATCCGGAACATCCGGAAATACCGGAATATCCGGACTTTCTGGGAACATCCGGTCTCCCCGGAAAGTCCAAACAATAAATAGAATACAATGAAGACAATAATAAGAAATGCAACGATAGTAAATGAAGGTCGACAGTTTGTCGGGTCTGTTGTTATTGAAGGCTCGCTTATTGTGCAGGTCATAGAGGGTGGCGACGATACAACTCAGGTGTACGATACAGAGATCGATGCAACGGGACTGTACCTGTTCCCTGGAGTCATTGATGATCATGTGCATTTCCGTGAGCCAGGTCTTACTCACAAGGCTGATATTGCAAGTGAGAGTCGTACGGCTGCTGCTGGTGGTGTCACTTCGTATATGGAGATGCCTAACACTAACCCGCAGACAACAACCATTGAGTTGCTTGAGGAAAAGTTTGAGCTCGGTAGACAGAACAGCCGTGTGAACTACTCGTTCTTCTTTGGCGCAACCAATGATAATACTCATTTGCTTACACAACTTGATCCTCACAGGATTCCTGGTGTTAAGGTTTTCATGGGAAGCAGCACAGGTAATATGCTTGTGGATAGGGAAGATTCACTTCTCAAGTTGTTCCAGAACTCTCCTTTGCTTCTTATGGCTCATTGTGAGGACACGAACATAATAAATCAGAATGTAAAGGCATTCTCAAAGAAGTACAAGGGACAGAGTGACTTCCCTGTACGTTATCATTCAAGAATAAGAAGTGTTGAGGCTTGTTACCAGTCATCGGCTCTTGCAGTCAAATTGGCAAAGGAGACGGGTGCTCGACTTCATATAGCTCATGTTTCTTCTGCCCGTGAGTTGTCTCTCTTCGAGAACAAGCCTCTTGACCAGAAGAAGATCACGGCTGAGGCTGTCATTGCACACCTCATGTTCTCGTCTGAGGACTATGACCGTATGGGCACAAGGATTAAATGTAACCCTTCTATCAAGACTCCAGAAGATCAGCTTGCACTTCGTGAGGCTCTTACTAATGGACTCATTGATGTGGTGGGAACAGACCATGCTCCTCATCTCCTTTCGGAGAAGGAGGGTGGTGCACTCAAGGCTATGTCAGGCATGCCTATGATTCAGTTCTCTCTTGTCTCTATGCTTGAGATGGTTGATGAGGGTGTCATGCCTATTGAACGTGTACCTCAGTTGATGAGTCATAACCCGGCAATGCTGTTTGGTATAGACCGCCGTGGATTCATTCGTGAGGGCTATTATGCAGACCTTGTTCTTGTCAATCCTAATGCTAACTGGCAGGTTGGTGATGGTCGTTACTACACTAAGTGTGGCTGGACTCCTATGGATGAACGCACATTCAAGTGGAAGGTGATGCGTACAATCGTCAATGGTAAGACTGCCTATAGTGATGGCATTGTGATTGATGGTGTGAGAGGTTCTGAACTTGTTTTTAATTGATGCAGAGACGTTACCAGATACATACGCTTATTCCTTACATCAACTGGGCATATTTCTTCTTTGCCTGGAAGGTGAGAGAGGATAGTGACGAGGGGCGTAACCTCAAGGAGGATGCGCTGGCGTTGCTTAATCGCTTTGATCGCCATTATAAGGTGAATGCTGTTATACAACTGTTTCATTGCAACTCTGATGGTGATGATATTGTACTTGTTCATCCAAGCGATTGCCCTTGTCCAACTTGCAGAAGGTCTCCTGTGGTCATAAGACGTATTCCGATGCTTCGTCAGCAACAGCCAGGGGTAAATGGCTTTTGCATGTGCCTGAGTGACTTCATTCGTCCTATAGGTACAGGATTGCAGGATATGATAGGAGTGTTTGCTGCTTCTGTTGATTCGGCTATGCAGGAGGTGTATGATGATACGGACTCCTACAACATGATGCTTGTACAGACGTTGTCAGACAGGTTGGCTGAGGCAAGTGCAGAGTGTCTGCATGAGGAGGTTCGCAAGAGTATATGGGGCTATGCCCCTGACGAGAATCTGACTATTGACGAGTTACATTCTGAGAAGTTTGTGGGAATACGACCTGCTGTTGGTTACCCTTGTCTACCAGATATCTCTCTAAACTTTATTATAGACGAACTGGTTGACTTCAAAAGTATAGGAGTGCAGTTGACGGATCATGGAATGATGATGCCTCATGCCTCTGTAAGTGGCTTTATGCTTCGTCATCCTCTTGCTACATATTTCTCTGTTGGCAAGATTGACGATGTACAGTTGAAGGATTATGCTGGTCGTCGAGGCTTTGATATAGAGGAGATGCGAAAGTATCTTCAAGGAAATATAATGTGAATATGAATGTAAGAACCGACATAAGAAAATATATACCACGTGTGGGATGTATGGCGATAGTCATACTGTTGGTTCTTATTGCTCTTACTGGAAGGTTTTGGGGAAGTAGTCATTATGTTGTGCATAGGCAGACAATCTTCTTTGACGACCTACCGGAACAGTTTGACGGGTACAGGATATTGCAGTTCTCGGACTTGCATACAGGTACATTCCGAGGGGGGCATGAGGATGATCTCGAGGAACTGGTTGATCTCATCCTGGAACAGCAATGTGATGCTATTGTGTTTACCGGTGATATGGTGAACCGTGAATCAGCAGAGGTTGCGGGATTACGAGATGTGTTCTCTCGGATAAAAGCACCTGACGGTGTGTATAGTGTACTCGGTAATCATGACTACGGAACATATTCAAGTATGAATGAAAAACAGCGGGAGGCTGATGTGGAAAGGCTTCTGCTGTTCCAGAGAGGGTATGGCTGGGTTCCTCTTAATAATGATCATGTGAAACTGTTTAGAGGAAAGCAGTCCATAGTGATAGCAGGTTGCGAAAATTATGGTAATCCTCCTTTCCCGCAGAAAGGTGATCTGTCGAAGGCGTTGAATGGACTTAAGAAGAGTGATTTCATTGTGCTGCTTACACATGATCCTGCTCATTGGAGAAAGAAGGTGCTGGATAGTTCCGTACAACTGACACTTTCGGGACATACGCATGGCGGACAATTCAAGTTGTGGGGGTGGTCTCCTGTGGCATGGAAGTATGACGAGTGGTCAGGTATGTATAAGGAAGGTAATCAGGTGTTGAATGTGTCTGAAGGAATAGGCGGACTTGTTGGTCCTTTCCGCTATGGTGCATGGCCTGAGGTGAATGTTATAGAGTTACGAAAAGTTAAAGTACAGAAATAAATCAGGATGTCAATAATATATAAGATCTATACATATTTAATAGCGACTCCGCTATTTATATTGGTGTCAGCATTCTCGGGTAGTGTTACTGCTTTGGCAGGACTGCTTGGCGATAGAAGGTATGTGGCTCACTATGCTCCTGTCTTTTGGTGCTGGTTTGCTTGTAGGATATACCTCCTTCCTGTAACGGTAAGGGGAAGGGAGAATATAGAGAAGGGGCAGACTTATGTGTTCATGCCAAACCATCAGGGGTATTTTGACATATTCCTCATCTATGCCTTTCTTGGACATAAGTTTAAGTGGATGATGAAGGACTATCTCCGTAATATCCCTTTCATTGGCTATGCAAGTTATCATTCTGGACATGTACATGTTGGTGAAACAGTCTCGTCTATAGCTAATGCTGTAAAGCAGTCAAGGGAGTTGCTTGCAAATGGTATGTCCATGTGCATATTCCCAGAGGGAACACGTTCTCATACTGGTGAGATGGGAGAGTTCAAGCGTGGTGCCTTTGTACTTGCAAGTCAACTGGAACGTCCTATTGTTCCTATCACAATAAATGGTAGTTATAATGTGTTCAATCGCTATGATACAATGGTTAATTACCATCCTCTTGAACTGGTCATTCATAAACCTATTCCTTATGAGGAGGTAAAGGGCAAGAACACAAAGGCAGTAATGAAGGATGTGTTTGACATTGTTCATAGTGAATTGCATCTTGAACCACGAAAAGACCAAGAGAATAACTTACCCAAAGAATAACGGAACGACTAAACTGTAGCTAAGTATATGGTCGGTATTGTTTTGGTTGCAACAGCGTCTGATACATCTACTTTGCGTTATTATGAAATTTGATTACTTATGCTAAAAAGAATTATTACTCCGAAGGAGACAGAACAGGTTAAGAAACTTTTTAACGAGTGTAAGAACGTTGTAGTCGTTACTCATACTTCGCCTGATGGTGATGCTATAGGTTCGTCACTTGCACTTAGGGAATACCTTCAAAGGAAAGGAAAGAATGTGACAGTTATTGTTCCAAATATCTTTCCTGACTATCTGAAGTGGATGAATGATGCAGATAAGATTATTGTTTATGAACGCCAGAAGGCTTTGTCTCATAATATCGTCAATATGGCGGATCTAATCTGTTGTCTTGACTTCAATGCTCTGTCAAGAATTGAAGAACTTGGTGGAGCTGTAAGTAAGGCTCGCTGTCGCAAACTTCTCATTGACCATCATATAGGACCAGAAGGTTTTGCTGATGTTGTAGTGTCTCGCCCTGAATGTAGTAGTACTTGTGAACTCCTGTTCCGTGTGCTTGATGTTATAGGCGGACTTGATAATCTTCCTCTCCATGGTGCCGAAGATATTTATGCTGGTATGTGTACAGATACCGGTGGTTTTACTTATAATAGCAAGGATCCTGACATCTTCATTATCATAGCAGAACTTCTTCGTAAGGGTATTGACAAGGATATCATATATAGGAATCTGTTCAATACATACACTATAGACCGTTACCGTCTTATGGGGTATGTGCTCAATGAGAAACTGGTACATTTCCCAGAACTTCATGCTTCATATTTCTGCATGTCAAGAGAGGAACTGAAGCGCTTCAACTTCTTGAAAGGTGATATGGAGGGCATCGTGAACATGCCTCTTGCAATAAAGGGACAGAAGTTGTCTATCTCTCTTCGTGAAGACACAGAGAAACCAGTTGTGTGGATTTCAGTACGTTCGTATGATGATTTCTCGGCACGTGACCTTGCTGAGCAGTTCTTTAATGGTGGCGGCCACTTCAATGCTGCAGGTGGACACATAGATGGCACTATTCAGGAGGCAGAAGAGATCTGCAAGAAAGCTATTGAGGCTTTCAGCGAGCAACTTAAGGGATAAGGACTAAACCTAAGGACTTTAAGGTCTTTAGCCTAAGGACTCTAAGGTCTTTAAGGTCTTTAGTTTCCGAATAACAATAACTATAACTAATAACTAAATACTATACTAATGAAAAAGTTACTTTTTGTGAGTGCTATGTCACTTGCTGCTTTGGGCGCCTTTGCTCAACAGGCAACCGTAAGTGGACCTGATGGTAAACTTACACTAAGCTTTGATGTCAAGGAAGGTAAACCTGTTTATTCTGTGGTGTATGATGGCGTACAGATGCTCGAAGAGTCTCCTCTGGGCTTTGTCGCTAACTTTGCAGATTTCTCTAAGAACCTTACTTTTGTAAAGAAGTCTGAGGAGAAGTTGTCTTTTAGTTACACTATGGATCGCTCTAAGTTTAGTAACGTGAGTGTTGATGCCAATAAACTTGTTGTCACTCTGAAGAATAACAAGGGTATGACATACGACATCGATTTCCGTGTGAGCAATAATGATGTTGCTTTCCGCTATGTCATTCCTAATCAACCTGACAAGGCTAATGAGAAGAAGTTCTCTATGCGTGTCATGAATGAGTGCACTGGTTTCGATTTTCCTTCTACAACTACTACATTCCTCACTCCTCAGTCAGATGCTATGGTTGGATGGAAAGGAACAAAACCAAGTTATGAGGAGGAATATGAATATGATACTCCTATGGCTAAGAAGTCTCGCTTCGGTCATGGTTTCACTTTCCCTTGCCTCTTCCATGTGGGTGGTGCAGATGCGACTCCTGTTAAGAAAGGAAAGAAAGGTGCTGAGGTTAAGAAAGAGGGCTGGGTACTTGTGAGTGAAACAGGTGTGAACTCTCATTATTGCGCTTCTCGTCTCTCTGACATGAAAGGTGACGGACTTTATCAGGTTACATTCCCAATGATGGAGGAGAATGGTGGTAATGGTACCGTGGAACCAGCTTTTGCTCTTCCTGGTGCAACTCCTTGGCGAACTATAACTGTTGGTACATCTCTAAAGCCTATTGTTGAGACAACTGTTCCATGGAATTATGTAGAGCAACAGTATCAGACAGAGAATAAGTACAAGTATGGTCGTGGCACTTGGAGCTGGATCATCTGGCAGGATAACTCTATCAACTATGATGACCAGGTAAAGTATATTGGACTTGCAAAGGCTATGGGCTATGAGTATGTGCTTGTTGACAACTGGTGGGATAATAACATCGGTAAGAAACGTATGGAGGATCTTGTTCGCTATGCACAGAGCCAGGGCGTGGATGTATTCCTATGGTATAGTTCAAGTGGTTACTGGAATGATATTGAACAGGGACCTATAAACATCATGTCGAACCCTATCACACGTAAACAGTACATGAAGTGGATGAAGAAGCTTGGTGTGAAGGGTATCAAGGTTGACTTCTTCGGTGGTGACAAGCAGGAGACGATGCGTCTTTATGAGGCTATCCTCTCTGATGCAGATGATAATGGACTCATGGTTATCTTCCATGGATGCACTATCCCTCGAGGATGGGAACGCATGTATCCTAACTATGTAGGTTCTGAGGCTGTACTTGCTTCTGAGAACCTGTTCTTTGGCCAGCATGCCTGTGATGTTGAGGCACGTGATGCTGCGACACATCCTTTCATCCGTAATGCTATTGGTTGTATGGAGTTTGGTGGTTGTTTCCTCTCTCGTACAATCAACAAGGGTAATGACCCAACTAAGAGAGGTAGTAAGCGCATAACAACAGATTGTCATGAGTTGGCTACAACAGTTCTTTTCCAGAACCCTATACAGAACTTTGCCCTCGCTCCAGAGAACTTGAATGAAGTGGGTAAGGGAGGTGCTCCTGCTATCTGTCTTGACTATATGCGTCAGGTGCCTACTACTTGGGACGAGACTGTGTTTGTTGATGGCTATCCAGGCAAGTATGTTGTTCTTGCACGTCGTCATGGAGATAAATGGTATATCGCCGGTAATAACAATACAGGTAAGGCGTTGACCTTGAAACTGGCGTTGCCTATGATCTGCAAGGGCGATGTTGTGACACTCTATAGCGATAACCTCAATACCCTTGAGCCTCAGAAGACTGATGTAAAGTGTAAAGTGACTGCTACAATGACTGTCACAATGGCAAATCAGGGTGGATTTGTGATTGTCAAGTGATGTATCTAAGTAAGTGATTAGGGAATTAAAGACGATTAGGGCTTAATTGGTAGAGGGAGTATTCCACGAACAGTCATTCGTCTTTTTACTCCTTTTAACTTCATTTTACTCCACTTGACTCCTTTCAAGTGAAGCTTGCGAAATAGGATAAACAATAGATATTGCCATTCGGGATTATGTCCTGAATGGCAATTTTTCTTGTTATTAGTATTTATTAATAATGAATGGTTCGTCAATTCCAGAAAATTGCGTAATTTTGCAGTTGATTTGATAATTTAGGACAAACATGAAAGATAATAAAAACATCATTGTCATAGCTGTTGTGGCTGTACTTGTTGCCATCTTGGCTTTTATGTCGTACATGCTTATACAGCAGAATATAGAGAACGGACAGCTTCAGGAACTTGCTGAACTTGATAAGCAGGAGATGGAGCAGCAATACAAGGATTTTGACGCACAGTATGGCGAACTCCAGAAACAGTTGAGTAATGACTCGCTTATTGCGCAGATTGAAGAGGAACGTAGACATACTCAGGAATTGCTTGAGGAGCTGGAACGCACAAAGTCTACAGATGCCCGTGAGATTGCTCGTCTGAAGAAGGAGATTGCAACTCTTCGCCAGGTGCTTCGCAATTATATTATGCAGGTTGACTCGCTAAACCGTATCAATGAGGCTCTCACAAACGAGAATACACAGATGAAGAATCAGGTAAGCGAGGCAAACAGCCAGATCAATTACCTCGCTTCTGAGAGAAATGCTCTTAAGGATAAGGTTAACATCGCTGCTCAGTTAGATGCTACTGGTTTTTGGGTTACTCCAAAGAACAAACGTGGTAAGGACTGCAGCAAGGCAAAGGACTGTAAGAAACTTGCATTCGGATTCACGATAGTAAAGAATGTTACAGCAGAGAATGGACAACGAGTTATCTATGCTCGTATTCTTAAGCCTGATAATAGTGTTATGGGTAAACGTGGTACGTTCACTTATGAAGGTACTTCTGTTGAATATACTGAGAAGAAGTTCATTGACTATAACGGAGAAGAACTGAAGGTAACGATGTATGCCGATGTGGAAGAGTTCCTTGAGGCAGGAAACTATAAGGTCCTTATCTTCTGCGACAGTCAGATGATTGGTCAGACTTCATTCATACTTAAATAATTCATGATTCACAATTACTTTGTGAAAAAACAAAGAACTCAAATGATAGTATCACCATCACTTCTTGCTGCTAACTTTGCAGACTTGAAGACAGACATAGATATGATAAACAAGAGTGAGGCAGAATGGCTTCACCTTGATATAATGGATGGGGTCTTTGTCCCAAACATTAGTTTTGGTTTTCCTGTGCTTTCTGCTGTTGCTAAGCATTGCACAAAGAAACTGGATGTACATCTGATGATTGTAGAACCAGCCAAGTTCATTCCGCAGGTCAAGGCTCTTGGCGCCTATATGATGAATGTGCATTATGAGGCATGTCCTCATCTTCATAGTGTCATTCAGCAGATCCATGCTGCAGGCATGAAGGCAGGAGTGACTCTTAATCCTCATACTCCTGTTTGTCTTCTTGAAGACATTATCTGTGATGTGGATATGGTTCTTCTTATGACTGTTAACCCGGGATTTGGAGGTCAGAAGTTTATAGAACATTCTATCGAGAAGGTAAAGGCACTTAGAGAACTGATAAATAGAACAGGTTCTAAGGCTCTCATAGAGGTTGACGGTGGCGTTAATGCTGATACTGGCAAGAGACTTGCCGAGGCAGGTGTCGATGTACTTGTTGCTGGTAGCTACGTGTTTGGTGCAGAAAAGCCAGAAGAGAAGATTGCACTCCTTAAGAGTTTTTGATAACAATGAAACCACTTGTGTGGTAAAGAAAATAACAAACAAAGAACAATGAGAAAAATTCAGAATGCTCCTGTCCTTCTTTTCGCTATGTTTATGGCTCTATGTGCCGTTTGCTCATGTAACGATGGCGAGACTTATGCTGATAAGAAGAAGACAGAAAAGAATGCGATAAATAAGTTTATCACAGATAACAACGTGGTAGGTCCTATAAAGGTCATAACAGAGAGTCAGTTCTTGGCTCAGGACTCAACAACAAACTTGGCTGAGAACGAGTATGTCCTTTTTGAAGAGGATGGAATATACATGCAGATAATGGAAAGGGGTAATGGACAGTCTTTTGCAGAGATGTCAAAAGATTTTGCTGATAGTACCGTAAACAAGAATGTACTTTGCCGTTTCTGTGAATATGATATCATTAGTGGAGATACAGCTCTTTACAATTATGATGTTCCTTTGTGGGTAGATAAGATGCTTGTAAGTTATAGTCGTCGTAGTCGTTCATACACAGCATCATTCACATCTGGAATGATGGCAAGTTCTTCACAAGGTTCTGTAGTGCCAACAGGTTGGCTGAAACCATTGGATTATGTTCGTATGTCGCGCTCAATAGAAGATGTAGCACGAGTACGTCTTATCATTCCTCATTCATCTGGTACAGCTGCTGCTTCGATGAATGTGTATCCATATTTCTATGATATCACTTTCCAGCTTGGAAAGTGATGCGAATTGCTAAATCCAAATTATTCATAAGCATATGTCATTAATAAAATCAATTTCTGGTATTCGTGGAACCATTGGTGGTAAGGCTGGCGATGGACTTAATCCACTTGACATTGTAAAGTTCACTTCTGCGTATGCAACACTTATTCGTCGTACAACAAAGGTACAGAGCAATAAGATTGTTGTTGGTCGCGACGCTCGTATCTCTGGTGAGATGGTAAAGAATGTGGTGTGCGGTACACTCATGGGAATGGGTTTTGATGTTGTCAACATAGGTCTTGCTTCTACACCAACAACAGAGATTGCAGTAACAATGGAAGGTGCATGTGGTGGTATCATCATCACAGCAAGTCATAATCCTCGTCATTGGAATGCTCTCAAACTTCTTAACGAGAAGGGTGAGTTCCTCAATGCTGTTGAGGGTAATGAGGTTCTACGTATTGCTGAGGCTGAAGATTTTGATTTCGCTGATGTAGATGGACTTGGCAAGTATACTGAAGATGATTCTTATGACCAGAAGCATATCGATATGGTTCTTGGTCTTAAACTTGTGGATGTTGAGGCTATAAAGAAGGCAAACTTCAAAGTTGCATTCGACTCTATAAATTCTGTTGGTGGTATTATCCTTCCAAAGCTTCTTAAGGCTCTTGGTGTAAATGATGTTACTGCTCTCTATGATGAACCTACAGGTGACTTCCAGCATAATCCTGAACCGCTTGAGAAGAACTTGTCTGACATCATGTCTCTTATGGCAAAGGGCGGTAAGGATGTTGCCTTTGTCGTTGATCCAGACGTTGACCGTCTTGCTTTCATATGTGAGGACGGAAAGATGTATGGCGAGGAATACACACTTGTTACAGTCGCTGATTATGTACTCAAGCATACTCCTGGTAATACAGTAAGTAACCTTTCTTCTACCCGCGCTCTTCGTGACGTTACTCGCAAGTATGGCATGGAATATAATGCTGCTGCTGTAGGTGAGGTTAATGTTGTTACAAAGATGAAGGAGACAAATACTGTCATTGGTGGTGAAGGTAATGGTGGAGTGATCTATCCAGAGGCTCACTATGGTCGTGATGCTCTTGTTGGTATTGCTCTTTTCCTTTCTCATCTTGCACATGAGCGTCAGCAGAATCCTGGACTTACAGTGAGTCAACTTCGTGCTACTTATCCTGAGTATTGCATAGCAAAGAACCGTATAGATCTTGATGCAAGTACAGATGTTGATGCTATTCTTGCAAAGGTTAAGGATATGTACTCTAATGAACCAGGTACAGAGGTTAATGATATTGATGGCGTGAAGATTGATTTCCCAGACAAGTGGGTACACCTTCGCAAGTCTAATACAGAACCAATCATCCGTGTCTATTCAGAGGCTAACACTATGGAGGCTGCCGATGAGATTGGCAAGAAGATAATGGATGTGGTATACTCTATGAAGTAAGTACAATATAAGATATGCATAAACACTAAGGGCAGTTCATTGTGAACTGCCCTTAGTGTTTATTATTAGAACGTTTTACTTCTTTTACTGTTTATAATAATCTCAATACAAAAGGTGTGAAGGAAAGATTGCTCTTATCCCTCACGGAAGAAATCGAGCATCTCGAATATCTCTTCCTTATTGGCAGACTGATTGATACGGATGTCGCCTATACTACCAAGGAGTGTGAAGTTGATGATGCCTGCAGTATTCTTCTTGTCGTGAGTCATGTACTCGTAAAGTTCCTCATAATCATCACAAGTGATAGGGAGTGTGCCGTAGTTCTCCTTGATGAATCTAACGGTCTGGCGCATGATATCTGTAGGGAAACCGACCTTTGTGCAAGAGAGATAGAGTTCGCATATGATACCCCATGCAACTGCATAGCCGTGAAGGTATGGTTTACGAGTAAGTGCCCAGCTCTCAAAGGCGTGTCCTGCTGTATGTCCAAGATTAAGTGCCTTGCGAATGCCGTGCTCGAATGGGTCTTCTTCCACTACACGTTCCTTGATAGCAACACTTGCGCCTACCATCTGACCGAGAAGAGGGTAGTTGACATTGTCAAGGTCAAAGTTTAGGAGAAGTCCAAAGTCTGTATAATCCTTTCCGTCTGCTGATTTTTCACTTTTCACTTTTAGTTTTTCACTCACAAGCAGTCCGTGCTTGAGCATCTCAGCATAGCCAGAGCAGATGTTCTCGTGGTCAAGAGTCTTGAGGAACTCTGTGTCTATGATGACTGTCTCAGGAGAGTTGAATACACCAATCTCATTCTTGAGACCGTTGAAGTTGATACCGGTCTTTCCACCCACACTTGCATCTACCATAGATAGGAGGGTAGTAGGAATGTTGATGTACTTTATTCCACGCTTGAAAGTACTTGCGGCAAAACCGCCAAGGTCAGTAACCATGCCACCTCCAAGGTTTACCATGAGAGAGTGACGAGTACCGCCGCCATTACCCATCTGTGTCCATACGCTTGCAAGAGTCTCAAGAGTCTTGTGAGTGTCTGTTGCGCCTATTACGATACTTATTGCATCCTTCATACAAGGTATATCCTTTACTACAGGATAGCAAAGTTCGTGTGTTGTCTCATCTGTGAGGATGAATAGCTTGTCGTGCTTTATAGCCTCTACAGCCTCAGTAAGAGTCTGCTGTATGTTTGTTGAAATGATAACGTTGTTCATGTTTTATTGTTTATTGACTGCAAAAATACGATGATTTTCTGTAAATATGAACATTTCAGGACGAAAATGTATAAATCACTATAGCAATAATCTTTGTAGGTAAGAAAGGAAACAAAAACATACGGAACTTCACAGTCCCGTATGTAATCTACCGGTAATGTTGTTTCTTAATTAACAAAAACTGATTTCATATTTATATGCTGTGTTAGTTGTGTCGCTTACTTGTTTTTCTTTGCCTTCGCATCGAAGTTGTATGTGAATGTAAGTGCCACGTAGCGATGGAATGTCTCTGTGCAACTTTCCGTAAGCATGGTAGGAGTAAAGTTTGAATATACCTGTTCCATCTGATTGAAGATGTCCTTTGCATAGAGCATCAACTGACCTTTGCTGCCAATAATCTTCCATGTAATGCTTGCGTCAAGGGCAAAGCGGTTACGGTTCATCATGTCGGAGAGGTAACCAGCATTGCCTATGAACCTGCCGTTTATGTCGAATGTCCAGCGCTTTACCTTGTACTTTCCGCTAATGCCCAAACGGTAGTTCCACAAGTCCTGTCCATCCATAGTATTGTCTGAATACTTGATACCGCTATATGTGAATTCTCCATTTGCAGATGCTTCCCATCCATTGTTCTGGAATGTGAGACGTAAGTATTCAAATACCGATGATGCTGTCTGTCGAATCTGTTCCCAAGGATCATCAAGTGATGTCAGGGTCTTTACGCTAAAATCAGTGTTGTAACTATAGTCAATCCTGTTCTGCAGACGGAAGAGTTCGCCCAAGGCACGGTCATAATTCATGCCAGCACTCATCTTTTGCCTGTAGTCGATATTTGTGGATGTTGAAGTGTAAACACCTGTTTTTGCGTTATAGGCTCTCACGTTACTTGCCGGGTTAAACACACGGTTATATCCAAGGCTCCATGTCAGCATCTGTTGTCCTTTGGTGAACATCATGCTGTATGACAAGCCTGAATATAGATTACTTGATGCCTTGAGGTTAGGATTTCCCTTGATGATATTAAGCGGATTGGTGTCATCAGTATAGTTCAAACCTCCAAGAAGGTCTGCCACATGATAGTCCCAACTCACATTACCTCTCATTTGGGTCGTCTTTGACGATTGCCACTTGAACTCAAACCCAGGACGAGGAAACCATGTGTTACGGTTCACTATAGTGTCTAACTTGCCTCTCTTGTAATCAAAGTGTTCCTCCACGTTCTGAATCTTTACACCTCCCTTCATCCACAGCTTGCCAAGACTGCTTTCTATCTCTACACGAGGTTCGTTTACGAGATAGTACTTCATACGGTCAAAGCTGTTGGCAAAGTCAAAGTCACCATTCTTGTATAACTCGCTATCATCCGACTTACGCCAGTAATCTACCCAGTAGCCAATACCTATCTTCATCTTCTTAGGTATTATCTGATAATTGATCCTGGCATCAAAGATTGTCTGGAAGAGATTACTGTTGCTATTGGTTGATTGCACAAGAGTCTCTGTAGTACCTAATTCATGATACTGATAGTCAGTATGACTGTCGGAAGTGCCCTTGTCTTTTCTGTTGGTAGTACTTAGTCGTATGTAGTAATCGCCCTTTTCCAGAGCATGAGTGAAATAAATCATTGTGTTAAAGTCTCCATTATCATTCTTGCTGAGACTTTCGCTGTTTGAAGAGTTGATAAGTTTTTGCGGATTATCCGAAAATGATGTACTCTGGTATGTTTCCTGCTCGTTGATTGACCTTGAACTGTTACGGGAAGCACCACCTGAAACATCAATGGAAAATCTTGATTTTGGTCTTGGATGAAACTCAATGCCGGCTTCCAGTGGCACATCGAGCGTGTGGTTATAGTTGTAGCTATGGCTGTTGTTGAATGATGATAATTCGCCATCAAGGTATGTCTCACTATTTTGCCAAGAGCTTTGGTACGTGTCATTATGGTTTGGCGAAGTGGTAACATACCAGTTGTCCTCGTATGATGTCTTCACATATTCCGGTTTCCAGTTGTGATTGTACGAGAATCTGCTATACTGCTGGCGTTGTGGTGTTGCGTTTTCCCAATCGGACTCATATTCCCCCCATACACCTGTTGTCTTCGAACCACAATCCGAGGCACGCACATAGACGTTTATCGGGTCATGGTCACTAAGATAGTGAAGGTTAGCCGAAGCCCTGTAGTTCTCCGAGGCGTACGCACTCACCTTTGTCTGCCCATACCACTTATCCATGAATCCCGGCTTTATCTCTATGTCCAGCACCTGTTGCTCCTGACCGTCATTCATACCTGTCAGTTCTGCAAGCTCACTCTTCTTCTCGTATGCTTTGATGTTCTGCACAGCCTCTGCCGGCAACTGTCCTGTAAGGAAATCGTCAGCCACGTCGTGACCATTCATCTTCAGGTGTACTTCCTTGTCCATGAAGTAAAGCTTACCTTCCTTGATGGTTACCCCCGGAAGTTTCTGTAGTAACTCTGCCACACGTGCCCCGTCATCAAGGTTAAAGGCATCAGGATTAAACACAACGGTATCGCCTTTCATCGTGAAGCGTTTAGCATGTGCCTTAACCACGACCTCCTTAAGAAGTTCATCGGACATCTTCAGTTTCAGGTCACCAAGGTCTAAGGTATCCTTTGTTCCTCCAGCACAGTTGAAACTCTTTTTAAGAGTGTTATATCCAAAGTAGTTAATCTCAATGCTGACCTTTGCCATTGAACCTACTTCCCATTGAAACCGACCTATACTGTCCGTTGTCATGTATATAAGGTATGCACGATAAGAATCGACCTCCCTCATCAGGAAATCTATCTTTGCGCCTTCCAATGGTTCGCCACTATCAGCATCAACCACTCGTCCTTTTACTATGTCTGCTGACATAGCTATGGCTTGCAGGCATAATAATGCCAGCAGAAATAGTTTCTTCATAAATGTATTTGGTATGGGAAAAGTTCCCTTCACGATATTAATAAAAGTGAAAGGAACTGCTATTAACTAATATATTTATACACACTCTACTTCTTGAAGATGAACTTACCCATCAGGTCCTGCATTTCCTTTGGTGACTCAGCATTAGCCTTGCACTTGTCAACGATGTGCTGCTCAAGTGACTTAGGGAAATTCACTACCTTCTTCCATGTGTCGATACGGTTAAACCAGCGACCTTTGCTTGTTACCTTGTCTACCCAGTTATAAGTGATTTCCTCACGTCCCATCTCGCTGTACTTGCCGTTCTTGAGATAGTAAGTGCCATACTCATGAGGAAGAACCCTGTATTTGCCGTTTGCTTGCTTTACAATCTGGGCACAGGCATACTCGCCATTAGCACGATAGACCTTGACCTGATTATAGTTATCGGTGATGTTCTCCTTATTCTCGCCTTCCCACTTCATGGAAGTCATGATCCATACTCCAATTATTTCCTTGTCATCCACCTTTGCCTGTGCCATAGCACTTGTTGCATTCAACATAGAAAAACACATTACTGCAAGGAATGCTGCAACCTTCTTAAAATAATTTTTCATAATGATAAAGATTTTGATTGTTAGTACCCGATTTCCATGTCAAGAATCTTTGTCCTTGAAGGATTTCGATGGCAAAGGTATGTCACTTTGAAATCATACCCAAGAAATGGAGTTGTCATTAAGTTGGCAATTGACTACACATGTTGGCAGAGACTTTGCAACGAGTGTGCAAATAGTGTGCAAATGAATGTAACATATTTATAATGAGTTGATAAACTCGTCCCAGTCTTTGCTTGTTCCTTTCTTGTCAAACACCTTAGTGTAAAGTCTTCGTCTTATACTGCTGATGCTACTTTTGTCCTTATACAGCACATCAGCAATGACAGAAGGGGTTATATTCAGCTTCAAGAGCATACAAACACGATATTCCACCTGCGACATGTCGTGTAGTTTGAGGAGGGTACTTGTGAAACGAGGATAGACACTCTTGAATCTCTCGTCTATCTCATTCCATTCATCCTCGGTCACACCTTCACCATTGTTGATCTTCTTTCGGAGAGAAAGGTAGAAATCGCTCTGGTGGAACTCCTCCTCGACATCACTCATGGCTTTTCTTACAGGCTCTGGCATGGATTGCTTCTCCTGCTGAATAAGTCTAAGTTCCTGTTCCACCCTCTTCTTGTTTATATGTAGGTTTCGGGCATAGTTTACAATTATCACCAATGCCACGATGACGAGCATCACGATATAAGTAAGAGCATGGTTCTGTGTGGTCAAATCATCCTCTGCCTTTGAAAATACATAGCGATACGGCTCACCATTATTGTTCTCAATGTCCTGCCTGATGATGCCGATGATGTCCTGACACCTGTTGCTCTCTATGTTACTGCGTTTCCATGTGTATTTACCGCCATTCTCCTGAATGGTGATTACAGAATCATTCTCTATGGTCAAAGGATATGTGTTGTCTCCTTGCAAGTACACATTGTTATTGTTACCTAATTCATGATAGGTATACTCATCCATGTATGTTGGAGCTATCATCGCACCTGTAGGCGCAGAGGTCAGTTGACACTGGTAGTAGCAGCTGTCATCGTATATACGAATCCACGATTTACCATCCACGGGATATTCGGACTTATAGCCGTCAGGGTATGTGACCATCTGCAACTGCCAAGGTCCATTGAGAAGGAACGTGTCTTCCCTGCTCTCATTGCCGCATGAGGCAATCAATACTAATGATAAGAGAAGTAAGAATATGTGATCTTTTAGTTTCATGGTTTACCGTTAGTCATTAAATAATAATGCAAAGGTAGTAAATATTTTCTGTTTATGTGTGAAAAGTTGTGAATTGTTTATATCTTTGCATATACTATGGGTGAACAAGTGTCGTTTTCTGGTTTTACTGCAGATGTTAATGCAGAATATGTGGGTAGGGAAGGCTTTACCCAATTTTCAGTTGTCTCTTCTCGAAGTTGTACGCTTCTTGTGAAGGCTATGCGTGATGGCAGGTGGTGGATTCTGAAAGGGCTGTGTGAGGACTTTCGGGACGTACCAATATACCAGGAATCGCTTAGGAAGGAATATGAGATACTTGCGTCACTCCAGCATCCGGGTGTTGTGTCTGTCTCTGGCATGGAAGAGGTGAAGCCTTATGGAATGTGTGTCATCATGGAATACCATAATGGCAAGAATCTACGAGAATTTATTGAGAAGAACAACCCTTCTATTGAGGTACGTAAGAAGATAGCCCTTGAGTTGATGAATGCTGTGGAGTATATCCATCGCAAGCAGGTGGTGCATCGTGACCTTAAACCGTCCAATGTGATGGTGGAGGAGAGTACAGGGTATGTGAAACTCATCGACTTCGGTTGCTCTGATGGTGATTCTTATGCATATCTCAAACATCCGTCAGGTACTGTTTCGTACATATCGCCAGAACAGATGTCGTCAAGTGTTCCTGACACTCGTAATGACATCTATAGCATTGGTTGTATATTGGAATTTCTGAAGCTTGGCAAGAAGTTTGACAGGATTGCAGCCAAGTGCAAGTTGCCAATAAAAGAGCGTTACCAGACGGTGGAACAATTACGAAGCGATTACGAAGCAATCACGAAGGATTACCGAAAGGCGTGGATTGCTTTGACAGCATGTGTATGTGCCCTTTTCACCTTGTCCATGCTGGCTGTACGATATCATTGGATGGATAATGTCTATTCCTTTGCAAAGAGCATTCATCTTACCGGTTATGACTTCTGCGAGGATGGCATTTACTATAATGTCTTGTCGGAAGATAACCTTACACTTGAGGTAACGCATGACGGAGACAGGAACGCTTATAGTGGTGATATTACCATTCCATCCTATGTGGAGCATAGTGGAAAACGGTATAAGGTGGTAAGACTCGGAGACGGTGCTTTTTGGGCATGCGACTCTCTTGTTGCTGTGGTAATGCCTGTGACGATGAAAAGCGTTGGTTCAAATGCCTTCAATTCGTCAAATCTTCTCGCAACAATCAATTTCCCTGATTCCATAGAGGAGATAGGAGATTCCACTTTCAGAAGTTGTCTTCATGTGCGTTCTGTCCACATACCAAAGAAACTGAAGAAGATACCTCCGTATTTTGCTTCTGGAGGTGGCTCTTTGCATCAGATAGAGATACCTGAAGGGGTGGAATGTTTGGAGCGTGACGCTTTGGCAGGAAATGGACTTGTAAATGTACATTTGCCTCAGAGCCTTAAACGGATAGAGAGAGGCGTGTTTTGGGCATGTCCTTTGCTCAAATCCATCAATATACCTAAGAATGTTGAGTTTATTGGCGACTTCGTGTTCTGGCATTGCGATTCACTTACTGATGTGTATGTTGAACGGGAAGAACCTTTGTCTATTACGAACATCTTTCAAGGGCTGGAAGGTGTAAGACTCCATGTTCCTAAAGGCGCATCAGATGCATATTCCAAAGCCATTTATTGGAGAGATCTTGAGATTCTGGAAGACGAGGACTGATCTCAATTTTGCTTGATGACATTAAACATTATTCCGCCATTCTTACCACAGATATAACCACATGGAGATAGTGAACCGTGAATAAGGTCGGTAAGGACAAGTGGAAGGTTCTCCACGAATATAGGACACTTGAATGTGTCACCCACAGAAAGTTTGCTGTTCACGCTTTCTGTAACTGTGAATATCAAATTACCAGAATATCTGATGACTATACGTCTGTTTGGTTTCCATAGCACACATACCGTGTCTCCAACAAAGAGTGATGTGGAATGTAAAACCTTATTGCCAATAAACATATTGCTGCTATCATCTTCCTCCGTATAGTTTTCCCTGTTGATGAAGGAATCCCAATCCTGATATCCTACATACTGAGCGAGAACATTTAGGGTCGAAACTCTTGCGTTGCCACGATTACCATCATTCTTTGCCACATATCCCCAAAAGCGTTTCAATGTTGAAACGCTAAGCTGAATATGTGTTCTGTCAAAGATTCTTAGAACCAGATGGTCGAAGTCCTTTGGCGTCAACATCTTTCTTCCTGTAACCTCTTCAATAAGGTTGCGTATGTCCTCGTAGTCTTTTTCTTCATTTTTCATAATGCAAAGATAGTGCTTTCGCTGATTACTTGTATACTTTTTTATTTTCCTTGTCTCAAAAGAACCAAATGGAACCAATGCAAAATGTATCCTTATGCATACCTTTGTGCTTAGAATTAGTACGGGAATAGAAAAACCAATTAATTTAATATATGTATATGAAAAAATTTATTTACTTACTATGTGCGGTGCTATTGTCGGTTGCAGATACAGCAATGGCACAGAATTCTAAGGTCAGGGAAGGTTATTACATGCTTGTAAATAAAGCATACAGTGGTTCTTCTGTACCAATGACAATGTATGAGGATCCTATCGGACATCTTCTTTATAGTACAGATTCTGTAGTTTTACCAAATCCTGAGTTCGTGTGGAATGTAAAGAAAGCAGTTGATGGTGGCTATACTTTCCAGAATGTGCATTCAGGAAGATACATTACGGATTCTGTTTGGAAACAAGGTTCTTTTGATTTTGATTATTATGAGACTCAGTCAGACCCTCAGACATTATATCTCTCACTAAGTGATGTGAAATTTGACGGTTTAAAACAGTATATTATTCAGAGTGAGACTCAGATGTCAAATGGTGGCTCTATGTGTGCAATGCATGGTGGCATCCATTGGGAACCTTTTGGATATAGGCAGTCAATGTGGATTTTTGTTCCTGTTGTGATGGATGGTGAATATTACATTCGAAATGTTGATGCTGATGCTTATCTTGCAGCAGGTAATGACTGGGGCACTCAGGCTTCTATCCTTCCAGAAGGAAGAAAGGTTACTGTTTCATCTGTAGGCAACGGCAAGTACACTTTGTTCACAGGTGTGTATCCAGGTGGTAATTATCGTGAGGGATATGGATATGTGACAGCTAATGGTTGGATGGACGGAACGGCAGCAGATGAGGCAACTTATTCTGGTGGCATTGAGTTCTATCTGAAGTATGATGACCAGAACCGTTTGACTATCACTCCTGATGGACAGAACTACTTCGGTTTCGACGGTATCACATCAGTTGTCTCTACAACAAGTACAAAAGATAATGCTGGTATCTATTGGGAGCTGTTGTCTGAGAATGATTATAATGCTGATCAGATTGCAAAGGCTGAATTTGCAGCAAACTATGCTAAGCTTAGTGATGCAAAACCTTATGCTCCGGTTGATGCTACATTCCTTATCAAGAATCCTGACTTTGATGAAGAAGGCGGATGGGAAGGTGAACCTACAATCCGTGTTGGTGTAGGTGAGGTCTGGAACCGTACATTCAATGTGTCTCAGACAATAAAGAATGTGCCTAACGGTTACTATGAACTCTCATATCAGGCATTTGACCGTGCAAATAACACAACAGAAAATACAAATGCTCATGATGGGGAGAGTGATCATCATGCTTATGTGTTACTTAATGGCAATGGTTATGACATTGCACCAATCAGCTCTGAAAAATCCAATATTGAACAACTTGGTATTTCTGTAAGCGAGAGTGGTCTTCCTTACTCAATGGAAGAGGCTGCAGCCTGCTTCAATGAAGGATTGTATAAAAATGTAATCCTTGTTAATGTGGAAGATGGGGAAATCAGAATTAACATTAAAAAGGAAGAGATGGATGGATGTGAATGGACAGTATTCGATAATTTCCAGCTTAAGTACTATGGTGAGGAGATGCTTGATATCACGAGCCTTATCAAGAACCCTAACTTTGACGAGCAAGGCGGATGGGAAGGCAATCCTGCTATAAACAACAGCAATGGTGAGAAGTGGAACTGCACATTCGATGTATATCAGAACCTTGGTAACTTGCCAGCAGGTTATTATAAGCTTGACTTCCAGGGCTTCTATCGCTACAATAATACTTGGGATAATACCAATGCCATAGCTAAACAAAAGTATGATGAAAGTGAAACATTTGATCTTAATCATTGGCCTATAGTATGGTTTGACGGCATTGGAGTGTGGCTGAATTCGATTGCATCTGAGGTTTCAAATATAGCAAAACTTGGTATTATAACAGGCGAGAACGGAATGCCATATAGCCAGTGGGAAGCTCAGCAGTGTTTTGAAGCTGGTTTGTATAAAATAGAAACAGGAATTATGCCTTTTGGCGAAGGCGAAAAATCAATACGTATTTCAAAACCAGAGCAGGATGGTTGTGACTGGACAGTATTTGACAACTTCCACCTCTATTACATAGGTGACTCTGCAATTGAACTTCCTGGTCAGAATCCTGGTGGTAATGATGTTGACAACCCTATCTATTCTAACATTGCTGCTTATGACAATGTGATCTATGTTGAGGATAAGGAAGTAAACAATGGTACAGAGGCAGTTCTCTCGGTTAAGATGAACAATACTGTTGGTGTTCGTGGTTTCCAGTGTGACCTCGTTCTTCCAGAAGGCGTTACAGTTGTGAAGGAAGATGGTATGCCTGCCGCAGATCTCAGCACAGAGCGTACTACAGCAAATAAGATGAACTACTTCGACTCTGCTATCCAGCCAGACGGTTCACTCAGAATCCTCTGCAGCTCAACCAAAGCATACACATTCAGCGGTAACTCTGGTGAGGTTTGCACAGTAAAGGTTAATATCCCTGAGGGCATGAATGTTGGTGACTACAAGATAGTTCTTAAAAACATCATCTACACAGATGTTAATGCTGCCCGCTATACAGTTGATGACATCACAACTAAGTTGACTGTTCTCGACTATGTTATTGGTGACGCTAATGGTGACCGTACAGTCGATGTTTCTGATGCTGCTGAGATTGCTAACTATATCCTTGGTAATGCATCATCAAACTTCAACTTCAAGGCTTCTGATATCAATGGTGATGGCAGCATCGATGTCTCTGACTTCGCAGGTCTTGCTAACATCATTCTCTACGGCAATACATCAAATGCTGCAAGAACAAGAGCTATTGAGAAGATTAAGTAAGGCTTTGGGTAACTTTGAAAATAATTATAGCACTAAAAAAGAATCATTATGAATATAAAGTCAATTATATGCTCTGTGATGCTCCTTGTCTCAATGGTTTGCAATGCACAGAAGACAGATATCTCAAGTATCAACGATGTGATCTATGTTGATGACGTTACAGCACAGGCAGGAAGCCTGATTACGTTGTCTGTAAAGATGAAGAACAACACTATTGCCGTTCGTGGCTATCAGTTTGACATGTACCTTCCTGATGGTGCCTCTTTCGTAATGGAAGATGACGCCTATCTCGCAGAACTCAGTACAAAGCGCACAACATCAAAGAAGATGAACTACTTTGACTGTGCAAAGCAGGAGGATGGCGCTCTTCGTGTACTTTGTGCCTCAACGAAGACTTACACCCTTGATGGTACAAGTGGTGAGATATGTACGGTTGTAATCAAGCTTGACAGCAAGATTGCTAATGGACAGAAGACTATTCAGATTAAGAATGCTATTGCTACTGACCCAGAAGCAAAGCGTTTTGAATTGCCAGAGGCAACTTGCATTCTCAATGTAGGAAACGTAAATGCTATTGAAGATGTTTCTGCTTCAGAAGAATCTGCAGACGTTTACTCTGTATCAGGAGTACGTCAGGCAAAGGTTCAGAAGGGTGTTAATATCATCCGTGGTGGTGATGGAAGTGTAAAGCGTATTGCTAAGTAAGATTAAGTTAATAGGTAACTATTTGGTAACATCCGTGTGGGAAATCTTCCATACGGATGTTTTTTTGTAATAGTATTATTCACTTGAAATGGCTTAATTTGTATGTTTCATGCTACTCAATAGTGTCTTGAAACACAGAGGACAGAGTTTTCGGTAGTAATACTCAAGTTCCTTTCTACGAAAGCGCAAGCGATAACGCATGTTCTCAACTTGAGAGTTTTTAGGTTTAAGTTCGCTTTGCTGGTAAGGTTGTATGGTTTGGTCGATTGTTTGTCCATATATTATATGGTATCAAACCTCATAACCTTACAACCTCATAACCTATAAACTGAAGCTTGCGAAAGTTGAATTATATTAACTGTTGTTTTACAGCAATGATGGCGAGGCTTACGCTGTTCTTGACATTGAACTTTGCAAGAAGTCGCTTGCGATACCAGTTTATGGTGTCTGTACTGAGATTCATCTTATCAGCAATCTCAGGATTGGTCAACCCGTCACAAAGAAGCTTAAGGACCTGTCTCTCAACGGGAGTGATGAGTACCGGATTTATACTACCTCTTTCGAGTATATCCCTGACTTCCTTGCTTACGAAATCAGTTCCATGGAAAACTGTTGTTATGGCATCTATTACTTCCTGTATAGGAGAGTTCTTAAGGATGTACCCGTGTACTCCAGTATCCATCATTCGTTTGATTATGGAGTATTCGTCATGCGAAGAGATTGCAATGACCTTAACCTTTGGGTATTGGGAAAGCACATACTGGCAAAAGTCAATACCGCTGCCATCAGGTAGAGAGATGTCGAGCAAAAGGACATCAGGACACCACTTTTCCAATGAGCGCTTGCAATCCTCAAGGCATGTATAATGGTGGCCCACATGAGCCACACTACTTTGATTTATCGCCTCTGTCATGCCTTCTACGAACATCGTATGGTCATCTACTATGGTAACGTCTATCTTGTATGTCATAACTTTAGGATTGAAAAGTTAAAAGTGAAAAGTTAGATTAGAAAGTTAATAAGTTTCCGGATGGCAATTATGCATTATGCATTATGAATTATGCATTAAAGACTATCGTCCATTAACCCCCTTTTGCTCCTTTGCTAATCGGAAGTATAATATTAATTTCCGTACCTAATTCAGGAGCGCTTATCAGCTCCATCTTACCATTGAATTCATTTATGCGGTTATTGAGGTTCTGCAATCCCATTCCGCTATCTTTATCTGACTGGTCAATGCCTTTGCCATTGTCGCTTACGGAAAGCATTACCTGTGAGTCTTCTATCATCAATTGGATATTGATAATATCTGCAGATGCATGTTTGATGGCATTATTGACAAGTTCATAGGCACATCGATAAAGTACCAGTTCTATGTCATTTGGCAAGCGCTCAGGCTTGTCATCCTTTTGCTCGTCGTTTAAGGATAGACATTGGAACTGTCCTCCCGGAACGGAAACGGCAAGATTGGATAGTGAAGTGACAAGACCTTTCCTCTGTAGCTCATCAGGCATTATGTGGTGTGCCACTCGTCTCATCTCGCGGGTTGACTCGTCCACAAGCTTGATGGCTGCATCATTCTCATTATTGGCTATCTTTAGCTTTAGGAGAGACAACAGGCCTCCGAGGCCATCGTGAAGATCTTTGGCGAATATCTGTCGTTCTCGCTTTTCTGTCTCCAAGGCAACCTGTGAGGCTATCTCTGCTTTCTGTCTCCTATGTCTGCGAATCATGATGACAGTGGCGATGGCAACAGCTGTTATAAGCAATATGCCACAGATGACGGATATTGCGATTATCCATATCTTCTCCTTTGACAAGGATGCAATGGTAATATCCTTCTTCTCGCTCTCGAACTTCATCTCCTGTTCGGAAAGGGATGCCTGATAAGCGTAGTTGCTCCACGATGTCTGTATGGAGTCAGCCTTGTCGGCGTATACCTTGGCTTTGTCTGGGTTGCCAAGATGAGAGTATATGTTTGAAAGCAATTTGTAAACATTCTTTTCTACATCAGGCGCTTCTGTGTCCATCGTACTTGCTTTAAGGGCGTATGTTTCTGCCTCCTTCCATTTCCCTTTATTTATGCAGATGGCTGCCTTCTGACTATATATATTGGAAGAGAAGCAATTAAGCTCCTTGCATAGTTCCTCATTCCGTAACAGGAGTTTCTCCGCCTTTTGCCAGTTACCTTCGGTCATGGCAATATCAGTCATTATAATCAGACATTCCCTTCGGGAACTACCTTCATCTTCAGGGTGAGCAAAAACATAATCGTATGTATTTTGGATATGCTTCCATGCATTTTCATATTCGCCCTTCATCATGCATATTTTGGCAAGTCCCCTTTGTGCTTCACTTTGCATAAGTGAATCCTTGGAGAGTATGGCAATGGAATCACTCTTCTGCAGGTATTCCCATGAATGCTGTATGTTCCCCATATAGTAGTATAGGTCTGCCATACAGCTGTATGCTATTGCCTGACTTTCCTTCCAGTCATACTTCTCAAATAGGATTAGTGCCTTATGGTAGTATTTTAGAGCTTTGGCTCCTTCACCTAATGTGTTGTATAGATTGCCAAGACTACCGCATAAGGCTGATTCCTGATCGTCAACATCCTTGTCGTCATACTTACCGCTCTTACGCATCATCTCCACAGCTTCATAGGCAAGTTGAAATTCCTTTTCCGCTTCCTTATAGTCGGCTCCTCCCCAATTTACCATACCCTTGATACGGTGGAAATCGTTTAGTTTGAGATATCCACCTACCTCCTCGCATAGAGGAATGCCAAGGTCAGAATAGTGTGTGGCTTTCTTGCCGTCAAGTTCCAGATAACCCCACGCGAGGTTGCTGTACAGACGGATGAGCTCTATCTTGTCTTGTGGTTTATTGGTGCGCAACACGTTCTCCAGTGAGTCGACCTTACGGTTACGATGATCGCTGTAGGAAGCATGTACAGATAATGTGTTTGCAAAAAGTAAAATGGAAAATAGTAAAACGGTATGTATTTTCATTGTTGAATAGATCAAAGTAGCTGTTTTGTTACTTGTTTGACGCAAAAGTAAGAATTATTCTTCATAAAGCACCACCCAAAAGGGTGGAATATTGCCCGAATTCATGTTATTGCCTGTTTTTCGTGTTATTCATCTCTGTTTTTCTATCTTAATTTGCAGTACGAAAAGTGAAACAAAATATAATTAAGCTTATGAAACGAATATTTCTAATGGTAGTGGTAGCTTGTGCATTTACTTCTTTTTCTCAAGAAGCACAAGCTCAGAGTTTCCTTAAGGCACTTAAGGATAAGGCAGTTGAAAAGGTAAAGGACAAGGTGTCCAACAAGGTCGAGGACAAGGTTGGTGAAGCAACAGATAATGTACTCGATGGCAAGGTTAAGGGAAAGAACAAAAAAGGTAGTAAAAATGATGCAGATGATACTGCATTCAAGAATGACAAGGCTACAACAACAAATGACTTCGTTCGTGGCTCGGTTGTTCTCTTCGAGGATGATTTCTCAAAGGATCCTGTCGGTGAATATCCTGCAAAGTGGGAAGTTCTTTCTGGTACAGTAGATATATTTAAGAAGTCTGGCAAGAACGCTGCTGACATTGGTGAGGGCATTATGCGTCCATTTGTGAAGCCTGACCCAGAAAAATATCTTGGTGATGAGTGGACACTCGAATACGAATACTATGGATATTGGGGCGATGACCGTTGCAATGATATTGAAACCGAATTCGTTGTGTCTGGAGATGAAGAAAAGAATTTCATCTTCTTTATTAGTGAGAATGGTTGGCATGTAAGAGGTTCTATTGAGGCACAAAATCGTGATCTTCCAGTATATACAAAATGGAATACTCTTCAGTTCTCTTACAACAAGGGTGCCTTCAAGGTTTATCTGAATGGTAAGCGTATCGTGAACCGTAACCGCGTAGTTCAGCCAAGCCACTTCAAGGTTAAGGGTAGTAAGTCTGATGACGAAGGCACATATATCCGCAATGTGAAACTTTGTCTTGGTGCAAAGGAGAAGTACGAACAGCAGTCAACAGATATTGACAGGGCTATGGCTGAGACAGGTAAGTTCGTTACAAATAACATCCTCTTTGAGACAGGTAAGGCTGATCTAAAGACTGAATCTATGATTGAGATTATTAAGGTCGCTGACTATATGAAGAAGAATCCTAAGGTACGCTTCGAGGTTCAGGGACATTGTGACAATCAAGGTTCTGACAAGGTAAATGATCCACTCTCACAGAAGCGTTCAGAGGCTATCGTAAGTGCTCTTGTAAAGCTTGGCGTGGATGAGTTCAACCTTAAGGCTGTAGGTAAGGGTTCACACGAACCAGTTGCAGATAACAAGACAGAAGAGGGTCGTGCCAAGAACCGTCGCGTTGAGTTTATCAAAAGATAAAAGAACTTCAAATTTGAAATAATTATAAATATAGAGTTTTCATAAGCTCACTTTTCGGGGGAGTCGTCGAACGGTCATTTCCTGGCGACTCCCATAAAAGGAGCTTATCTTCCCAAAAACAAATACTATAAGAACATATGAAAAAGATTTTTCTATCAATCGTGACAATGACAAGTGCATTGTTCATGGTATCGTGTGGCGGAAATAATTCTGCTGACAATAAAGATGTTGATAGCGTTGAAGCTACTGAAGTGGCAGATGATAGCTTTACAGGCGATAAGTCTTCTGTTGATGCCGTAAAGCATTATGCAAAGAGCTATGGATTGGATTTCTCTGATATTGAGCCTTCATTCAGATATGACACAGAAAGGAGTGTTCTCTTCACAGGTGAACCTACAGCTATCACAGCCAATTTTGTTCCTGTAGATGGCGAGTACAAAACTGAGATGATGCTTGAGGCTGTAAAGAAGGTTTATGCAGCAACAAAGGCTGTAGCTGATGGAGGTAAGATTATCCGTGGTTGGGAAGAGGCAGAGAATGCTTCTGAGGCCATGTCAGAAATGACTATTGAGGAAGTCCTCAAAGGAAAAGATGTAATGGGCTTTCATGTAGATCAGTACGCTTGGGGATGGCAGCAGAATGGAAAATTCCGTCGTTGTCTTATAAGTGTGACAGAAGATCTTAGGTTAGGCAAGGAAATTGGTTATTCTGTTAATATCTTCCACGCAATAGATAAGAGTTCAGACGAACTGCTTGAAGATGCAGCAAAGGCAGTCGAAGATATAGAGAATGACCCAGAGAAGAAAGCCGCTGTAAATAAGGCTCTCAAAGAGGCAGGACTTAAGTAATTAACTAAAGTTTCTCTCTGCGAAAGCGCAAGCGATAACCCACCTTGGTGGGGAGGAGTTAACGGTAGTAAATTATCATGAAGTTAAAAAGGTGTTTGCGGACGATACTCCATCGTCAAGAGCTTATTCCGCGAGCAATCTATCGTCCGTTAACTCCTTATTAACTACCATTAACTCCAATTAACTCCAATAATAAAAAACACTATGAAATCAATCAGAATATTTGCGTCAATCATAGCATTGACATTGTGTAATGTAACATTTGCACAGACACCAGAATCAATAATAGGAAAGTGCCCAGCTATGCCATCAGATGAAAGTATCGGTGAGTATATGGCCTTAGGCAAGAATGCACAAGTAGAAACATACTTCGAGGAGTTGAAAAATGCCAACGAATCTATCAGCAAGACCGCAGTTCAAGCTCAGAATGCTAAGGACTATGTTAAGGAGCAGGAGAATGTCAATAAGAAGCAGAAACAGATGCAGAATAAGGTAAACTCTCGTGTGGAGGCAGGTAAGAAGATGATGCAGTTCATGGCTACTCTCACTCCTGAACAGCAGAAGAAGATGATGTCTTTCCGCAAGGAAGAAGATTCATTCAACTATCTCAAGAGCATTGGCCGATATGATGATCTCAGGAAACTCATGGAAGGTGAAGCGGGTGCACAAGGTGGTGACGACAGAGTCGTTTCCGAAGAAGACATTAAATTGATAAAGATGGACCTTTCAGGTGAGGTTTCTGCTGCGTCAGATAAGATTTCTGCAGCAAGAGCAAAGATGCAGGAATTCCTCGATGGCTATGGAGAGCGTACATCAAAAGCTTCTGAAGATTCAAGAAAGCGTCATACATATAAAAATGTCAGCAAGGCAATGGATGGACTTTGGGATACAGAGGCTGTTGCGAAGGATATGATTCCTGTCTATACTGCAGAATCAAAGCAATGGAAGATACTCCTTACTGAGTATATGCAGGCTATCCGTGATGCTATTCCTGTGGCAAAGAAGCAGGACAGGAAGACTAATGCTATTCGCCGTATGGCAGGTCAGGATGAACTTAGACCTCTTGAGAGCGCTGCCTTTGCAAGAGCATGTGAGTACCTTAAGGCAGCTAAATATATCCTCGCTGGCGAATTACCCGAATAAGAATTCCTGTTTTGATTCTACTAAAGGATAAGATGATTTTATTCTTGAAATTATTATAATTTCTATACTTGTTTTCTCGATTAAAAATCGTATATTTGCATTAAAGAGTCTGAGGCATATTTTTATGCACTCAGGCTCTTTTCAGAACAGTATCATTACATATTTTGCTTACGACTTGCTTACGACAATTGTCGTAAGCAAGTCGTAAGCAAAACGGGTTAATAACGGGTAAAGAAAGGAGGAAGATAGGAGCAACATGCAAAAAGAAAAATACCCATTTTTTTGAGGATGTAAACGGGAGTTAATAATCCTGAAGTTAATGGAAGTTGACGGGCGAAATGCCCTCATAAAATATCCGTGTTGTCTACTCTTTTTGTTCTCTCTCTTTGTCATTTCAAATGAAAGGAGTAACTTTGCAATTGAAAAACAAAAAAGGAATAGTTATGATAAATGTTATTGATACTGAAATAGAGGGCGTAAAGATAATCGAGCCACGTCTTTTTGGTGATGAAAGAGGATACTTCTTCGAGAGTTTCTCACAGAAGGAGTTTGAGGAGAAGGTATGTAAGACAACCTTCGTACAGGACAATGAGAGCAAGAGTATTGCTGGTGTTGTTCGTGGCCTTCATTATCAGAAGCCACCATATACACAGAGCAAGCTTGTCCGTGTAGTTAAAGGTGCTGTTCTTGATGTTGCTGTAGATATCCGTAAGGGTAGCCCTACATTCGGAAAGCATGTGGCTGTTGTCCTTACAGAAGACAACCACCGTCAGTTCTTTGTGCCAAGAGGTTTTGCTCACGGATTCGCAGTACTTAGTGATGAGGCTGTGTTCCAGTATAAGTGCGACAACTACTACGCTCCACAGAGTGAAGGTGCTATTGCTTGGGATGATCCTGACCTCGGCATCGATTGGCAGGTTCCAAGTGACAACAGAATACTTTCCGAGAAGGATTCACACCACCCACGTCTCAAGGATGCAGAACTTGTGTTCGATATTAATGAACCGCTGTATTGATTCTAAGAAATAAAGAAAGAAGAATTACCATCTGGATGGCAATTCTTCTTTCTTTGTTTATACTATTCTTCACTTAGAAACCTTCTTTCCATTCTTGATGTAGACACCACTGCTTGGTTCTATGTCTAACCTCTGTCCTGTGATGGTGTATATGCCAGTTCTTGAAGGATTGTTTGTTTCTACGCTTTCTATACCTACAGCAGTCTGTTTTGTTAGGAAGTCCTTCAGCGTCAGTAATGCAGGGAGGGCTTTATGGTTGTTGTTGTCCCACAGACCTCTGTTCAACCATGTCGTGAGTACCACGTTGCTGGCACTCCATGATGCACCTCCATTACCATTCTCCTCAGGAAACCAATAGTAGAGACCGTCTACATTCTTGTGCTTTGCAAGTTCTGTGCAAAGGTCAGATACGAACTTCTGCTGTCCTGTTGATGATGCTGCCCATGTAGATTGGGTGTTGTATTTGGCATCTGATGCAAAGTACTGGTAGAAGTATGATGTCTCAACTATTTGCACCTTCTTGTCTGGAAAAGAAGAGTCGAGTGTGTTGAGTGTGGTGTTGAGTGCGTTCAGTTCACCGTGGTAGAATGGATAGTATGATAATCCTATGATGTCATAATCTACCTTGTAGTGGTTCATTCTGTTGAAGAAGTCCTTTGCCACGGTAGCTTGACCGCTTCTCTCTATGTGTATCACAATCTTTGCCTCAGGAGTGACTTCTCTTACTGCTTTTGATGCAGAGGTAAGGAATGAGGCAAAACGTCTCCATTGTGCACTCTCCATGCTCTGTGAAGAGTAGCATTTGTCGTTGTCTCCTCTCCATAGCATTCCGTAGGATATTTCGTTACCAATCTGTATGTGATCTGGTTTTGCACCATTGTTCACAAGATGGGTAAGACATTCTTTTGTGTATGAGTATACCTTTTCCTCCAGCGACTTGTCTGAAGGATTAGTGTTGCTGAGCGTTCCTGTATACCATGAGGAAGGAATACTTTGTGTGGCAGGGTCAGCCCAACTGTCGGAGTAGTGGAAGTCAAGAAGGAAATTCATACCTGCGTCCTTGATGCGCTTGCCAAGTTTTGTGACATAGGCAAGGTCCTGGCACACACCCGTCTTATTGCTTGACTGCTCCTTTGGCGAGACAAACAAACGAACACGCATAGAGTTCATCTTTACTGAACTCTGCAAGTATGAGAATGTATTAATCTTGTTTCCTGAATTATCGTAATATGGAGTGTTTACTCTTTCATATTCCGGGAGCATGGATATATCTCCCCCAAGTGTTATCCTGTTCTGTTGTGCCTGTAATGATAGACTGATGGCACTTGTAAAAAAAATAAGTAGCTGTTTCTTCATTAATTTTTTAGATTTCTTTGTCTTTTGCACTCTTCTCGTCCCAGTTCATTGAAGTGATGACAGAGAAGTTTGGGCGGCAATCCCCCTTGAAGAATCCGGATATACATACGTCCGCTTTCTCCTTCTGGAAGAACTCCCAGTTCTTGTCCATGGTCTCCTTGTCATCGTCACCAATGGCGATGGCAATCTTTACGCCTTTGCACTCGAACACCTCTCTCATCTCTTTCTGGTTCTTCAGGAGATGCGAGTCTGACGAGTTGCTATTGAAGAAACTCATGAGCTTCATCAATGGCGATTCATTTGTGTAATCTTTGTTACCAAACAAAGCAATTAAAGCATCCATAGTAGTGTTCTTTTAGGTTCTTGAAATTTCACCTTAATTCTCTTTGGGATGGATGTGCTTGCTGGAGCACAACTCCTTTTTTCATTTCATTCTAGGAGTGCAAAGAAACAATTTTTTCAAAACAAACGCAAAGAATTGTGGCGAAAAATATCAGTTTTATGTGAGAAATCTTTGATTTAATATCATGCGTCAAAAAATAAGTGTATAATTCAATGCTATTATTTCATTTCTTAACTGAAAATACCTATCTTTGCATTAGATACACTTACGATACATAATATGAATGTTTTATATCCTCTACAATTTAACCAGTTGTTTTTCGAACTTGTTTGGGGCGGTCATCGCCTTAAACCACTTAAAGGTATTCCTGCAGATGACAAGTGTGTTGGAGAGAGTTGGGAGGTTAGTGCTGTTCCTGGTAAGGAATCATTCGTTGCCAATGGTCCTCTTCATGGCATAAGATTGTCTGATCTATGTGAGCAGTACGGTGAACTCCTTCTTGGTAGGAATGTGGTGAAGATGTATGGCAAGAAGTTCCCTCTTCTTGTAAAGTTCATAGATGCAGCAAAGGACCTTAGTATACAGGTGCATCCTGACAATGACCTTGCCATGGCACGTCACAACTGCCTCGGCAAGACAGAGATGTGGTTTGTTATGGATGCTGATCCTGATGCATATCTCTACACAGGCTTTTCTACACCTATTTCTAAGTATGAATATGAGAAGAGGGTAGAGGATGGCAGTATCTGTCAAGTGTTGAGCAAGGAACCGGTTAAACGTGGTGATGTTTTCTTTATCCCTGCAGGTCGTGTACATGCTATTTGTCGTGGAATTATGGTTGCTGAGGTTCAGCAAAGTTCAGATATAACATACAGAATCTTTGACTATAATCGTCCAGGACTTGATGGCAAACCACGTCAGCTTCATACAGAACTGGCAAAGGATGCCATTGACTATAAAGTGTATGACAGTTACAGGAGTGACTACGAGTATAAGGTCAACAAACCTGTTGCCATGACCGAGAGTCCTTTCTTCACAGTCAAGCGTCATGTCATCAATCGCAGTTTTCACAGGAAACTATTCAAGTATGATAGTTTCATCATCTATATGTGTCTTCATGGTGACTGTAAGATAGAGTTACGAAGCACAGAGGGCTTTGATGGAAAGATGCCAGAGATAAGGGGTATAGAGTTATCAAAAGGTAACTCATGTCTTGTTCCTTATGCTTGTGCTGATATCAATCTTGTACCAAATAATCCAGATAACGTAACCGAATTGCTGGAGGTGTATATTGATAACAAGAACTTTAATAAGTAGGCAGAGCCTAAGGACTCTAAGGACCTTAATGACTCTAAAGCCTTTAAGGTCCCTAAAGACCCTAAAGTCCTTAGCCCAGCAACAAATAAAAAAAGGAGGCGACTCAATGCTGAGTCGCCTCCTTTTTGATATGTTGTTCTAAACTGTTTTCAAAAAAAACTCTTGTGACTTACTTGTTGTAAGTGTAAGAGTTTGTGTCATCGTTAGCAGCTGCCTTAACGTTTGTAGCCTTCATATCACGTGAAGTCTTAAACTCAGGCATACCTGGAGCTGTAATAACGATAGTCAAATCGTTAGCGGCAGCTTCCTCTGCTGTGAGACCGTTTGAGAGATTGAATGAAAGTACACCGTTTACAACAGCAACCTTTACACATTCTGCAACGATCTTGTTTTCAGATACGACACTGTAAGAGTAGTTGTCACCCTTAACGAAACGAACGCGTGCTGGAACTGTAACGACTGTCTCTGTGAAAGCCTCTGTACTGTTTACCTTCTCTGCATTCATTGTAGCTGCAATCATAAGTGCGCTAACCATTGTCATAATCTTCTTCATAATCCTAATCTTTTTACCGTATCCCTTTTCGGGATTAATATTTAACAATCTTTTACCTGAGACCTCTTAATCCTAAAATCTTTTACCTTTAATACTTTTTGTTGAACTCTTCCCGTTGTCTTTTTGACTCTGTTCGGAAGTTCTTTAGAAGTCCCTTTGTCCTTTTGACGTTGCAAAGATACGGTGATTTCTTCAAACCAAACAAATGTTTTTAAAGGAAAATGCAAGAAAGTATGCGTTTTAATGATGTATATCAACATATGTGTGCGAAAACATGTGTTTTTTTTACCCAAAAGCGTGTTTTATGACATAATTTACGAAAACGAACATTGTTTTCAGATTCGTCTTTGTCTTAGTAGTGGTTTTGTCTTTTGTCTGCTTATTTGTCCGAATACTAAAAAGAATTGTGGTTTATAGAACCAACCTTATTCTTTTTTCGTATTTTTGCAAATCTAAACCCGAAAATACGAAACAAATGAATAGAATATTGTTAGGCGCCATGTCCCTCATGGCATCACTTGTTGCTAATGCAGACGAGGTAGAGGTAAAGTCATATAGTTATGCAGGTCCTTTTGTAGTTCAGGAACCTGTACTTATAGATAAAGTGGATGTCAATTCTAAGGAATTTGCATCATCTGCCCTTTTGAATAATACCATTGACCTGTCTGCTGTTGAGGGAGGACGTCTGTTGACATCAGGTGATACACCAGGATGTGAATCCTCAAAGGCTCTGCACCTGTTAGGATTCACAATCTCTAATACTTCATACACATCCGCAACCATTAGTGTGGATGGACTTAAGCGATACCAGGTGTACGTTGATGGCAAGCAGGTGAATGGAGGTTATACTACACTCTTGCCTTCTGTGCATAAGGTCGTGATAAAGTATCTTAGTGAACCAGATTGTGAAGAAAGCGCAACCGTCAAGGTTGATGCCGACAAGGCTATAGTGGGATTGCTGGATAGCTCCACAAAGCATCCGTACACCCTGAAGGACGTGATGCATGCCAGAACGTGCTCAACATTGTCTTTGTCAAATAATGGACGTTTCCTTATCTATGGTACAAGCGAGATGCAGACTGGTGGAAGCATGTCGTACAAGTATTATCTAAAGGATCTGAGTACAGGGCAAGTCCTTGACAGAAGGGGTGGCTTGCACTGGATGCCACAGTCTGACAGGTATTATTACACGCAGAAGAATGATGGAGCTGGTTATACTCTCTATGTGGTAGATCCTGTTAGCAGGAAGGAATGTGTGTTGTCGCGCACACTTCCAGTGAACAGTTTTGTCATGTCTCCTACTGAGGACTATGTTGTGTATAGCGAGAAGACCAATGGCCCTAAGGAAAAGAAAGAGATATTTGAGGTCCTTGAACCGGATGATCGTCAACCGGGATGGCGCAACCGTACAAATCTGTACAGGTATGACTTGAGGTCTGGACTTGTACAGCAGTTGACTTATGGCTACCATAATATCAGTATTCATGATATAAGCAATGATGGAAAGTACGCACTTATATCTAAGTCTGAGAGTCGTCTTACAAAGCGTCCAACATCAGTAAGCAGTCTCTATCGTCTCAATATGCAGACCTATGCTCTCGATACCCTCGTAGCAAATGACGGTTTCATAGGAAGAGCAAAGTTCTCGCCTAATGGTAGTCAAGTTCTTGTAACAGGTTCACCAGAGGCGTTTGACGGTATAGGTGCAAATGTGGCAGAGGGACAGACTCCAAGCCAGTATGACAATCAGTTGTTCCTTTCTCCAGTATTGAATGAAGGTGCTGATTATTCTCCAAAGAACTGGAAGGCTCTTACTCGTGACTTTAATCCAAGTGTACAGAACACTATCTGGTCTTTGTCTGATGGTATGGTATATATGACAGCAGAGGACAAGGATTATATCAATCTCTTTCGTCTCAATCCTAACACAGGCAAGATAACAAAACTAGAAACAGGAGTGGAACTGGTCCAGGCAATGACTGTGTCAGACAAATCCAATGTCATTGCCTATTGTGGACAGGGCGCTTCTTACGGAGATCGTATCTATACCATGAACTCTAAGTCACTTAAAGGGACAATGGTGGAGGATGTAGATGGTGAACGTCTTGCGTCCATCAGTCTTGGCAAGTGTGAGTCTTGGGATTATGTAAACGAAGAGGGTGATACCGTATGCTGCCGTTACTACCTTCCTTACAACTTTGATGCAAGCAAGCGTTATCCTATGATTGTAGATTATTATGGTGGTTGCTCTCCTACGTCACGTACTTTCCAGAGTCGTTACCCACAACATGCCTATGCCGCTCTCGGATATGTGGTTCTTGTCGTAAACCCTCGTGGTGCATCAGGATTCGGTCAGAAATGGTCTGCAGCACACGTCAATACAGCAGGTAAGGGTGTGGCAGATGACATCATTGGTGCTGTCAAGACATTCTGCAAGGAACATGCCTATGTTAATGACAAGAAGATAGGATGTGTTGGTGCCAGCTATGGTGGTTTCATGACTCAGTATCTCCAGACTGTTACAGACATCTTTGCAGCAGCAGTCTCTCATGCCGGTATCTCTGATCACACGAGCTACTGGGGTGAAGGTTACTGGGGATATTCTTATTCAGAGGTTTCAATGGCAAACAGTTATCCTTGGACACGCAAGGACCTCTATGTTGACCAGTCACCTCTATATAATGCAGATAAGATTCACACGCCTCTTCTCTTTGTTCATGGTACTGGTGACACCAATGTACCTGTGGGCGAGTCAATACAGATGTACACAGCCCTCAAACTTCTTGGCCGCCCAACAGCCATGGTGCTTGTGGAGGGAGAGAACCATTGGATACTTGACTATAACAAGCGTATCCAGTGGCAGAACACCATCTGGGCATGGTTCGCCAAGTATCTCCAGGATGATGATAGTTGGTGGGAAAGCATGTACGCCAAGAAGAGCCTGTAATAGTGCGAGTAATGAGGATTGGTCTGGATGCTCCGGATGGTCCGGAGTTTCCGATCATTCCGGCCTTCCCGGAAAGTCTGGTCATTCCGGAAAGTCCGGCACCTCCGGAAAACCCGGCACTCCCGGAAAATCCGGTATCTCCGGCATCCCCCCGCAAAAAAACAAAAATCATAACTAACTACACACACCACACATACCAATGAACCCAAAGAACATTCCCCTTAAGCGCTATGCTGACGGTACTCCCAGCGTCATGCGCAAGAAAACAGTCTATACCGAGTTACACTTCTATAAGAAGAGTTATGTCCTTGTGCAACTTACTAATGTGTCCAGTTGTTTGTGCTATATTTTGTGCCGCAAGCGGCCATGTAAAAAACAGAGCTTCGCAAAAACCAAAAAAACATAAAAAAACCGTTTCTTGAAGTACTATCTGGCTATTTACAATTTGACCATTTACATCCGGTAGATATGTTAGGCATGGCAATTGTAAAATAGTAATTTGTAAAATTGTAAAATAGTTGGATTGTTTTTTCTTGTTTTTGTTCTGTTTCTCTAAGGTTTTTCCAACTGGCCGCTTGCGGCAAAAACAAGTACGACAAACAGGACACACTATTTTTTATCATCACTAAACAAAGTGTGTCGGTTGCTTCTGTGTTATTTTGATGACTCTTTTTTGTTGATAACTGCATCTTTTACTTTCTTTGCAATGATACCGGCTCCCTTTGCATCTGGATGGATGCCATCGGCGAAGAGGGCACTCTCATTTGCAGTTGCAGAGTAGAGGTCCACTATTGTCCATTTGTGTTTCTTTGCCACCTTCTTCTGCGCAGGGATAACACCATTAACGATGATGCTGTCGTTGATTGCCCATGCTGTACTAAATGCTTTTGCAGAATAGGCAATGATGATTCTTGGTTTTGATTCAAGACTCGCGAACTCTGTTGCCAGTGATTCGAGGTCTTTCTTGAACTGCTTCTTGTTTTTCCAGTTCTGAGGTTTAGAATCGTTTGTGCCAAGTTTGATTATGACAATGTCTGGCATGAAACTTTTTGCCTTTGCATATTCTGGTGTCTTTACCCATGGATTATCTGATGATGTCTGCGCACAGCTTCCATTAACACCGAAATTCTCTACCTGGTAGTTCTCGCCAAGCAGTTTCTGTAGTTGGGCAGGGTAGGAGTTGTTGTCGCGATCATCTATAGTGTAACCGTATGTGATACTGTTGCCAATACATGCTACCTTTATCTTTTGTGCAAAGGTGGTACATAGGCTTGAAATAAATAGAACTGTTGTTAATGTAATTTTTTTCATAGTTGATTGAAATGTTTTTATGGTGTCCAGTTAATCGTGCTTTTTTTACCGCAAGCGGTCTATAATTAAAACCAATGAACTTAGCGAAGCGATCTCACTGACCAAAGGGAAGTAAAACAGATTAAAACCGAGGGAAAAACAATCCAACTATTTTACGATTTTACAAATTACAATTTTACAATTGCCATGCGTAACATATCAACCGGATAGAAATAGACAAATTGTAAATAGTCAAATAGTACTTCAAGAAACGTTTTTTTATGTTTTCTTTGGTTTTTGCGAAGCTCTGTTTTTTTACATGGCCACTTGCGGCACAAAATATATCACAAGCAACTGGATACCTTAGTTAGTAATATTATTCAAGTTTCTTTCTGCGAAAGCGCAAGCGATAACGCAAGCTTCACTTGAAAGAAGTTAAAGGGAGTTAAGTGGAGTAAAAAGAAGTAAAAAGACGAACCCCGAAGGGCCTCAGCGAAGCTAATGACTGTTCGCGAACATACCCTTCGGTTAGCGGAGTATCGTCTTTAACTCCCTAAGCGACGAAGGAGCGATAACTTATTCTAACTCCTTTTAACTCCCTAAAGTGATCAAGTTAAGAACTTGCGAAACTTGTTGTATAATGATTGTTGCCACTGAAATAACGTCCATGAGGGAGTCTTGGCATAGCCTGGTTTGAATCGTATACGTGATGGTATGCAACTTGTGTCAATCTCTTTCCATATACGATGCATAAGGGATATGGCATATTCCTTGTCTTCTCGTGAGAATGATTCGCGGTTGCACAGAAAGAAGCGGTAACACCCGATGAGGTTGAGCCATCGTACACATTCGTGCTTTGCAAGAAGTGACTTATCAACCTTCATTTCCTCCAGCATCTGTTGCATGTGCTCATTGGCAAGGAGGAAGTTGAAACGGCTGATATTGATGACATGACTCACGCTGTTTGGATTCTGACGATAGTAATAGATGGCGTCAGAAGAATGAACTTCGCGTGAGGCAAGGTAGTGGAGGCGGGTGGTGTTGTCGTCGCTGAATGAACGGCAAGTGTCATCGTAAGGGTATTGGCGTTGTATGTTCATCCTTGTGGCATAGATACCGTGTATGCTCCAGTCGAGTGACTTCTCGAATGCTTCCTTGCCTGATAGTGGGAAACGTGAGTGATTGCATATCTCTTCGCTCTTACCGTCAGGGTACATCTTTATACAGTTGAAAAGGACACAGTCTGCCTTGGCGTTGTTGGTGAATACCTCATTAATCTGTGCTAATGAACGATGAGAGAACCAGTCGTCGCTGTCAAGAAAACAAGCGATGTCACCAGTACAGTATTCAATTCCTTTATTTCGTGCCTTTGCCTGTCCCTGATTGGTGGCAAGGTGGATGACTTTTATTCTGCTGTCCTTCTCTGCGTATTCTTTGAGAATATCGAGCGAATGGTCTGTTGAACAATCGTCAACACATATTGCCTCCCAGTCTTCGTGAGTTTGGGATAGTAGTGAGTCAAGGCATTGACGAATGTATGCCTCTGTGTTGTAAACTGCAATCAGTATTGAAATCTTCATCTCTTACCTCCTTTACCTCTTTAACTTTTTCATTATGCTTGTTTCCTTGCAGAGAATCCTGATAGACAATCCTGCTGAGATGGCAAAGGCAATGACGTCAACAGTATATCTCGTAGCGAGACTGTCCTGGAATGATGCCCATACTACGATTGACAGCATACAGAACTGTATGATGTAGAATGGTAAGAGGCGTGTGCTAAATGTGTATTTATAGCACTTGTGGTATAGTGTGTGAATCATGATGGAGTTGAACAGTCCTGCGAATGAAAGAGCAAAACCGGCTCCTATGAGTCCCCATCTGATGTATGCCAACGGTATGATGATAGCAATGAGAACATCATATATTAGTTCTGTTATCATGTACATCTTTGAGTCTCCATGAGCAAGTGACAGATATGCTGCAGGAAGAGTAAGTGCCTTGAAGAACATGAAGAAACTTGCGCATGTTGCTATAGGTACAGTGTTCGTAAACTCGGATGAGAATAGTATCAGGACTATCAGTGGGAGAGCTGATACAAAAAGAACCAGGAAAGGTGATATGAGGACAGCGCATACCTCTATCTGTTGGTTGACAGTCTCATTTTGTCGTGTAACCTCATCCTTTGCACCTGATAGTCGAGGGAAATAGTCTGCCTCTATTGCGATGAACACAAGTGAGGCGTATGATACTGCCATTATGTACCCGGAGTTATAGAAACCTACGTCCTCCAGTCCTCCGTAGTGGAGGATGAGTACACGGATGATGTAGTCGGCACCTTGTCCGAATATTCCAGCAATGATATAACCTACCCCGAGTTTTATCATAGGGAATCCCTCCATGTATGTGTTCTTGCTGAATATGGAGGTGCGCCAAGGTATGACTTTCCTTGAAAAGTATATCTGAATGACTGTTACTGCTGCAGTTGTGAGTACCAATGACATTACTACTCCATCTATTCCGATGTAGTAGTATATTGGAATACATATTAAGAGTGTACTTATTGATGCAATAACAGATGCGATGGCAACCTTTTTCAGTTCCTTTGTTCCTTTTAGAATAGCGAGTTCTCCACCTGAGATTGACAAGAATGTGACGGCAGGTGATAATAGTATGAATAGGTATGTGTTGTCCTCGCTTTCAAATGTCCATCGGCAGATGATATTTGAAAATGCAATGCAGACAAGTGCACCGAATAAACCTACGGCAAGACACCATGTACGGATGACACTTGCATAGTGTGCCACATCCTCTTGGTTCCCGTGCTCGTCTAACTCTGCTATGTGTTTGACGGCGCTGAAGTCAAGACCGAAATTGGTGGAGTGTGATACAAGTTTGAGGACGTTGTTGAAGATATTGATGAGTCCAACTCCTTCCGGTCCTAAAAGTATAGCGACCAGTTTGTTGCGGATAATGCTCATGAGCATAGTTATCCCTTGAACACCACCGAATAATCCCGTGTACTTTATCACGTGGTCATATGTGGTTTTATTGTCTTTATTATTTTGTTCTGTAACTTCTGTCATTAGAGTTGTCCTATATTTGTGTAAGGTACAGACTTGTAAAAGATATGTTCTGTACACATATTTATATTATGAACGCAAGAAACTGCCGTTTATTGTGTGTTTCATTTAATTTTATTACCTTTGCCCAAAACTAAACTTAATAATTCAATTATGACAATGCTTGAGCTAAGTGCAGGACGTTTCTCTGCACGTAAATATACAGATGAACCTGTGTCACAGGAAGATCTTGATTATATCTTTGAATGTGTACGTCTTGCACCTTCTGCTGTTAATTTTCAGCCATGGAAGTTTGTGCTTGTGAAGAGTGAGGAGGCAAAGAAGAAGGTACAGGCTGCCTATCCACGTGACTGGTTCTACACAGCACCAATGTATGTAGTTGCTTACAAGAACCATGCAGAGGAGTGGGTACGCAAGTATGACAATAAGCAGCATGGCGACATAGACCTTGCCATAGCAGTTGAGCATCTTGCCCTTGCTGCTACAGAGCGTGGACTTGGAACATGCTGGGTATGTGCCTTCAAGCCAGAGGTTCTTGCTGCAGAACTTCCTCAACCAGAGGGCTGGGAGGCTGTTGCCATCATGCCAATAGGTCATATTGCAGAGGATTGTCCAAAAGCAGAGAAGAACCGTAAGGCTATCTCAGATATTATAGAGACAATCTGATGAGGATACTCCTTCTTGGTGATTATAGTAATGTTCATTGCACATTGTCCGAGGGCCTTAAGGCACTTGGACATGAATGCGTTGTGGCAAGTGATGGTGACCACTGGAAGAACTATCCTCGTGATATTGACCTGAAACGTGAGCAGAACTTGTCCGGTAATGTCAGTTTCCTTTGGCGACTGATAAAGGCTTTGCCTAAATTCCGAGGATATGATATTGTGCAGATTATCAATCCTATATTCTTGGATATTAAGGCTGAGAAGATGTACTGGTTCTATGACTATCTTCGTCGTCACAATAAGAAGATTGTACTTGGTGCCTTTGGCATGGATTATTACTGGGCAAAGGTTAATACTGACATTCGTCCTCTTCGCTATTCCGATTTCAATATAGGTGATACTGTACGTATGGATCCTCCTGCTGTGGAGTTTCGTGACGACTGGGTTGGCACAGAGAAAGAGAAGCTTACTAAGTATGTGGCTCGTGACGTGGATTGGATAGTTGCAGGTCTTCAGGAGTATTGGGCTACTTACAATGAGGTGCCAGAACTAAGGGATAAGATGAGTTTTATTCCGTTCCCGATTAGGATGGAAAGTCCAGATAATCCGGAGCACCCGGAACTACAGGTTTTCCCTGAGGCTAAACTAAAGATATTCGTTGGCATAAGCCGTAATCGCTCTGCCTATAAGGGTACAGATATCATGCTTGCTGCAGCTGAGGCTGTTAGGGACAAATATCCAGACAGAGTAAGTCTTGAGATTGCTGAGGGCGTACCATTTGCCAAGTACCAGTATATGATGGACAGTAGTGATGCCATTCTTGACCAGCTGTATTCCTACACTCCTGCCATGAACTCCCTTCTTGCAATGTCAAAGGGTATAATCAATATCGGTGGTGGTGAACCGGAGAACTATGATATTCTTGGAGAGAAGGAGTTGAGACCTATAGTTAATGTTCTTCCAACATTCGATAGTTGTTTTGAGGAAATAGAGAAGCTTGTTCTTCATCCGGAACGTATTCCTGATATGAAGCGCCAGAGCATCGAGTATGTCCGTAAGCATCACGACTATATGAAAGTGGCAAGAGAGTATGTTTCATTATATCAATCATTACTTGGAGAAGATGAGTGAAATAACAGTCATAGTACCTGTCTTCAATCGCAAGGAGTACATCAAGCGTACACTTGATTCCATACCTGATACTTTCAAGGTCATTGTTGTTGACAATGGCAGTACAGATGGTTCGTATGATTATTGCAGGATGTATATGCTCAATAATCATAGGAAGAACATGATTGTGGAAAGGGAGTTTACTCCAGGTGCATGTGCTGCTCGTAATAAAGGATTGGCACTCTGCAAGACAGAGTGGGTGTATTTCTTTGATAGCGACGATGTGTTCACAGGATTGCCATCTTCATGGAATGGCGATTGTGATATGGTATGTTTCCCTGTGTGTCAGCAGATTCATGGTAAGATGCAGATTAGAGCCTTTGAACCTGTAGCAGCCCCTCATGTTCATATTCTTAATTCTATGCTTTGCACTCAGTCAATACTCTTCCGTACCGAGTGGTTACGTGGAATAGGAGGATGGAATAATGATTGTGGTGTTTGGCAGGATTGGGAACTTGGTCTTCGTGCTTTGCTACATAAACCTCGACTTGTATGGCTAAAAGATAAGGCTTATCAGTTGGTGTATGTCCATCCTGATAGTATCACTGGTGGTCGGGTTTCTGATAAGTACAAGGAAAGACTTGCCACTATGGATGTTGCATTTCGTAATATATGTGACCTTTATGAGAGTGACATAAAATGTATGTATGCCCTTTTCCTACGTAGTTATATCTTGTGTGGTCAGGTGATGAAGGAAAAGAATACAGAGGCGACATCGGCTGTGATGTCGTTTATTTATGAGCGCTTTGAGACAAATAAGATGAGTCATAAGCTTGGTCGCCTGTTTAGATGGTATGTAAGTAAAGGAGGTAGGGGGGCCTGGAAGATTGCACTCGGATGTTTGAAATAGTTCCTTCACCTATAGCGTTCTTATTCCTTTCATCATGTAATGGAATATGGTGAATGGGTTCGCAAATCTATGGAGGAAGTGATACATTGCTTCCTTAAAGCTTCGCCATATTGCTTCTTTACGCCCAAACAGATAACAGAACATTGCCCCCTTGGCAATCTGAAGGTCAGTCCTTTTTGCAAAATTACTGCTGCTTGTTATAGCTGGTGTCTCAACAATGGTCTGTGGAACAAGTATCACATTAAGTCCGTCATCTATGCAGTCCTTTATGAATATGCTTTCTTCTCCAGCACAGAACATGCCGCTGCCAAGCCCAAACCTCTCGTTAAAAGTGATGCCTATCTTGTTCTTGAAGGTCATCTCTACGGAACTTGGATAGTACCCGTTGGTAAAAGCTTTCTGGTACGACTCAACTTTGTCTGGGAAATACTTGTTGAGGTTTGAACGAAACAGGATGACATCTGCCTCTGTCTCATACGTATGAGTGTCTATGATGGTGTGTAACTGCTCTGAAGTGTAGCGGTTGTCATCATCAGCCATGAGAAGGATGTCGCCTTTGGCATGAGCAATAGCGTTGTTGCGGTTGCGACTAAGACCTTTACCTTGAAGCATTGTTAGCGTGATATCGTCTCTTGTACGTAAAATGTCGGGAATCATTGCGAAATAACTCTCGTCTGTATATTGCATAGAGATAGTGTACCTAATGCATTCCTCCTTAGGTATCAGTATCTTAGGAATATTTTTGATTCCTTCGTCTATAGTGCAGATCAAAATGTCAAGAGTCATTGTGCTAACTTTTTTATTCAAAAACATTGCAAAGATAACCAAAAACATAAATAATACACTTATCTTTGTCATGCAAAATGCTAATGACATCTTGTGTAGCACATTATTAATTGTAAAAAAAGTAGATATTATGACTGGATTAATTATTCTTGGTGTAATTGTGGTTATTGCATTTTATTTAATTGGTATTCGTAATAACCTTGTTAAGCTTCGTAACAATCGTGAGAATGCTTTTGCCAATATCGATGTTCAACTCAAGCAGCGCTTTGACCTTATACCACAGCTCGTGGCTACGGTTAAGGGATATGCAACTCATGAGAAGGAGCTTCTTGAGAAAGTTACAGCAGCTCGTTCTGCTGCTATGAGTGCAACAACAATAAGTGACAAGATGGCTGCTGACCAGCAGATGTCAAGTGCGCTTGCAGGACTTAAGGTTTCTGTTGAGGCTTACCCAGAACTAAAGGCTAATCAGAACTTCCTCCAGCTTCAGGGTGAACTTGCTGACATTGAGAATAAGCTTGCTGCTACTCGCCGCTTCTTCAATTCTACTACTCGTGAGTACAACAACTCAGTAGAGATTTTCCCTAACAATCTCATTGCTGGTTTCTGCGGTTTCCACAAGGAACCTATGTATGAGATTGCAGCAAGTGAGCGTGCTGCACACGAGGCAACTCCAAAGATTGAGTTTTGATGAAATACGTAGGAATACAGTCGCAGATTGACGAGAATAACAGGAACAGTATACTCTTGCTGCTGTCCTTCCCCTGTATCTTGCTTGGAATGCTGTGGGTGTTCTTCGCGCTTATCACAGGTTTCTCTGGTAGCTCTGGCTATGATGAGTATGGACAGGCAACATTTGATCCTACTCTTGCAAATGAACTGTGGCTTGAGTACATGCCTTTGGTTGTGGGAGGCGTAGGTATATGGTTCATCATTGCCTATTTCTGTAATGCGTCGATGATACAGTCGGCAACAGGTTCACGCCCTCTGTCTCGTAGAGAGAATCCTCGTGTGTATAACATCGTAGAGAATCTCTGCATTGCAGGAGGTATGGATATGCCGAAGATAAATGTGGTCAACGATCCTCAGCTCAATGCCTTTGCAAGCGGTATTAATAAGGAAACGTATACCGTTACTGTGACTACAGGAATATGTGACCGTCTTAATGACGAGGAACTGGCAGGAGTGATAGCCCATGAACTCACTCATATCCGCAATAATGACACAAAGGTGCTTATTGTAAGTATAGTCTTTGTGGGAATCATCTCTACTATACTTAACGTGCTTACTAATGTGGTGTTTCGTATGTTTCTCTATGGTGGCGGCAGTCGTCGTGACAGGAAAGAGGGCGGTGGAGCAGGTGTCATGGTTGCAATAGTCGTGGGTATAGTATGTTGTGCCATTGCATATTTCTTCACTCTTCTTACTCGTTTTGCCATCAGTCGCAAGCGTGAGTTTATGGCAGACGCTGGAGGAGCAGAACTATGTGGCAATCCTCGTGCTCTTGCAAGTGCTTTACGTAAGATAAGTAACGATCCAGGACTGGATAGTGTAGATAGGGAGGATGTTGCCCAGCTGTTCATTGTCCATCCTGATCAGATGAAACAGAGCTTCCTTGATAACTTCAATTCTCTTTTCAGTACCCATCCTGACACAAGAGAACGTATACGCATCTTGGAACAATTCTAAATGTTTACTTCTTTCCTCTCTGTTATGGGGAGGAAAGGAGTTCTTGCCCGTTTTTATCCCTCTCCCCCGAAATATCAATTTCTATCATATTAAGAATGAAAAAGGCACACGTTTTAAATAGCAAATAAACTGAAAACAAACCGATACAATTATTAAAAATGAAACGAATATCTATAGTTTTACTATTGACTATTGCATTGTTTTTCTCATACATGAATGTCTATTCGTCGTACAACTTCAGTAGAATGGATGTGTATACAGAGCATGAATCTCTTATTGCAGATTCTGTAAATGCAAAGAATGATACAACAATTGTTACCAAAGACTCGGTAAAGACACGATCAAAGAAAAAGGAATATAATCTTGAGGTGACTTTTTATGTCAAGGATTTCCTTACTCATCTGGGTATAGATAGTGTTGAGGCAGAGATCTTACTGGCTGCAGACAGCTCTTTTGTGGATTCTGCTAAGGTTTCTTTATATAACTACGATAACAAGGTGTTTTCTGCTGTGGAAGGAAACATAAAAAAGCCTGGAGATTATATTTTCCGTTTGCGTGCTAATGGTTACAGGACGCTGTATCATTTTTTTCTCGATATCAAAATTTCATAAGAGTGAGAAAGTTAGAAGCCTTAATACCGTGTATATGCACAAGCTCCCAAAAGAGAGAGAAATAGATCTTGAAGAGGTTGTGGTAAAGGCTACCAAACTTAAGTTCTATATGGATGGAGATACTCTTGTATATGATGCTGATGCGTTTAATCTTGCTGAGGGCTCTATGCTTGATGAACTAATCCGTCGTTTGCCAGGAGTAACTCTCAATAAGAATGGTGAGATAACTTCCAATGGTCAGAAAGTGGATGCTCTTTTGCTTAATGGTAAGGACTTCTTTGATTCTGACCGTAACCTTATGCTTGAGAATCTTCCTTCTTACATGGTGAATAATGTCCAGGTGTATGAACGAGCTCCAGAGAGTGTTAAAGGTACATTTAAGGAGAAGTCGGAAAAGAAGGAACTCGTTATGAATGTACAACTTAAGAAAGATTACAATGGTGGGTGGATTGCAAATGCCGAGGTAGGTGTTGGTACTCCATATAAGGACAACTGGAGCGGGAAGCGTGATACTAAGTTCCTTGGCAGGTTCCTTGCCCTTCATTTTAATGACAGGTCTCGTTTTTCGCTCTTTGCTAATGCAAATAACCTTAACGATTATCGTGATCCGGGTTCTGAGAATGGAGAGTGGACACCACTAAAACAGTCGGATGGACTTACCACTTGTTATAAAATTGGAATGAATGCTATGGTAGAGTTTTTGGAAGACTGTAAATATCAGGGATCCTTGTCTGGTTCATATAGTGATATCTTGAATGAAAATATGACAAACAGAACGTCATTCCTCATTGACGAACAGAACTCTATAAGGAAAGATATCTTTGCAAAGTCTCAGTATTCTAAACGAAGTTATGACTATCGTTTAGAATCTCGTAATGACTTGACACTTATGAAGACGGGTCCTTTCCTTGGCATTTTTAAGAACCCATATATGAATATTGATAACAGCGTTACATATTTGAAATGGGATAATATGGTGAATAATGCAAGTGTGAGTTTGTCTGAGGATGTAGCATCACAGCTTGGCAAGTCTTGGCTGGATAGTATCAAGTCTCCTAATTCTGGTGAGATGTTGAAGAAATATGCCATTGATAAGAGTCTCTCTACAACAAAAGGTATTGGTCATTATACTGATGTGGAGACATACGCTTATGGTTATTTGAATCCTCGATATAATGATCATTTTAATTTTGCAATAGTTCTGTCACATACTTATCAGGAGCAGAAAGATTACGATTATCAGCATTATAGACTTGAACATCCACAGGCAGGTGGCAAATCGCAGTTCCAGAATAAATACACTCCTTCAAGTAGCCTGTCCCATGATGGAAGGGTACGAATTCGGACTTGCATTGATTTGGGAAAGGGACATGAAATAAATGTTTTAGAAAGTGTACGAATGGCATACAAAGAGAGTAATAAGCATTTGTATATGCTTCAGAAGCTTGAAGACTGGGATAAGGCTGATAAGAATCCACTTGGAACACTTCCGTCAATGGAAGAAATGCTTATGGCTCACGATTTGTACAATAGTATAGAACAGAATAATTTGACAGTTACTCATACTCCATCCTTGAATTATTTATTTTATGAATCAAAAGAGCAGTCACAATCTATTTTAACGGCTCAGTTCCAGCTTGATTTGCCAATGGCACATGAGAGATTGAAATATTGGCAGGGTAACCAAGCGGATGATGTTCTTACTCGTAATACGGTGTTCCTTGAACCAAGTTTCTATTTGTACAAGAATAATTCCAGCAAAGGTATGAATCTGTATATTTATAGCAGCATGAGAATTTCTGCACCTTCTTTGAATTATATGCTTGATGTGCGTGATACAAGTAGCTTAAATTATAGGAATATTAATAATCCAAATTTGAAGAATACAACAAACTACAGTTTGGATGTTAGCTATAGAGAAAAGTTCGGTAGGATGTTCTTTAATTCTTCTGGCGAATTAAGTGTTACACAGAATGCAGTTGCTAACCAGCGTGTTGTTCGAGTGTCGGACAACTTTACGACTTCAACTCAGGTAAATGTTAATGGTAACTGGAACGCCAATACTAATGTAGGTATCGATTTCCCTTTGTGTAAGGATGAAAAGTTTAGAATGAAAACGAATGTAAGATATTTGTTTAATAATAGCGTTGACCTAAGTGGAACTGATTCATTGAACATTGTGCGTTCTGTCGTTAAAAATCATAATACAAGTGGTGAACTTGGATTTACTTACCGTCCATCTGATAAAATGTCATTTGGAACTAGTGGTTCGTTAAACTGGCAGTCATCTACTGGTAGTCGTGTTGAGTTTAATGCTATCAACGCATTTTCATACAACTATGGTTTGACTGCTCAGGTTGAACTGCCATGGAGTTTACAGTTGTCAACAGACCTTACGATGTACTCTCGTAGAGGATATGACGATGAGAGTATGAATATAGACGAGTTGGTATGGAATGCTCGTCTCTCTAAGCGACTATTGAAGGGCAACCTTGTTATACAGTTAGATGGTTTTGATCTTCTTGGCAATCTCAAGAGTGTATACCGCAATGTGAACGCCCAGGGAAAGACTGAGACTTTCTATAATGTCATTCCTTCATATTGTCTCCTTCACTGCATCTGGCGAATGAATAAGCAACCAAAGAAAAAATAACTCCATTCAAATGAAACTTGTATTAATTATTATTTCCCCAAAAGGATGAAAAAGAAATATATAATAGCCTTAACTGCATCTGTTTTGACATACTCTGTCATAAATGCATTTACATCTTTTGTCGCATTTGAATCCTTGTCCTTTGTGACTAACGATACAATATCTGTGATGTGTGACACAACAAGGTGTGTCGATGATTCCGTGAGAAAAGGTTCTTCATCTGTTACGGAAAAGATAGATAGCGTGTGTGAAGACTCTGTCACTTGCGACACTTTGAAGTCTTCAGAAGATTCCGTAAAGCAGGTTAATATCAGGCGATATGGATTAAGCGTTAGTTTTAAGATAATGGATTTCCTGTCGCATGAAGCTCTTGACACAGCTTATGCTCATCTTCTTCTTGCCAAAGATAGTTCAGAGGTGAGCGAATTGTGGTTTGCCAAAAGTAGTGGTGGCGACAGAGTTGAATCGTTTGTGCTTGCGTATATAGAGACACCTGGAGATTACCTTATTCGTGTACGCTCGGACAATTATAGGACTGAGTATGTCCCTTTTAACCTAAAGAAGATAAGGAAGAAAGAGACTTCAAGATATCTGAATACTCTGTATATGCATCGTTTGCCAAGAGAAAGAGAGGTTGACCTTGACGAAATCGTGGTTAAGGCTTCAAAACTCAAGTTCTATATGGATGGTGATACTCTTGTGTATGATGCTGATGCATTCAATATGGCAGAGGGTTCAATGCTTGATGGACTCATAAGGCGTTTGCCTGGTGTTACTCTTAGTAGAGATGGTGAGATTGCTGTTAATGGTGAAAGAGTGGAGGAACTATTGCTGAATGGCAAGAACTTCTTCAACTCTGATCGTAATCTTATGCTTGAGAATCTTCCTTCCTATATGGTAAAGGATGTACAGGTTTATGAACGTGCGCCTGAGGAAGTAAGGGGAACAAAGAGAGAGCAGGAGGTAGAAAAGCAGCTTGTGATGAACATAAAACTGAAAAAGGAATATAATGGAGGGTGGATTGCCAATGTAGAGGGAGGACTCGGAACACCCTACGAGAAGAATATCAACGGAAAACATGATGCTAAGTACCTCGGTCGTTTCTTTGCATTACACTTTAATGATAAGATGCGTTTCTCTGCGTATGCTAATCTTAACAATCTCAATGACTATAGAGACCCAGGTAGAGAAGATGGCGAGTGGACTCCTCTTAAACAGAGTGAAGGACTTACCACATCATATAAGGTTGGAATGAATGGTTTGTATAATTTCAGCGAAGAAACTCGTTATGAAGGAAATGTAAACTATCATTATTCGGATACGTATAATGAAATCATTTCTAATGGAACAAATTCATACTCTGACGATAGAAACGGAGTGGAAATGATGAGGTATTCAGGAGACTTTAGTCGCATTCAATCGTACCGTCATGAGGTTGAAAGCCGCCATTCTTTTTCTACAAGAAGGAAGTCGGCATTCTTTGGTTTGTTAAAGAACCTGGGTTTTAGTTTTTATCCTCGAATTTCTTATTCTAACTTCAAACGTAGTGGTTCTGGTGCTTTAGTACAATTTACTGATGATGTTATTTCGCGTCTTGGCAAATCTTGGCTTGACAGTATATCAGCTCCTGATGCTTGTGATCTTCTGAAGAAATATGCTATTGATAGGAATCGTAGTAATAACTGTTATGATGGACATGGTGTCAGTTCTAATGGATATGGATATTTATATGCGAATCCTATGTACAATGATTATATCTCGTTTAGTGGTAACTTTGATTATCATATTTATAATTATAAGTATAATTCATACAGTCATGATAAATACGACTATCCTCAATCTGGACAGCCTTCTGTATTCCAGAACAGATTTACACCGAGATATGATTTGAACTTTAATTCTACTGCAAGCTTTACTGTTCATTTCTCTTTGGGTAAGGGACATTCTGTAGGAGTGGAAAATGAAGTTGAATATAAACGGAATGAAAGCGATAATTATGTGTATATGCTTCAAAAACTGGATGATTGGAATGATGAGGAAAAGCATGAGCTTGGAACATTGCCTTCGATGGAAGATAGGCTGATTGCTCTCGATTCTTATAACAGTAGTACTAAATCCGAGTTCACAACAACATACACGCCATTAGTTTCATATTCTTACAGTAAGTATAATGTGAAAACGAATGGTAGTAGTCAGTTTGCAATTTCTCTGAGTATGCAGGTAGAACATAAGGGTATGGAGTTCTGGCAGGGAAGTCAGGCTGATGTTTCTCTTCGTAGAAATAATATATTCTTCAGGCCTTCGTTGTCTTTCAATAGGTCAAACTACAAGAAGGGCTTTGATTTTAGTGCTAATTTTAGAATGTCATCTTCTTCTCCTTCTCTGTATTATCTGGTAGATGTGGAAAACACAACCAATCCACAGTACAGGAGTAAGAATAATCCTCATTTGAAAAATGAGAATGAATACCGCTTTTCTACAAGTTACAGAAATAGATTTAACAGGACACTTTTTAATGTAAGAGGAGATATGACTGTTATCACTAATTCTGTCGGAAATAGTAGACTTGTGAATGCAAGTAATGGCTTTGTGCTTGATTCTGTTGTGAATGTCAACGGTAACTGGGATGCCGGTTTCTCAGGTGGCGTTGATCTGCCTCTGTGTAGTGGGGATAAGTGGCGCCTAAAGAATGACTTGAATTATCACTTTAGGAATAGTGTTGATTATAGTGGCGTTTATGGTGCGGAGGCAGTTGAATCAACTGTGAAAAATCATAATTCTTCGAACGAACTGAATCTTGTTTTCCGACCTTCACACATATTAGAAGTAACAGCGCTTGGCAAGATTAACTGGCAACATTCATCAAGTGCGAGAACGGATTTTACAACCATAAACACCTTTACCTACAATTATGGTTTGCTGGCTCAGGTAGAACTACCTTTGAATATGCAGTTTGCCACCGATATCACTATGTTTTCACGAAGAGGATACAGTAATATGAACTCGGATGAATTAGTGTGGAATGCTCGATTGTCAAAACGACTTATGAAGGGTAATCTCGTAATTCAGCTTGACGGATTTGACATTCTCGGAAATCTGTCGAATGTCCGTGTGTATTTTAATGGTAGAGGACGAGAAGAGCAAATGTACAATGTCATTCCTTCATATTGCCTCCTTCATGGTATCTGGCGATTGAACAAGCAACCAAAGAAGAAATAATAAGTGATTCAAGTGTCGCTTCGCTTTGATGAAGTTAAAGGAAGTTAAGTGGAGTAAAAGGTAGTAAAAAGACGAACCCCGAAGGGCCTCAGCGAAGCTAATGTTGTTTGCGACAACTCCCTTCTGTTAGCAGAGTATCGTCTTTTAACTTCCTAAACGACGAAGGGGTGATAACTCCTTTTAACTTCATTTTACTCCTTAAAGTGAGCAAGTTAAGAACTTGTAAAACGTGAATTAGTGATATTGGCATGAAAGTTGTTATCTTTGCAAATGATTTCAGCGTTGTTGTGATATGACAAAGATAGAGAAACAGAATACGGTAGTCATATTGACTCTTATTGTTATAGGAGTCATTGTGTATTTTCTTGTGGATCCAATGATGTTCTCGGTTCTACCAAAATGTCCATTAAAGGCGATGACAGGGCTTAGTTGTCCTGTGTGTGGACTCCAAAGAGGTCTACATGCATTGTTACATGGGCATGTTGTTGAGGCTGTGGAATATAATTGGTTCCTTGCAGTTGCTTTGCCATACGCATTTGTGCTCGTTGCAAGTTCTTACATAATGAGAGAGGGTAGTGCGCAAGGCATTTTGTCTCGTCTTACGGGTAGAATGGCAATGTGCTGTTATGTGGTCTTTATCGTTTTGTGGTTTGTTGTGCGTAACGTGTTTGGAATATAGAAAGCGGTTCTTGGAATTGTAAGAAACTATTCTCCTTGGTTCTGTAATCTTTTTTTTCTTCGTCCGCGCCATGTGCGATATGTTTTCGTCGAACCCTTACAGACCACATGTGTAAAAACAAACACAATAAATAGGACGTCCTACTTAAAAACGTGTTTTTTTGCAGATTTGTCCTTGGGTATATTTCTTTGTTTTGCAAATAGAAAAGAAGATTGTATATTTGCATCCAAATTATGTTTGTTATGGAAAAGAAACTGCCTATTGGCATACAGAGCTTTGAAAAACTAAGAAACGAGGATTGTGTCTATATAGATAAGACTCGTCAAATATACGATATGGTAGAGAGAGGATCTTACTATTTCCTCTCTCGCCCTCGTCGTTTCGGTAAGTCTCTGCTCGTGTCAACACTCCATGCGTATTTCAACGGTAAGAAGGAACTGTTCGAAGGACTCGCCATGTCCGAGTTGGAGAAAGATTGGGTAAAGCGTCCTGTCCTGCACCTTGATCTTAATACACAGAAGTATGACTCTGTAGAAGCATTGGAATATGTATTGAATGATTTTCTCACAAAGGCAGAGATGATATACGGCAAAATGGAATCCGAAGTTTCTTTGGGACAGCGTTTTCAGGGTGTCATCCAGCGAGCCTGTGAGAATAGCGGACATAGAGTTGCCATACTTATTGACGAGTATGACAAACCTATGCTTCAGGCTATCGGTAACAAGGAACTGCAGGATGATTTCCGCAGCACTCTCAAGGGATTCTATGGAGCTTTGAAGTCTATGGACAAGTACATCAAGTTCGCGCTGCTTACTGGTGTCACCAAGTTCGGTAAGGTGAGCGTGTTCAGCGACCTCAATCATCTCAACGACATCTCAATGGATTTGAGATATGCGGAGATATGCGGACTTACGGAAAAGGAAATCCGTAGTAACTTTGATGAGTATATCATGCGCCTTGCCGAGAATAATAGCATGACGAAGGATGAGGCAATGGCAGAACTCAAGAGAATGTATGACGGATATTTCTTCTGTGAAGAAACCAAGCAAGGTATGTATAATCCGTTCAGTGTCCTCAATGCCATGGACAAGTGTAAGTTCGGCAGTTACTGGTTTGAGACAGGAACACCTACCTACCTCGTACAACTTCTACAGAACAGCGAATACAACCTTGAGGAAATGTCACGTGTGGAAGTGACAGCACCTATACTAAACAGTACAGATCCGCAAAATACGAATCCTATACCTGTCATTTACCAGAGCGGATACCTTACCATCAAGGATTTTGACAAGGAGTTCAACATGTACGCTCTCGGTTTCCCGAACAAGGAGGTTGAGGAAGGTTTCATGTTCTTTCTTATGCCGTTCTATATTCACACATGGGAAAAGGCAGAGAGTTCCGCTTTTGAAATCCGTAGTTTCGTGAAGGACGTGAGAAGTGGCAACACCGACCAGTTCGTCAAGCGCCTGAAATCGCTCTTTGCTGATACTCCGTACCTTATTATTAAGGATTTGGAGAACCACTACCAGAATGTGCTATGGCTCGTATTCAAACTCATGGGCTTCTATGTTCAGGCAGAGTATCATACGAGTGATGGACGCATAGACCTTGTGCTGAAAACCAAAGACTTCTGTTATGTGATGGAATTTAAGCTTGACGGTACGGCAGAAGAGGCACTTGCCCAGATTCAGGACAAGTCCTACACTCTTCCTTTCGAACTTGACGGGCAGAAGGTAATACGAATTGGAATGAACTTCAGCAAGGAAACAAGGAATATTGAGAAATACATCGTGGGGTAATACCCTGTGTAATATATAAAAATCAATGAAGGTGTGTCGTTTATGTTTATGACGCACCTTCTTTGTGTTTTGATGTGAATTTCCTCTAACATCTTAACATTTCCTTCTTATTTCTTGCTCAACTCTCCGAAAGACACTACCTTTGCCATTGACAAATCTCGTTACTACGGGATGAGTCAATGCGGAGCAATCCGTGTCTTATTAGTAAACAAGAGCGTTTAAGATATTATCCTGCTTGCGAAATCTGGACAATTTCACATTCTAATGGGATAATAGGCAAAGACGCTCACGCTTGTTGTATTTGTCAGCCCTTGTTGGCTACTTATATAACTTAAGCGTGGGCTATTTGTTTATTACTATTAGATAGGGAGTCCAGACCCTCGCAGCGGTAATAAACTTATAGTTCCACGCATTCCTATTTTTAACCGTCATTGTTGGAACTCGATGGCATAATATATCGAGAAAAGGTGAAATCAAATTATTCTAAACCTACCGTAAGTGTAAGGTGTTCAAAGGTAAGAACAAGTATCTTGGCTGGAAGTGATACTGCAATTAATGGACAAAGTGGAGCTCCTGTTAGAGGTGAGGACTTCACATTTGAGAATGGTGCGAGACAGAGAAATTCAAGTATAGACTAATACTAAAAAAAACAACAATGAGGAAACTCTTTTATTCATGTGCCATCATGGCGCTCATGGCATCTTGTTCTTCAGATGATGAGATGACAACAGTTGGTGATAAGTTCGTTGGTGAAGTAAAAATAACAGCTGAGGCTTACGAGTTTGATGGTAATACTCGTACATCACTTACTAATACGGGTTCTGCAATATCATTTGCGTGGGACGATGACGAGACAATCGGTATCTTTCCTATAGCACCAACAACTAATGGCCAAGCTAAACAAGTCCTAAATAATGGAACGAACGATGGACTTTCATCATCATTTGATGGAGCAGGTTGGGCTTTGTTGAAAGGAAACACCTATGCAGCATATTATCCATTTGTAAACCTTAAAACTGAGGATTCTTACACGGATATACCTGTGTCATTTTATGGCCAGTATCAATATCAGAATAACAGTTTGGAACATATTGGCGAACGCTACGATTATATGTATGCAAATGCGACTATACCGTCAAATGGTAAAGCATCCTTTAATTTCAAGCATGCTTGCGCTATTGTAATGCTTGAACTTACTATGCCGAAAGGTAATTGGTATCGTTCTGCATTCCATACCGAAAGACCATGTCTTATTAATGAAGGTTTCATGGATGCTTCTACAGGTAAAATAGTGTCGTATAGCAAATCCAATGACATGTACCTTAGTCTGGGTAATATTTCAACAGAGGACAATGGTACACTTACTCTTTATATGGCTGTTGCTCCTACGGAAGAAGAGACTGGAGTAATATCTGATACGATAATTGAATCCAATAATATAGAGTATGTTGTTACATTTCCGTCAAAGAAATT
>JAZUHP010000013.1:0-2914 GCA_045641785.1 Bacteroidaceae bacterium
ATCAAGTCTCGCCTCTGCAAGTTTCTTCAACTGATTGGTTGTTGCCGAACTTCCGTCTGCCCATATGTCAACTGAAATCTTTTTGCCTATAATGGTAGTAAATTCTTGAGAGAAATTTTTCATTCTGTCTATTCCCGACAGCTCAATCTCGGTAATCATCTCATTTATGTTGCGTATCTGCTGAGTGATTTCCCATATTCTCTCAATACATTCATCAACTTTAGCATTGTAGAAATTTGATGTTTTCGTCAAGTGTCTCCTCCCTGAGTAATGCATCACAAGCAGGACGGAACACCCAAACAGCACCATTAATATCCTTTGCAAAGTACACATAGTTTTTCTTCTAACTGTTCAAGCCTATCAATATAAGCCCCTAAAGAATTAATTTCTTCTTTTGCGAGAATTATTTTCGCAAGCTTTTTCAGCATAAACTGCAACGTGTTGAAATATCCGATTTCCTCCGTCACTGTTTTCATTTCTCCTGTTGTTTCTTTTGTGCCGAATTTCATCTTTTCTTTTTCGTACTGGTGAATTAGAATATACTGGCTTCCGTCATTCTTGAAATACCACTCATCACATATCTTAATCATGCGACTTCCTCCTCAGTTCCAAGTTTGTTCAAATTCTGCCCAAGAGCCACACCCTTGAAACGAATCATTCCAAGATTGCTCCGCACATTCGTCATTGTACTGAACCTCATCTTCGTATGTAAGGGAAGCAAGATAGCACTCAAAGTCTGTCATGTAAACTCACCCCCCTATTCGTACATACAAGGTATTCCGTAATGCACCGCACATTGATGCTCAATCAGGCAACCTCTATGCGTTTCCCAGCCCTTACAGAAGAAAACTAAATCTGCATCCTGCATTTTCTTAATGGCTTCTCCGAGACAATTCAAAGCACCTGTCATTGTGGGATTGTATACATCAATAAGCTCAATTTCTTCTTTAGTAAATACACTTGCCACGTCAACAGCCACTTCATAGTCCTGCAAAATTTCTTCTTCACTTCTGCCTTGCATTGGCACACTTACAAATAATTTCATAAATATAACGCTCCTTCACTAAGTCCTTCTGCATATCCGTCATACCAACCCATATTGTATGAAACACCAACAATCTCGTTAATACCCGAAACAACATCTTCTGTCACTAAATACGACATATAGTCCTTGTCGTACACATTGCCATCATAGTATCTATTTTTCTTGTAATTAAGAATGTCGGGGTTTTCGCTGAGTTCAAAGCATCCATGAATAGTAGGAGCTTCATATCCATCATATTCAAACTCAATCACCCACTTCATTTATATATGCCTCCTTTCGCTCAGGTCGGTGTATGAAACATAGTATCTGTTTCCTTCGTGATGCACGAACACATCTGCAATTCCGAAGCCGTACAGCTCTGAATGGGAGAACACCTTTTCCTTGTCGGACGGAATAAGTTTGCCATTCACTGAACGCTCATACTGCTCTTTGGTTATAGGCTTTGTCTTAGACTTAAACATATCATTTCCTCCTTATTTTGGGACTCTGCGTTCCCTACAATAACATTTTAACATATTCGTAATATTTTGTCAATGGGCAACTTGCACAAATTATTCAATTAATAAGTCGAGAGTTTTCTTATCTTCTGCGTTGAGAAGTGCGGAGTCCATAAGGTCAACAGTGTCCGCTATACTTAAATAGCCCATATAGAAAGAAGGATTGATGTTCACCCAATAGATTTCCTCATCATTAAGGTAAATCCAACGATATGTGATTACGCTACTTTTTCTGCCAAGCTTATCTTCATATTTCAACTTCTTCAGTTGAGTAATGAAACGAGACTGATTACTTGCATCTACTCCAAACTTCTCACATATTTGACTTAGTTTTAAAGGCTTTACTTTCTTTTCATCAGTTTCAAACGGATTTTCGCACAACACGTTATACTTCAGATTAATAAAAGGAATTAGCCTATAAAGATAAGCAAGTATTCTTTTGCTATGTTCATCTGTATTTTCGTACATATACCGAACTGCATGACGGAACACGCTCACCATTGCAGTCTTTTTCTTATTTATTCCCGAATTATTACAGAAGCGGAACATATCAGACGGGAGCATATAGTTTCCATTCTCATCTTGAGTTATGAGATTGTGCTTTTTACACTCTCTCCAAAAAGTTCCAAAATGATTGCGGTTGACTCCAAGCTTATTCTGAATATCTTCTTTTGTCATAGGAGTTCCCACTTGCACGTTTCCGTCCCAATGAACCTCCTGCATCAGCACATTGTCCTTGCCCATAAAAGTAGAAAGGTATATGAGTTTGTTAAGAGTAGGACTTGATACATCTTCCGCATACAACTTATTGAAATCATCGCAGAGCATCACTGTAAAACTTCCTTGTACTTTCTTCTTGAGCTTAAACTCCAAGTCTCTATGTCCGTCAATGTTGCTTTGCAGAGCTTTTCTTCTTCGGAGTTCTTTTTCTTCCTTAGTCATAAAGACACCCTCAGATTTTATCTCCGTTGTTTCTCCTGTTTCGGGGTTCACCCACATAGTTCCTTCGCTTATAATGTTTGCCATAAGTTTTCCTCCTTTTTATTTCGTTTATTCTATTATAACATATCGACCGCATTTTGTCAACCCCATACCCCACAAATGCCGAAATATAGCCAATTCGTCATTAGGGGTGCAAGCCAAAAAATCCTCAATTCCCGTTTTTTACCGAAAAACAGCCTTTAATAAAGAATTGATTTCAAAAAGTTGCTCGTCATTAGGGGTGCATTTTCAAGAGCCACTTTTTGGCTATATTACGTCACCCACCCTGAGAATTTGCCTATTCTTCGTTCAGATTTTCTTATTTATATTTGCACACCCGACTGAGAGGTCACGATTGAATTGCCCTTAATGAAGAAAGGAGGAAGTGGGG
>JAZUHP010000014.1:0-2135 GCA_045641785.1 Bacteroidaceae bacterium
GCGCACGAGATTCTCCAAGCAATCTCGTGCGCTCCTCGAGTGCTGCTCGAGTGATGACTGGTGAAAAGGGGGTGATTGAACCATTTACTAGGGGGCAGTTTCTTGCCCTATATTTTGTACCACAAGCGGCAATGTAAAAAAACAGGAGTGCGCTTTGTGCGATGATTTTCGTCGAACTCACGTTATTTATGTCTTGTTTTGTTTATTGCCAGTAAATAAAACTGCCGATATTTGTTTGATGGTATTAAATAAAAGTTATATCTTTGTCTCGGATTAAATGAAAGATCGATTCTATGCAGGCATACGGCACAATGTATGAAGGTAAACCGATATTGTTGTTTGACGAGATACAGAATATAGAAGGATGGGAGCACTTTGCTCGCAGATTGGCAAACCAAAAATTCATGGTGTTCGTTACAGGTTCCAATGCATGAAAAATGAATATTGTCTTTGAAAAAAAGTTGCCTAAAAATTTGAAGTTTTTCACTTTGTTTACTATATTATGAGCGTAAACTTCAAAACAGCTTAGTCATTATGATATTTAGAACAATCATTTCAATCAGCGGAAAGGCTTCACAGGTTGACGCAGTTGAAACCTTAATACGTGAGGTAGGCAAACGAACGGGCATGATGGACAATGAACTGGGATTGTACATCCCTTTTCAGGCAGTCATGCGAGTCATCGAAGGAGAAAACGACCATGAGGGCAACATTATCTTCATGGAACGAGCGGCGAACGGTGAACTCATCCTTAAATGCGAGGAAGCCCCCCGTTCATTATTTGCTCTTGAAGCTGCACTTCAAGAGTACTTTGAAGTTGAGATTGATTATTACGATTGGGAATAAAATTTAATAATGTGAAAATATGGCTTATATTGCAATAAACTATAGTGAGCTTGCTCCATACAAGGTGGATCGAGTTGCTGGAAGTGGTATAAAGAAGATCACATGGAACAAGATTGCGTCTCAGGACACCAACATGCCTTTCGATGTCTATATCGTACCGGCAGGGGATGGATGGGCTTGGGGAGACTATGTCAGAAGTCGGAAACGTCTGCAACAGTTATTCAACTGCGTCTATCTGTTATGGGGACGTGACTTTATCTATACAGGAAAATCAATTGACGGCGATCGCATTCTTGGTCATATTGAATACGACGAAACATCTGACTACGACTATCAGATGCTGTTTGTTCCCAATAACGATAATCCTGCCACGAAGGCATACTGGACAAGCGATTTCATGGCATACTTGGAGTCAGAGTTGATAGACAGAATCAAGGCTAACAATCCATACTGCAAGAATGCGACAGCAGGAAAGAACATCGAAAAGAGCAAGCGTGACCTGAACCTGAATGCCGACAAGGAGGATTTTGCTGCAAATATAATAGGTCTGATTGTTGAAGTGTTTATGGATATCTCATATTGTGGTTATTTATTACCGGAGGAGAAGAAAACTCAGCCATTAGACAATGATCCAGAAGAAGCTGATCCAGAAAAAGATGATTTAGAAAGATGATTATGAAGAAACTTCTATACATACATGGTTACAACGGCTCGCCTAATGGGGGCAGCTGTAATTTGTTCCGTAAATATATGCCACAGGATGAGTGGCAAGTGATATGCATGGACTACACACAAGATGATTGCGCTGTGGCACTGCAACAAATACGTGAGACCATTGAGCGTGAAGGTATAGACCTTGTGGTTGGCTCTTCTCTTGGTGGTTTCCTTACATTGCTGACCACAGGTGTGAAGCGCATAGTCATCAATCCATGCTATTCTCCTTCAGTAGAACTGCCAAAACTTGGTCCACATAATGGTTTGCCAGCTCCATCTAAGGAGTTGATCGCCACTTACGCAGCCTTTGAACCACAACTGAAGACATTTAGCGATGAAGAGTGCAACCTTATAACGGGATATTTCGCTGAGGAAGACGAATTACTGGGAGATAGGTATCAGGATGTCTTTATTGAAGATATACATGGTTTCTACGATATACCTGGCGGACACCATGTGTGTGAGGAAGCTGTTAAGATAATCTGTCGTCAGTTCACTCCCGAATATCTGTACTTGAAGCGTGCCCATAAAGCAAGTTTCAAGAACGAGGAGAGCATACTCAGCTCTAAGGTGTG
>JAZUHP010000015.1:0-19213 GCA_045641785.1 Bacteroidaceae bacterium
ACCATGTGTAATCAGTTCAAGGAGTCGCTTGAAGGTTATGGTTTCCTTGTGTTCATCATCCGTTCCTGCTGATGGTATGTGCATTTCGTGTTCTGTTACACCTACGGCATCAACGAGGTAGAAGCAATCTTTCGAGAATGCATTAGGAGTAACATTACGAAGCTGTTCATCACCAATGGTACGAACACCACGACCCTTCATCTGAACATAGAGAGGGAGTGACTGAACATCACGCATGAACATGACAACCTCCAGAGGTTTAACGTCTGTACCTGTTGCAACAAGCGTACAGGTAACTGCAATGCGGAACTCCTTATCATTGCGGAAGTGACGAATCAGTTCATTGCTATCGCCAGCACTATAGGTTATCTTTTGAACGAAAGGATCGTCTGGTGCAGTATGCTCAAAGACTTCCTTTGCAATGTTCATGATATTGGTGGCATGTGCTTCGTTCAAAGCAAAGATAAGAGTCTTTGGCAGATATTCCATGTTTGGCTCACGCTGTGGGTCGGTGAACATCTCAGAATAGACGCTATCTCTATATGTTTCAAGCACCAACTTTATCTGAGCAGGATTGATGACACTACGATTAAGCTCTTCCTTGGTGTATTGCTTGGTTTCTCTTTGACTAATGGTTTCTATCTTGCCAGTATAGCGAGTTTCACGTCGGAGTTTGTCACCTTGCTTGATAGCACCACCATTCTCTGTTGCCTCTGTCTTGATACGATAGATACGGCAATCCACGTTTACGCCATCAACGATACTCTTTTCAAGGGTGTAGTTGACAATGCGGTTGTTATTGAAGAATGCCATTGTTTCAGGAACTGGAGTTGCTGTAAGACCTATCATCTTAGCTGTTGTAAAGTAGTCAAGAACCTTCTTCCAGTTGCCATAGATGCTACGATGGCACTCATCAATGATAATGACATCAAAGAAATCCTTAGGCAGAGTTGGATTCTCTGGAAGTTCTACAGGTGTATCGTTGTCATCGTCATCATCATCTGTATCTGTAATGTCTTCACCCCTCAGCAAAGAGAATAGTCGCTGAATAGTAGATATTACGACATTGCTATCGCTTGGAATCTTTGCAGATTTCAAGCGGTTGACTGTGAAGATGGTATTGAATGGATCTCCTGTTTCTGTAAGTCGGAACATACCAAACTCTCCTTCTGCTTGTTTACCGAGATTGTTGCGGTCAACAAGGAAAAGGATTCGTCTCATTGGAGTGTATGCCAGGAACCTGTATGAAGCCAAACAAGCTGTGTATGTCTTACCAGAGCCAGTTGCCAGTACCATCAATGCTTTGTTCTGACCAGTGCGGAATGACTTTTCAAGTTCTGTGATTGCCTCAAACTGACAGTCACGCAAGCCTTTCTTTTTGAGAGTTGGCAGTCCTGCATATATGTCCTCAATGCCAAGCATCTTACACAACTCCTTTGGAGTATGGATGCGATTAAGGAGTTCCATGCCTCCATCTTTATCCCTGAAGTCACGGAAATAAGTTTCTTCTCCGTTTGACTGGTAGCCAAAAGGAAGAGGACGTTGCCATGCTTGGTAGCATTCAGGTACTCCACGAGCATACATGTAAGTCTGATCACAGACTTTTGTAGATGTCACATCGACTTCTGCTCGTTTTGCTTCTAGCACACCAATAGCCTTTCCGTTGATAAACAGGAAGTAGTCAGCTTCTCGGTTGCCGTTCAAAAGTCCTTCACGAATGGCAGCAGCAGTAATAGAAGGAGAATAAAAAACTCTATCCACCACCAGCCAACCGGCATCTTCAAACATCTGGTCTATCTTGACCCTAGCTTTATCTTCTGGCGTCATAAGAACTACTTTTTGCGAATGACTAAATCTTTCAATGTTTGACTGTCTTTATTCCAATCTATATTACGAATGGCATTTAAATCCTGCTTGATCTGTTCTCTAATCTTAGCACTAGAATCGTTTAACAGCTTAATATACAATTCGTTCCCTTTTGCTACAGATGGCATTGCCGTATTCTTTGCTTCAAAATTTTCCGAATATATTGTAATCATAACTATTCGACCTTAGAACGTTCAAAATAATGAGGATTGATACCTGCTTCAAAATAGTGTTTCCTTTTCAGCCATACAAATCCATCTCCCTTTGTAATAACGGCTACATCGACAGGACCACCGACACTCTCTTCCTCAGATGTAATTCTTCTTTTCAAATATGTCATCCTCACTAGGCTTTCTGCCATATCTGCTAAATCCTCTTTACTAAGATATGAGACAGTATTAACTAGTTTCTGAATATAATTCTCTTGAATATATTTATTCATTCCGTCAGCAAACGTTGACGTATAAGAATCTAAATCCATACTTTCTAAGACTGATACAAGTTCTTTCGGTGCACCAGCACTTGATAAAGAAGAAATTATTTCATCTCTGAACAATGTAATTGATGATTTGTAGCTATCATAAAAACGACTTCGCAAATCATCATCGATTCCTCTTATTACAGTATTTGCAACATCAGTCTGAGCAAAAGGTTCAACGCATGCATTATCAATATTGGATACTATATATTCACTTTTTTTAGAGTACTTGATTCTTCCGTCAAATGCAGAAGTAATCTCAAATGAATAGTAAGAAGGAAATATCTCATCGTTGCCGTATCCCCAAAATATAAGCTCCGTCTTAGTTAAATATACATGCACAGTTGATACTAAAATGGAATATAACGATTGAGCGAAGAGATTATAAAATTCTTCAGGGCTCTTTGATTCCATCAAAAAAGGATTAATAATTTCCTTAATTATATCCTCTGAATAATTACAAAAATCGGGAAATGAATATTCTGAAAAATCAGGGCATTTATCATTTCCTGAATACAAGCCTTGAAAATAGGACATTTTTGCCTCTAATTTTGCAAGAACATTTTGATCCGTGATATCTAGACCTTCAGAGGTAATTTCTTCCTTAGACAAGGTTAAAAGTTCATTGAAATAGCCATTAACAACAAATGACAAATTCCCTTTTTGATCAGGAAGAAGTTTGGTCATAATTCTAGTTTTAACAAACTCAAAAAAATGACTTGAGTATTCTTTGAGTGTATCAAAATGAGAATTTCCCAAATAAGTCCTATACATTTTGAATATGTCTTCCCATGGCATACCTAAGAAATCCAAATTACCACAGATGCAAACTCCCACAGGATGATGCCTTGACAATTCAAAAATTTTATTTGCATGATTAGTTATCTTATGCTTAGAGGATACAGTATGGGTTGCCGCACTATCTGCGGCAAATGCTACACCTCGCCTGTTAATTGTTCCAACTATAGCAGTCATATTTTCTCAGCTTTGTTTAAATATTTCTTCAGTTATATAAGATTTATTTAAGAATAATTTTATACAACTATCGTTTTATAATCTCCCCTAATTTATTACCATCAGCATCCTTCCAATCATCCCAACCATTGCTTGGGCGACCAAGAATGACACCGCTTGCACCACTTGGACTATCCATAGGCACATCATGTTGCAGAATAATCTGTCCTTTATCTGTCTTACAGTGTTCTTTGATGAATTTCTCGCGAGCAGCTATAGACTTGTAACTTGTCACGATCTCGCTTGCAATAGTACTACCTTTTACCAGAACGAACTGCTTGGCATTGTTATCATAATAACCAATTCCTTCGGCTGGACGATCAGTCGCATGTACATAGAACAGATGTTCAGGTTGTGGCTTTGCAACTGGAGCGTCAAAGATACCACAACCATAAAAGCGAGTGAGCAATTGTATGTCACGGAAGAACACTTCCATATCATTGACACGGAAGGGAGCAATATTAGGCTTTCGAGGGTTAGCTCCATTCAACAGAGAGAAAGAATCTACACTTTGAGCTGCCTCTATTCCAAGATACTCCAAATATTTTACATCGTCGCCATATATCTTATGATTGTCAGATATAAACACAAGAGCTGTTTCCCAGAAGTCCTTCTTCTGTACATGGTCGTTCTTGCGATTGGCAAAATCTGTAGTTTGACCAATGTATGCTTCGGGCTTCAAGGCATTGGTATCGCCAAGCAGAATATAGAATGCTGGTTGACCTGCAATGTCTGCTATATTGTTGGCAATGTTAATTTCATCGCGAGGAATAACATAGAGATGACATGTCGAGTTTGCCCCCATGTATATGTTTCTTGCTCCAGACAGAGTTCCATCAATCAACTCTGTATGAACGGTAAACGTGTTCTTTGCTCTCATTCTTGTTAACTCTATTTTGTGAGTATTGATTGTTTGTTATTGCTCTTTCAATCCACCTATGGATAACCACCTATTTGTGCATGTCTATTAGTTCCCAATGACCTGTCTTATTGCTTCCCACATATTTGATGATATTCAAATCTCGGAGGACATAGAGATCTCGTTTGATAGTTGTAACACTTGCACCTAATGCTTCAGACAATGTTTGTGCATTTATCGTGTCATTTATCATGTCATTTATCGTACCATCTTTTATAATACAGTAAATCTTACGCTGTCGTTCAGTGAGTTGCGATAAATTTACCGTATCATTTACTGGGACGTTTACAGTATCATCCTTTCGCTCGTCCTCGACAGTTCCGACATTCTTGGCGATCTCATAATACCTATCAGACAACTTGTAGCCATCTTGCGTAGAGATGAGTGATCCTTCGTCGATAAGTTTGCGTAGCGTTACTTCGTCTGTATAGCGTTGGCTTTCGCCTTGAGAAGCGCGGAAGAGGGCAAGAAGGTCGAATACATTGAGTTTATTGTTCGCAGGTCGGGCATTCTGCAACTCACGGGCATAGAGCATGAAGGCAGGATACTTGATTTCGCCAGAGAGTCGTAGGCATACCTGCCAATCGTCTGTCAGAGAATAATCAGGCAAACGTTTACCATCCATTAGGCAATGGTAGAACATCTTATCAACACCCTGTCCACTCTTCTCGATGAAACCTGCCTTCTGCAATACCTCGGTGATGAGTTTGCAACGTGGCATACTATTAACCGTAAGGATATTGTCCACATCAACACCAACAGGGAAACCTCCAGCATTGGTGATGACGAGTTGGTCGGGATATTGTTTGATAACCACATCGCTCTGGATATACATCACGCGATGGCAGCAAGCATTGAGGATTGCCTCTCGTACTACTTCTCTATTGAACGCAGGAATGTCACCAATGCGGAAACCGTCATTGTAGTGTTGCAATGGATTGCTTGCAGGTTGGTTGATGTAGTTCCACACCGAATCGACCATCAGCACGAGTGGCTCCTGGAATTCCTGACGTGCAGTGTATTCTATCATAGAGTGATATAGGCGGTACTCTACAGTCACGCGATTGCAATACAGATGTTTGCGTATTGCTTCTGACTTGCCAAGAAGGATGAGGGCCGCATTGGTCAACTGACCATCCTTATTCATGAGAGCAAAATCACGGAGCACCTGCAAAGTTGGTGTGCTCACAAACTCAGGCTTGTTCCAGCGTTGAGCATAGCCCTGCTTTATTACACGGATGGCTTCTTCATCAAGGTCTTCAAGGGTAAGTCCCTCGCAAATCTTCTCTGAGAAGTCAGGTTCCGACTCCTGCAGAATCTTGAGATACATAGCATCGGACATTGGTTTGAGTTCTTCGCCAACACGCATCAATGGTACGTCCTCGAACTTGAACACCTTGCCGATAGGACGTGAAGGAACCTCAATCACCAGCACACGATGATTCTCTTCGTCGTAGAGCTCGTAAATCTCTGGACGAATAGTTGTGTCGCGATAGATGTCCAACTCCAGCTGTCCGATAGCATCCTGTGCCTGGCGAGTGCCTGTGACACGATGCGGAAAGTTGTCGTGCATACCTATGACGAGGCGACCGCCACCTTCGTTGCAAAGAGCGATGACATAGCCAAGGATGCAGCGACGACGATCCTTCGGATTGGTCTTGCCTCGACCATCGTAGGAAACGTTGCCTCCTTCACCCGCCTTGAACTCAACGCGGTCTTCGGATTCGCGCATCTGCTGGAGTTGCTGTATGGTGAATTTATTCATTATTGTTGCGGTCTTTGCTTTATAGATACGTTAGTCTGCAATCAAGATTCTTTCTCTTGATTGAACTCTTCTTGTCTTACCAACTCCTGCACTGGCACCTCAAGTGCATTAGCAATAGCGATAAGTGCTTCAAGACTGGGTTGGGTGGTATTGGTCACCCACTTGGAAACAGTTGCAGGATCCTTGCCCAGTTTGTCGGACAACCATTTGTTGTTTAGGTCGCGTTCTGCAAGTACTACTCGTATTCTATTTAATTTTGCCATGATTGAATCGCTTTGTTTGGTGCAAAAATACTAAAAACGAATGACATAAATGCGGAAATATTCAAAAATCTGCGATATTAAGACAAAATATTGTCGAAACAATCAATCTTTTGATACAGATGTTCCAAAATACTCACGCATACGTGTAAGATAGGTTATAATTGCCACTCCAAGGTATCAAACGATGATATGTATCAAGAAAATGTAGCAAGATAGTGCTTTTTTATGTGGTTATTTTTGGATATTCGGGTATAAATTCTTACTTTGCATAGGTTTTGTAACACGTTGATTATCGATGCTTATTTTGATTTTTGCAGGCGATTCGGCAATACCCCTTGACTGTTACGATGGTAAGGCGTGTAAGTCGTTGGATTGTTTCCTAAAATAATCTGATTATGCTAAATAAATATAAATACTTGTTAATTAGTTCTGGTCTTTATCTCCTGTCGTGTGGCATGCCTACGGGTATCGGTATAGTTAAGGGTGATGAGAATATCCCAGGTATGCTTTGTCTATGGCTGGGAGGTTTAAGCATATTATCTGGACCTCTGGACTTTGTGTTCTGGTTGACAAATTTTGCATACTTCTATGCTTTGTATTTGGCCTTTTCTAATAAGCATCTTGGACGTGCCTTTGCATGCTCATCTCTTGCGTTCTTGTTTGCATCAATCTATATAGTGATTGAACGTTTTATATCTGTGCCAGTCTATCAGAACTATGCTTGTTATATATGGGCACTCAGCTATTTCGTTTTGTCTTGGCGTCTCTGCCACGTGAAGCTTGTAGAAGATAAATGGTCCGGCACTATGGTAATAATACATAATGTTGTGGGATGCATGGTGACAATAGCCCTCCTTTATGGACTATTTTCTCTGCTTTAGCGTTAAAGATTGCTATGCTCGTTTGTTTTGCTGTTTTGAGGTATGCTGACAAGAATCTTTCCCGCAACTTCAATCCTAACGTAACGCGAACTCGATGAATTTAATCGCGCATGGCGCGGACGAACAAAAAACGGCTCTTCTTTAATTTTGTTGATTATACTAACGCAAAGGCTTTACCGCAAGCGGTCTATAATTAAAACCAAAGAACTTAGCGAAGCGATCTCACTGACCAAAGGGAAGTAAAACATATGAAAACCGAGGGAAACAGTTTTTATCCGCTGCGCTTGGCTACACGAACTATTCTCACCGAAGGAAATTATCATCCACGAAATTTTTCATGAATTGGTTTTCTTTGGTTTTGCTTGGTTTTCAAAAGGTTTTAATTACAGGCCGCTTGCGGCAAAATCAAGTACGATAAATTGTACATACTTTGTTTTACATTCAAGTTTCAACTAAATTAAAGAAGAACCAGAAAAACAGATAAAAAAACACTTTACTTTAACTGAAAGAAAATTATTCAGAAAATTTGCTGAACAATTTGCTGACTAATTTGCTTTCAGTCACATCTATAAGCCAAAAGGGAGGAAAAGGCATTTTCTTTAATTTTCGTTCTTAATTACTTTCAAATTGCAAAAGAGCCAGGAAATTTGGTAGTATTAGGAAGATTATGTACTTTTGCCTAGTATTAAGTAAGTAATCAAAATTATTTTATAATATTACAGTAAGTGATTTTCATAATATCTGCACTCTCCTTGTCGTATATTTCCGTTTCATTTTCAGTCACGATGCCCGCATCGCTCCTTCAAATGAAAACGAAAATCTACTTCCAAATAGAGAGCATCTATTATAAAAATAATTAAGACCACTTACTTATCATCAATTTAGACTTTTCAATGAGAGAACTAAGAGACAGAGAGATATGTATTCTCGAGGAACAGGGATGCATTGCCGAGGATTGGAACGAGATAGCGGTAAGCGAGGACTTTACCCCTGACACTATTCATAACGTCACATTCTATGGTCACGTGGATATCGGAAGTATGATGGGCAGCATAGAGGTAGAAGAAGGATTCTTCCGCCGCTGTGGCATCCGTAATGCCTCACTACGTAATGTGTCGATAGGCGACGACTGCCTCATCGAGAACATAAGGGGCTACATCAACGGCTATTCCATTGGAGACCATTGCCTCTTATCTGACATAGGTACAATGACTTGCCAGGAAGATGCAACATTCGGAAATGGCACTGTGATATCTGTTCTTAACGAAGGCGGAGACGGCAACGTGACACTCAGCGAGGAACTTACAGCGCAAGTGGCATGGCTCTCCATAAACTGCAGACCCTCTCACCCCCTACCCCTCTCTCCCTCTATGGCGAGAGGGGAGGCCATCCGGGACAACTGGGAGGACAGAGATTCTTCACTCTCCACTCTTCACTCTTCACCCACCCCCCTTCCTATCATTGGCAATCACTCAAGGATAACCAATGTAAAGAGCATGGTCAATGTAAAGACAGGAGAGTATTGTGAAATTAACGGGGCAAGCAGACTTGACAACTGCTCCATCATGAGCAACGAGGATGCATGCTCATTCATTGGTACAGATGTGGCTATGGAGAGTTCCATTGTCGCCGCCGGGGCAACAGTAACAGACGGCGCAAAGGTATATGAGTGTTTTGTGGGAGAATCCGTACACATCGGCAAAGGATTCTCGGCAGAGGCAAGCCTGTTCTTCGCCAACAGCTACATGGATAATGGAGAAGCATGCGCAACACTCTGCGGACCGTTCTCAACCTCACACCACAAGAGCACATTACTCATTGGCGGCGCTTTCTCATTCTATAATGCCGGTTCAAACACAAACCAGAGCAACCACGCCTACAAGATGGGACCTATACACTGGGGAATGCTCGACAGGGGTGCCAAGACTGCAAGCGGGTGTCACATTCTGTGGCCTGCACACATTGGCTCTTTCTCCATGGCTATGGGCAAGATACAGACACATCCACAGGTGTATAAGTTTCCTTTCTCCTACATCATAGCAGAGGGCAACAAGACCTATCTCGTGCCTGGTATAAACATAAAGACCGTTGGCACCTGGAGGGACGTGAACAAGTGGCCAAAACGCGACTTGAGACCTCTTTCGTCACGCAACGACATCATCAACTTCGCTTTTCCTAACCCTTACATCATACAGAACGTACTGGAGGGAAGGGAGATACTGAAAAAAATGACGGGATCACTCTCTCACGACTGGAAAGGAAGCACTGGCAGAAAAGAGAACAACAACTGCGAAAAAGAGGTGGAATATGAGTATAACGGATGCTTTATAAAACGTAGTGCCGCACTACGGGGAATACAGTATTATGACATCATACTACGTCTTTTCTTATTTGAATATTTTACAAATAACAAAGAAGAACTGGAAGATGCACATGGTGGCAGATGGGTTGATATATGTGGAATGTTAGCACCTAAATATGAAATAGATAGAGTAATGCAAGACATCAGCACAGGTGCCATAAACGACATTCATGAACTTAAGCAGATTTTATCAGAAATAAACTCAAACTATTCACGTTATTGTGCTTCCTACGCACGCTTTGTTGTTCAACAGTTAGGTGACTCCATGTTTGTGGATAAAGACCGCTGGATGAAAGAAGCAGAAGAGGCACATGCTCAATGGCTCAACATGGTCAAGAACGATGCCGAAAAGGAGTACGAAATGGGTGACGTGGAAGAAGAACAATTGAGACAATTCCTGAGTGCGCTGAAATGAAAAATGAAGGATAAAGAATCGTAAATTGCAAACTGGAGGTACTATTTTAGCATGTTTTTAGCTTTATTGACTAAAAACATGCTTTTTTTTGCCTATATATAATGTGATTTGCAGCAAAATGTTTAATTTTGCATCAGATACTTTGGGTGTATTGTACACTAACGGGATATCATACCCTATTAGTCCGAGAAAAGAACAAAAAAAGAGAATGTAAAGTAAACGATGAGAGAATGAAGAGAATGGATAGAAATATGACAATGTTATTTACGCACCGACTGGTGTGTGAATTTTCAATGCAACAAGAAAAAATTAACAATAAATTATTATTCAACATGATGAAAAGGAATCTACTAAAACTGTTGACAGTGGTGATAGCCATTTTCAGCATTTGTGGAAGTGTTTCCGCCCAGACTGGCAAGGAAATCGGTTTGATTTCCGGCGCTCTTGAATGGAAGAGCGTCACTGACGCCACCCATGGAAATGGTTACAAATGTTCAGAATGGGAAGGAGTGACAGTTTCACTGTTCAAGGGAACATGTAGTGGTAGAGACGTGAACGAGCCTAAGTCATACATGGGCCAGAACGGCGGCATGGTGCTTGTCATCGACGGCGGTTCACAGAACATGACCACTATCACCTTGGACTATTCAAGTGGTTCTGGCTTCAACCATGGACTCGTGCCAAGCTCTGGTACAGTCACAGTTGACGAAGCCACACGTACAACAACGTGGACAGGTAACGCAAACAAGGTTGTGTTCACAACTGACTATGCAGAGAATCTCTACAACAAGTACGAGAGAATCTTTGTGTATACAGATGGCGCTACATCACCTGACATTCCTGCCAGCTTAACCAACACAGCTACCACAGCCTATTCAGTCACAAAGGCAAGAGAACTTCTTACAAAGTACAAGAAGGCCAATAACATGATCTATGTTAAGGGTAAGGTCTCTTACATAAAGGAGTTCCTCAGCAAGTATGGTTCCATCACATACTATATCTCAGAAACAGGTGACCCAAGCGAGCCACAGTTCATGATTTATAGTGGTAAGAATGTAAACAACACTCAGTTCAGCTCTAAGGACGACCTACAGATTGGCGATGAGGTTACCGTTTACGGAGAGATGAGATACTACGGTTTAGACCTTGAGCTCTACCAGAACAACTATATCGTAAACTACAAGAGTGTTCTTGACGCTCCTTTCGAATTAGGAACATACTATTTCCGTAATGCAGAAGCAGGAACATTCCTTGCAGGTGGTAACTCATGGGGTACAAAACTCTCACTTAAGTCTGCCGGTGACCCTATCCAGGTAACTAAAGATGGAGAGGGATACATCCTCCGCGACCTGATGAAGATTGGCGGTAACACAGGTGATTACATTGCACAGGCTGATGGTGAAGATATGTTCATTGACCAGAGAACGACTCCTGTTGGTGGTATCAAGTTCACAAGACTATCAGTAAAGGAGATTCGCTGGTACAACAGTACATATTCAACTAAGTTTGACGAGAACAAGGCATACTACTTCATTCACTACGACAGCAAGACAGGAGGACATGTCTACATGCAGTGTGGCAACGTTGATAACAACTGGGCCGGCGGTGGTTCTGGACACACATTAGTAGTTGGTAAGGGTCTTGACGAAGAGACAGGCAAGCCAAATGCCACTGCCGTTTGGGAAATCATGACTCGTCAGCAGTTGATTGACGACCTCTACAACAACGCTTCTCCAGAGAACATGATGAGTGCTACGCCATTTATCATGAACCCAGACTTTTCTCGAAACTGTAATGCGGACGGAAATGCCAACAACAACCACTGGACTGTTGTAAATACCATTACAAACGTCTATGGTGCAAACCAGAACTTCATTGCAGCTGCAGAAAACAAGGCATTCAACCTTTACCAGAAGATTACAGACCTTCCTAACGGTAACTATGCAATCTTGGCACAAGGTGTGTTCTTGGGAACAAAGACTGGCACAGGAATCAATCCACGTTTCTATGTAAAGGATGCCAGCACTACATACTCAAAGCAGCTCAAGTGGATAGATGGCGGTTCAACTGACTTGGCAGTTTGGTCTAAGAACTTCTATGACAATCCAAGAAACACAAGTGCAGAGGTAGGTTCAAACAAGGACGAGTATCTCTATACTCTTGACTCTATCTATGTCACAGTGTATGACCATACTCTCACTATCGGTTTTGAAGGCGAACGTACTGATGTCAGAGCATACTTCGATAACGTACAGCTCATATACAAGGGTAAGGCTGACGACCTCAACGAACTTGCTAAGAAGTACAACCAACTTCGTAGCCAAGGTTCCGCTCTCCGTAACAAGGATATGAGCAAGGCTGCCAAGGACAACCTTAACAATGGACTCTTGCTTTCTCCAAACATGGAGAGTATCGAGGAACTTAACGCTGCTATTGCAGAACTCTCACAGATTGTCAGCGACGCAAAGGAGTCAAATACCCTTTACGCTACACTGGTTTCTAAATACGATGCAGAAGTTGCCAAGCTCAGTTCAACGGCAATGGAGTACTATGACAACAACATTAGAAAACCAATCATCACTGCAGGTCTTCTCGAAAACGAGCAGCAGTTGATTGATGGTGTTAGCGCTGCAAGAATTATCAATGCAGGCCCTAACGCTGATATCACGGAACTTCTTCTCTCTAACCCAGATTTCGAGACTGGAGACGTTTCAGGATGGACTGTAGATGGTTCCGTAGGTGGTGAGACTGGAGCAAAGGGAACAAGCACAAACCCTTATCCAATGTCTAACTCTAATGGTAGCTGGCTCTATAACACATGGAACAACGGTGGTGTTGGTTACCCAATATGGCAGAAGACAACAGGTCTTGCAAAAGGTAAGTACACCCTTACAGCTGTCATGGCATCAACAGCAGGAGTTACACTTAATCTTACTAACGGTAAGGAGACAGCTCAGGCAACAGGTCAAGGCGACCCTACTGGTATAGTTGTCAAGTTGGACTTCAATGTAAACAAGATTGAGGGTATCACTGTCAAGGCATATGCTACTGAAGGTAGTGCTACAAACTACAGATACTTCAAGGTCGACAACTTCCACCTTATATATAATGGAAATGTTGACGTCACAGAAATCATCGACAAATGTAATGACATTGTAGACAACGCTACTATCGAGTTGCAGGCAAAGATGAATGACGACGTCAAGGATGAGTTGACTGGAGCTCAACTTGAGTTGAAGAACCTTATAAAGAACGGTTGTGACGATGCAGACAAGCTTCAGGAAGCATACGACAGAGTTGAAGCTGCCCTTAAGAAAGCACAGGAATCTGCATACGCATACGAGAAGATCAAGAACATCTTCGACAATGTCAATGACCCTACAACAGGACTTGATGCTGCCGGTAAGGCTGAATTCGAGAAATTGACAGAGGACATCAAGAAGAGATACGAGAACGGAACAATCACTGACGGTAAGGCAGAACTTGAAGATGTTAAGCAGGCGCTTATCCCAGCAACAAAGGCACAGACAACTCCAGGTAAGGAGATGACAAATGCCGTTATCAACAGTGACTGTACAAGTGGATATGTTAAGGGACAGTTCGGTTGGGCAGACCGTGCAAAGGCAGTTGCTGTAGGATGGCACGTACTTGACGCTGACCACGACTTTACTGAGCTTAACGTGCCAGATAATTTCCACGTCAACACTTGGTCTACTGAGGCTGACGACGAAGTAAATGGTGACCACACTCCTATGATTGCACCATTCACAGAGTTCTGGAGTGGAGCTGCAGACAGAGTACTCCAGCAGCATAACTACTGGATTGCCCATCTTCCTGAGGCAGGTTACAAGCCTGGTCGATACACTATCGGTATCATGGCACGTCTCGGTCAGTTCGACACTGCAGGAGAAGGACCAAAGAACTACAAGTTCGTGGCTAACGGTGTGGAAAGTAGCACTAAGTACACTGAGGCATCACCAGGTGTTTGGTATGCATGGGATGAACTCGACTTCTACGTTGAAGAGGACGGAATCATCAACTTTGAGTTCCGACTCAATCACCCTAACTTCAGCTGGCTCTCATTCAAGATGCTCAAGCTCATTTATCAGGGCGAGACTGTAGATGAAGAAAGCGCACAGAAGATGCTTGCGAATGCTAAAGAATACGAAGATGTAGAAATGAACAAGGATGTTCAGGCTACTCTTATGGCAAAGATCGAGAGCTTCGAAGGCAACATGAGTATCAGTTCAAGCAAGGAACTCACTAAGGCACTTCAGGATGCAGTAAACTCTGCTCAGATGTATGAAGACATCCTTGATGATATCGAAACATACAAGAACAAGGCTTCATTGAGCTTCAATGATGTCGGTATGAAGCTCTTTGATGAAAAGATTAAGGAGATCAACAACGAGTGGAACAATGGTACACTCACTGAAAGTGACAAGAACCGCGTTCAGCAGGCTTACCTTGAGTCACTCAAGGGACAGGGAGCAGGCGCAGACCTCACTGAGCTTATCATCAACCCAAGCTTCGAATCTGGCGCTACAGGTTGGACAGGTATGGGTACTGCAAATCCAAACTTCCACGCTGCTAACAATGGCAACTGGGGAGACTACACTGTAGGAACTTGGTTTGTTGAGGGATGGGTGGCATCTGGTAACAGACTTCCAAACATGGAGGTATATCAGGTAATCACAGACCTTCCAAACGGTCAGTACAAGGTTTCTGCTAACATGAAGGGTGTACAGCAGTCTGACGGTTCTTCACAGCTCGGTTTCTACCTCATGGCAAACAACTCACTTCAGGTTGTACGCACAGAAGTAGGAGAGGTAGTGGAAGTATTGGGCGAAGTAACAGATGGAACACTTAAGATTGGTTACAAGACTGAAAATACAGGATGTAACTGGGCATGTGTCGATGACTTCCACCTTACTTATGTTAAGCCAACAGACAAGGATGATATCCTTGCACAGTTGCAGAACACAAGTCTTCTTGCAAAGGATCTCATTGATAAGCCTATGAACAAGGACATCAAGAATCCTCTTATGTCAGCTTACTATGACGCAATGGAAGCAGACAACAGCACAAGCGAGGAGGAGATCAATGAGCTTACTAAAACAATCAATAGTCTTGTTGATCCTGCAAAGGAATCTATCAAGCTCTACGAGAAGGTTAACAGCTACATCGAAAAGGCAATCGTCCTTGACAGCAAGGGTATTGATGCATTCGATGCCTTGGCAAAGGCGGACGTCAACCTTTACAATCGCGGTGAGATCAACAATGAAGCAGGTTCACAGAACAATGCAGACTCTGTTTGCAACAGACTTGAGGAGTATCTCGTAGTTGCTACAAAGAAGCAGACTTCTAACAATGCAAACTGGACTGGTGCAATCCGCAACAACGGTTTCGAGAACCACATGGTTAGCTGGAGAACAAACGACGGCTACAGATCATTCAGTTCTGCAAAGGTATCTGACAACCCATGGGAGGCTGCTACCGGAAGCAGATACGCTTATCGTGATAATGGTAATGCTACTGACATTAAGGTTAACATTGAACAGGTCATTGACCACGTTCAGGCTGGTATCTACAGATTGAAGGCAACAATACGTACAAACTCTAACACAATGGAGCTCTTTGGTAGTGGTATCAACACTTCTATTCCAAAGTGTGGAGATGGTGTAAGTGCGGTTGTCGTTGAGCAGGTAGCTGTTTCATGGGTCGGAGAAGATTTCTCTGTCGGTGTAATCGGTACTCTTAAGAAGGGTGAAAGTATTGCAATCGATAACCTTGAACTTGAGTTCGTTTCTTCAGAAATCGATATCAGTGAGGAAGTCATTGGTGATGATGTTAAGATGAACAAGGAAGTCAGGGCTGCTCAGAATGTAGCATACGAGGCATTCAAGAAGAGAGCTCAGCCTAAGACTCTTTCTGACGCTATCGAGGCTATCCATGCTGCTCAGGAATCAGCTGCGGCATACGCAATGGCTAAGCACTTTGCAGACTCTGCAATGAGATACATGGCTAACAGTAATGTATACAGTAGCAGAGCTTACAAGTTGTGTACTGGTATGATCAATAATCTCTTGAGCAGATACGAAGCAGAGACATTGACCACTAAGGACATCATGGGAACAAACGGAAAAGACGGTCTTCTCTACGAGTGGTTCCAGAATGACTTTGAGACATTCAATGACCAGATTGCTCAGGACGAAGATTCTTATTCTAACTATCCTATCCTCTACTATTTGTTCGACGCTTGGGATATAGATAAATATGGTAGCACAATCAAGGCTGACGACACATTCCATGTTAACACATGGTCTAAGGAAGTCAACAAAGAGAACCCATTACCAGAGAACTCAGAAATGATTCCTCCATTCATCGAGTACTGGAATCATTACACAAGTCTTGAGGATGCTTCAATCCATGGTACAGCTCTTGACCTCGAACCAGGTCTCTATAGAGTGAAGGCTTACTTCCGTGCTATGGACGAGTCTGACCACATTGCTCCAGAAGATCTCGAGGGTATCACTTTCCGTGCGGAAACTCACAGATACAAGGAGACAGGTAAGTACGAGGTTGTTCCTAATGGCAAGTATGTCACTTGGTCTACAGAAGCAACTGATGTATGCAGCAGTGGTAATGTATATAAGGATGGCACACACAACGTGCTTGCCGGTGAGGTTTACATTGACTCTCTCATCATTCGTGAAAAGGATATCGATCCTAAGACTAATTGCCGTACAGCAGAGCTTTACTTCGATATCAACAATTCAAATGTAACTTGGTTTGCATTCAAGTTCGTGAAGCTTGAGAAGATTCGTGATCTTAACTTCGACGAGGAGAACGACCTTGCTACAGAAGAAGAGAAGAAAGACCTCAAGGACTATGTCGCAAGAGACAATGGTAAGGCTATCGGATTTACTGTAGGTCAGTACCCAACATTCGAGAACAGAGAAATTATCATGGCTCACAATGAGGCTGTGGAATATATCAAGGAGAATGACGCAATCAACCATATGGTTGAATGGAAGGTTGTCAAGCTTAACAACACATTGTACGAGGATCCATTGGATCCAACTACATCAAAGTGGAAGTCTGCTACAACTGACTATAACATTATCTACAACCCTAACTTCTGGATACTTGAGCAGGATATGCCATACTCAATGTTGTTCGGATGGGAGGCAAAGGATAATAGCATTGAAAACCCTATGACTGGTGTTATGGGTGGTGCATTCGCTAAGGCTGATAACTCATACAAGAACTTCAACAACATCGAAGGTTCTGAGAAATTCACTCCAAGCGGTGAGCCACATGTTCATAGTACTGCTGCCGAGCTTCGATTTGACAAGTTCATGGATAATAGTACTGTTTTAACTAAGTACATCTACGGTAGCACAGAAGGTTATGAGATGCCTCTCGACCCAGGTCAGACATACTCATTCAGCGGTAAGGTTATACTTTCTTCTACTACTGATAATAGCAAGCCACATACTGCTATCATCTCTATCAGACAGAAGTATAGCGGTGATGTTATCAAGAAGATTGAAGTGACTCCAACTGTACACTTGGCAGACACAAGTGCTATTCCACAGCCATTCCAGATCTACTTTGATACTAAGAAGCCAAGTCCTTACTATAGAAACGAACTTAGCAGATTCGACGACCTTGATTTCTACGAGATAGTAATCGAGAGTAAGGACAAGAATCCTGAGAACGGTTGGGGTATGGCAATATCTAACTTGAAGCTCTATCGCCATCCAAACACTAACATGTTTATAAAGGAAGGCGCTCACTGGGGTACATTCATTGCACCATTTGCGATTGACATTAAAAAGCTCAAGGATAGTGGTGTAAATGTAAGTGCTTACGCAGTCGTTGGTAAGGAGCCAAAGGAGGTAGATGAGGAAACTGGTATTGAATCAGAATTCACTATGCTTACATTGACTCAAAGTATCAATCTTAAGTATACAGACAAGGACGGAGAACAGAGTCATAACTACAACCTTGCAAACACTATTCCTGCTTATATGCCAGTTGTAATCTTCACTGAGGACGACAAGGGTATCGACAAAGTAGTAAGTGGACAGTTTGCTGACTACTACAGAGGTGAGGTTTGTGAATATAGAATCAACAATGAGCATGTTTACCTTAAGGGTCAATATGGCGATCTGTTTACAGATGCTGATGGTTACACTGTTGTTCAGCCAAAGCAGATACCTGCTCCTAAGGGAAGCTACATTCTCCAGAAGCATGAGAACAGACAGACAGCTTGTTTCTATATCGTAGATGAGCAGTATCTCTCAGACCACAAGTACAAGCATCCAAATATCAACACTAACAGATGTTGGTTGGTAGACCCACTTGTTGAAGCTGGTGGTAATGCTAAGGTAAGACGATTCGTATTTGACCTCGACGAGGTTCTCGAAATGACAACAAGCATCGAGAACAGCGAGAATCAGAACGACGAGATTAAGATTATCGGTATCTACTCTGCTAATGGTGCACCACAGAAGACTCTCCAGTCTGGTATCAACATCATTAAGTTAAGCAATGGTACTACTGTTAAAAAGTTTATTAAGTAATGGTTGAACTCTAAAACATAGTTGAAACATGAAGAAAATGTATATAATTCCTGAAACTAAGGTTTCAGAGTTCAAAGGTCAAGAACTATTAATATCTTTGTCACAATCTCTATCTATCGATGACAGAGATAAGGCAGACGGTGAAGATGGTCTCAGTAGACCTCGTGGAGACGACGAATGGGGCGATCTTTGGAACTAAAGGTTTTAATTCCGACTATATTGAATGGGGTGATGCAAACGCATCACCCCATTCTTGGTTTGTAAGGGAAGTAAAAGGTTAAAGGGTTAAAAGGTTAACTCCTTAACGCATCCTTAACTCTTTAGTCTTTTAACCACTTAACCTTTTAACCTTTTAACCCCCTAACCACTCCTAAAAACAAATTTCTTTTGCTTAAGTTTGTTAGTTATGGAAAAATAAAAGTATCTTTGCAATAAGTAAGTAATCAAAATTATTTTATAATATTGCAGTAAGTGATTTTCATAATATCTGCACTCTCTTTGTCGTATCTTTCCGTTTCATATGACACCCTTGCTTAGCTTCATCTCGTTCGTCTTCGTTCCTTGACTCCGACATGAAGAGCGCTGCGCCCCAACATTGCGTCCGAAACACTTAGTTTCGTACTTATGTTGTCATGATGCCCGCATCACTCCTTCAAATG
>JAZUHP010000016.1:0-15500 GCA_045641785.1 Bacteroidaceae bacterium
ATTTGTCTTGGAACATATACAGTCAATGAATTTGACTGCAAAGTTACAAATTCAAGTCCGTTGACTCGCAAAAATACTCATAAAAGACTATATTTCAATTATTTCAAAGAACGGTTTGTCCACTTTTACGGGACAGTAGTGATGTTGATAATAAAAACGAATACATAGGTTATATTGTAACAAAAGCCCTGTGCTATCTTTTTGGCATAGTTAAATGTTCGAAGTTTAACAGTAAAAGATAAGCCCAGGACTTTGTGCTGCAAATATATAGATTTATTTCTTTATCATATATGACATTTTTAACCAAAACTGCGAAAGATGATGCAGAAATGACGAAAACAGTCTATAAGATGATGACTTCACCATTGTCTTTATCATAGTCTTGTTCTTTTAGAATACTGCTGTCGTCTGTTACCAAAGTCGTATATTTTGAGTTTTCAAGAATGTTACGCAGTCTGTAGATTAGGATATTTGATACTGATAGTGATACACGTGACATACTGCAATGATCTGTTTCGTCAAATACAATTAGTCTACGTGATGTGTAAATGGACTCGATGTGGTTGAGGCTTACAATGTGTGAACGCCCAATCTGTATGAATCGATGGTATCCACTCATATTAGTAATGTCTCTCAATCGTCCTGCTGTTTCTTTTAGGCTGATGGGGAGCATGCCGAGTGTCACCCCGCCTGTCAGATGAAATGTGCAGTAGTTTCCATCACTTTGAACATACAGTATCCTATCTGTGTCTATAGAATGGTATTCAGTGGAGTTGCTGATTATTAGTTTTTTACTTTCCATATTCAGCATCTGTTGTTTAATCATCACTTACTCTTGTTTTTGGAATTGTTTTGTCCCTTTTAGTCTTGTAACTGTCGAGTGCTGCATCCATAGCTTCTGTGCCTGTGTAATGGTCGTAAAGGGTATTGTTACTAAGGCAAAGTTGCTGTGACGACACCATGCGTTCAATTCCTTCTCCTCTTCCGTGAACAAGTGCAAAGGCATATACTTTTGATGTGATATGCTCCTGAGGTATACGAATGCCAAGTTTTCCGTCTATGTTACATAGTGGTATGCGTGGCATTGGTGTTGGCGTCTCATGGTTAGGAATGTCGCAGATAGGTTTGAGACTTGAACGGAGTAGGGGGATTGTAAATGAATAGCATTGAGGAAGTGGCAGTTCTGCATCTATATCGTTAGGAATGTCTTGACATAGAAGCATAACATGTAGAGTGTCATTATACATCCATCCCTTGTTGTGCTTCTGGATTATGTCTGCTATGTCTGAGATGCAGGTTGATTTGTTAATATCAAGATCAGCTATCTCTAAGTCCGATACGAACGTGTTGTTAGCATATTCATATCCAATAGATGGAATATGTCCTTGTGAAATAACGTATGGCGCCACGACATATTTGTTTGTAATCTTTTGATACTCTGTAATCCATACAGGTGTTCTCATAAGATTGTAGCTGCGGAAGAAACTTGAGGCATTCCTGTTTCCTACTATGCCCTCAAAGTTTGACTTGAGTCCATCTTTGATGTACTTATACATGTCAAGTATATTGTTGAGCTTGACACGTTGTTTCATCTGTGCTTCCGTTTTTGGATTCTTAGCGTCCTCAGGGTAAAGCGCACCGATTGTTTCGCCATTCATTTCGTACAAACGCATGTTCCCAATCTTGCCGGACATGTTTCCAAGTTTAGTTTTGAATTTTACCATAAAATAATAATCGTATTTATATTATATTGATATATAGGTCTGATGTGCCTTCGGTGATGTTCCGTGCAGAGGTCGTTTCTACTCCACCGTTTCTCCGTCGGATGTCCATAGTATCTCCATCGAAACGATGGACATTCGATGGACATTCGATGGAGATGCGATGGAGATGCTACGGACTCACATCGAAGGCTCCTCGGAGGATCATAAGAGGACCATAGGAGGTTGTTAGTACAAAGATATGACTTTTTGGAGGACTAAATTTCTTTTTAGCGATTTTTAACAAAGAGTCGATGTGTGGTAGTTGGGTCCATACGCAAACAAGGGAATGAAGCGACGCTTCATTCCCTTGTCCTTTTTATCCGAATGTCAATAGACTACTTAGTGAGTGCAAGTGTATCGAGTGCAATCATGAGTTCCTCGTCTGTAGGTATACAGCAAACTGTTACCTTTGAGTCGTCGGCTGAGAGGATAGCTTCTGTAGCACGACAAGACTTGTTCTTCTCTGCATCCATCTTGACACCCATGTACTCAAGGCCTGCTGTTGCTCCCTCGCGTACTTCCCACTGGTTCTCTCCGGCACCTCCAGTGAAGAGGATGATATCTACACCACCCATTGCTGCTGCATACTGGCCGATGTACTTCTTGATACGGTAAGTGTACATCTCCTTTGCAAGACGTGCCTGATTGTTGCCTGCTGCTACTCCTGCAAGGATGTCACGGAAGTCTGATGAGAGTTCGCTGACACCTGCAAGTCCTGACTTCTTGTTGAGAAGGTCAGAGATGCCCTTAGTGTCGAGGTTGAGCTTGTCCATGAGGAATGTAACGGCTCCTGCGTCGATGTCACCAGAACGAGTACCCATTACGAGTCCCTCAAGTGGAGTGAGTCCCATTGATGTGTCTACGCACTTGCCGTCCTTTACTGCTGCGATAGATGCACCGTTACCGATGTGGCAAGTGATGATCTTCTTGCCCTCTGGCTTGACACCAAGGAACTCGCAAACACGCTGTGATACATAGCGGTGACTTGTTCCGTGGAAACCGTAGCGACGAACGCCATAGTTCTTGTATAATTCGTATGGAAGAGCATACATGAATGCGTAGTCAGGCATTGTCTGGTGGAATGCTGTGTCGAACACACCTACCTGTGGAATGTTTGGAAGGAGTGCAGAAACGGCGTTTACACCCTTGATGTTTGCTGGGTTGTGGAGTGGTGCAAGGTCATTACATGCAGCAAAGTCCTTCATTACCTCTGGAGTGAGGAGCACAGACTTGTTGAATTTCTCTCCTCCATGAACCATACGGTGACCTACAGCGTCAAGTTCGTTGAGGTCCTTCATTACTGCGTAGTCTCCCTTAGTGAGAACATCGAAGATGAGTTCTACGCCTGCTGTGTGTTCAGCAATAGGTTTCTCAATCTTGTGCTTCTCGCCGTTGAGCTTTACGTTGATGAATGAGTCTGGAAGACCGATCTTTTCGATACCACCACTTGTGATGACGCTCTGGTCATCCATATTGTATAATGCGTACTTGATAGAACTGCTGCCGCAGTTCAAAACTAAAATTTTCATTTTATTTTTGAAGTGAAAAGTGAAAAGTGAAAAGTGAAAAATCTATTTTACCATAGGATCTGTCACTCACCAATCACTATAGGTAGAATCTATAAATTAGTGTTTTTTTGAATTATCTTGGAAACTTTAGGTCTCTCTTTGGCATCTTTCTTCTCGTCTTCTTTTACCATAGCTCGCTATGCTTCTGCGAAGTTGAAAATTAATCTGCGATGAGATAGTCTCTAAACTTTTTCAATCTAATAAATAGAACTACCTTTGTTATTTTACGATTAATTGTTGATTTCTCTTTGCCGTATTCAGTGATGCAACCAAGATGGCGATTATCTCGTTTAAATCCTTATTCATGCTGTCGTATTGGATTGTCGTGATGCATTCGCTGTCTCTTAGCATCAATAGCCATTTACGTGTTTCGTTTGCCTCTTTTAGAGCAATATGTAGCTTTGTTATGAAGTCTGCAGTGCTTTGAGCGAATTGAGATTCACCAACGTTTGCTGATATTGATGTTCCTGAACGAAGAACTTGGTCATATATTGAACGCAATCCAAAATCTTTATTATTATAAAGATACTTGACCATCTTGACTATGCGGCAAGAGAATGCGTCACTTTTAGATGATAATGGGGAATTTTCGTTCTCGTACATAACGTCAGTAGTAACATTAATTATTCACTATTCACTTTTCACTATTCACTTCAAAATAAAGCTTAGCATTATTTTGCGTCCATTGCCTGGCAAGCAGTGATGGCTACCATCTTGTAGATGTCATCTACAGAGCAGCCGCGTGAAAGGTCATTGACAGGACGAGCGATACCCTGAAGGATTGGGCCGATTGCATCTGCTCCTCCGAGACGCTGTACGAGTTTGTAGGCGATGTTACCAACCTCAAGACATGGAGCAACAAGTACGTTTGCCTTTCCTGCGATGTCTGATCCTGGTGCCTTCTTCTCACCTACAGATGGAACGAGTGCTGCATCTGCCTGAAGTTCACCGTCTACCTTTAGTGTTGGGTCAAGTTCCTTTGCAAGGCGTGTTGCCTCAATGACCTTGTCAACAACCTCGTGCTTTGCACTTCCCTTTGTTGAGAATGAAAGCATAGCAACACGTGGATCAGCGAATCCTGCTACCGACTTGGCTGTCTGTGCTGTACATACTGCAATCTGAGCAAGTTGAGCAGCGTCTGGCATTGGAGTAACAGCAACGTCACCCATAACGAGTACGCCTTCCTCTCCGTACTGAGGTGTCTGTGTGATAAGAAGCATTGCACCTGATACACAAGAGATGCCTGGAGCACACTTGATAATCTGGAGTGCAGGACGGAGTGTGTCACCTGTAGTGGAAAGAGCACCGCTGATTTGACCGTCTGCATCGCCACTCTTGATGATGAGGCATCCGAAGTAAAGTGGGTCGAGAACCTGCTGGCGAGCCTTTTCTATAGTCATACCTTTCTTCTGGCGGAGCTGGAAGAGAAGCTGTGCATACTCTTCTGTCTTTTCAGAAGTGGCAGGGTCGATGATAGTTGCCTTGCCAATGTTCTTGAGGCCAAGCTTGTCTGCAAGAGCAAATATTTCCTGTGGGTTACCGATGAGAATGATGTCGGCAATGTCGTCTGCGAGAGACTTGTCGGCTGCAGTGAGAGTACGCTCCTCGAGTGACTCTGGAAGCACGATGCGCTGCTTGTTTGCCTTGGCACGTGCAATGATACTTTCAATTAAAGCCATATGTGTGATTATTTTTACTTATAAAAGATGCTTGTTGTTCTTTATGATGAAAGGTGCACCGGTACTATTTGTGGTAGCGGTTTGATGTTCCATCGTAAGCGAATCCGAAAACAATACTGTAACTCTGCAAATTTAAGCATACATTTTGAAATAGGATATAAATTTGTTGCAAAAATTGCTTATTTTGCTTAGTCGACTTTACAAAATAGTGAAAAAGTAAATGTTTTATTCGAAAATTATGTTTTTCTTCAATTTGGTTGAAAACTATTTATCGCGCAAGCGCAGACGAAGAAAAACCTTTAATACAAAGAAAAACGGTTCTTCTTCAATTTGGTTGAAAAGAACGAAAATTTAGATAATTAAAGAAAATGTTTTCTCTTCCCTTTTAGCTTATAGATGTGACTGAAAGCAAATTAGTCAGCAAATTGTTCAGCAAATTTTCTGAATAATTTTCTGCATAATTTGCTTTCAGTTTAACTGGCTCGACTTAGCCAAAAGCTAAAGTCGAGTTTGTTACTGTACGATGAGTTTCTTTTCGTATCTGAATGGTTTGCCAGATTTGTCTACTCCACTTATGACTATATTGTATCTGCCGGCTGTGCCAGGTGTTTCTATTGTGGTGTCATTTCCTGTTATGGATTTCCACAGCATTGTTCCATATGCCTCCTTGCTGTGGCAATTGAAGAACTGTGGGTGGTCCTGTGGAAAAGAGTATGCCATAAGTCTTGAGCCAGAGTCGAGCTTGTAGTTGGACAGACGTCCTTTGGCTGTCACAAATGAGACGACACCGTTGCATATTGTACTGCCGAAGGTGAATCTGCCTGAGTAGATATAGACGTACTTGAGCAGGTGTGCATCGTAGTCGAGTATGTCGTCGATATTGTGTATTGGCATTCCGTCAAGGAGTACCAGCGCTGGGTTGTCGGAGTAACGTTTTATCTCTGGTATGAACACGAATAGCTGGTTGACGCCACTGTGCTCTTTCCTGTCTATTCCGTGGAGATACTCAACAATCATTTCTCTTATTGTGCTGAGCCGGGTCCATTCGTCCAGGTCGTATGTGATGTCAGGGGACACCTGCGTGAACTTTTCTGTACCTGCTGTTGTGTCTCTTTCGATGTGTTCTGTATATGCCTGTTCTCGTAGCGCGCTCTGGTTGTGTGCCCTAAGGTCATTCTCGTTGCAGTATACGGTCAGTCTTGGCAGCCATGTAGGCAGTATGTGGGCATAGGGCGATTCTATCTGTATGTCAAGTGGTTTGCCATCTGTGCTATATGCGCTGAGAACTATCGGCCTTTTGCCAAATATGTTTGATGTGAAGAATGTGTAGCTTCCTCCTGCGTGTCTTTGTCCGTCAGATATGTATGACTCCTTTCCTACCATTGCCAGTTGTACCTGTTCTGCCTCGTCTTGGCTGAACTTGCCTTGTGCCAGTACGGTGTGACCTTCAAGTTCAGCTGTATATTCTGTGGCATACATGCTGCTCTTTGGTAGGCGGGGAAGTTCCTTGACATCGTTCATGTTTATGTCGTCGCTATAAACAGAGATGAAGCATGATAGTGCATCTTTTGCTTCTGGTATGTCGATGCTGATAGTCTCTTTTGCACTACTGCTTATGGTTGCTTTATTCTTTCTGTTGAGGCTGTCTGCGGGTAGGAACAGTATATTGTCATAGGCAGATACGCGTGACGGGTTGACTACTCCTATTATTGTCCTGTAGAATGTGTCCTGTCCCTGATTTCTCATTGCACGGGTATAGACGCATACCTGAAAACAGCCACTATGCATATTTGCAGGTAGTGGTATGTCTGCCCATCCTTTACCATGCTCAAGTGCAATCATTGTCTGTGCGTACATCTTCTTGGTGTCAGCCACCTCTATGTATGCCACCTTGCTGATGGATGGACTATTGCAGGAATCAACCACTTGTACTCCTACATGTAGTTGTTCACCTACTATGTAGCATTTCTTGTCGAGCACGGCGAATGCCTTTTCATTCATGTTCTGTGAGTATGCCTGTAGCACAGAAACTATAAAAAATATTATAATCGTTATTGCTGATTTCATATGATCATGTTGTTTTAACCCTTTAACCTTTTAACCTTTTTAACCCTTTAACCCTTTATTACTACGGCCAGAACTCCGGTTTCTCTGTTGTGTTGCATCCCCAATATGGGTTAAAGCAGTTTACCCACTTATCCAATATCCAGTCGAATATCCTGATCGTACCATCTATGGATTCAAATTCGATGATGTAGGGGTGGTACCCCATAAGGTGCAATCTGTATTCTGACGTCTCACTCGTTTCTTCTTTTGAAGTTAGGATCTGGAAATGATCTTTGTGCTTTGCCTCTTCTTTAGAAACAAACACGTAGTTCTTTTTTGATGTACCTCTTAGACTGATAAATCCGCTACATTTCTTAGAGGGGTTGCTTGTGCAGTGGATGTTTGAAGGTAACTCAGACGGCATAGGCGTGAACAGTCCACCCATGTTGAGACTCTGTTTCTCGCATATGTAACGGTACTCATATTCTTCCTTACTGATTCTTGATTGAGTAATTGTGGTGTGGTATAGTGTATTGAAACGATTGTCCTTGTTTGGAACTGAGTATATCCTGTGCTTTTTTATGTCTCCGTTGTTATACTCTTTGTTTGAATAGATTATCTTTTTGATGTTTTGTTTTGCACACCATCCACGAGACGGAATTTGTCCTGTGTTCTTAATTATGGTGAAGGAGTCAGCATCGTAATACCATGCTGTTTGCTTTGGGGTGTTTATCTCCCATGTCTCGTAGTAAGTGCATTCAAAGTACTGTGTCTCTCCCTGAACAGACGGGTGAGTCGATACAAGGATGTCTACATCGTCTGTTGACTCGTTGTACCTGAATCCTACAGAGTCGATAGGCTCGCTATCCAGAACCTGCAAAGGGTCGGTGATGTATGTCTCGCCTTCTGCCACAATCTTGATACGGTACTTTTGGGTTGTTTCTAGTTTTGGGATGCTTAACTTAAAGCCACGTTCATAGCCCATAAGGATAATTTTTAGAGGCTCTTCATTGTTGTTTTCGTCTATAATGTAAAAGGAGGGGTCTGAGACGTAGGATTTTGCTGTTACGTCGTTAAGACCTGTGACCTTGGAAATGTATATGAAGCAATTGCTGTTTTGAGTGATTGCTCCCTCGAATACCAGGACATCTTGTTCATTGTCTGGTATGTTAGGTTCGTATTCGTCAATACACGAAGTGGTTACTATAATTGATAGTATGACTGCTGTGATATTTGTTATAACTCTTTTCATAAGTAGTGCAATTTCTAAGTGTTTTTAAGTTTCTTAACTTGTTTAACTTAATAGGTTGTAAGGTTTTAAGGTCGCTTCGCTGGTGAGGTTTTGAGGTTCGAATGACTGCCCGCCCATAAGTACTATGGCATCAAACCTTATAACCTCATAACCTAACAACCTAATAACCTATCAGGTGAAGCTTGTGAAACTTGAATAAGTAAGTGATCGCTTACTTAGAATTTGAAGTTGAATGACAAGAATGGTATAGGTGCTCCAAATATAGAGAGTCTATAGCATTTAAGTACATCGTTCTCTGATTTGTAATAAATGGAATATGCGTTCTTCCTGCCGAGAATGTTATACACGCCGAATGACCACCAGCATTTCAGTTTGTTTGTGATGTGATGGCCTGTCTCGACATTGAAAGATGCGTCCATTCGCATATAGTCAGGCAATCTGCTTGCGTTTCTGTCTGTATAGTATGGAATCATCTTGTCCTCTTCTTTGTTATAGAATTTTCCTGTAGGCAGTGTGATAGGGCGTCCAGAGAAATAGTTGCCGTTAAGTGAGATGCTGAAACGGCGCGTAAACTTGTAATTTGCCACAAACTTGAATTCGTGTGGACTATCATAGTCGGCATCGTACCAGTTGCCACCGTTTACGAGAAGGGCTGCTGACAAATCGTCTTGGCGAAGGTGCGCCTTTGAGTATGTGTAGCTTATCCAACCGTCAAGTTTGCCGTACATCTTCTTTGCCTGTAGCTCTATGCCGTATGCCTTACCCTGTGCTGTGATGACATCGTCTTCAAGTTTTGGGTTCATTGTTAGCTGTGCGCCACCTCTGTATGTGAGATAGTGGCTCATCCTTTTGTAGTATAACTCTGCCCCAAACTCGTACTGCTGGTCATTTGTTGTTATGTAATATCCTGCAGACACTTGCATTCCGCTTTGTGGCTTGACACGTGAGTTACTAAGTATCCATGTGTCTGTTGGCGATATTATCGCAGTGTTCGATACCTTGTGGATAAACTGGTGCAGGGTGTTGAATCCTCCTTTTATTGACTGATTCTCCTTGATGGCATAGTTCATAGACAATCGTATGTCGGGAGAACTGTATGTCCTCTCTTTGCCTGGTGTGGTGGATTTGAATATGTTGTATCTTACACCTCCTGTTAGCGTGAGTTTTTTGTGTGTGAACTCGTCTTCTGCATATACGGCATATTCATTTGCCTTGTCATTGTTGAGTACTGATGCTGATACTAAAGACTGGTCTCCTACCGGAGTAAACCTGCCAGGCATGATGTTGTATTGCATGCCGTCAAATCCTATAGTCAGTTTGTTGTTCTCTATTGATGATATTGTTGCCTTGCCTTTGGCGAAATACTCGTCGATGGAGAATGATAGACTTGATGCTTCGTCCGGGTATGTTCGTTCCTCATTATTGTAGTCGTAGCGATCGTATCCAACGGAAAGAGATGATGATACATTGTCACCGTATTGACCTTTCCATTCCATAGATATGCTGCCGTTGTTGTATGAGTACTCGTCTTCTCTTGTGAACGAGAAATTGTCATGGCTGTAGTAACCATAGGCGTTGATACGGTGATGGTTGCTGAGAATGATGCCTAATGACCCTCCCAGGTCCCAGAAGTCGGCGCTGCCATTCTTGTAGCCGCTCTTGCTTGGCAATGTCTTCAACATCCAGTCGGAGTAGGTGGTACGTCCTGATAGCATTAGGAGTACCCTGTCGCGTATGATAGGCGCCTCGACAAGTGCCTTGCTTGTGAGCAGACCGATACTTGCCTGGGCGTGCCACTCGTTTTTGTCTGCAAATTTGCTCTTGATGTCCATAACAGATGATACTCTTCCTCCGTACTGGCTCGGAATGCCGCCCTTATACAATTTTGTTTCTGACACCATGTCGGCATTGAATGCAGAGAACAATCCGAAGAGGTGCATCGGGTTATACACTATACCATTGTTGTATAATATAAGGTTCTGGTCGGAGGAACTACCTCTTACATTAAGTCCGCTTGAGGCTTCACCCATAGACTTCACTCCTGGCAGTGTCATTGCCATTTTCATGATGTCGGATTCCCCGAGTGCAAGCGGGATGTTCTTCATTAGTGCAGGTCGGAATGACTCCATACCTGTCTGGGCAGAACCTATCTTGCTTGTTATGCCGATGACCTGTATCTCCTTTAATGCGTGAGCCTCTCTTATTATGTCGATGCTCTCCACGCCTGGTGTGGCAACCGTGTTGTTTTCTTCAACAAACAGGGTGGAGTCGATGGATCCTCCATCTTTGTACATGTTATATGCTATTATGTCCCGAACGGTTTCTTTTGTTTGCAACACTTTGTCAATTTCAGCATCTGTTACCTTGGCGCTTTCTGGCTGTGTATAGGGTGGTGGCAGTAGTTTGCTTAGCTGACTGTTAATATAATTGCCTTCAGATGTCATGTCATGTCCATTGTCGTTATTGCAGAGCAGTTGGTCGATGAACATGGCACATTCATTTATGGCGTTATCTCTATCTCTTTTTGTGAAAGAGAGCCTTTTTTTTGTACAGAAGTCCTTGATCTGTTTCTTGTAATCAGGAAACAGTTTTATCAAGTTCCCCTTTGAGGCAACAGGGAAAATGCTGTCTCCTTTATATATATAGTATTTGTCGCTAACGTAAAGGTTCTTTACAAATGTGTTGTTGACTATGACTTGTGGGGCTATGTTCTTCTTGCGGTAATGAATTAGTGACAGTCTGTTGCCGTCGTATTCTATTCTGGCGTATAGACCATTGAATGGTATGAAGTATTTGCCTTCAATAGTGAAATAGCTAATTTTATTCATGTCAGGTGTGACAGCAATCTGTTTCTCGGGACTTGTGACGGAAACGAAGTTGCTGAACAGGTTATACCTTAGTTTTATGTTGTGGTATAATCTGCCCTCAAAACATATGTCTCCCTCATGAAACTTGGTGTCTTCCCAATAAGGATGTGTTGCCCATTGCTGAGAGATGAACCAAGGTTCCAACTGTCCTATGAATAATGCGGAGTGGTCCTTTGCTTTTTCAATGTAGATGCTTGGTATGTCTGTTTGGGCGTATGTGCTCAGTGCAATGAGGTAAGTGGTTACAAATAGTTTTATTCTCATATAATGTTTGTTGGATAATATTTATTCGATGTTCTTTTGTCGCATTGCTATGAGAACACTTCTGATAGCACGTCGAGTGATTTTAGTTGTGGGAACTGTGGGATATGTATGTGGAAGTAGTCGATGAGTACCTCCAGACATCTCTGTCTTTGCTTTCGGTTGAACTTGTATATGTGCATCGTACCATAGTCCATTCTAAACAGTAGAGGTATGATGCGTGCCTCTTCCTTCTCGATATAATGTGAGTGGGATGGCTTATATAAGGTGTACTCGCCAGCAATCATGTCGAAGTAGTTGAAGTGGCTGTTGTCAAGGTTCGGATATATTCCCAGGAAACGTGTTATCCTCATGAGGAATACTAAGTGGAAGTTGGGGATACCTGATACGCTGTTCCTCGTGTCCGCCATGTCCAGCCATTGCAATGACGTCTCTATATACTTATATAGTAACCTGTTTTCTCCTTCGCTTTTTAGTGCGGCGCAAAGAAATTCTCCGAGAAACATTGCTATGGAAGATTTAAGTGGGGAGTAGGGCAGGTCAAGGTAGCTGTGGTAGAATCTTACGTCTTGTGGTTTTGACAGCTTCCCTTGTGGACGAATGTCAGTCTGAAAATTTACCATGCTCAGTTGTCCCCAGAATGCAGCTCCAGTACTTGTTCGCCTTCCACGGGCATAAGGTGCCATAAACGACATTCGTCCATGACTTTCTGTGAAGGTGTCAACAATTATCGAGTTGTCGCCGTACTTGACAGTTCTTAGTACAATACAACGTATATTTTCGTGCATAATCCTTGTTTTGTGTGCAAAATTATGCAAAATGCTAAAAAACGACAAAAAAGTTACCAAAAAATTTGCAGGTAAATAAAAAAGTCGTACCTTTGCACTCGCAAATGAGCAGTAGCCCATTTTGCTGGTCGATTATGACCATAGGCTGGTCCCTTCGTCTATCGGTTAGGACGAGAGATTTTCATTCTCTAAAGAGGAGTTCGACTCTCCTAGGGACTACCAAATAAGTTGGAAGTTAAAAATTAAAAGTTATAACTGTAAGTCACAATTTTTAATTTTTAGCTTTTAATTTTGAATGGAAGTCAGCAATTAAAGGTTTATGTCCGAATGGAACTTTTAGCTTTTAATTTTAACTTTTAACTCTAAAAGGGAGATGGGTGCGAGGTCGTAGGCCATACCACATCGTACTTCCAAACAATTATAAACAATTAATTATACAAACAAATGGCAAATCACAAATCATGCATCAAGCGCATTCGCCAGAATGCAAAGAGAAACCTTCACAACCGTTACTACGCTAAGACTATGCGTAATGCTCTCCGCAAGCTCCGTTCTACAAAGGACAAGGCAGAGGCTCAGGCACAGTTCCCAAAGGTACAGCAGATGCTCGACAAGCTTGCTAAGCAGAACATCATCCACTGGAAGAAGGCTGCTAACCTCAAGTCAGGTGCTGCTAAGTACATCGCTAAGCTCGGATAATTCCGTGTCTTTCTAATGGTATCTTCGAAGGATATGACTTAACCGAATTCCGTATGGAGTTCGGTTTTTTCGTGTCTTTACGCTATTTTTCGTGTCACGTTTATTTTTGCTGTGAAACTATTTGTCTATTTCGAAAAAAAGTGCTAAATTTGTACCGTAAAAGAAAAGATTCAATGGATGAAATAACAAATAACGGAGAAAACTATTCGGCCAGTAACATTACGGTGCTTGAAGGACTTGAAGCAGTTCGCAAGCGTCCTGCGATGTACATAGGTGACATTAGCGAGAAGGGTCTCCATCATCTCGTTTATGAGACTGTGGACAACTCTATTGATGAGGCCTTGGCTGGATATTGTACTCACATTGAAGTAACGATAAACGAAGATAATTCCATTACTGTTCTTGACAACGGTCGTGGTATCCCAGTGGATATGCACGAGAAGGAACATAGATCAGCCCTTGAGGTTGTTATGACTGTTCTTCATGCCGGTGGTAAGTTCGATAAGGGTTCATATAAGGTTTCTGGTGGTCTTCATGGTGTTGGTGTGAGTTGTGTAAATGCACTTTCAACAAGAATGATGTCACAGGTGTACAGAGATGGTAAGATCTATCAGCAGGAATACACTTGTGGAAAGCCACTATATGATGTCAAGGTTGTTGGTGAAACTGATAAGCGTGGTACACGTCAGCAGTTCTGGCCAGATGGAAGTATTTTCATCACAACAACCTATAAATACGATATCCTTGCAAATCGTATGCGTGAACTTGCATATCTTAATGCTGGTATCACTATTACACTTACTGATTTGCGTCTAGAAGAAAATGCTAAGCAGGGAATAGAGGGTGTCCGTAAGGAAGTATTCTATTCTGAAGGCGGTCTTAAGGATTTCGTTCGCTACATTGATTCTACTCGTACTCACCTCTTTGATGATGTAATATATCTCAATACTGAGAAACAGAATGTGCCTATAGAGGTGGCTATCATGTATAATACTTCTTACGGTGAGAATCTCCATTCTTATGTCAATAATATTAACACTATAGAGGGCGGTACTCATCTTCAGGGATTCAGAACTGCTCTTACCCGTGTACTGAAGAAGTATGCTGATGATAACAAGATTACAGAGAAACTTGAGAAACAGCATATAGAAATTTCTGGTGAGGACTTCCGTGAAGGTCTTACTGCAGTTATTTCTGTTAAGGTTGCAGAACCTCAGTTTGAAGGACAGACAAAGACAAAGCTTGGTAATAGTGAGGTTGCTGGTGCTGTTCAACAGGCAGTTGGTGAGGCTCTTGCTTACTATCTTGAGGAACATCCAAAGGAGGCAAAACTTGTCGTAGATAAGGTTGTTCTCGCTGCTACTGCTCGTGTTGCTGCTCGTAAGGCTCGTGAAAGTGTTCAGCGTAAGAATCCTATGACAGGAGGTGGTCTTCCTGGTAAGTTGGCAGACTGCTCTGATAAGGATGCAGCAAATTGCGAGATGTTTATTGTCGAGGGAGATTCTGCCGGTGGTTCTGCTAAGCAGGGACGTGACCGTCATTTCCAGGCTATCCTTCCTATTCGTGGTAAGATCTTCAATGTTGAGCGTGTAATGTGGCACAAGGCCTTTGAACATGAGGAGGTAAACAATATCATTCAGGCTCTTGGTGTTCGTTTTGGATTAAGCGAGGATTCTAAGGAAGCTAACTATGACAAGCTTCGCTATTATAAGACTATCATTATGACCGATGCCGATGTCGATGGTTCACATATCGACACACTCCTGATGACATTGTTCTTTAGATACATGCCACAGCTTATTCGCGACGGTCGTTTATATATTGCAACTCCTCCACTTTACAAGTGTACAAAGGGTAAGGTAAGCGAGTATTGCTATGATGAGAATGCGCGTCTTCGCTTCATTGACAAATATGGAAATGGTGAAGAAGGTGCTATCAAGACACAGCGTTACAAAGGTCTTGGAGAGATGAATCCTGAGCAGCTTTGGGAGACTACAATGAATCCTGAAACACGTCTTCTTAAACAGGTTACTATAGAGGATGCTGCTGAGGCTGACTACACTTTCTCAATGCTTATGGGCGAAGATGTAGGACCAAGACGTGAGTTTATTGAGCGTAATTCTACAAACGCTAATATAGACGCTTAAGGAACAATATTTCAACATTCTGTGAGGACGATAATAAACCATTGTGTAAATTGACGTTCTAATAGGAAAAAGAATTTTGTTTCTACCAGAATTGCATATTTCATTCAATTCTTACATATATTCTCGTGTTGAACAAATAGAAGTGATTTCTGACCGATTCAACACAATCTCACTTTTATTCTTTTATTATTTTTTAAGTGGGATCTATTAAGGAGGCATTGTAGAATGCCTCCTTTTATTTTGTTGCTGTATATATGTGTATTTATTCTATTTGTCCTAACCCCTATATATTAACGTGAGTTCGACGAAACATAAATGCTTATAAATTTGGTAATTAGCGAAATTCTCAGTAACTTTGTAATAAGCACAAAACAATGAAACTAAAGAATTTCGCATGATTACCGAAGACAAAATTACTGAGATTTTCTGT
>JAZUHP010000017.1:0-5438 GCA_045641785.1 Bacteroidaceae bacterium
CATGGATATACTTGAACGAATATCCATCATCTAACAGATGCATGTATTTAAGCAGTGCTGCATAGTCATGTTTATTCCTTTTCTTTTCTAACATAATAAAACCCCGAAAGTTTTTTGTCTAACTTTCGGGGTTCATATCAAATTGGATTGGCCTCTCTTCATTTTTATTACTATGAAATATGGTCTTACGGTTGAAGAAATAACTTTTGCGTATTAAGACATTTCCCCATTGACAAAATTCGCTATCCCTCGAATAGAAAGGATTACTCTACTGAAAGAGGATACAAAAATGGCTCGCTCAAATAAATGAACGAGCCAGATTTTTATTATTGAGGAAGCTTTATATAGGATGCTAGAGTTTCTAGAAGATCCGGATTAACTAGAGGATCTAGAGAATCTATAAGATCTATAGCTTCCCATCTTTAGCTTAGAGTTCTGCAAGCTCCACTACCTTATCCACGGCAGCCTTAAGTCCGTCGATATTCTTACCACCAGCAGTTGCGAAGTGAGCCTGACCACCGCCACCACCTTGCATAAGCTTAGCTGCGTCACGGATAATCTTGCCTGCATTCTTGCCTGCCTGTACAAGATCATCAGAGAATGCGACTGTAAGGGATGGCTTAGCATCAGCACCACCACCGATAACAACGAGAAGTTTCTCTGTAAACTGTGCGCGGAGCTGGAATGCGATGTCCTTTGCACCCTGTGCATCTACAGGAACTACGGCAGCAATAACCTTAACGCCATTTACATCCTTGGCAGCAGCAATCATATCCTTCTTATACTCCTGAGCCTTGGCAGACTTGAACTGGTCAACCTGCTCCTGAAGTTCCTTATTGTCTGCGATAGCCTTCTTAACAACATCAATAAGGTTTGGAGCATTGTTGAGAAGAGCGCGGAGATCACTAACAAGATCCTGAGTCTTGTCCATCATCTCCTCTACTGCCTGACCTGTGATAGCCTCAATACGGCGTACACCTGCTGCGATAGAGCTCTCAGAGATGATGCGAACCATTCCGAGATTACCAGTAGCACTTGCATGGCAACCACCACAGAACTCGACTGATGTACCGAACTTAACGACACGTACCTTGTCGCCATACTTCTCACCGAAGAGAGCGATAGCACCAAGCTTCTTAGCTTCCTCGATTGGATAGTCGCGATACTCCTCAAGCTTGATGTTCTCACGAATCTTCTCATTTACCATATGCTCAACCTGGCGGAGCTGCTCTGGAGTTACCTTCTCGAAGTGAGAGAAGTCGAAACGGAGACTCTCAGCAGTTACGAGAGAACCCTTCTGCTCTACATGTGAACCGAGAACCTCACGGAGAGCCTCATCAAGAAGGTGAGTACAAGTATGGTTAGCCTCGATAGCACGACGACGCTCAACATCCACACATGCCATGAACTCTGCCTCTGGATTCTCAGGAAGCTTGTCAACGATATGGATAGCAACACCATTCTCCTTCTTAGTGTCGAGTACTGTGATTGTCTCATTCTCTGAAACGAGAACACCAGTATCACCGACCTCACCACCCATCTCACCATAGAATGGAGTTGTGTCGAGAATCATCTCGTATGCAGTACCCTTCTTCTGCTTAACCTCACGGTACTTAACAATGTGACAAGTATATTCAGTAAAGTCGTAACCTACGAACTTGCTTTCTGCATCACTAAGGATAACCCAGTCACCAAGCTGAACCTCATTAGCACCACGAGCACGAGTCTTCTGCTCCTGCATACATACATCGAAGCCCTTCTCATCAACAGTCATACCCTGCTCACGGCAGATAAGTTCTGTAAGGTCGAGTGGGAAACCAAATGTATCGAAGAGTGTGAATGCCTTTGCACCCTCTATCTCTGTCTTGCCAGCAGCCTTAGTCTCATCGATGACACCCTGAAGAAGCTTGATACCGTTCTCAAGAGTACGAAGGAAGCTTGACTCCTCTTCCTGCATCACCTTCATCACGAGCTTCTGCTGTGCTGGAAGTTCTGGGAAGGCATCACCCATCTCAGCTACGAGAGTTGGAACGAGCTTATAGATGAATGCCTCCTTCTGGCCGAGGAATGTGTAACCATAACGAACGGCACGGCGGAGAATACGACGGATCACATAACCAGCCTTTGCGTTAGATGGGAGCTGACCGTCTGCAATAGCAAATGCAATAGCACGAAGGTGGTCAACGATTACGCGGAGAGCAATATCCTGCTTCTCATCATCACCATACTTAACGCCTGCCATGTCAGCCATAACCTTGATGAGTGGCTGGAACACATCAGTATCGTAGTTTGAAGTCTTACCCTGAAGAGTACGAACAAGACGCTCAAATCCCATACCAGTATCGATAACCTTTGCAGGATGACCTTCGAGTGAACCGTCAGCCTTACGGTTGAACTGCATGAACACGAGGTTCCAGATCTCGATAACCTGTGGATGATCCTTGTTTACGAGTTCGCGTCCAGGAATCTTAGCCTTCTCCTCTGCTGGGCGAGAGTCAACATGAAGCTCAGAACAAGGACCGCAAGGACCAGTATCACCCATCTCCCAGAAGTTGTCATGCTTGTTACCATTGATGATATGATCCTTTGGAAGGAACTGCTCCCAGATGCTGGCAGCCTCATCATCACGAGCAAGACCCTCCTCTTCAGAACCCTCGAACACAGTTGCATAGAGATCTGCAGGATCAATCTTGAGTACATCAACGATATACTCCCATGCCCAAGAGATAGCCTCCTTCTTGAAGTAGTCTCCGAAAGACCAGTTACCAAGCATCTCGAACATAGTGTGGTGATAAGTATCGTGACCTACCTCTTCGAGGTCATTGTGCTTACCGCTCACACGGAGACACTTCTGAGTATCTGCCTGACGACGGCACTTAGGAGTAGCGTTACCAAGGATGATATCCTTGAACTGGTTCATACCTGCATTAGTGAACATCAGCGTTGGGTCATCCTTTACGACCATAGGAGCTGATGGCACGATGAGGTGCTCTTTGCTTTCAAAGAAAGACTTGAAAGACTCTCTGATTTCTTTAGCTGTCATAAATGTAAGTGAGAAGCGAAAAGTGAAAAGTGAAGAATACAAGTTGCCTTGACTTCACAGCACACCATCACTTTCTATTTTAAGTTATTATTTTCAATTTTACAAGTTGCAAAGATACACCTTTTTAGCGAATTGCTGAAACATTAAGTGCGATAATTGATGTACAGGAGTGAATAAAGGTAAGTATTCCATTTTCTTACAAGCTTTTCCCATACAGGGTTGCAGCGCATGTCATTATTGCCATCCTAACAATATGCGAGTTCAGACAATGTTAATCCTAACAATCGTCTCCACAAAATTTGTGGATACAAAAAAAGGGAACATCCGTTCCCTTCAATTCCTGCTACATCGCGACACAACAATTGCCACATCGTGATGTAGCAAAAAACAGCTGAAGACATAAACCTTTGCCCCCTACACGCCAAGCACTACATACGGACTTATATTCAACTTGCGACTTATCTCACGACCCACCTTCAGCGTTGGTTCACACTTACCTGTCAGATATTCACTTACGCGAGAAGGACTCACCCCTATCAAAACTGAGAGGCTTTTCTGATTAAGTCCCATCTCATACATACGTAATTTTATGACATCCACAAGTGACGGCTCACCCAATGAAAAATGTGCTTCTGAATAATCCGCAACAAGGTTGGACAACAGCTCCAACTCCATAGAAGCAGGATCTGTCACAGGCGTATCATCCGTAACCAAAGGAAGCAATTCCTCAACCCTATTTACCGCCCAGTTGTACTGAGCCTCATTCTCAATCTTTGTCATACTCTAAATATTTTTGCAATCTATCAAATCATATTCTTTATGTGTCCCGATGAAGCGGACATAGACAAAATGAATTGTAAACTTAATGACCACCACAAGACGGTAATTATTACCCTTGATGTTGAACACATAATGCTGGTTGCCGACATTATCCACACTATTGAATGTAGCTTTAACATCTGCAAAACACTTCCACTCCGACTTCTTCACAATAGTCACCCATTCCTGAAGAGCCGTTTTCACCTCGGGATGCGCTTCCGAATACGCCTTCAACGATTGCTCTGTAAATATTCTCATCGTCTGAAATTTTGCAACAAAGATAATGTGTTTGTTCCGAATTTCAAAATATTGTTTCGCTTTTTAAAATTAACCCTGTATAAAAAGCACCATTCTTCATTACAAGCCGTTGTTAGGTCGAACGAATCATCCTAATGATTATAATGAATTAGGGGACCAGCAGGACCGCCTTTGATCCCATAGCATTAGTTCGGCCTCATTTCAATACAAAAAGGTATGCCACTTATGGGTGACATACCTTTTACTTATGTTTGTATTTAGACCTTATGATCGGTCGCAATGAATCATTCTAATGATTGTCAAATAATAGGGGACTAGCAGAGCCGTCCCTTTGATCCGTCAATCCCTTTGATTGTATGTTTGAAGAGAGAATTATGGGCAGACGGCACGAACAGTTTGGCCGACATAACGAAGGTTGCCTCCGTAGTCATAACGAACTTCTCGATCGCTGAAAGACAGCACAAGAGCCCAGTTACTATAGTTCTCGTTTAGCGAAGACACCCAGTAGATGCCGGAAGATCCTACGTTGCCAAACGAAGAACCGCCGTAGTAGCCTGCAGCAGGCAAGAAGATATGATTTACAGAAAGAGTGTAACCTGACTTTGGAGAATTGCCACCAAACACCTTTTCACCCTTATCAGAATCGTCAAGTGTCTTATATACAATGTAGCCTGGCACGGGCACGCCTGTGCTATTGTAGCTGTTTGTAAATACCCAATAACAATTATTGCAAAGTTCTTCCAGTTCGGCATGGGTTGGCATGCGCCAGTCACCACGCCAGTTAACATGAGCTGCGTCATCTTCTGGGTCTAGGGAGGTCTTACTATCTATTGTACCGTAGTCAGATGAATTAACATACTTTGTGATTTTTGATGGTGAATCCTTATACCACTTATAGTATGACCAAGAGTTGAAGTTGGTCTTTGGGTTGCCACTTATATAATTGTTGTTTACACCACCTGACCAACTATTTGGGTTGCCATCCATAATGGCAGGAGTACAGTTTGTGTCATCTACATACTCACATCCTGTTACCTCGCCCCATGCGAAGTATGTACCATAGCCTGTTTCTGAACTTGCTCCCACGTTCATTGTTGCCCATTTCAAACCAGAAGGAAGACCAAGATCAACCCATTCGTGACCATTATGATACCCTCTTGATGAATCTAACGGTTCTGCCTTTGCTGTCAACTTATAGACTTTTCCTGCTTCAAATTTCTTTGACGGAAATGTAACAACATACTCTATATTATTGGATTCAATTATCGTATCAGATATTACTCCAGTCTCTTCTTCCGTAGGAGCAACAGCCATATAA
>JAZUHP010000018.1:0-23654 GCA_045641785.1 Bacteroidaceae bacterium
CGATTCATTAGTTTCAACTCTTCATCTTTGTCTATAGAATAGAGTCCGCTGTAGAACTTCATCTCGCAAAGATTAACTATGTTGTCATTGCGGTTTATGAGCAAGTCAACTTGAGCTTGTAGTATTCGCCAGTTCCTTTGCTGTAAGGACTGTAGCGAAGGACGAAGTCACTCTCTGCCATATCAGCGACAAATTCAGGACGGTCACTATTGTAGAGCCTTTCAAGCTCTTCTATCTCTTGTTTTCTTCCAATAACAGTACTCATAATGCTTTAATTTTGCCGCAAAGGTAATAATGATATGTTAATCGGCAAAATATAATATGCTTTATTCTGCCGATTGCGTGTTTTTTTAACGGTATAGGCATTTTATAAGGAGATTGAATGCCTTAATATTCTTTTCGGTAAGGAAAAAGATAGGTTAGGTTTATTCCTGCATATACAGTATATGAAAGAAGATGTACCTGTAGGCTTAGCAAAAACAGGCTACTCGACTTTAGCTTTTGGCTAAGTCTATAGGTTTTAAGCGGACTCGCCCTTACCCTCCCGGAAGGGAGGGAATAAAGATACAATGTTCGCTAAAAGGTTTGCGTTTAAGAGAAAAGTTGTTGTCTTGTTAATGGAAAAGTTTTCTCCTTCGTTTGGAAACTGCCACCCTTCGTACAGGTAGCACTCCGTCTATGAGATCACTGTGCTAAGTTCCAGCGAACATTCATACAACTTTTCTCATCGAGGAACCTGCACCGTCAGAATAGTGCGCAGATAAAGCGACGGAGATAAACCTTATAAGCTCACCAGCGTAGCAAACCTTATAACCTTACATTTTCTCGGTTATTTCTTGCCCATATGGGAATAATGTGCTAATTTTGCTAAAAATAAGTAAGTGATCACAATTATTTTTATAATAGATGCTCTCTATTTGGAAGTAGATTTTCGTATTCATTTGAAGGAGTGATGCGGGCATCATGACTGAAAATGATACGGAAAGATACGACAAAGAGAGTGCAGATATTATGAAAATCACTTACTGTAATATTATAAAATAATTTTGATTACTTACTTAATGTGAATAATGGTACTAACAGAATTGTATAAGTCTATAAGTGGAGGTAAGGAACCTTCGTCAATAGAGAAACTTCCTGGTGCTGGAAGTAACCGTCAGTACTATAGGGTAGGGGAGTATATCGGAGTGATAGGAACGAGTGCGGAGGAGAATAAGTCCTTCTGCGAGTTGAGTCGTCTGTTTAAGTCTGCTAATCTGCCAGTACCGGCAGTTCTTGTTCACTCTGATGACTATATGGCTTATATAGAAGAGGATCTCGGCAATGTGGCTTTGTTTGACGCTATCAGATGTGGTCGTGAGAATGGAGGACAATATAGCGAAGAAGAGAAGGCGCTGCTCCGTAAGACTATTGCCCTGCTGCCACGTGTACAGTTTGAGGGCGGTAAACAGGAGGTTTTTGATAACTGCTATCCACAGAAGGAGATGGACAGGACAAGCGTCATATTCGACCTCAACTACTTCAAGTATTGCTTCCTTAAACTAAAGGGAATTGAGTTTAATGAGTTCAGGTTACAGGACGACCTTGAGAGACTTGCAGACAGAATACTTGAGGAGGATGAGGACGCAGCTCCTACATTCCTCTACCGTGACTTTCAGGCACGTAACGTGATGCTCAAGGATGGAGAACCTTACCTCATAGACTTCCAGGGTGGTCGTAAGGGACCGATATACTATGATGTGGCAAGTTTTCTTTGGCAGGCATCTGCCAAGTATCCGGATGCACTTCGTGATGAACTTATAGAAGTGTATCTTGAGGCTCTAAAACCTTACAAGGAGATAAAGAAAGAGACTTTCATGGCTAAGCTCCGTCTGTTTGTCTTGTTTAGACTGTTGCAGGTTCTTGGTGCTTATGGCTATAGAGGATTATGGGAGAAGAAGGAGCATTTCGTGAAGAGTATTCCTCCTGCATTGAAGAACCTGAAGGTTGAACTTGAACTGGGTTCGTGCGATGATTATCCTAATCTCAAGGAGACGCTTCTCCAACTTGTTTCGGACATTAAGGATGATGCTGCTTCTGATAGTAAGGTGGCATCATATCTTGCTAATGATGCGTCTTACCTTAAGGCTGCAGATAAACCACTTGTCGTGAGGGTTTATTCCTTCTCTTTCAAGAAGGGAATACCTGTTGATGATACTGCTAATGGAGGTGGTTACGTGTTTGACTGTAGAAGTACCCATAACCCTGGACGTTATGAGGAATATAAGCCGTTAACAGGTCTGGACAAACCGGTCATTGACTTCCTTGAACAGGATGGAGAGATACTTACGTTCCTTGAATCGGCATATAAACTTGTTGACTTCCACGCTAAACGATTCATGGAACGCGGTTTTACGGACTTGATGATATGCTGCGGATGTACAGGTGGACGTCATCGCTCAGTCTATTCTGCCCAACATATTGCAGAACATCTTCATGAGAAGTTTGGTGTTGAGGTTCGTATCTGTCACCGCGAACAGGGAATAGAGATGGTACTGAAATAACTAAGTTTAATGAGACTTAGGGAGTTAAAGGGGAGTTAAAAGGAGTTAAAAGGAGTAAAAAGACGAATGATTGTTCGTGGTTAACTCTTCCACATCAGTCTCTCTTCTGCTTTCGCAGAAAGATGTTTAAGTGAAATAAAAAATCAACGTCATCACGTGATTGCGTGATGACGTTGATTCTTTATTGTGTCATTGTTACGTTGTTACGTGATCTCGAGATTACGTGATTACGAGGCTTCGTGATTACGTTGCCACGTGATTATGCCTCTTAATCAGAAATTCTTTTCTGTAGCTTTAATAAACTCGTTTGCAAAATACTCGTAGAGAGGAGGACCTGCTGGGTTTGGAGCCGACATCATGGCGCCTGAGTATGATGCAAGGTTTCTTGTGCAAGAATAGAAGAGTGCATCCATTGCGTCTTCTATGCTCTCGCCAAACTCCTGCTCATGGAACGAGTAGCCTGTGTACATCTCAAATCTTCTGTCCTTGTTTTCATCAAAGAACTTGTAGTCCTTTGTCTTCTTTATTCTTGTGGTGAAGAGGATAGGACGTTTGCTTTGTGTGTCGCACTTGATGAAATAGGCGTTGCGCTTGTTCTGCTCATCTCTTCTGTATGGCTTCTCTGTGTTGAAGTTATAATCCATCAACTTGTCAAGTTCAATGTCTCTTACGGAGATGGTGATGTCGTATATCTCGAGCACGTCGTCGGAGAACTCGAAATAGGCATAGCACATCTCGGTATTTGGCAATGGCTTCTTCCAGTCGTTACACGATGTGACGGAAAGAAGCATACAGAGCGTGAGTAGTGTTGTGAAGACTTTTCTGTACATTGTTTTTTAGTTCTGTTGATTTTGTGGTCCGATGAGTGGAAATGAATGACGTGTTTCTCCTCATTCGACAATCCTGTACCTACCTGACAAGTGCATCATGGCGAATAGACGCATGAGACCGTCGTAGTAGGCATCGTAGTATCCATCTTCGTAAGGTTGGTGTGACGAGTTCCATATCCTGTCTACAAACTCCATGCGGTGCTTGTTTGTGGAAACGATAGATGCTGCAGCAAGTGTTGAAACAAGTCCAAGTGAATGGCGTAGCTTTGTGTAGCCACCTGCTCCGAGAATACGTTCTGGTGTAGTTCCGTCTACATTGTACTGATCCACGAAGGTGTCAATGCCCTGTGAGTAGAAGAAGCTCTGGATCTTTGTTTCGTACTCCTTCTGCCATTTAGCATCTTTTCCTCCTGACCAAGTGTAGTCAAGGACAATGTTCATTGGTACTCGCCATGAGTCATAACGGAAAGCATCGCCGATGATCTGCCTTGAGTTGAGGAGTGAGCCGTCGAAGTTATTGTAGTCAGGGTTTAGTCCTGTCTCTGGATGAACACTCTTGTGCAGGTACTCTCTTGAGAGTTGTGCGCACTCCATCCAGTAGTCGGAACGTCCGTCCTGAGCATACTTTGCCCATATCTCATAGAATACAGGAAGGTGGTACGATGGATCCGTATACTTTGTACCTGGGACAAAGGTAATCAATTTTGTCTCAGTGTCAATGAGTGACATGGTGACTGTCCTTGCAGGGAAGTTTCTGAACGCAGGCATTGTCCTTTCCTTTGGTTCGCAACATTTTAGGATATGTTGTGCCTCTGCAAGGTAGTTGATGCCAGTGTCGTTTCCCCAGCGGTTGGACGCGAAGAGCAATGATGTGATGAAGTATAGCTCTCCATCCGATGCTGGTCCCATCGCGTTTGGTGTACCGTCTGTCTTACAGCTCCAGCGGAAATAACCTTCATACATTCCCTCCTGGTTCTGCATGTATTTCTTGCTCCATCGCCATAATCTGTCGAATACGTCTTTGCGGTCAAACTGCACAGCTATCATAAGACCGTACGACATGCCCTCTGTGCGAACGTCGTTGTTCTTGATGTCTGACACGTAGCCCATGTCGTCTCCTACCTCAAAGTATATCCTGTTCTCGCCAAAGAAGAGAGAGTCAAATACTGCATTCAACTTCTCGTCTACCTCTTTCTGTGAGTGCCCTGCCTTGACGAAAAGGTTTGTGTAACATGGTTTGTTCTCCGTCTTCTTCTTAGCAGAAACCGTACAGGCAGAGTTGTCTATGAACGATGTTGCCATAAGCATTGACAAACTTAAAGCCATTATTTTTAATGGTTGTATCATTGTTTTGCTTTTGTTTTGTGGGCAAATATACGAACTTAGATTTATAATATTAATATATTTGCCCTAATTGTTGTAAATTATTTGTTATAAATGAAGAATCTTGTCAGATACTCGACTTTTTGACCAAGTCGGTAGGTTTTGAACTGTCCCACAGCTCATTTGGAAGAACTCTTCACTTCGAACTCTATGCTCTTAAGATCCTTGTCAAGTGAAGAACTGCCGTAGAGGATCTGGTAACGACCAGGACGTGTAGAGAGTTCGTCGATAGAAGGATCGTAGTACTCGAATGCCTCGCCGTCAAGAGTAACGGTGGCATAGCCTGTCTCACCAGGAGCAAGATGCAGTCTGTCAAAACCACGGAGTGACTTGATTGGAGCCTCTGCATAGTCGAGAGCCTTGACATACACCTGCACAATCTCGTCGCCCTCACGTTTGCCTGTGTTTGTGACAGGTATTGTGATAGTAACCTTTCCGTCAGCCTTCATGGAAGTCTTTGAAATCTTTGCCTTACCGTATGCGAAGTCTGTATATGAGAGTCCATAGCCAAAGGCATAAAGTGGAGTGCCACGGAAATAGCGGTATGTACGGTTGTCCATGCTATAGTCGAGGAAGTCTGGAAGGTCATCATTTGAAGCATAGAATGTGACAGGAAGTTTTCCTGATGGGTTGTAGTCGCCGAAGATAACCTCTGCAAGTGCCTTTGCTCCACCTTGTCCAGCATACCATGCCTGGATAAGAGCGTCGTACTGGTTCTCGATGCTTCCGAATGCGATGGCTGAACCAGAACAGTTAACCATGACAACTGGTTTGCCTGTTGAGTGCATAGCCTTCACAAGTCGCTGCTGAACCTTTGGCAATTCTATGTCAGCCTTGTCGCCACCCTCACCTTCAATGCTTGCAGAAATACCTCCAATGACGATGATGGCATCTGCCTCTTTCACTTCGTTAATGAGATCTGTATACTCCACCAACTTGCGTTCGCAGATGTCACCACGAAGCATGGCGAAGTTGCCGTTGCCCTTCTTGTATTCGATAACAACATCGTAAGTCTCACCTTCCTTGACGTTGAAGGACTTGTATTCTGCGCCACGACGGAAACCGAATCCACGACGACCACCAGCCTTAGCCTCTTCTACAACCTCACCATTAATCTTGAGGAGATAACCGTTGTCTGTAGATAACGTGTACTTCATCTCTCCTGTGAATGTAGCCTTGTACTTTCCTGTGATACGTACAGAGAGACTGTCGTTGTTGATGCCCTTTGCAAATCCCCATGCACCGAAAGTGGAGAAGTTGATGTTGTCGTAGTAACCTGTAGCATCAGGTGCTCCGGCGAGGTTCTTGTTGTTGAAGAACTCTATATATACACCCTTGCCATCGTTGAATTCGCCAAGGTGATGTACTGTGTTGTACTCGTCAGTCAACTCGCAAGCCTTGCGGTAGATGACCTTTGCACCCGGTACAGCATTCTTGATGCCCTCAAGGAGTGAGTGCTTGTGGTTGTCTGTAGGTGTACCGCCATAGTTACCATTGAGCAACTCCACATCGTCAGCGTTAGGACCAACGACAGCAATGGTCTTGATGTTCTTTGAGAGAGGAAGAACACCATTATTCTTGAGGAGTACCATAGACTCGCGAGCAGCCTGAACGGCAAGGTCGTTATTAGACTCGCTACTGATAACTTCTGGTTTGAGGTTTGCCCATGGAATCATGTCTTCTGGGTCAAACATACCAAGTTCGAAGCGGCCAAGGAGAGTCTTGCGAAGGTGCATGTCGAGTGTAGACTCTTCTATCATGCCTTTCTGGAGAGCCTCTGTGAGAACCATGAACACCTTACCGCACTCAAGGTCTGTGCCATTAAGTACAGCGTCAACGGAAGCAGAGAGTGGATCCTTGTGAGTCTCGTGCTGTCCCTTGTTGTAGAAGTTGTTGATGGCATCACAGTCTGTGAGAACGATAGCATCATATCCCCATTTCCTGCGAAGGATATCTACGAGAAGTCGGTCACTTGTACAGCAAGGTTTGCCTTCATATCTGTTATAGGCACACATTACTTCGCGCACATTACCTTTCTTTACCAATGCCTTGAATGCAGGGAGGTATGTCTCCCATAGGTCACGCATAGAGACAGAAGCGTTGTATGTGTGGCGTAATGGTTCAGGACCACTATGTACAGCGTAGTGCTTTGCGCAGGCATGAGTCTTGAAATACTTGTCGTCGTTGCCCTGCATACCGAGTACGGTCTGTACACCAAGCACAGCATTTAGGTATGGGTCCTCACCACATGTCTCCTGTCCACGTCCCCAGCGAGGGTCGCGGAAGATGTTCACGTTAGGACACCAGTATGTCAGTTCTGGATTGCCTGGGTAGTAGGTAACACCCATTGGCACGTTGAAGATGTTATGGTCAGAGCGGTTCCAGTTTGCTCGTGCCTCATCGGAGACGGTAGAGAACACGTCGTACATCAGTTTTGAGTTGAAGGCTGCAGCCATACCGATAGGTTGTGGGTAAACAGTATATCCACCCTGACGTACGCCATGGCAGGCCTCGTTCCACCAGTTGTATGAAGGGATGCCGAGTCTGTCTACGCTGATGGACTTGTTCATCATAAGTCCCACCTTCTCCTCTGGAGTGAGAAGGGATATGAGGTTCTCCACTCGTTCCTCGTTTGACAGTTCTATGTTCTGGTACGGATATTTGTGGTTGGCATCATAGCTTCCGCCTTTCTTGATGACACTCTTGACAGAAAGAGCGCAGAGCGTGTTTCCATCTTGGTCAAGCAGTTCCACACTACGGTTAGTCTTGCCTTCTCCGTTCTTAGGAGAAAGAGCCACCATGATCTTAGCCTCTTCTCCCGGTTTGACTGCGTCTGTAGGGTAGTGCGCTACGATACATTCGCAACTTGGAATGGACTTGCTGATCTTGATGTCCTTCTTAGACTTGTTCTTCATTATAAACGTATGGCACATTGTTCCGTCTTCCACATTCATAGTGCCAAAGTCCCATTCGTATGTATCAAAAGAGACTGTTTTGTTTTTCATCTGTGCTGACAAGTTGGCTGTTGCAAGCATTGAGCACAGCATCAAGGAGTAGAATTTTAATTTAGTCATTTTACTAGAGTTAGTTAATCGGTTTCTTTGACACATTAAAGTGGAAAAAGTTTAAGGTGGGTAAGTGGCCAAAGATGATTTTGCCGCAAGTGGCATGTTATTGACGTGAACTGTTCTCACCGAACTCTGGTTACTTAATGGTGCTGTGTGCGATTCATTGTAATGTGGAGATTGCAGAATGATGCATTATTTGTGGATTCTACAACGCCCAAAATACATTTGAAATAACACTAATAAGGAACAAAAGAGAAAAAAACGATATTATTTATGAAAAAAACGATAGTGTATTGTTGTTGAGTGACAAAATAACACTTAACTTTGCACATAAATAATAGGGTAATAAATATAGGTAGCTAATATGGATACATATGAGCAGAAATTGACATTCGTAGTGATTACGAGTGTCAGTTTTCGTTTAAAGGCATGATAAGTTAATCGTTAATGCATAATTCATAATGCATAATTGCCGTCCGGAGGTATGCTAATTATTAACCTGAGTTCGACGAAAACATATCGCGCAAGCGCGGACGAAGAAAAACCTTTAAAAACATATAAAAAACCTTAAAAACATACTTTGTTCTGTTGCAGAATTAAAACGCTATAGGTTTTTATATGTTTTTGTCGAGCTCAGGTTAATATAGGTCAGAGTCTTGGCAGAACAGCGTTAGAACATGTTCTGCTTACGACCTGCTTACGACAATTGTCGTAAGCAGGTCGTAAGCATAATGTGTTTTCTACAGGTTTACTACGATGGATAGATATAGGCATCATACTTGTTGTCAGAGTAGTGAACTATGTTTTCTTTTGCCTTGTTTTTGTCTTCGAAGAATGATATATGTTAATTCGTTTGTATGAATGGAATTATAGTTTTTGCTTATATTCTGCAATTTGTTTGTGTCGGTATTACGTGTAGTTTGTACAATATGGGAAAGTGTTGGCGTTTTTTTTAGTGAAAATGAGAAAAAACATAGTGCTTACAGGTCAAATTAAAAAAAACTTCCTAAATTTGCAGATGCAAAATAAGGACATATATTTAACACTAAATATATAAACGTACAATTTTTGGGAAGGATGAACATTTTTTCATGGGCTGGCGGTCATAGTGATTATGGTTGCCAGTCGTTTTTTTATCCTGACAGAAAAGTGAGGTTAAATAACGTGAACTCGATGAATTTAATCGCGCAAGCGCGGACGAAGAAGAACCGTTTTTCTTCGTCCGCGCTTGCGCGATATGTTTTCGTCGAACTCAGGTTATTTACTTGTGCTCCTTCAGGTAGATGACTCTACTAGCCCAGTCGTTTTGCTTGTGGTAGTCAACGATGTGCTTGTAAGGAACCTCAAGACCATTGTTCATGAGATACTCACCTGTGTAGGTCTTACCCTCACAGTCGAGAGGTGTGTTGTCTATTCTGTTGAGTTCATGAACAGTATATTTCTTCTTAGCATCAAGACCAGCCATCTTAATACGTGGTAAGTGCTGGTTGACGAATGTCTCAAGCTTGTACCAATAGAACACAGCCTCGCTCTTGTTCTCCGATACGTACATCAGGGAAGCGAGGTTATCGCCTGTGTAAGGAGAATGGAGACGATAGAGATCACCAAACTGTACCACAGGACGTATAGTCTTGTAGTCAGCAATAGCTCTCTTGCATAGTGCCTTCTCCTCTTCTGTCATGTTCTTTGGCTGTATCTCCATACCTAATCTGCCAGACATGGCAACGTCGCAACGGAACTTGAGAGGGATAGTCCTGAATGTCTGGTGATTTGGAGCGGCAGAGATATGGCTTGCCATGGCAATGGCAGGGAAGAAGTAGCTTGTGCCCCATTGCATATAGATACGTTGGAGTGCATCAGTATCATCACTTACCCAGAACTCGTCAAAGTAAGGAAGCATACCATAGTTGGCACGTCCTCCACCACTTGCACATGCCTGAATGACAACGTCAGGGTACTTGGCACGAATACGTTCACATATCTTGATAAGTCCCTTGTGGCAGTCGATGTAGAGGTGTGACTGTTCCTTCATGGAAAGGTACTGCGAACCGAAGTTCATGATTGGAGCATTGGCATCCCACTTGATGTACGCAATCTCAGGGTACTTTGTGAGAAGGTTGTCAACAATACCGAACACGAAGTCCTGTACCTTAGGGTTTGTAAGGTCAAGCACCACCTGTGTACCTCCACGACCAAGTACAGGATCACGTCCTGGAGCCTTGATGATCCAGTCAGGGTGCTTCTCGTACAACTCGCTTGTGGTGTTTGCCATCTCAGGTTCAATCCATATACCAAACTTAACCTTGTTCTTCTTGGCATCACGAAGAAGTCCCTCGATACCGTCAGGAAGCTTATTCCTGTCTACTACCCAGTCGCCGAGAGATGAGTTGTCCACCTTTCTTGGGTACTTGTCTCCGAACCATCCATCATCCATGACAAACAGTTCTCCGCCCATAGAGGCGATGTCTGCCATCATCTGGTCCATACCCTTCTGGTTGATGTCGAAATACACACCTTCCCATGAGTTTAGGAGGATATCACGTACCTTGTCGCCATGACGAAGTTGGTAGCGTCTTGCCCAACGGTGGTAGTTACGTGAAGCGCCGGATAGTCCTTCGTTAGAGAATGTGTATGCAACATGTGGTGTTGTGAATGTCTCACCCTTCTTCACGTTATATTGTGAGTTGTCTGGGTTGATGCCCGCAAAGTAATAGTGATACTCGCTGTCGTCTGTGTCTATAGATATCTGGTAGTTGCCAGTGTACATAAGTGCAGCACCGATGACATCACCATTGTTTTCCTGTCCCTTACCATCGAGTGAGAACATCACCTCCTGCCTGTCGGAGGTGGCATTACGCAAACCGTCCTTGTTCTTGATGACAAGCATACCGTTATTCAGTTTCTCCTCCACCATCTGAGCCTCAGCTGCCCATGAACCGTGGAAGTGACTTGCCCATACGTTGCCTCTACGTATTGGCATACATGAACTATAGAACTGAGTCAGTTTTACTGTTCCCTTCTCCATGTTCTGGAAGTCGCTCCAGCACTCGATCATATCCACATCCTTATATGCCTGATAATATAGGTGTACAGGTGAAGGATAGAGGGAATCCTTAAGTGTGATGGTCAGGAGCTTGCCTGAGCGTTCTGCACCATTAGGAGCCTTATCTGTTATATCAGTGATCTTATAGTCCTGAACCACAAGACTTGTAGACATGTTTCCGTCAACATGTGTCATGGCAAATGCCGTCTCGCTTTGCGTATGGTTTGCGCCAAAGGCAGGGTAGAGGTCGAGGTGTGACCAGTTCTGGTTAGTAGGACCCTGTAGTACACTAAGGTCATAGTCTGATAGTCTACTACCGTAATAAACGAACTTTGGTTCACCGTCTTTCCATACATCCACTACGAGTGTGTTGTTTGGTGTGTGGAGTGCTATTTTTTCCGCGTGCATCTCCGAAATGAGAGCGGAGCCTAATGATAGGCAGGTAAATAATAATAGTTTCTTCTTCATGTTATTGTTTAGTTTAGTGCTTTATGTTTAATGTTTAATGTTTAATGTTTAACGTTTAATGTTTAGCGTTTAACGTTTAATGTTTAACGTTTAATGTTTAGCGTTTAATGTTTAACGTTTAATGTTTAATGTTTAGCGTTTAATGTTTAACGTATAGATACTAATGTTGAGTGCTTGTAATTATGAATCATGAATTACCTCAGCGTTGAGCGCTTAGTGATTGGTGATGAGAGTACGTCTCCGCGAACAGAGTAAAATACATTTTTCACTTTTCACTATTCACTTTTCACTTCCATAGGAATACAGTCTAAAGCGTTGCATCTCGTAGTTGCCGACAGGGATGCGGACATGTCTGCCCTGATGCGTCTGGTCACCGTTCAGGTGTCTCACTATGTGTAAAGTGCCGTCCGTACCAGCCTCAACAAGTTCGCACTTTGCCAGTCCTACCTGTTTGCCGTCAGGATGAGAGTATGTAATCACCACACCAGACCCAATAACCACATATTCGTCCTTTCCTGTGTTGATGATGATACATGCAACCTCAGGCCATTGCTCCCCCTGTGCCACAGGTTCCCATCCTAATGAATAGCTATGCTTGATGTGTAGCATAGTACCGTCTGGCATCTTAATGTCTGCCTCCCTCTCCTTGTCGTCGAGTATGACGGCATCCATCTTGTCTGTACCCTGATACTTCAGTATCATTGGCTCAGCCTGTCTTAGCAGATGGTATGCAGATGCAAGAGGAGATAGTGTGGAACTATTAGACGAGAACGTGTTCAGTTGATCGTCCTTGTTTATGTCTATGTCCTTCCAGTTGCTGCTGGACGCATGCTTATGTAAAGGATAATCCTCGATGGAGAAAGGACAGAACCCCATGGCGTCATGATGTCCAAAGGCATACAGCGCCCTTATGCCGTCCCTGTCTTCAAGTCTGATTTCCGGAATAAACAGCGGGTTGTTGTGCAGGTGGTACTTGCTTGTCCAGTCACGATACCCCTTGTCGTAGAGGTCGAGTCCGAGAACCGCAATACTTGGTGCTCCGCAATGCCAGATGTCTATGAGGTGTGCCAAAGGTCCTCCTGACGGGTACTCTCCCGGTTTGCGGTCACGACTGTTGAGTGCTACGTTTACGTACATTGGCAGGTTGTATATCGCCTTGCCAGCCTTGGCAATCTGCTCCACGTATGTGGCGTATGTCCATGCCTGGAATATCTCTTCGGCAAACATGTCGTTGCCAAACATCTCAGCCCAGTTGCCTTGCTCGCTCTTTATCTGCAGGACATTGTTGTTGAGTGTCTTTCTGTTCTGCTTAAGGTACTTTGTCAGTTGACTTGGTACCTGACTGTTATACATCCTCGTGGCATCATTGCTATAGTCGCGAGGCTCGTTTATCATACCGATCTCGTTCTCCACCTGTACCATCACGACAGTCTGCTCCTTCTCGTCCACCTCGCGGATATGCCTCATTATCTGGCAGAACACACGCTTGTCCGCCTCAAGTACATTGGTGGATAGTGAAGACGCCTCTTCAAGTGGTTTGCCGTTACGGTCATGAACCCTTGGGAAACGCTTTGTGTCACGCTTGCACCACTCAGGAGCATAACAGCTCATACTGTTCTTCCATGCTCCAAACCAAAGGATTACCACCTTCAGGTCATTCTTGCGCGCCTCGCTGATGATGTTGTCAAGAGACGTGAAGTCGTATGTACCCTCCTTCGGTTCTATCAACTCCCATGTGACGGGTGCAAGAACCGTGTTCAGACCTAATGCTTTTAGGTGTGGAAATATGCGCTGAACATCATCAAGTGTTGAGGCGGACGAGTTGCCCAACTCTCCACCTATCATGAGCATAGGTCTTTCATTGGCAATGATCCTTGCCCAGTTCCCATGATGCTCCAGTCTGGGCTGGGCATGAATGGTACATAGTGTGTTTAAGGCAATTAGAAATAATAAAAGACGTGTCATTGTTAGTCTTGGTTTCGGTTAATATCAATATACGTAGGCAAATATACACTATTATTGCATTATGAGCAATAAAAAGTGCTTATAATTGTGAGAAAATGCTGTTTGTGGGGGGTATTAGGAGTAAAAAGGAGTTAGAAAGAGTTAACGCTCCTTCGTCGCTTAGGGAGTGTTTACGTGCAAAATTTTCGTGTAGAATATTTTGCTGTTATGCGGAATAATCTCTATCTTTGTGGCATAAAATACAATAACCTCAAAAAGATTATGATACCTGTACCATCCAAATATGTGGATATGCTGACCGATTTCGGTTTCAAGCGTATCTTTGGTGATAAGATCCTGCTTATCTCTTTCCTTAACTCCTTATTCGAGAAAGAAGGCAAGGTGATAAAGTCTGTAACCTACATAAATAAGGAGATTACTCCGCCAAACATAGACGAGCGACTGATAATATATGACGTGCTATGCAAAGTAGATGGTGAGGAGGATATCATAATAGAGATGCAACACAAGCCTCAGGAGACGTTTAAGGACAGGGCACTATACTACATGGCACGATCTGTGACGAGTCAGTCTGAGGGAAAGCGCAACTGGAAATATAAGCTTCTTCCTGTGTATGGCATCTTCATCACTAACTTCCATCTGAAGGACATTCTTAACCGTGATGAGGCAGTAAGTGAATATGTACTGAAGAATCGTGACAACAACGAGGTTTTTACAGACAAGTTCAGGATGTTCTTCATCGATCTGCTTGCATTCAAGAAGAAGGGTGAAGCGGAACTGGAGACAGATTTGGACAAATGGATTTTTAACATCAAGAATATGGGTACAATGACAACAACTCCTAAGATGGCAGCCTTGGCTCCTTTTGACCGCCTTTATTCTTTGGCGGAAGTGGCAGCTATGCCAAAGCGTCAGCGAATACAGTATGAGGCAAGTTTGAAGCGCTATTGGGATTATTTGTCTTATAAAGAGACTTTGCGCAATGAACGAAAGCGTGACAGGGCAGAAGCAAGAGCAGAAGGACTTGCCGAGGGTCGTGCTGAAGGAATGGCAGAAGGTGTGAAGCAGGAGAAGGTTAGCAATGCTCGTAACTTAAAGGCTCTTGGTGTGCCATGCGAAACAATTAGTCAGGCAACAGGGTTGTCATTAGAGGACATAGAGAAACTGTAAAGAGTTGACCGATGCCGAACAGATTCGCGCATCGGTCAACTCTTTTCTTGGGGTGCTGTCGCATTACTGCACCCATTCCATCTGCATCCGTGAGTTTTGTGAGTGGATGACTCTGTATAGGTTCGTGTGGATGTGAGATAACAAATAACAGATGGCTTTTTTGAGTTAGGCGGAATCCGTAAGTAACTAACTGTTATCGGTTTCTCTTATTGTTCTCTTATGCTTCCATCCGATGTCGGTCAGGATGACCACACGAAGTTTAAGCTGAGCCTGCATCCTAATAGTAAGGAGTCATTGCAGTAAGAAAATAAGTAGCTTTATCATGCCTACCTGTTCTTCCATATCCTGTACACGCTTCCGGCTGTGCAGATGACGAGGACAAGTAGAAAACGGATATGGCCAGGGTGGTCAAGTTGACGGTACCATTCCCATAGCTGAGGCATTCCAAAGAACCTGAAAAGCCAGAGCGTGAATACCGTAAGTCCCTTTGCTATTATCAGCAGCATGAAGAAACTGGTGACGAAGTATGTTATTTCTCTTCTATTTCTTGACATCCCTTTTATTATTTTTGGCAAAGATAGTGAATTATTATTTCTTTTGACTAAATTTGCACAAATAAAAGAATACGAACTTGTATGAAATCATTTGATATAAACGAGGCTCTTGAGAAACTTGGTATTGCAGAGCTTAATGATATGCAACAGGATTCCATATCTACCTATGCAGAAGGTAAGGATATGGTTCTGCTATCACCTACAGGAACAGGTAAGACTCTTGCCTATCTCCTTCCTGTGCTTTCTAACATAGACCCTGCTGATGAGAGGGTACAGGCTGTAGTCATGGTACCTTCACGCGAGTTGGCTCTACAGATCGATGGCGTAGTGAAACAGATGAAGTCTGTGGTACGATGCGTCAGTTGCTATGGCGGTCGTCCTGCCATGGAGGAGCATAGGACTCTTATGGGCGTAAAGCCACATATTGTGGTAGCAACCCCAGGACGACTTGTTGACCATCTTGAGAAGCGAAACATTGAGTCGGATGGCATAAAGACTCTTGTGATTGACGAGTTTGACAAGTGTCTCGAATTTGGATTCCTTGACGAGATGCACCATGCCATAGAGTTGATGCCTATGGTGAACAGGCGTTACCTTCTTAGTGCTACTGAGTCAAATAAGATACCAGAGTTCGTTGGTTTCACATCCCTTCGTTTCCTCAACTACCTCGATGGACGCGAGGAGGTTGCTTCACGCATCTCAATCAATGTGGTCAAGTCGCCGATAAAGGACAAGTTAGAGACACTCCTATGTCTTTTGCGTGTGTTTGGACAGCAGTCCACTATCGTGTTCCTTAACTATCGTGAGGCAGTGGAACGTACATACAAGTTCCTTAAGGATAATGGCGTGGGCTGTGAGATGTTTCATGGTGCCATGGATCAGGAACACCGTGAGAAGGCGCTATACAAGTTTAGTAATGGCACAAGCAATGTACTTGTCAGTACGGATCTTAGTGCACGTGGACTTGACATTCCGGAGATTGACAATATCGTGCATTATCACCTTCCTCTTAATGAGGACGCGTATATACATAGGAACGGTCGTACAGCCCGTTGGGAGGCAGAAGGCCACTCTTACATCATTCTTAATGAGGAGGAAGGTATTCCTGACTATATCGAGGATGAGGTACCTGAGTTCTTTATCCCTAAGAAACTGCCAGAGATACAGCCTTCAAAGTGGGCTACAATATACATAGGAAAGGGAAAGAAGGACAAACTCAGCAAGATGGATGTACTAGGTTTCGTGTGCAAGATTGGCGGTCTCACCCGTGATGATGTCGGAAGGATTGATGTCAAGGACCACCAATGTTTTGTTGCCGTGAAACGTAACATGCTACGTTCTGCCCTTGAGAAGATGAAGGGGCAGAAGATAAAGGGTATAAAGACGTTGTTTATAGAGGCAAAGTAAAAGGATAAGACGTATGCAGTTACCTATTGAATCTATTAACTTGCAGATGCTTAATGTTGGTTTTGCCCGTCATGACGGCGACTGGAACTGGCAGGATGTGGAGTCTCCCTTTGCACGTATCTATTATGTGACAGAGGGTAGGGCGAAAGTGCATCTGCCTTCTGGTACGATAGAACTGCGTCCTCACTACCTGTATGTTATTCCTTCGTACACAAGGCATACAACCGAATGTACAGGACGGTTCTCGCATTATTATCTGCATGTGTATGAGGGATTCAAGAAGGATACTGACGTGTTTGAGTACTTCGATTTCCCTTATGAGGTTAAGGCAGAGGTAGGTGATGATAGGTTGTTTGCTGATATGTGTCGTCTTCATCCTTATGCCGCTCTTCCTGCTTCCGATCCAAGTTCCTACGACTTTGCGTCTAAGTTTATTTCCTATGTACGAAGGTACAATGATATGCAGCTGTATGAGAAGATGCAGTTGAGAGGTAGTATCTTGATGCTGTTCTCCCGTTTTGTTCAGTATGCTGTTCCGAGAGTGTGGACCATGGACGACAGGATGAAGGAAGTGGTCAATTATATTCATTCCCATATTAATGATACTATTGATGTTGATGCACTCTCTCAGGTGGCATGTGTGACGAAACCATACCTTACACGATTGTTTCAACGTCATTTCAATACTTCTCCTCTTCAGTATATCAATCAGAAGAAGGTGGAAAAGGCTCAACTGCTGCTCCTGACGGATAATATGAGTGTAAAGGAACTGGCATACTCCCTTGGTTTTAATGACCATTCCTACTTCATTAGGATGTTTCGAAAGATGTCAGGACGAACTCCTAACCAGTATCGTGAGGATATGCGAGGGTAGGGACCTTAGCGATGAATGATGGTAGGGGGCTAGAGGTTCTAGAGCTTCTAGAGCTTCTAGATATTCTAGATATTCTAGAGCTTCTAGAACTTCTAGAACTTCTAGGTTTTCTAGAGTCTCTAGAGTCCCTAGAGTCCTTATACAAACAGGGCCATCCGAATTCGGATGGCCCTGCGTTTAATAATGACATACTGTTACTTTACAACCTTGATAGCCTTGCTATCTTTCTTGATGATCTGGATGCCACGAGTATTGCCATTGATACGTTGACCGGCGATGTTGTAACGCTCAGAGTACTTGTTGCTGTTAGAGATAGCCTCTACGCCAGTTATCTCCTCAACCTCTGTACCACTTATACGCTCTCTTGCATTGAAACGCTCGTCAGAGAAGAAGAACCAGTACTTGCTGTCAGTACCTCTCTTGTCGCTGTAGAGTGATGCGTCAAGGTCGTTAGAGTCTGAACCTACAAGTAATCCGTTAGCCTTACACTTGAGCTGGAAGTCACCGTACTGGTTACCAACGATAGTGTACTTGGCAAAGTCTGTGTTAGGATTGTTACGGAAGAATGTTGTCCACTGGCCTTCAAGAGTCATGAACAGTTCTGTTCCGTTGTCCTCTGTGTAAACGATGTTGAAGTAGCCGTCGCCACAGTCCCTGATCTTGATAGGTCTGCAGAACCAAGGATTTGTGATTGCAGCTCTGTCATTAGGTCCCTTGCCCACGATGAGTTTGCTGGCAGAGTGAACGAGATAACATTCCTTATCTGCTGCAAGACCAGCATTGCCGCTGTTGCTGCCACCATTATCAGCAATATCACCACCATTATTGCCACCGTTATAGCCCCAAGGCATAGGGATATTGTCGCCACAGGCATATTCACGATACCACTGGAAACAAGAACCGCTACATGCCTGGTAGGCATCGGCATAGCCGGCAGCTCTCATCTTGTCAAGGAATGCAGGTTGAACGGTACCGTTGGCAAGATATTTATCCATGTCTACGTAAAGGTCAGAACCCTCTATAGTCCAGCTTAGCCCGAGTTTGTCAGCAACATACTTGAATTGTTCGCCGAAACGACTGTTCTCAGTTGTACTACCTGTACCCCAAGTTCCCATATTGCTTACAACCCAGTTGCCATGCTCGTCATAGTGACCAGATTTACCGTCCTTTGGACTCCAGTCTACCTCTGTGATTATTACAGGACAGTAGTCCACAACAGGCACCTGTGCCTTGAACTGCTTAAGGATATCATCGTTTGACCTTGTTGCACGGTCATCGTTACCTGCTGTGTTATACCATCCTGGGTAGAAATGAGCAGCATAACCGATGTTGTACTGTCCGTTAGGTAACTTATCGTCTGGATGCTTCCACATATAGCTTGTGTAGTTTGCCTGCCATCCTGTACCAGGCAACCAGAGTATACCTGTATAGCCATTGTCACGAATCTTATTGATGATAGGCTGGAAGAAGTCTGCAAGGACTGATGATCTTGAGTTGTCAAACCAACCAAAGTTTGTTGTGCCACGAGGATACATTGCAACAGGCTCGTTACCCAATTCGAGGAAGATCTGTCCTGGATACTTCTTTACTGTAGGATGACTTGATACTATGTCCCAAACCTTATAGAGATAGTCGTTGTAGTAGTCGCCTACAACCACATTGCCAGGGAACACACCTGGAGGACGGATAACCACGTAGAGCCCATGACCAATAGCGTCCTCTGCAATAGGCATGTAAAGGGCATCAAGATACTTTCTTAACTTTGCCTCGGAGAAGTGGTAGATGTTTGCCTCACCGCCTACTTCGCAACCGTGTGGGTCATACACCGTGCCGTAGTACTCAGAGAATCCTGGCGCTCTCACGTTGTCGTCATTAAGCCAGCAAGGATCGAGATGAAGGCGGAACACATTAGCGTATGTTCCCTTGGCAGGATTTGCGATAGCCTCGAATATCTTTGTGAAGTATCCGCGACACTTGTTGATGTTAGAGTCATCATTGTAGTTCGCCCATGGTATACCACCACTCCAACGACCACTATTGAACCATGCACTTGGAGTGTCCATTACTCCATGGAGAGTAACCACTCTACCATTAGGGTCAACGATGTTCTTGCCATCAACCTTAAGGTCTGGAGTTGTACCAAAGTAAGGTTTTACACCTGCAGGCATGTTCGTAGCCTGCTGTGTGTTTGTAGACTGGTTCTGTGAAGAGGCACCCTTGCCATTAAGCGTGAACTGCTTGCAGAAATCCCATATCTCCTTACGGTTACGTACAGTTGGCCAATGACCACCTTCCTGATAGTAGAAGAGAGCAACAGTCTTGCCTGTACGCTCGTCTGTCCATACCTCCTTTGTTCCTGTTGCGCTCTCGTTAGAGTAGTTCTCAATCTTCTGGTACTTAGTGTAACCGTTGCTGATAGCAAGACCTGTCACGTAGTTGATGAAGTTGTACTGTGCAATAGGGAACACGCCGTCAGATAGTGAGTGGCAATGTATAAGGTTGATCTGTCCCTTGAGGTTCTTCCATGCCTGTTCGTTAACCATACCACTTGTAGGGGCAAAGGCGGCAATCTTGTCCTCAAGCATGGCGAGAGAATGATAGATGAGCATTGAACCCATAGAGAATCCTGACCAGTACACCCTGTTTGTGTCAATCTGGTATTGCTGACTCATCTTGTCTATTGCACTTCTTACGAAGTTGGCATCTCCTGCACCACCGATGTCCCATGTGTTACCGCTGCTGCGAAGATACGCCACAACAAATCGTTCAGAGTCCACGATATCCCTGAAAAGGTCACCTTCAGATTGGTACTCTGGGTTCTGGTTCATACCATGTGTCACAACCATAAGAGGCAGGTTAGCTGACATGGAGTTAGGCTTGTAAACAAGCATGCTTCTGTTTTGTCCATTAACATTGACTGTGATGCTCTCTTCCCTGTAAGCGCTAATAGGTATGCTTACGAGCATTACAGCAAGGACCAATAGTAATTTAAGGTACTTCATGTGAAAATAAAAATAAAGTGTTAGGATAAAAATGTTAATAAATGTGCGTACATGACGGAACTAGTATTAGTCACGCCGCAGTTCAAGTCAAATGCGTTGTTTTTTATCTATGTGGGGTTATTAATCCCTTATTGGCCTTGTCCTCTTCTTACATATCTGCTTTTTGTTTATGAACAATGATTCGTTATGCCCTCTTGAGCATTTAATCATTACTAAGCAAAAATGCTTGAAGGTGGAATTTTACCAATACTGGCTAATCTAAATAATTGTTCTATAGTTGTTTTGTTAACCGGTAAAACGTGTGTCATACACATTATTTATAATATAATGCTTCAGTATGTGTTTTTATGTTTTGCACGATTAGAAGTTTGACATAAGAGTTCTGACAAATTGACTATTACTTATTCGTTAAGGAGAAAAACTGGTGTCTCATAATTCGTTCGTGCTCCAAAGTTATGAATTATATTGCTAAGGAAAAAGAAATCTGATGATTATTTTTGTGGAAAGTTCATATTTTTTATTGTAAATGCTGTTTGGAGATTATTATTCATGAAAAAAGGGCGGTAGACAGCCGTTTTTATAGTACAATCCAGTTGTATTTGGTGTTTCCTTCATTAACAACTGTTTCTTTTTGTCCTATCATATTATTTTATTGTCCAACTTCTATGTGTTTTTTTATATCTACCTTTGCACCGTTGATTTGCGGGATTACGTTGTCGCGTCTTTTCGCAGCAGCAAAGAAAGAGACTATGATTCGTTTATTCGTGAAAGGACTATGAGATATACAGAAATAGGAAAGACTGGACTTAAGATTTCGAACTTGTGTTTCGGTGCTTCGTCTCTCGGAAGTGTGTTCCATGAGACAAAGGAGACGGAATCGATACGGGCTGTTGAGGCGGCTATAGAGGGAGGAATAAACTTTATTGATGTCAGTCCTTACTATGGTCACTATAAAGCTGAGACTGTACTCGGAAAAGCACTCAAGATTATTCCACGCGACAAGTACTATTTGAGTACTAAGGTCGGACGCTACGGAAAAGATGGAGTGAATACTTGGGATTATTCCGGAAAACGTGCCACAGAAAGTGTGTATGAGAGTATGGAACGTCTCAATGTGGATTACATAGATATTATTAATGTACATGATATCGAGTTCCAGGCTGCTCTTCCTGGCGGACTTCAAAAGGTGGTGGACGAGACACTTCCTGCACTTGTGGAACTTCGTGAAAAGGGCGTCGTCGGTCATGTGGGAATAACAGACCTTCAACTTGAGAACCTCAAGTGGGTGGTTGACAATGCGCCTGCTGGTACTGTTGAGAGCGTACTCAACTTCTGCCACTACTGTCTTAATGACGACAAGCTTGTGGACTTCCTCGATTACTTTGAGAGCAAGGGCGTAGGTGTAATAAATGCTTCGCCACTCAGTATGGGACTTCTCTCTCATCGTGGTGCTCCTGATTGGCATCCTGCTCCTAAGGCGCTTGCTGATGCTTGTAGGAAGGCTGCTGATTATTGTGCAAGCAAGAACGTGCAGATCGAGAAACTGGCAGTTCAGTACTCAGTCAACAATCCTCGTATTGCTGGAACATTATTCTCTTCTGCTAATCCTGAAAATGTGAAGCGTAATATCCAGTGGGCAAATGAACCTATGGATGAGGCTCTCGTCAAGGAGGTGCAAGAGATCATCGGTGACCAGAAACGAGTAAGCTGGGCGAATACGTAGGTGAGGTTTTGAGGTTATAAGGTTATGAGGTTGTGAGGTTGTGAGGTTCGAATGATTGTTCGGGCATAGAACCAATGAGTATCAAACCTTACCCCTGACAACCTAGTCCCCAAACTTGTATTATTCATGCTACTCGAAAAGCTATGAAACACAGAGAACGTGGAGAACACAGAGTTTTTATTAGTTGCACATAAACATTATGATTCTCTGAGACCTCTGATAAGGTATGAATAGTATAGGCTAATGACCTGATATGCAAATTATGCATTATGCATTGTGCATTATGCATTTGAAAAAAGGGATATGAATAGTGAATTAAATATAGTTGACGCGCACTCGCACCTATGGCTTAAGCAGGACACGAAAGTGGATGGCAAGACCATAAGGTCGCTGAAGAATGGACGCAGCATCTTTATGGATGAAGAGGTGCAGATGATACCGCCGTTCATGATTGATGGCGTCAACTCTGCCGAGGTGTTCCTGTCGAACATGAACTATGCACAAGTAGGAGGTGCAGTTGTTGTTCAGGAACTCATAGACGGCAATCAGAACGAGTATCTGAAGGAGGTGATGACAAAGTACCCGGACAGATTCTTCTGCATGGGTATGGCATTCAACCTTGACGATACGAAGGCAGTATATGAGAACGGATTTCGTGGCGTGGCAATCCCCGGCCATCGTATTCACGAGTCACTTCACACTATGATGCCAATGTTCAAATTTATGGAAGAGTCGGGAATGATACTATCAATGTGTCTTGGAGAAGATGCAATACAAATAGGGGAGATGGCGGAAGTGATACAGGAATGTCCAGACCTTAAGGTTGCAATAGGACACTTCGGAATGGTTACCACACCAAGTTTCCGTAGTCAGGTGTTACTTGCCCGTCATGGAAAGAATGTGAAGGTGGAATCGGGGGGGATAACTTGGCTGTACAATAGCGAGTTTTACCCTTACCCATCTGCCATACGTAGCATTCGTGAGGCGGCAGATCTCATAGGTATGGATCGACTGATGTGGGGAAGTGACTATCCCCGTACCATCACGGCAATAACCTACAAGATGTCGTATGACTTCGTCACAAAGTCTGCCGAACTGACAGAAGAAGAAAAAAGTATGTTTCTTGGAGAGAACGCCATTCAGTTCTATGGCTTTAAGAACCTCCCTAAGTTGCCATACATAAAGAATATGTCCGAATAAGCATGTCTGTTCTTGGATATGTTACAAATGTCCTACTTCGTAGTTAGTGTTTGATACTGATGATGACACAACGCGGGAGCAGAAATTAAAAGTTCGGAAACAATAAAGAATACAGGTTTCGCAAGCTTCACTTTTATTGAAAGGAGTTAAGTGGAGTTAGGAGGAGTAAAAAGACGGATGATGTTTGCGGTATTAAGGGCAATTAATAATTAACAATTAACAATTAACATGCCTGTCGGAACATGTGAACGAAAAATACCGCGATAGAGTAATCCAGTTCCCTCCCTGCAGGACAATCGGAAGAAAAGATTGAATATCTTTTCTGAACGATTGGGGCGCAGCGCTCGACTGAAACAAGAGCAACGAAGGAAGCTCGTAGTTGAAGGCGCTAAGCGCAAGGGGGAACAAAGGGTTAGGGTGGGTC
>JAZUHP010000019.1:0-37752 GCA_045641785.1 Bacteroidaceae bacterium
CGCTGCTCGAGTGCTGCTCGAGTAATGACTGGTGAATAACTGGTGAAAAGGGGGCGATTGAACAATTTACTAGGGGGCAGTTGCTTGTCCTATATTTTGTGCCACAAGCGACCATGTAAAAAAAACAGGAGTACGCTTTGCACGATGATTTTCGTCGAACTCACGTTAAATAGGGTGTTCTGTTGCTTGTACCAATAAAATCTTTACCGCAGACGGTCTATAATTAAAACCAAAGAAAACAAAAGAACACGAATAGATCGAATCTCCCGAATTCAACGAATATCTTGTGTAAGTTAATTCATGTTTTAACACAGGGACCTCAGAAGCCTCTTTTTCCTCGGTCATTGCACGAGGATTACTCGAGCAGCGCTCGAGCAGCGCAAACGATTTCTTTGAGAATCGTTGGTGCTCCTCGAGCGCTGCTTGGAAGATTCTCGTAGATTAACGCGAACTCGATGAATTTAATCGCGCATGGCGCGGACGAAAAAAACATATAAAAACCTATAGTATTTTAATTCTGCAACAGAACAAAGTATGTTTTTAAGGGTTTTTATATGTTTTTAAAGGTTTTTTTTCGTCCGCGCTTGCGCGATATGTTTTCGTCGAACTCAGGTTAAAGTACTATTTGACTATTTACAATTTGACTATCTCCATTCGGTTGATATGTTCCGAATGGCAATTGTAAAATATAACTGTTTTCTTTTGTTTTTAAAGGTTTTAATTGCAGACCGCTTGCGGTAATAACAAGCACGATTAACTGGACACCCTATTAAAGAAAATAAAAGTTTGTGCAAAAAAATGTCCCAAACTCTTGACAAACCTTCTCTGATGTATTATCTTTGCATTAAACTTTTATTACTTAGATGACTATGAACATTCATTTATTACTAAAACAACTATTAGAGTATAACTTGCTTGTTGTTAACTCGTTCAGCGCACGTTTCCGAACCGTTTTTTTTTGTTCGATTTCGCTTCGTAGCAGGTTAGATGTAACTCCATTCTGACTTCGATCCAGGAACGAGAAATGAACGAGAAACGAACGAACATAAAGCGACGTGACAACAAAGTAAGAACAATGTTTAATCGAATTTGCAACCTTCAAGAAGCGAAAATGAAGCCTACATTTTTATAGACTCGTTGCAGACTCAATGCAAATCGTGAGTATTCTCAGGATTTTAGGTGGAGTTACAGGTTATTCCAATTCTTTATCTGCTAAGTACCATCTTATACAAGATTAAATATATGCCAGAAGCCATGTGAATGACTTTTCAGCAAGTTAAATATCAAGGGATAGGGATCGTTAGAACCCTTTGGTCCTGTTTAACAATGTGATAGAACTCATAATATATTAATACGATGATATTACGAAGATTATTTATAATATGTTCAGTTTTGTTTTGTGAGTGTGTGTTGCACGCACAAAATAAAGAAACTTGTCATGTGTCATTGGTAAGAGAAACTAACGAAAGCTATATTTTTAGTGTTACCAATAGTTCAAATGATACAATATATTTTTTTGACAGATATCTTGAAAAATGGTCAGCCTTATTATAACCATAGACATTTTAGACCATAAGAATCATAGGAAGTAAAGTCCTGCTACTTTTTAACAATCATTGTGCTAATTAAGAACTATGGAATCAGCGGAACTGCTGATTCCATAATTTTTGACAGTCATTGGGGTGATTCATTGCTTATGTATTACGAAGTTTCCGTGAAGGCTGCGTGAAGGCTTCATATATTTATAACGGATCTTTGTAGAAAGTAATATGACTAATGTTACAATGATTGAAAGGGGGTCGTATGGATTGCCAATCCCATTTTTTTTCAATTATTAGGATGTATCATTTCTACCGACCAAAGGGATGTCTTCTAAAGGAAAGGTCATTTCGTGGGGTGCTTATAACGCCACTCTTGATTGCGACAACTGTATATAACGGTTGGACAAATTACAAGGAGGTTTCCTTGTTTGGTTCGCAACGCAGTAGGAGCCGTACATGTTGAACCGTTTTCTTAGAAAATGAAGAATAATGAAAAAAAGATTGGATTTTTCTTTGTCGTTTGGTGTGGAAAACTTATCTTTGCAATAACAAATTCAGCTTTAGCATTTGCTTTCAGCTGATCGGTTATGGCGGTTATAAGGTCGCTACGCTTTTAGGTTTTACGGTTTTGATGTTTGCTGAAAGGAAATTTTACCACAGTTTCAATCCTACCGTATAACCGTACAACCGAATAACCCTTGTAACCTAAAGACTTGGCTAAAAGCTAAAGTCGAGCAAAGAAAATAAGCCATAAGGCTAAAGACATATAGCCGGGGTTCAGGATCGATTGGGATACTCATCAAATTTATACTGAAAACCGAGAACATTTCGTATTCTAATGGCGGGCCACGCCCCCTGACTCCCTTCTTCGAGTTGGGACTCCAGTCAGACGGGTAACCTTGAGTCGGTGGATTACAAAGGGGTACGGATACTCAAATCTTATTTTACTCGGAGTTTCATCACATCTCCTCCCGGCTCTTTATAAAAGTCCTTTTCCAGATGGAAAAGGACTTTTTATTTCCTTATGCTTTTTCGATCCAGTCATCTATGAGTCTTCTTGCTATTGATAGCTTGTCTGGTATCTGTGGGAGGTTGTCGCGGTAGAACCAACCGCCACGGTTTAGTTCTTCCTCCTGAAGCTTAATCTCTCCACTTTCATAGTCTGCTGTGAATCCAATCATTATGCCTGATGGGTAAGGCCATGGTTGACTACTGAAGTATTTTATGTTCTTTACTTTGAGTCCAACCTCTTCCATCACCTCGCGCTCTACACATTCTTCAAGTGTCTCTCCTGTCTCTGTGAATCCGGCAACAAGACCGTACATGGAACTCCTTCTGAAGTTTTTGGCAGACACAAGCAATATCTGGTCACTCTTCCTGTCTTTTGTAGGACTGTCATTACGAGTGATACGAACAATGATTGCTGGTGCTACCTGAGGCCATACATCTTTACCGCAATGAGTGCATTTCTTGCTTATCACGGTTGAACGTTTCATTGGTGCTCCACATACTCCACAGTATTTTGTACTTGAGTCCCAGTAGAGTAGTTCTGACGCCTTGCCTGCCATTAGATAGTGTGTGGTAGGAAGGTGATTGTATGATTCTCTTAGTCCTATGGTACATATTTCGTCAGAGTCCTGGATAGGGGTACTGATACTATATGTGACACATGGATATCCTTCTAGTTCTGGCAGTTCCTGTATGAATGTCCATTCATGAGTCTCTGTTGGTGGTGTGTCTTGAAGTGGAATAGTGTATGTGCCAGTTTCGTTGTTTCTATATAGTAATATACAACCGCTACAGAACACAAACCAGTATTTCTTGTTTGTTGTCATATTTCTTTATTATTCTTGTTTTATTTGGCAAATGTACTAATTCTTACTTCTTTTAACTCCATTTTACTCCTTAAAGTTTATGTCCGAAACATTTTTTTTTCTGCAATTTCAAGAAAAAGAAAAAAGAGTGCTTCTTATTGTTGTGTGTTATTTATTTTTTTTATATATTTGCAGTATCAAAATAAAAGAGTTAAAATCATCCAATAGCTCTAATTGTTGATAGGCCACTTCTTTGTATTTTATGATGGCCTTAGAGAGAATGTATTAGCATATTCTATTAATTACAAAACTCTTCGCTCATTTCCTATATTTTAGGTGCTCAGGCGAGCAGAGCTTGAAGTACTTTTGCTGTCTTTTGTCTTCTTTACGGCATGGTATCTTTTAATGTCTTGAATCATAGTTTACTATGTTTCTTGGAATTTCTTGAATAATCTGTTAGAAAGTAAGGCGAGGGCTATTCAAAGCTAATTTGTAGAATCTGCATATGAAGAATTATTGAAGTATACTACAAGACCATATATGACATCGTTTAGAAAATTATTTTTCTTATCAATTATAATATCATTATTTAGTGTTGATACACCAGTCTGTGCTCAAAGGCAAGTAAAGAAAGAGGTTGCACCACCTCGTGTAGTACAGAAAAAGATGAAAAAGGGAAAGCAGGGTAGCGAGATGTTCGGTCCTATTGAACCTGACAGAGTTGCTCCAAGGTGTAAGCCAGACCGTTTCATAAAACCTTTGCACATGCCATACGTGTTTGACTATCCAGGTGTGGACTTCCTGCATGGCTATGATATGAGCCATTATCAGGGTAATGTGGATTGGGATATTATCTCGAAGGATCCACTTGCTGGCTTTGTGTACCTTAAAGCTACTGAAGGCATTGCTTTAACAGACAGCAAGTATCAGTATAATATAGAAGAAGCGCGTAAACGTGGTTTGAAAGTTGGAAGTTACCATTTCTTCCGTGCTCAACTTAATCCTACAGAACAGTATGATCTCTTTATGAGTGTCGTAGATATTCATAAGCAGGACCTTATTCCGCTTGTTGATGTTGAGGTTCTTCCAAAGCGTATGCCTCACTCTCTTTTCATACAGCGACTTGAAATATTCTGTGAGTTGCTGGAGAAGGCTTATGGATGCAAACCAATGATTTACACAGGTAAGAACTTCTATGAGAAACAGCTTGCTCATACAAGTATAAATGCTCGTGACTATAAGTTCATGATTGCTGCCTATGTCCCTGAAGAACCTGTTCTCAAGACTGAAGATGATTACCTCATCTGGCAATTTACGGGTAGTGGTACAGCTGAAGGTATACGTGGAAAAGTGGATATCAGCCGTTTCCGTGGTGGACATAAGTTAAATGAGATTCTCTACTAATTCAGCTTTTTTATTGCTAGCTGATAATATCGACTGAGCGCTTGTGAGTACGTATGGTGCAAGCACTACTGAAACGGAGTTAGAAAAGTGACAACTGTTTTGGGTCCGGGTCCTTCTTTTTCTCTGTTTCTACAATATCATATTGGAAATCGTCATCGAAAATGATTTCTGTTTGTATGTTAAATCGTTTTCTGAGTTTATAATATCCTCTTTTGCCTTCAACAGAGACAAAAGGGGAATTCTTTTTTTTACTCTGTTGCCATAGGAACTGGCGCACACATTCGTATATCTTTTCGTATAATCCCTCGTCGGTAAAAAGACTGCCTTGCTGGTTATAGATATGGATGGCGATTGTGCTAACTTTAAGTCCTTCTGGCTTTATGGATAGCAAATCAACAATCTGTTTATAATAAGCATTCTTCATCTTTTTACTATGTTTGTTGTAATTATGTTGCTAATTTACGGATAATAATTGAAATGTTTACGTTATAAGGTGTTTTTTATAACTTAATGATTGAAAATAATACAATAATTGCTATATTTGCATTTATTACCAGAAAGAAAAAAGTGAAAAAAGTCCTATACATAGTTTTTACCGTTTTTGTCACTATTCTTGTGCTTTCATGTGGGAATAGGGCAGACAAGGCTACACGAGATGCTGTCGACTCCCTGAACATGCTTTCGTGCAGGGTCCTTTATGTATCTGCAGTAGAGTCCGAACAGATTGCTCGTAAGGCTCTTTCTATGAGTGAAGACTATTATGACGGACGTATGGAGGCAGAATGTAATATAGGTCACGCTCTGATGATGAGAATGGAGTTTGATTCTGCCAAGGCTGTTCTTGATGATGTCATTTCTAATACAGGCAATGCCCTCTATCATTTCCTCGCTGATGTGGAAATGATGAAGCAATGTCAGTTTGTGGGTGCCAATAAAGAGTTTTATGAGTATCGAACAGATGCTCTTGTTCGTATGGATCGTGTAAGTGAAGATGAGGGTGTGATGAATGAGCATCAGCGTCTTGTATGGAAGATTGCCAACTGCTGGTTTAACCTCTGTCTTACATCTCACTACAACAACCTTAGGTATGATGATGAGTTAGCACAGGCTAAGATTGAGTATGAGAAGTGGTATCAGATGCTTGGAGCTGATAGTGTGATCATTTCTGCTATGTTTGAGAAGCATGATCTCAATCATTGGAGAAAGTATGGTAATCTGTATTATGAATCAAGAGAACTTGTTAAAATTGCAGATACTCTTTCTCTTAGTGGACAGAACTTTGAGGCGCTCGACACTTTGAACAGGGCGTTGCAATGCATGAACCGGTATTATGGTTTCACGAATGAGGACGAAGCCTTCCATATCTTCGATTTTAGGAATATGGACTCTCTTTCTCTTGAGATGCAGATGATTAATGATCCTGACATCGTCACGATACCAAACTGGATGGCGTTAATTCGTGAGGAACTAAGTATCGTGTATGGTGCCTTGGGAATGAAAGATGCGTCTGACTATAATCATAATATCTACTTTGACATCCTTGACGCTACTCGTCAGGATATGAGTTTGCAGGAACGTCAGGAACGTCTTGAACATGAAGACAAGATGCTTAATATACTGATTGTTACTGTTGTTATAATCTGTATCATTGTTGTTTGCCTTGTAGTGTTCATTGGTAAGAAGATTGATAAGCGTAGCGCTCTAAGGTCGGCAAGATTGCGTGAACTTATTGAGCTATGTAAGACGATGACTTCTGCTATGCCTTCTGAAGCGGTAGACGAGGAAGAGGTTGCTAACGCTATTCATAGCGCTGTTGATGAATCTGTCCAAAAACTTATTCCTAACGTCAAGGGTGACTGGACAAAGTATGATGTGGAGAGGTTGGAAACGTTCGATAGGGAGATGCTCTTTGTACTTCAGGTGCTATATAACTGGATTCTTGAAAATGGAAGGGTTGTTATTGAGATGAATGAGGAGAGTGAACGTGTTGATAGTGTTCGCTACATTCACGAGAAACGTATCAATGACAATAAACGTCAGTATATAGACAAGTCTACAAGTGTCAGCATCGTTAATGGCATCACTCCTTTCCTTGACAGGGCTATTCGTGAGGTCGGTAAACTTAAGGCTCTTGATGTAGAGAAGGACAGGGAGGAGATGAACCAGCGTCTTGTGTATGTTAATGAACTTGTAGATAAGATTGAGGCGTATAATGATGTTCTTGGTCACTGGGTGAAGATAAGGCAAGGTGCTGTTACTCTAAATATAGAGAACTTTGCCATTCAACCGCTGTTTGAGACTATTGCTAAGGGACGTGCCATGTATGATGCTAAGAACATCACTCTTGATGTGCCTGAATCTACAGATGCTGTGGTGAAAGCTGACCATGCTCTTACTCTATTTATGATTAACACTCTTATGGATAATGCCCGTAAGTATACTCCAGAGGGTGGTACAGTAAGGGTGAGTGCAGAGGTCACAGACGATTATGTTGAGATTAGTGTCTCAGACTCTGGTAAAGGTCTCTCTCCTGAAGATGTAGAAATACTCAACAACAGTAAGGTGTATGACTCAAGCAAGATTGGTATTGCGGACGATACTAATGGAGAGATAAGGCAGAATAAGGGTTTTGGTTTTGGACTCATGAATTGCCGTGGTATCATTGAGAAGTATCGCAAGACTAATGCTATCTTTGCTGTATGTGCCTTTGGTGTTGAGAGTGTCCTTGACAAAGGTAGCCGATTCTATTTCCGTTTGCCAAAAGGTGTGATAAGAACATTCATGCTCATCGCCATGATGCTTATTCCTGGATTGTCTTTGGCACATGGTGAAGGTGAGGACTTGGAGTGTAGGCATGATTCCTGTGCCGATATCACAAGGTGTGAGGAACTGCTACTGGCAGAACAGTATTATGATAGTGTGTATGAGTGTAATCTCAATCGTGACTTTGAACGAGCTTTGACATTTGCTGATACAGCAATAATGCACCTTAACCATCATCACCTACAAAATAAGGTTGATTCTACTTTACTTATGCAGCTTGATGGAGAGTCAATGAATGAGCTTATCTTGCATAGACAGGGTTTTGAAACAAACTATACAGTCATCATCGACTTGCGTAATGAGATTGCTATTGCTGCTCTTGCACTTAACAAGAGACATCTGTATCATTATAATAATGAGATTTTCACACGTTTGTATAAACAACTGTCTGACGATCCTACTCTTGCTGATTATTGTAATTCAATGCAGCAATCTACAGTAAATAAGCAGGTTACTGTTACTATTATACTGTTCTCTGTCATTGTTCTGCTGTTCATGTACGCATTGCTTAATTCGCGTCATAACCTTCTGTATATTTTTAATATGCGTCAGTTGCTCCGTTTCATCCATTTCCTCTTTACTGCAAAGGAAGATGAACAGAAGTCTGTTCTTTATCGATGTATCAATGAGATTAGAATGGTTGATGCTGTTGGTGTTGCGTATGTTGATGTCGATTCTGTGGATGGTAACCTTCAATATGGTTATGAAGGTAATACCGATTGCAAGGTTATGCTTGAGCAGTTCATGGGACTATGCTATAAGAGTCAGCAACGCATGAGCAATGAAAGGGAAAGGTTCCTTGCTTACCCTTTAATTGTGAATCAGGAGGGGGAGAAGAAATGCATAGGTGCCGTAGGTCTTGTACTTCATGATGCACATATTTCGGAGAATGATGATCTTACCCTTCAACTTATGGCTGGATTCTATGCTATGCAGACTTATTTCTGTTCTACTCGTATTGATGAACAGAAAGCAGAACTGGAACTTAGAATGGATGAGATGCGTAGGACTCAGCAGGAGGATAATAAGATTCATATTCAGAATATGGTTCTTGACAATTATCTCTCTACCATCAAGCATGAGACAATGTATTATCCTGGAAGAATAAAACAAATTGCTCAGTCATCTATAAAGGATCCTGATCCTGCTCGTCTAAGGGATCTTGCAGAGATTACTACTTACTATAAGGAGGTGTTTACACTATTGAGTAGTGGAGCTTCTAAACAACTTGAACGACGTGTGTTCAAAAGGGAGAATGTTAATGTTGCGAAACTGGCAAGTGAGGCAAAGCGCTCTTTTGATAAGAAGAACCGAAAACTGATGCTGCCTATCAAGTTTGTTGTTGATAGTGTGGATGACGATATGACAATCATGACTGATAGGATTATTGCAAACTACATGATAGATACTCTTCTCTCTGGTGCGATGGAGGATGAGTCGATGGGAACGTTAAGACTCAGTTTCGCAAAGGAGGATAAGTTTATTAAGGTTACTTTTACTGATGATAGGTTGGAGTATTCTGATGATGAACTACAGACACTTTTCTATGCTGATAGCATCAAATACGACAATATAACCGGAGCTCTTCATGGCTCTCAGTTCCTGCTTCTGAAACAGATGGTAAGAGAACATGACGAGTATTCTGGACATAAGGGATGTCGTATCTATGCTGAAAAGGCAGAAGAGGGAACAAGAGTGGTTATGATGTTGTGAGGATGTGAGGTTTTGAGGTCGCTTCGCTGGTGAGGTTTTAAGGTTATCAGGTTTTAAGGATATCAGGTTGCTTCGCTGGTGAGGTTATGAGGTTTTGAGGTGATTACTTATCAACTGAAATTGAATTATTGAAATTGCAAAAAAACAAATATATGGAAAATTTTAAGGTTATTATCGTTGAGGACGTCAAACTCGAATTGAAAGGTACTGAGGAGATCTTTCGTAATGAGATACCAGAAGCTCAGATTATTGGTACTGCTCAGAATGACGCTCAACTATGGACTCTCATAAAAGAGGATGAACCAGATCTTGTTTTGCTTGATCTTGGTCTTGGTGGTTCTACTACTGTAGGTGTTGACATCTGCCGTATCTTACGTAAACGCTATCCTGAGGTGAAGGTTCTTATATTCACTGGTGAGATACTTAATGAACGTCTTTGGGTTGATGTTCTTGATGCTGGTGCCGATGGCATCATCCTTAAAAGTGGGGAGCTGCTTACTCGTTCGGATGTCATGAGCGTCATGAGTGGTAAGCGTATGGTGTTCAATCAGCCTATTCTTGAGAAGATACTCAAGCGTTTCCGTAAGTCTGTTCTTGACGAGGTACGTCGTCAGGAGGCTTTTGTGGACTATGATATTGATGAGTATGATGAACGAATGCTTCGCCACCTTGCTCTCGGCTACACAAAGGATATGATTGCTTCCCTCAAGGGAATGCCTTTTGGAGTTAAGTCTATTGAGAAGCGTCAGGTTGATCTTATATCTCGTCTTTTTGGCGATGGACATAGTGGCGTAAATGCAACTCGACTTGTTACTCGTGCTTTTGAACTTGGTATTCTTAATGTAGATAATCTTGAGGCTGATGATGAGTAAACGCGGAATGATTGTCGTCTTTTGGAAGGTCCTGTTTCATCAGTTACCTCTTGTCCTACTGCTGGCTATACCGGTAGTGGCGATATATTCGTGGGTATGTAGTCTTTATATTGATGAGTCTGTACGTAGTCTTCTAAATGCTGATGGCATTCGTTGGAGCGTTAGTAACATAATAACAAATCTGGACGATGCACCGTTAACACATATCGGTTCTTTCCTTATTTGTTCTGGTGTTTTGCTTGAGTCTGGTTTTATATCTACAATAATAACATTCCTTAGGGAGAGGAAGTGGCGTGAGAGTAGTGTTTCACTAAAGCAGAGAAGGGCATTTATGCTTACTTTAGGTATGGTTGAGGCAATAGCCACATTTGCTGTTATCCTTTGCCTGTTCCAGAGTTCTTTGCTGTTGTCTGCCTTTGGCACAATAGAGTATTCTCCATTGTCGAGAGGATGGTTCGGACTCCTCGTGATGTTACTTATCCTTATTGGTAATGTGTTTGGGTATACTTCCGGTAAGTTTGTGAATACGGTTGATTTCATCAATGCTCACACCTTGCTTCTACGCAAGTGTGCAGGTTATTTTATTGTTCTGTTCATCTCTTCCGAACTTATTGCTTGTGTAAAATATACAGGACTATTGAGCGACGACGCTACAATAGTCCTGTCATATGTACTTTATTATTTACCGCTTGCGTGTTACTATTTCTCTTCTATTTTGTCTTCAAGAACATACCAGATAAAGCCTTTTACTTCTTTATAACCCATATCGCGGAGTAGTTTCTTATAGAACTGTACCTGGTCTGTATACTTCTTTGTGTGTTCTGAACCTGTCTTGTAGTCAATGACAATAGCCTTTTCCTTGGAAGGAAGGGTGATAACACGGTCAGGGCGTCTGTCTACCGCCATGTTGGCTTGTGTCTTGAATATGATAGAACGCTCGTTATAAACATTCCATATAGGTGCAAACCATTCACTCGCTTGCTCGTTCTTGAATGCATTGTGAAGGTTTGTTGCAATCTCTTCTTTTTCGGAATTACTGTCTATACATCCCTCCAGATACACTTCTTCTATTGCCTTGTCTATAGCAAGGTCTATATCGTCGGTTGTTTCTATGCGTTCAAGTATGCTGTGGTAGAGAAGTCCTCTGTCAATGAATGAGAATTTATCATTACCGTCTTCTTCGTTAATGAACTTTGAAGAGTTGTTTGATTGGCGATAATTGACAATGGAGTCATGGTAGCAGAACTCTGAATACACCTTTTCAACCTGATCCTTTTCTTTCTTATTGTCCTTGTTTTGACCTTTGCTCTCCTTTCTTTGAGTCTTTATAGCTTTCTTTTGCTCATTAGAGAGGATGGTACCTGTTTCCCATGTCATAGTGTTGCTGTCCTTGTCTTCTGTAAATGTCATCTCAGGCATTGACTTTGCTAAGAGTTTGGCAACATCGTTTATGACATTTGTCTCTATATTGTTCTCTTCATCTTCTTTTTTCTTCTTACTGTTCTTCTTGTCATCTTTTTTTTCTGCTATCTTGTTGATGTCAGTAATGATGATGAGGTTGTTCTCTGCTCTTGTAAATCCAACATAGAGTATATTTATGTTGTCGACAGCGCTTCGAAGCAACTCTTCTTGATAATCTTTAGAGAAGATGGAATCATTGAGTTTTGTTTCAAGACTTAGTGGAGTGAGTTGAAGTTCATTATAAGGATCTGTGTTTGGCTCACACCAGATTAGTTCACCATTTTTAACAAGTTTCCAGTCACAGAATGGCATGATGACAGTAGGGAAGGCGAGTCCTTTGCTTTTGTGGACGGACATGATTCGTATGCCATCAATGGAGTTGATTGGTATGGTCTTTGAGCATAGCACTTCTTCCCAGAAGGTGAGAAAACTGTGAAGGTCTGTCTTGTTGTCTTCGCAGTATGCAGACATCTGGTCATGGAAGAAGAACATATATGCGTCTTGCTTCTGAATAGAGTCAAGGTGAAGTATCTTGTATAGCTGTTCTACCAGCTCAAGGAGAGGAAGGAAAGTTAGTTCTTCAACCTTTTCCCCGAACTCATTAGGAAGCATGTTTAGAATCTCTTCTGTCTCACGAAGGAATATGTTGCTTATGTTTTCTTCTTCGTCTTTCTCAACCTCTTTCTTGTAGTTAAAGACAAGATTTGCAAGTGCAAACTTGTCTTGTGAGTCTGCAAGATAATGGAGTGCCATGATGAGCATGTTTATTGCAGTTGAGAAATCGAGGCGGAATGCTTCGTCGCTAACAACTTCGACATCAACGATACCTTTGTTTCTTGTGAAGTATTCACAAATAATTGGTATGAATTTGTTCTCTCGTACAAGTATTGTTATCTCGTTGTTTTGAACTCCATTATCCTGTAGGTCTTTTATTATATTTGCCATCTCGTCAAGTGTGACATCTGTATATGATTGGTCATCACTTTTACTTACGGCCCTCATTCCCACAAAGCCCATTCCTTCATTGTTCTCAGCTACGTTCTGTTTTACATCTGAATAGGCGTTTTTAAGGTCTTCGGATGTAAAGTCGTACTTTTCAGCGAAACTCTTGTTGATGTTTTCGCATGCGTTTTTGAAGAACTGGTTGTTGAAGTTGATGATGTTTTCAACACTTCTGTAGTTTGTGTCCAATGACTGTTGATCCACGTATTCGCAGAACTCTCCCTCATTGATGTTGTTAAGAATCTGCCAGTCGCTATTTCGCCAACGGTAGATACTCTGTTTCACATCTCCTACAATAAGACATCCATAGTTTGATGCAAGACTATTGGAGATGAGTGGGGTAAAGTTCTTCCATTGTAGACTTGATGTGTCCTGGAACTCGTCAATCATGATGTGATTAAAACGTGTTCCCATTCTCTCGTAGATAAATGGAATGTCGCTGTCTGCAATAAGCTGGTTAAGGAAATATGCCGTGTCAGCAATAAGGAATCTGTTTGCTTCTTGGTTAAGTGTACGAACCTTGCTGTTTATCACGTTGAGAAGCATAAGGTGATTTATGTGATTCAGTATTGCTGTTGATGTGTTCAACTTGATGGTATACTCTTCCTCTTTTTCTATAAGAGCCTTAAGCATAGGCAGAAACTCGTCTTGTATAAGGTTGAGTAGGGTGGCGTCGCTTTCTTCTTTAGTCCACTCTTTTGTGCTTTCGGCACACTTCATTGCAGTTTTGTTTATATCAAGTGTACCTTTTGTCAGCTTGTTGAAGAAACTGTATATGCCTTTTCCTTTATTCTTAAAGTTGTCAACGCAATAACCATGCTTGGCACATGTGTCCATGAATTTATTGCCTGTGTCTTTAAGCTCGTCAAGTACATTATTACGGATATTCTGTATCTTACTCTTATAGTCCCTTAAGAATGTGGTATTGCCTATAGCCTCTCTTGCTTCTTGGCTGAGTTGAAGATACTTCTCTTTGAATATGTTTTTACCAAACAACTCAAGTTCATTGTTTATGTGCCAGTTCTTTCCTTCCTCTGTCTTATCTTCAATGAAGTTGTTGATGATATTTAGTATGGTCTTGTCGTGACCTATGTCTTCTATGATTGAGTTTACTGCATCAGAAAGCACTTCGTTGTCGTTCAGGTCAACACGAAGATTTGCTGTAAGATCAAGCTCGTGGGCTAGTTCCCTAACAACAGACTGAAAAAATGAGTCTATTGTCTCGATGCGGAAACGGCTATAATCATGCAAGATGCCTGTCAGAGCCTTCTCTGCACGTTTACGAATCTGTTCGTCAGATAAATGTTCTTCTACAACTTCCTTGTATTTCTTAATCTTGTTGAAGAACCCCTCTTCATTAGGACTTCCTGTAGCAATGTCATTAAGATAATATATAATGCGTTCCTTCATCTCCGCCGTTGCCTTGTTTGTGAAAGTAACAGCAAGGATGCTCCTGTATTCGTAAGGATTTACGATAAGATATTTTATGTATTCTGCAGCAAGGGTGAATGTCTTACCACTACCTGCAGATGCTTTATAAACAGTTAACGCCATAGATTGTCCATTCTTTCTTTTAGTTTCACTTCTGATGGATTGTTTTGTGCATGCCAGAACTTCTGTCCTTCGGCATCATCAGGAAGGAACTGCTGTTTTACAAAGTTCCCTTCATATGCATGAGCGTATTTGTAGTCCTTTGCATATCCAAGGTCTGCCATAAGCTTTGTTGGTGCATTGCGCAAATGAAGCGGTATAGGGAGGTTCCCTGTCTCTCTTACATATTGTAATGCGGAGTTGATTGCTTCATAGGCAGAGTTGCTCTTTGCGCTTGTTGCAAGGTATATTGTTGTTTCTGCAAGTGGAATACGTCCCTCTGGCATACCGATCTTTGATATTGTGTCAAAACATGCGTTTGCGAGGAGGAGCGCATTGGGGTTTGCAAGTCCTATGTCTTCTGAAGCAGAGATGACGAGTCTTCGTGCAATGAATACGGGATCCTCTCCACCTTCAATCATTCTTGCAAGGTAATATATGGCAGCGTCTGGGGCGCTTCCTCTGATACTCTTGATGAATGCGGATATGATGTCGTAGTGCATTTCACCATCCTTGTCGTATGCAAGTGGGTTCTGCTGAAGTGCCTCTGTCACACATTCGTCCGTGACAATAATCTTATTGCCTTGTTGAGATTCTACAACAAGTTCGAGAATGTTAAGAAGTTTTCTGGCATCTCCACCACTATAACGCATCATTGCTGTTGTCTCCTTGAACTCTATATCCTTGTTCTTTAGGAAAACGTCTTTAGTGACTGCTGATTGTAAGAGTTCTTGAAGGTCTTCAACTCCTAATGACTTAAGAACATACACTTGACATCTGCTTAATAAAGGACGTATGACCTCGAATGACGGATTCTCCGTGGTGGCTCCAATAAGAGTTACTATTCCTTGTTCTACAGCTCCAAGCAGAGAGTCTTGTTGTGACTTGCTGAAGCGATGTATCTCATCAATGAAAAGGATAGGGGATCCTGTGCTACCACTTGCCGATTGTCCGAAGAAACGTGAGGCTTTAGCTCTTTCTATTACTTCGCGTACATCCTTTACTCCTGACGTTACAGCACTCAATGTGAAGAAGGGAACATCAAGAGTCTTGGCAATGATATTGGCAAGAGTTGTCTTACCAACTCCTGGAGGTCCCCATAGGATAAATGAGCTGATACGCTTTTGGTCTATCATCCTCCTGATAACGGCACCCTGTCCAACAAGGTGCTTCTGTCCTATATAGTCATCCAATGTTTGAGGACGGAGTCTTTCAGCAAGTGGTTGCATTTTTATATGTAAGTTGAATGAATACTAAATGAAAACGCAAATATAATGAATTAAAGCATAAAAATGAAAAAAAACGTGTAAAAACATAAAAAAAGCCAAAATATTATGTTTGTTAGAAAAATACTTCATAACTTTGCATGCTTTTTTATGCGCTTTTAGAAAGTATGAGACAATTAAAGATTACTAAGAGTATCACGAATCGTGAGAGTGCATCACTCGATAAGTATTTGCAGGAAATCGGTCGTGAAGATTTGATTACAGTTGAGGAAGAGGTTGAACTTGCGGGTAAAATTCGTAAGGGTGGAGTAGAAGGCCGCCGTGCGTTGGAAAAATTAACAAGAGCAAACCTCCGTTTTGTCGTTTCTGTAGCAAAACAATACCAGAATCAGGGTTTAAGTCTTCCTGACCTCATTAATGAGGGTAACCTGGGCCTTATCAAGGCAGCCGAGAAATTTGATGAAACACGAGGATTTAAGTTCATTAGTTATGCTGTATGGTGGATTCGTCAGTCAATCCTTCAGGCATTGGCAGAACAATCTCGAATTGTACGTCTCCCACTTAATCAGGTCGGATCACTCAACAAGATTAGCAAGGCGTTTTCAAAGTTTGAGCAGGAGAACGAGAGACGTCCATCACCAGAAGAGTTGGCGGATGAGTTAGCTATTCCTGTTGACAAGATTGCTGACACAATGAAGGTTTCTGGACGACACATATCTGTGGACGCACCATTTGTTGAAGGTGAAGATAACAGTCTCCTTGATGTGCTTATTAATGATGATTCTCCAATGGCAGACCGTTCGCTTGTTAACGAGTCACTTGCTAAAGAGATTGATCGTGCGCTTGACACTCTGAGTCAGCGTGAAAAGGAAATCATCCAGATGTTCTTCGGCATCGGTGATTCAGAAAAGACACTTGAAGAGATAGGTGATCGCTTTAACTTGACTCGTGAGAGAGTTCGTCAAATCAAGGAAAAGGCTATCCGTAGACTAAGAACAAGCAATCGTAGCAAATTGCTCAAATCATATCTTGGATAAGCATAGATTTATTCGGGGGATAAGTTCATATCCCCCGTTTCGTGTTTTAAATAACATACCCATTTTAACAAAAAATAAATATTATTTATGAATCTTAAATTATTGGTTCTTGCTGCACTTCTTGTGGGCTCAGTTGGAACAGCCAATGCTCAAAAAGAAGCAAAGGATAATACCAAGACTACAACACAGAAGAAGAGTAAGAAAGAAAAGAAAGAGGAGAAGGAAGCACATCGTGAACTTAATCCTTATGAGATAGGTAAACTTCCTGGACAGGTGTATCTGTTCGGTTTTTCACAGGAGTTTGGTGATACTATTGCTTATATCTCTGACGTGTGTCGTGTGGATAGTATCATGCTCCAGAAGAAAACAAAGTTCTTGCCTTTCCGCAATGAGTTCAGTCTGCAGTTTAAGGAGTATATAGAGGAATCAAAGGGCGTCAAGAAACAGACAACGTGTGTGTTCTATTCTGTTAACAAAACATCATTGATAAAGAAACAGCAAAAGATGAGAAAGCGTTATCTCAATATGGAGCATACAACTGTTGTCAATATTGGTGATAAGGAGTTCAAGTTCATACATCCTCTTGATAAATAAGTGCGATTAAACCAATGAAAAAAACTCTATTGTCTATAATCGTTGTCTGTGTTGTTATTTTGATGAGTTCTTGTCATCATGATACTGTTGATAATATAATGGTCGGAAGACGTACCATTATCTGTTATATGGCTATAGAAAACTCTCTTTCCAATACAGCAAAGTCTGATGTTGAGGAGATGCTGTCGTATGCAAAACAGATGAATGATAGTGATCGCCTTATCGTATATATGGATGATAATGAACTTCCAAAAATATATCTCATAGACAATAAGACTACCGAGGATACTTTCAGAAATTTGGTTCCTATCTATAAATATCCCAGTGAGGATAACTCTTGTTCAGAAGATGCAATGTCTGCTTTCTTCAAGTATGTTACAATATATTTCCCGGCTTCATCCTATGGATTGATTCTTTGTTCGCATGGTAATGCTTGGTATCCTTCAAGACTCTCTGCTGACAATAAGAATGCAAGTGTAAGTCGCTCGCGAAAAGCTTTTGGTATTGATAACGGCTATAATAGCATGAAGAACGAAGGACATGAACTGAATATCATTGATATGTCAAAGGCTATACATAGTCTTCCTCATCTTGATTTCATATTCTTTGACCTTTGTTATATGCAATGTATCGAGATAGCTTATGAGCTGCGTGATTGTGCAGATTATATCATTGGTTCTCCTGCGGAGATACCGGGTAATGGTGCACCATACAACCTTGTCATGAATGACATGTTTGCTTTAACATTTAATCCTTCAAACTTGATAGATAAATATTCTAAATCGTATGATGGGTGGTTTGGTAGACAATCGGGTATAGCTATATCTGCAATAGATTGTCGCCAACTTGACAACTTCTATGATGTTACTCGTAGAATGATAGCAAAGAATGTTGACAAGATGAATATGTCAAGCAATGGCAATATTACAAACTATCTTGATTATTATGAAAATAAATGGAAATATCAGATGGGACTTTATGACATTCAGGATTTGATGCGTAATGTGTTGTCTGAGTCCGATTATAAAGAGTGGGAAAAGAGTCTTTCACTCGCAGTACCATACAAATATGTTGCACCTTTAGTCTATTCACAGATGTATGATGCGACAGGAATATCAATGTACGTGTATACAAATCCAGAAACCTGTTGTGGAGTGTCTATGTCGCTTGACCCTTCTGACTATACAGATAATAGCGATGTCATTTCTTCATACAAGGTTTTGCAATGGAAATATAGGTGAGTTCAATCAAATTCCGAGTTCTGTCGCCTGAGTACCTTGAAATACAGGAAATGAGCGAGAATTCAAATCGGATTGTAATAAACAGAACATACCAAGATAGTATGAAAACTTTTATAGACAATTATATGGAAACACTATATTACAATGTTGCAGGGTTTACATATTGTGTGAATTTTGCAGACGAAAACAATACAAGGGAACTTATTCAATCAAGTGAACCGTTCTTTATTGAAAAGCCAGCAGATGGTGATGATATTGTATTTACTCTTACCGTAGATGATTCTTTCCGTCCAGTACAGAAGGGAGAAGAGATAGGGCAGTTTGACTGTGGAGGATGTAACCATGGTGTGTACCAGCTTGAGGATGGAACATATCAGATTCTCATAAGCAATGAAGTTGAACAGCAATGTTGTCTGCTTGAGTGTAAGGAAGATTTTTCACAGGGTAATGTTGCTCTTAATGGAGATTTCCGTATGCGCAATTTTGGACTTAACAATGCGTTGATGTTAATGTTTGCATTTTCTACAGCATCACGTAACACATTGCTTATGCACTCATCAGTGGTACGTAAAGACGGCAAAGGCTTTATGTGTCTTGGTGTAAGTGGAACAGGTAAGAGTACACATACAGGACTTTGGCTCAAGTATATAGAGGGAACAGACTTGATGAACGATGATAACCCTGTTGTTCGTATTACAGACGATGGAGTAGCTCGTGTATATGGTTCTCCTTGGAGTGGAAAGACTCCTTGTTATCGTAAGGTAGAAGCGCCTATTGGAGCATTCATACAACTTCGTCAGGCACCATATAACAAGATAACTTCAGAAACAACAATAGAGGCATTCTCTTCACTTCTTCCTTCTTGTTCTGTTATGAAGTGGGATGCACGTGTGTATAAGAGCATTTGTTCTACTATTGGTCTTATCATCTCAAAGGTTCCAAACTATCTTCTTGAGTGCCTTCCTGATGAAGATGCTGCTAAGTTATCTTGCTCTACTTGTTGCGGAACAAAGTGATTGTGAAATTACGAAAAAAAATTATACAACAAAGGTGGAATATGTAGATTTGAATATTGCAATGATGCAGAATGATAAGTTCATTCCTGAGCTTTGCAAGTTGATAAACAAAAATCATCAGGTCACAATACGAGCACGTGGATATAGTATGCGTCCTTTTATAGAGCACAATCGTGATGAACTTGTCTTTGGACCTGTTACACGTCCTGTGGTTGTAGGTGATGTTGTACTGGCAGAGATAACACCTGGTAAATATGTTTGTCACCGTGTAGATGCAGTAGGGGATGAACGTATTCGTCTTCGTGGTGATGGTAATCTGTATGGTACAGAGATTTGTCGTCGTGAAGATGTATGTGCAATGCTTGATGCTGTCATTCGCTATGGTAAGCAGTATGATCTTGCAACATCAAGAGTTTGGAAGATCTATTCCTGGTGGTGGGTAAGACTATTACCAATGCGTCGTCATTTCCTTGCTTTGTATCGTTTGTTTTGGCTACATCAGTTGCCTAAAGGTATAAGGAGAATGATACCCAAAAGTGTACGTCATTTCTTGAAAAGAATATTGAAGAAGGCATGATGTCATGTAAAACGTTAAATTATTGAAATAAATAACATAAAGATATGAAAATAAAAGATGGATTTGAATTGATGACTGTTTGTGATCAGAACATCATCATATCACATGGAAAGAAGAATATCAACTTTTCAAAGGTGATTACCTTGAATGAGTCTGCTTCTGTCGTATGGAATGCAATGGTTGGTAAGACTTTTACTGTAGAAGATGCTGCAAAGGCTCTTCTTGATGAATATGAAGTGGAAGAGGATGTTGCACGTAAAGATGCAGAGAAGCTTGTTAATGATTGGATTGAAGCAGAGATTGTAGAGGCATGAATACAATGAATAGTAAACTTAAAGATTCTGTCTATATTGGTATTGTCTGTGGGTTAACTCTTGTTCAATTATTTGCTTTCTATCTTGAAACAGTTTCTGGTAATAAAGATTTAGCATCTACATTAAATAGTTATGTAGGCGCACCTACTGCTCTTGTACTTGGTCTTGTCTTTGCTCTTTCCTTTGGTAAGTCATTCCCGAACTTTAACAAGGTAATGTCGAAGAAACTGCTTCAATACTCTGTTGTTGGACTTGGATTTGGCATGACACTTGAAAGTGCCATAGCTTCTGGTTCGGAGGGTATGCTCATAACTATAGTTTCAGTCTTTGGAACATTGGCAATAGGAACTTTAATTGGTAGAAAAGTTCTTGGAGTAGATTGGCAGACATCATACTTGATATCTTCAGGTACTGCAATTTGTGGAGGTAGTGCTATCGCTGCTGTTGGACCTGTTATCAAGGCAAAGGCAGAGAGTATGTCTGTAGCTTTAGGTGTTGTGTTCATACTTAATGCTATCGCATTGTTCTTGTTTCCACCAATAGGCCACATGCTTGATATGAGCCAACAAGATTTTGGAACATGGTCAGCAATTGCCATTCACGACACATCTAGTGTTGTTGGAGCAAGTGGTGCTTATGGTGAGGTAGCACAGCAGGTTGCCACAACAGTAAAACTTACACGAGCATTATGGATAGTTGTAATAGCACTTATTACTCCTTTCTTCTTCCGTAAACAGTTAAAGAGTGGGGAAGAACAGGGTAAACCATGGTATAAGGTCATTCCAACATTTATCATCTGGTTTGTTGCTGCAATAGTCTTTAATACCTTTGTGCTATCACAGTTTGATCTTGGATTGACTATAGGACATGACATCTCTAAGCTGGCAAAGCATCTCATTACAATATCCTTGTTCTTTATTGGTGCAGGACTTACTCGTGAGACATTAAAGGCTGTGGGTATTCGCCCTCTTATTCAGGGAGTAGCGCTTTGGGTTATTATTAGTGTTTTGTCACTACTTTATATTACTCAGCTTTAGGACCGAAAGACTTAGCTAAAAGCTAAAGTCGAATATATTATAATATAATACATGTATTGATATGGCTACTGTAAATATAGAACCATCTTGGAAGGAACATCTTCAGAACGAGTTTGACAAACCATATTTTGAGAATCTCATTAGTTTTGTAAAATCAGAATATGCAAGTTATACAGTATATCCTCCAGGTAAATATATCTTCAATGCCTTTAACCTTTGTCCATTTGATAAGGTTAAGGTTGTTTTGATTGGTCAGGATCCATATCACGAACCAGGACAGGCACATGGATTATGTTTCTCAGTCAACGATGGCGTGCAATTTCCTCCTTCGCTTAGAAATATCTTTAAGGAGATAAAAGATGATACAGGTGCAGATATCCCAGTTTCAGGTAATCTTACTCGCTGGGCGGAACAAGGTGTATTATTGCTTAACGCAACACTTACAGTTCGTGAACATGCTGCTGGTAGCCATCAAAAAAGAGGATGGGAGGAATTTACTGATGCTGTAATACGTATTATTAGTAAAGAGAAAGAAGGTGTAGTTTTCATTCTTTGGGGTAGTTATGCGCAAAGTAAGGCACAGATAATTGATTCTTCAAAGCACTATGTCCTTCGTAGTGCACATCCTTCTCCTTTGTCAGCTCATCGCGGTTTCTTCGGTAATCATCATTTCAGTCTTACAAATGATTATCTAAAGAAGAGGGGAGAGACACCTATTGTTTGGTAGATACATCTCTTAATTCAAATGCGTGACTGTTCATCTTTATTACCTTCCTTAGGTTAGTTTTACATTCTTCGTTTGAATACATGTGTAAAAAAAGGGGTTATAAGATTTGATTATCACAATCAATCTTATAACCTTTTCTTTTGCTTTACCATTACTAAACGGCTTTACTTACTCATTTTCGTCTATAAACGACTCTAGTCTTTTCTTTAATTTGTCGAATACGTTTGAAATGCCATTGCTGTTATTTTTAGGATTGTATACAGTTTGTACAGGCTCTTCTTCTACGATAGATGATGTTTCTGTTGTAATAGTGTTTATTGTTTCAGGTTCGAATACAAATGAAACATCTTTTTGCTCGTCTTTGTTTACGTATTCAGTATTGTCTACCTCATTACTTTTTTCAGCTGTAGATACTTCTGTTTCAGACTCTTCCTCAGTGTTAAATTCGATGACTACGTTGCTCTCGTTGTTTTCTGTATTACATTCAGTCTGCGTGTCAACGTCTTTCTCTGCGGAATTGCAAACATCATCATCTTCTTCGCTATTAGCTTCGTCATTCAGGTCTACAACATTAATACCAACCTTCTTTTGCATAGTGGTAATTATGTCCTTACCGTTTTTCTTCTTCTTGATTGGGTCATAGTAGTTGGAGAAGAGTTCATTTACTTCATTCTGTACTTCCTCCATCTCCTTCTTTTCACGAACCTTGTCGAAACCAGTAGCGACAATATCAACTCTAACCTGGTCTTCAAGACTGTCATCAAAATAAAGTCCCCAAAGAACCTCAAGGTCTGCAGGCATCTGTTCCATAAAGGCATTTATCTCGTTGAGTTCGGAGATAAGAACCTGCTTTTTGTGACTCTGGTAGACGATATATAGAAGACGTTTACTTTTCTCTATCTCCGCTCTGTTAAGCATTGGCGAGTCAAGAGCCTGTGTCATTGCTTTAACAATTCGGTTGTCACCACTTGCTTTACCAGATGACATAATTGCGGAACCACCGTTTTGGAGAACAGTCTGCACGTCACAGAAGTCTCGGTTTATCTTACCTTCCTCGGTAATGATTTCTGCAATACTACGAGTAGCAGTTGTTACCACTTCATCGGACATTTTCATAGCGTCCTCAATGGTAGTTGTCTTGTCGTCATATATCTCCATTAGACGTTGATTGTTGATGACAAGGAGTGAATCGACGCTCTTTTTGAACTCCATAACGCCCTTTAGAGCTTGATTGATTCTATGCTTCTTTTCAAAACCAAAAGGAAGGGTAACAACTCCAACGGTAAGGATGCCTTTTTCACGGGCTATATCTGCTATTATTGGTGATGCACCTGTTCCTGTACCACCACCCATTCCTGCTGTGATAAAAACCATCTTCGTGTTATCATCAAACAGGTGCTTTATTTCTTCAATGCTTTCTTCTGCCGCTTCACGTCCCTTGACAGGATCACCACCAACTCCCAGACCTGTTTTTCCAATCTGGAGCTTATTAGGTACGGATGCGGTCTTTAGAGCTTGACTATCGGTGTTTACAACGGCAAAAGTAATGTTTTTAAGTCCTGCTTCGACCATGTTTTTTACGGCGTTGCTTCCACCACCACCAACTCCAACTACTTTAATGATATTTACGGATTGGTCGATAACTTCGCCAAATCCCTTAAACATTCCAGGCTTTAGTATTTCTTCAGGATGGAATTCGAGTGTAGACTTCAATGCTTCATTCATAACTTAATTCTTACATAATTGGTGATTAGTACATTTGTTGGCAATCTATGCCTTTCCCATATTTCATTCGATTGCAAAGGTAGTTTATTTTATTTGTTATTTGCAAAAAAATACCGATGAATTCTTGTAAAGACTAAAAAAATCATTGAATTCATCGAAAAAGGTGTTAAATAAATCTTTTTTTATTGTATTTTACTCATAAAAGTGTTTTCTTTGCAATGAATACAAAGAGTATATGAATTAATCGAAGAAACAATAATATAAAACATAATAAGGTTATGAAAACAAAAGTTATACTTGCAATGTTTTGTGCTTCTTTATTATTCTCATCATGTAGTACGAAGACATCGGCAATTAATGATCTTCGTTCTTTACAGGAACGTATAGAGAAGAAGGGCGAGACCTATACCGTTGAGGACTGGAAGGAAGCAAAGGAAAAGTTTGAGAAGATCAATGCGCAGATAGAGAAGAACAAGGACAAGTACACAGCTGAAGAATTCGAGGAAATTGGTCGTCTTGAAGGTCTTTGCTTGTCAAGCTTCGCAAAAAGTGTTATTGGTAATGTGAAAAATAAGGTTACCAATGCTGCCTCTGCAATAAAAGGTTTGATTGACGGAATAAAGGAAATAAAAAAGTAACATTAGATAGTCCCGTTGCAAACTCGTTGCACACTCGTTGCAGTCTCAATGCAAAAGTAAGGACCTGTATTTGCTTAATTATAGGGAATACATCTGTTATATAAACAACAAAAAAGAGGATTTGCCTAATCAGGTAAGTCCTCTTTATTGTTTGAAATATCGACAGTTATGCACATTTGTGAAATGTGTATGACAGCAAAGATTAGTTCTGTTTATAGACTGCAGCTAATAAATCTGTCACTTTTTCAAGCCATTTCTGGTCAGTCTCATCAAAAGTGCTCAAATTCTCACTATCTATGTCGAGTACACCAACGACCTTACCCTCAACCTTGATTGGTACAACAATCTCACTTCTTGATGCACTGCTACAGGCTATATGACCAGGGAAAGCATCTACATCAGGTACGACAAGCGTTTTCTCTTCTTTCCATGCGCTTCCGCAAACACCACGACCAAACTTGATGCGTGTACAAGCCATAGGGCCCTGAAATGGACCAAGAACCAGTTGTTCGCCTATGACACGGTAGAATCCTGTCCACCAGAAATTGAATGTCTCGTGAATCATACTCGCCACATTTGCCATGTTGGCAATGATATCAGGTTCTCCGTCTATAACAGCGTCAATCTGAGGTAGGAGAGTGGAATACTTGTCTTCCTTCGAACTACCGTTGTCAATTATAATATTTTCACTCATTTGTAATTCTTGTAATACATTTATTTTTTCTTCAATGTCATAAGTTCGTTACCATCTTCGTCCTTAAGAGTCAATGTCTCATCATTAGCAGAGAATGTCTTGGCAGAAGTGATGGCCTTAATATAACCGTTCTCAATCTCCATAGATGTAGGATCGCCTGCCATCTTGGTCATAGGTCCATCGCTGAAAGTGATATTGTTGTTTTCAAGCGTATAGTCTCCACTTATAGAGTTGATGCCTGTCACTCCACTATAAGTATTGTTAGTAGTGTCAAATGTCAAGACAGGTTCCTTAAGTGTCTCTGGTACGTTTTCACCGCTGATAGTGATAACAGCCCATTCGCCAGAAAGGTCTACATTTGAATTTGTAGAACATGCTACAGCTGAAAGTGTGATTGCCATAGCGGAAATAAAATTACGAATACTCATAATTGCTAAATTGATAAATAGTTTAGTAAATTAGTGTTATTTGTTGTATATCACTTGCGTATGCGGCAATGTTTATGAAAAAATCCATATGTTCTTTACCGTAATACATAAAACAGATATGTTGTCAATGCCAGTTGAGCAATGAAGATAGCAGGTACTCCGTATATAAACTTCTTGTGAAGAGTCTTATGATGCCAGACCTTGATGCCAAGTAATGCACCAACAGAACCTCCTGCTACAGCAAGCCATAGAAGAGTAGCCTCTGGTATTCTCCACTTGCTCTTCTTTGCTTTCCATTTGTCTACACCGTATGTAAAGAACGTTGTGATATTAATGATAAGCAGATATATTAAAATGAACTTTATTAATGTTTCCATTGGCGTAACTATTTGTTTTGCCACAAAAGTAGTTAAAAACTTTCTTGCAAGAAGAGAAATGATTATTAATTATTCTTAATTTTCAATCTTTCCCATATACAATCAGGAATAAGTCGCCAGAAAGAACATAGAATACGATATTTCCAATCTATGATAACCTTCCTTTTCCCTTTAAGTACAGCCTTGATAATAAGTCTTACAACATGATCCGTTTCCAATTCCATCGGGTATTTATCTCCTGCAATGAAGTCTGTTGCCACGAATCCAGGGCGAATATCAGTAAATTTGATATCCAGCTTTTGCATGTTGGCTAACTGTGCCAATGACTCGATGTAAATCCAGTCAAAGCGTTTAGTTGCAGAATATGATGGTGCAGCACCCAATCCTTTTGTTCCAGCAATGCTTGAGATGACAGCTATACGTCCACTTTGTTTCTTTTGCTTGAAATAGTTAAATGCGGTATCTATCATCTGTACGAAACCATAGCCATTGGTAAGTACAGTACGTTTCTCGATTTCAACGTCAAGATTCATGTTTTGCTTTCCATATCCTGAACTGTGGAAGTAAAGATCCATTCCACCCATTTCATCGATAAGTTCAAGAAGTAATGACGGAGCATCCTCTTTGGTTATGTCGATGACTTTGGTGTACACTCTGTCGGGCATAATGCTTTTAACATCTTCAAGAGCATCGCCACGTCTACCTGCAATACCGATAGTATAGCCTTCATTCAGTAGGGATAACGCAACACCTTTACCCATACCAGATGTTGCACCCATTATTATTGCACGTTTATTTTCCATCGTCTATTCCATTCTACCGTATTTCATTTCATCGCCATTCTTGTCATACTGCTTACGCTTGCCTACAGGAGGTTCGATGAGTGTAATACGAACTACAGCTGTATGAGACAGACTTCTCTCTATAGATATGTCAAAGGCATCCATGTGTTGAGGAAGAAATCGTTCGCATATAAGTCGCATGGCTTCTATCTTCTCGGTTTCATCGTCAATTATTGTTGCTTTACCGTAAGCTATGGCTGATTGAAACTCCAGTGTAAAACTTCCGTCCTTAGGTCCCACAACAGGTTTACACTTAGTCACAGCACTCAGGCATACATTTGGGTTCTTTTTGATTATATCGAGTTTTTTACCCTCCATAGCACAGTGGAAATAGAAAGTGTTCTCGTCCTTTCTTGCTAAAGATAATGGCAATGCGTATGGCATACCGTTCTCGTCAGACATGCCTATTGTGATGTATGGTGCTTTGTCAAGTACCTCATGTGCCCATGCAGCACTCATCTCTCTGCTTTCTTTTCTCATAATATATTAATTAACAATTAATAATTAACAATTAACATGCCTCCGGATGGCAATTATGAATTACAAAAGTTCCCCCCCCCTAAACTTAGGGAGTTAAAATGGAGTTAAAGAGGAGTTAAAAGGAGTTAAAAGACGAATGATTGTTCGCGAAATACTCCCTCCACCAATGAAGTATCGTATGTCAATTACCGTTAATATCTTGATAATTGATTCTTGTTGACTTCTCCACTCTAAGGTGGGAAACTTCGGTGAGTTATGAATTTTGCATTGTGCATTAATGAGTATCGTCTTTTTACTCCATTTTACTCCTTTTTACTCCTCTTTAATTCCATAACATTTATACGTTACTAATGTTTACGACATTCGATAACGAAATGGTTGTTCCATCGTCAAAATGAATTGTCTGTTCGTAATCATCGATACATTTTATTCTACCAGTAAAGGTAGCATACCTTCCGCCTTCTTTTTTCTCATCCTGTATGAAGTATGTAAAGGTTGCTAAAGGTCTTTTTGAAATGTTTGCAATAATACTGTTGAGTTTGATGTTGAGACTCTTACTCTCATCTTCGCTCAATGTTATTTTGTTATCTGTAATACGCGCAGTTTCCTTTATGGCAGCCCCGTGTCCTGTCAATGCTGCAAATGGTGCAAACTGAGTAGCCCGTGCCATCATCGACATCTGTGGATGGTTCTTTGACACATGATGTGGGAGATCTATTATATCGCTGTAATCCATATTGCCTGTTTTTTTGTAAAAGTGTAAATGTATTTTTATCTGGCTCGAGTTAGGAGTTTAGCTCCGCGAACGGGGTAAACTACATTTTTCACTTTTCACTCTATAGCCTATGCCTTATGTCCACCAATCTGCTTGTTTCGCTCGATAGCAGTAGCGCCATCTTCAAGATTCAATCCTTTCAGTATCGCATTCTTTCCAAACTGTTTCTTGATTGTGATAAGTGCCTCCTGCATTCTTCGTTCCTTTTCAAGAGAAGCCTTTTCTTCCTTCTTCTGTCTAATGATAAGGTCATTGTCTGCAAAGAGGTCCAGTTGGAGTGGCATGTTGTCCATGTTTCTTGCCTTGTCCTCATGTATCACATGATTCGTCGTGAGGTTTAGTCTCCTGACAAGAAGATTTGGATTGACAATACGGTCATACAGTTCTGTTGTTGCCTTGGTTATAAGTTTGGAAGACGACGTGTGTTTGCCTATGTTAATAGAACCATGTGCATGTTTAGGAACCTGTCTGCCGTAATAGTCAGTAGATACAGGACCATCATACTTAGCTCTAATGGTTGGGTTTGACAGACTCTCAATATCATATCCTACAGATAATACTATCTGATCTGTGACAAGCTGTTTGCTTACGAGGTCAAGTGCCGCAGCATCTGCCATTTCCATTATGACAACCTTTGCCTTATTGAAGTCATAGGGACTTTGTAATACCTGTCCCGTACTTAATGAGTTCGTTTCTGGACGATACGCCTTAATGTAATCAATGGTACAAGGTTCCCATCCCCAGGCGTGGTCAATGAGAAGTTCAGCATTCACACCAAAAAGGCGATAGAGCAGTTCCTCATTTTCTATAGAGCATCGAGCCAGTTTACCCATCGTGTCTATACCATAAAGAGCTAACTTCTGAGCAATACCTCCACCTACACGCCAGAAACTGGTAAGTGGTTTGTGGTCCCACAACTGTTCTCTATATGTCCTCTCATTCAGTTCTGCAATTCTTACACCATCTTTGTCTGCTGGTATATGTTTTGCGACAATATCCATTGCAACCTTACAGAGGTATAGGTTTGTACCAATACCTGCAGTTGCGGTAATACCTGTATGTCTTAGTACATCCTGGATCATAGTCATGGCAAGTTCATGAGCAGTCTTCTTATATGTCTTAAGATATGCTGTCACATCCATAAAAACCTCATCTATAGAGTACACATGAATATCTTCAGGTGCTATGTATTTGAGGTATATCTCATATATCTTTGTGCTATACTTGATATAGTATGACATGCGAGGAATGGCACGTATGAAGTCTATCTCCCAATCAGGATGCGCCTTAAGGTCTTTATCATCATACGACTTACCTGTGAATCTGTACCCTTGACATTTGCTTCTACGTTCATAATTGACTTCTTTGACTTTCTGCACAGCCTCAAAGAGTCTTGCTCTTCCGCTGATGCCGTATGACTTCAGCGAAGGCGACACAGCAAGACATATAGTCTTTTCTGTGCGACTCTCATCTGCTACCACAAGGTTTGTGGTTAGCGGATCAAGATGTCTTTCCACACACTCTACTGAGGCGAAGAATGACTTTAGGTCTATAGCTATGTAGGTTCGCTCCACTGGTATACTTGTTTTGTCAATACAAAGATAAGCATTGTTGGTGATAAATCAAAAATAATAGGGAACATAAATACAAATAGAACACCTTTGTGTTTTGATGTTACTGCAAAATACAAAGGTGTTCGTGAATTTTTGAACAGCAATGCTTACTTCATTCTTTCCACAGCATCCTTGCCGGCACCAGTACCCTTATATTTGCTCTGTGAGGCATTGAATGTATATCTAAGAGATACATAAAGTCTTTGTCTGTTGTTGTACATTTTCTGGTGTAGAGTATAGTAACCGCAGTCAAGTTCTAACTTTTGACAAGTTCTGTTAAGTACATCACTCACACTTGCACGAAGACATAGAGCATCATTCTTTAACCAACATTTCTGAACAACAAAATTCAGGTTTGTTGTGCTACCAGTAAGACGGAAGTTCATGTAGTCACCTTTGCTTGTATAGTTCAGGTTACATTCCACCTGCCACGAATGCTTGAATCTGAATGCATTGTTGAAGTTGGCTATGAAGATAGGCTTTTTGTACTCCACTATTCTTTGTCCTGTTGCTTCAAGTGGATCCGCCAGTATTTGCTCATAGCTAACCTTCTGAAATCCTGTTGTCCAGTTTGGAGAATAACAACCCCATATAGGATTGGCAGAAAGGTATGTAGAAAAGCAATGTATCGGATTCTCAAGATTAATGAACTTGATAAGGACAACGCCATTGTTTGTCGAGTTTGTTGCATTAGTGACGTCATTGTAAATGTATGACCATTGTGTCATGGCATCTTTACATCGTTCGTAATTCATGTATAGGTTCAAAAACTTCCAATGGATATTTGCACCAAATTCCATACTCTTTGAGTTCTTCAATTTAGGATTACCTTGCTGAAGAGAATATGGATTAATGTAAATCATAGACTCGTTTAGCATGTAGTAGTTAGGTCTTTCTGTCTTAAGACTGTAACTTAAGGATGTCTGCCAAGCTCCCCATTGGTTTGCCCAAGAGAGAGAAGGGTAGAACTCGTTTGTGTAACGGCTCATGGAATTTTTGCCTTCAAGTAAATCATTGTACTTGAATCCTACATGTTCGTAGCGTATTCCTGCATTGAACATACCAGCCTTAGGAACCATGAATCCATATTGTATGAATCCGGCAACATTATCTTCATTAACCTCGGAGTTTGTTGTTGGTATCACAATGCCATTTCCTATCATCTGTGATTTGTTAAGGTTCTCAATGCTGTACTCAGATCTTCTTGTGACAAATGTCATCTCAGTTCCAAGTTCAAGTTGTCCTTTCCAAATGGGGTAACTAAACACTAACTTGTCTGCAATCATGTGACTTGATGTTGGATTGAGAGTCCTCATCTTTGAAAAGACATTTTTATTTTCCTCTTCAATATTATTATCTTCAGTCTCTTTCAATGTGTAGAAGTCAACATTAAGATCTATACCAACCTTGCCTATGCTGCCGTTGTAGTATGTGTTTCCTTCCCAGTTATAGTCACGTTCATTGTTACCTCTTTGTGCTGATTCATTGTATTCGCTTGATTTCTTACTCTCATCATCATTAAGCCATTGAGTCATGTTGGTGCCAATAAATAACGTAGAACCGCTATTGAATTTACTGTGGTGCTCAATTCGCATACCAACAGAGTGATTATCTGCAATCTGCCAGTTGAAACCAACATTTGAGTTTATACCCTGGTTGTTCATGTCGTTGCGGAGTCCACTCTCCTGATTTATATTTAGGATATCTCCATTATCTATTCTGACATGACTGAACTGCTCTGGATGAGAATCATTCACATTGTCCCATTTCCAATAGTTTACACTACCGAAAACATCAAGTGATTTATGACGATAACGAAGATTTATGGTTGCATTTGGGTCATTGTATCCATAACGTAGATCATTATTGTCTGTGAGGTTGATATCATAGCCAAAACCTGTCCCTTGAAGTTTCTTTGTCCTGATGCGTACTACAGATTTTACTGTTGCATCATATTGCGCACCTGGATTGTTTATTACTTCCACAGACTTGATCTCTTCACTACGTAGACGCATCAGTTCGTCCTTGTCTGTAATTTTTCTTCCATTAATATAGAATAATGGCGCACCCTTGCCAAGAACCTCAAGGTCATCTCCATTCTGCGTCATTCCTGGTACCTTTGCAAGCATCTCTTTCGCAGTACCTGACTTCTCAAGGACAGTTCCTTCGATACTCGTAATCATTGAGTTTCCTGTCAACTTTGTTTTTGGAAGTTGTCCTTTCACAGTAACTTCTTTAAGTATCTGTTCGTCGTTTTTCATCTGTATGGTACCCTTGAAGTCGCTTGTCTTTATATACAACGTCTCATAACCTATACACGAAACTTTCAAAAGTCCTTGTTCTGCAGGAGTTACAACATGAAAACGTCCTTCGTCATCACTTGTTGCACCTTGGATGAATGTAGAGTCAGGCATTGATAAGAGAACCACGTTTACACATGGCATAGGTTTTCCATCTACATCTAAAATTGTTCCAACCACATCTGGGGTTACATTTGCCATTGCAGTCATGTTTGCTAAAGATAATAGCGCTGAGTAAAAAATCTTTTTCATACTTCGTTTTGTTTTGGTTTACAATGCAAAAGTACAGATACTTACCAAAACAAACGTGCATTATCTTTTTCTGAAATAATGATTGTAAAATTATTTTACATCATCAAGTTAAATATTTTTACACATAATGGGGAAGGAACGCTATATTTGGGTGTTCACATATAAGTAAACTTTTCTCGACAAGCATACAATGTAATGTAAAAAGAAAACATAACTCCATATTCTGTGATGAGAACCTCAATTGTTAAGTATTTCAATACAAATTCAAATATTTTATGTGAAATAACAGGCAAATCTCAAAAAAAAATTGTAAACTTGCAGAACTTATTGTTTTTTTGTAAAGAAACAGTAAACATATAAATTTCCCCCACGCCTATAGGTGAAGGTGGGAATGACATTTGGGTACAAGGCGTTTCTGCGCTTTGGTTTTGACTCGTTGAAATCCGGAAAATTTCATATCCGTCAAAAACAAAGCAACGTTACGCCCCGTGGGTGTATAGTATAGCTACCTCCATAATATGCTGACAGCAAAGCTGTTGGTGTATGAATGGTTTGGTATCGTCATATACACGGCGTGGGGCTACGTTGCTCGTTCTGACGGATAGGGCAATTTCCGGAGCCTCAGCGAGTGGAGCGAGCGACAGTGTGGCTCCACGTTTTGTATCCTGATGCAAGACTAACAGTTTTTGTAAGACAACTAACATTTTCTGCAATGGTAGCCGGCAGAAAACAAGTCATTAGTTATGGCTACTGACCACCTATATATAAATACACGAGACGAGTTACTACGTTTTGATTGCTCAAAGATAGTTTACATGGAGGGTGACGGAAACTATACCAACATCGTTCTTGTAAACAAGATTAAAGCATCTGTATGTATGAACCTTTCTGACATGCAGCGCTTTCTTTCTGAAAATCTCAAAGAACGTGCCTCAGTCTTTGCTCGTGTAGGTAAACGATTCATCATAAATCTCAATTTTGTCTATCAGATAAATGTTCTTCGTCAGGTACTTACAGTAACTGACGGGGTTCACTTTGCATTTCAGCTTGGCATCTCAAAAGAAGCACTCCGCCAATTGAAATCAATTATGGTGGATTATGCAAACAAACGAAAATTAGAATCTAACATATAAACGAAATGGAAATAATAATAGGACGTGAAGAAGGTGCTCGCCGTCTTCATTGTATAGCAGACGGACGCGAGTTCAATGTTGGTCAGGCAGGATGTGTACCAACATCAGTTAGTCGCAAGCATTGTAAAATCTCAATTTTGGGCGAAAAGATTACCATCGAGAATCTGCGGGAACAGAATATAACGTACGTTGACGGTAACCAGATATTCAGTAAAGGGATTACTCAGTCAAGCAATGTGCAACTTGGCAATGAAAAATATACTGTTCCATTGCAACAAATTCTTCAGCTCGCAACAGGAAAGAGTGTACAGACTACAGGAGCATCAACTCAGCAAGCGCCTACTTTTTCGTTAGTTGCTCTCAAACGTGTTTGGGATGACTATGAGAATAGAAAACTTGAGATACAGGAATCTGCCTCAAAAGCGGCAAACATGTCACGTCTGCAAGGTATCTTGTCAATGTGCGGCATGGTTATAGGCTTCATTCCCGGTATTGACCAGAGTCTCAGAATTGTCATCATACTTGCAGCATTACTTGTTGCAATCTATTTCTTTTACAAAGGACAGACGGGGGATTCCGTACAGAAACAGCTACGTGACCTTGATGAAGAGTATTCAAAAAAATACAAATGTCCTAATCCGTCATGCGGAAAACCTTTCGGTGCTGTACCATACCGACAGATAGAATATAACAAACAATGTTTAGCTTGTGGATGCAAATATACGCACTAAAAAGCATAGACTTCATTTCGTGGATTAATCCCACCATTTCCTACAACATACACGCCAAAATTTGGCAAGGTGAGACATACTGCATACTTTTGCAGCAAACAAAAACAATGTTAAATATTTAATAATCATACAACGATGAACAACGAAGAGACAATGATCATGCAACCTCAGGACAATAAGTCAAAAGAGCAGTCAACAAACAAGTCTAAGAAGGAGGATAAGACGAATGTGGGCAAACATGTGGCTGCAACTGCCGCAGCTGGAGTCTTTGGCGGTGCGATTGGAGGAGCAGGATCTGTAGTAGCTGCCACTATGCTTAACAACGATGGGCAGGAAGAAGAGATTGTAGAGGCTCAAGTTGAGGAAGTTGAGGTAAAGGAAGAGTCACAGGAGGAAGCTCAGGCTCAGGCACAATCAGTAGAGGATGAGGTTCAAGCTCTCAAGGCAGAACTGCATCAGGTAAAAACAGAATTGCATGAGGCACAGCAGAATGTGGCAAAGCTATCGTCAGCAGAAGAATCTCAGGAACCAGACTATACAAACAATAATGGTGCGGATCCTGTTGCACATGAAGCTCATGTGCAGCAGACATCAAATGATGGTGAATCAGAGGTACAGGTTCTTGGAGTATATGAGAGATATGACGAGAACGGAACTCGTCAGGAAATGGCAATCATGACCAATGGAGATGAGGTTGCAGCTGTTGTAGATATGGATGGCGATGGAACAGCAGATGTAATAGGTATTGATTCAAACCACAACGGTCAGATTGAGGAAGGTGAAATATACGACATTTCTGATCAGCATGTTGATATGAATATGTATGAGAACGCATATCTTGCTCAGCAGCAGATGGAAGTAGAACAGCACGACACATTTGCATACAATGCAAGTGATGACACAGACTATAACAACGACGCTGAGATGTATGATGCATAATATAATGAAATCTTTGTTTCTGTCTGCAATAGCAATGACAATAAGCCTTGCATCAGAAGCAAAGATTTTTCTCGTTTCTGTAGGTGTTTCTGATTATCCGGGAACTAAAAACGACCTGCGCCTTCCGCATAACGATGCAGCAACAATGCAATGGCTGTACAAGGAGAACAAGCAAGCTTCAACAATGCTGTTGATGAATGAGAAAGCAACAGTAGCAAATGTTAAGGCTGCAATGACTAAGATGTTTGGACAGGCAACTGCCAATGACATCGTTGTCCTGTTTTTCAGCGGACATGGAGTCAAAGGTGGTTTTGCGTGTTATGATGGATTTCTGCGCTATGGCGATGTAAGCAATGCAATGTCCGTATGCAAAAGTAAAAGCAAGATGGTATTTGCTGACGCATGTTTTTCAGGAGCAATCAGAGACAATGCCAAGGTTTCCTCAAAGTACAGTTCTTTGAACAACAACATTATGCTATTCCTTTCTTGCAGAAGTAACGAGATGAGTATAGAGACTCCAAAGATGACAAACGGTTTCTTTACGTATGCCCTACAGCATGGACTCCGTGGAGGTGCTGACAAAAACAAGGATCGTACTATTACGGCAAAGGAATTGTTTGACTATGTAAGTGCTAAAGTAAAGAAAAACTCAAAAGATAAACAGCATCCGGTAATGTGGGGGAAGTTCCCTGACTCTATGACTGTTATGAAATGGTAATACAATGGCAGAAATAAAGATAAAGTGTCCTACTTGTGGAAAGGTTCTCAGGCTTGCAGAAACTCCGAATATAGAAGCGGCTACCTTCACATGTCCAGTATGCAAGGAAAAGCATAAGGTTGGCAGTTGTCAGCATTTGAGGGATGTTCCTCCGGCTGCTACATGTGGCGAGGAGACACAATATGGTTTCTCTGGGGATGTCTCATCTGGTGAGGAAACTCAAATTGCGGGTACTCCTTCGCAGGTAACTGACAATTTAGGTGTGTTGGTAGATAACTTTGGCAGAAGTTATAGGTTGAGAGCAGGAATCAATACGATAGGACGTAAGGCAAACAGTTCAACAGCATCTCTGCAAATAGATGTAGATGACAGGTATATGAGCAGAAACCATGCTATTGTTGAGGTGAAGAATGTTGGCGGAAAGGTATTGCACATACTCCGTAATGGAGCAAACAAGAATCCGTCTTATCTTAACAGCTCACTCGTTGAGGCAAGCGACCAGCTTATACTCAATAATGGCGACCGCATAAAATTCGGAATGACAGAACTTACTTTTAAGAAATGATTATGAAATATAAATTATCGACATACCAGATTCATGAGCTTGGGCAACGTCAGAATCAGGAGGATTGCATGTTTCCTGTTTATGGCAGTACCAATGCTGACAATCGTATCTTCATCCTTTGCGATGGTATGGGTGGACATGAGAAGGGTGAAGTTGCATCATCTACAGTGTGCGAAGCCATGAGCAACGCTATCCTGTCAAGATGGAATCCCAGCGAGCCTTTAAGTGACGGCTTACTTCAGCAAGCTATTGATGAGGCATTCGATGCTCTTGATGCCAAGGACAACGGAGAAGAGAAGAAGATGGGAACAACAATGACTTTCGTTTGTTTCCATGCGGAAGGAATTACAGTTGCTCACATCGGTGACAGTCGCATCTATCAGTTGCGTCCTGCAAAGGGGAATGAACCAGCACGTATTGTGTTCCAAACTCGCGACCATTCACTTGTCAATGACCTTATAAAGATTGGAGAGATAACAGAGGAGGAAGCCAAGACACATCCACAGAAGAATGTCATCACACGTGCAATGCAGCCATGTCAGGAGCGTCGTGCGAAGGCTGATATAGCTCATTTGACGGATATACAGGACGGTGACTATTTCTATATGTGTAGCGATGGTATGCTTGAGCAGACAACAGATGATAATCTTCTCTTCATCATTACAAAAAGCCAAAATACCGACGAGCAGAAGGTGGAGATGCTACGTGATGTTACCTCTGAGAATAAAGATAATCACACAGCACATCTTATACATGTCGAAAATGTAGAAGGTGCTCCTGTTGTTTCTTTGATTGACAGTAAGTCATGTCCTACTCCAAAAGAGCCTCAAGGAACATTTGTAACTCCTGAACCGGAACCGGATTCTTATGAGGTTGAAAATATGAATAGTGGAAGCGGTGTCGGTTTGTTGGGCAAGGTTCTGATAGGTGCTATACCTCTTGCGCTCATTGCTGGTGGTGTGTATTATTTCCTTTCAACAAAATCAGATAAGTTTGAAGAACTAAATGACGAACTGGTTCCTGTTGAGACGGTAGAGCCAGAGGAAGAAAATGAGATAGATGATTCTGAAATAACGGTTGATGTTGATGAGAGTGTGGATGAGCAAAAAGAAGATTCCACCAAGAATACAAATGAGAAAGAGAAAACAACATCTGTAGGAAAAACATCCGCAGCTGAGGTTCTTAATCAGGAATCCAAAGAGAATACTTCTATTAAGACGGACATGTCAAAGATTACTAAATCTCCTTTTCTCCTAAAGGGAAAGCAATCAGAGGAGAAGAAAGAAGAAAAAAAACAATAAAGAAAAAACGGGTCAGCTATGCAATTGGCAAAAGGAACTCTCCTTCATGGAGGAACATACAAGATAGAGAAGACACTCGGACAAGGTAGTTTCGGTATAACCTACCTTGCAGAGCACACATCATTAGGAAAGAAAGTTGCCATCAAGGAGTTCTTCATGAAGGAACTCAACTCACGTGGAGATGATGGCAGCATTACAGGCATGTCCGATGGCAGCCTCTCATATAACTATGGTCAGAAGTTCAAGAAGGAG
>JAZUHP010000020.1:0-9028 GCA_045641785.1 Bacteroidaceae bacterium
TCTTTGCCAAAAGAATAAACAATTATCAACTTAACAACATTTACATTTATGAAGAAAATATTTCGCAAGGCATTTGCTCTCATTGCAATCGCCACAATGGGTATTGGGGTAACAAGCTGTGATTCCGAGACTATCGCTCAACTTCTTCCAGCCATCCTCCAGATGCTTATGGGTGGACAGGCTCAGACATACTCTGGTAGTGCACAATTAGAAGGGGCAACTATTTACGAATATGATGAGGATGGAGTAGCTCAATGTATATTAATGGATTCTGACTCAATAAAAACAGTCAAAGATTTTCAGGTTTCTGTACAAGTTCATCAGAACTTAGCAACAATCACTATTCCTTCATTAGAAATTGGAGGACGAGTTTTGACAAACATTCAGACAGAAATCACAATTAACGATGGAGTTCTCGAAGGTGGTTACATTTGGGCATACTCTTGCAGCCGTCAATTTGGCAATGAGCAAGAACAGATAACAGTTACAGAGCAGAATCAAGATACTTATAACTTCTACCTTGTAGAAGGTGCTATAAAATCAAGTTCTGAAACATCTGCCGTTTTTACATTTGATGCATACATATTCATGGGAACAGAAAGATATGGAATCAAATACAACGGAATAATTGTAAATTCTCAGCAATAAGCAACCCAAGTATTAGAATTTAAGAAATCATTATAGAGAAAAGAGGTAAACGTTATGGTGCGTTTACCTCTTTTTATCATAAACAAGGCATTCCGCCTTTTGATAACGATATAGAGTTCCCCAAAGGCAGCCGAAGCATTTTTGAACCTTTACGGGTATTCCTTAACAATTTTACGCATCGTGGAACTGAAGTCCAGATGCGTCCTGAGGACGTTCTATGCCTGGATATTCGCAACAAAACTCATTCTTGAGACGAGCAACATAACGTGCAGCTTCCCACTTCGCCATTGGAAGGTCGTGAAGGAGATAGTTGCCACAAGTGGCTGGTGTTGTACCTGGCACCTCTGCATCATAGTCAACAACATACTGGAAGGCACGAATCATAAGTTCGCGAACAACCTCCGGTGCGTATTCACCCTTCATAATGAGATAGTTGCCAGTGAGACATCCCATAGGGCCCCAGTAGATGATGCGCTCCTTCCACTCCTCATCATTACGGAGGTATGTGGCAACGATATGCTCTATAGTATGGATTGCCGATGGTGCAAGAGCCGGTTCCTGATTAGGAGCAGTCATGCGAATGTCGTATGTTGTTATTACTGAATCGCCACAATTATCCTTACGAGAGATGTAGATACCAGGTTTGAGGTTTGTATGATCAACCTGAAAAGAAGGAATCAAGTCCATGTTTTTAAGTAGAATGTATTATAATTAAAAAATTAGAAATCAATAGTGTACTGGTAGCTCATGCCGAAACCGAACTTCTTGAAGTCACGTTCGTAGGCATAGATATTCCAGTGGTTAAAGAGAATGACATTAGCACCAAAGTTAACACCTTGTGTATCATAATCAACCGATAGCATCATCTTGTCCCAGAATGCAGGAGTATAGCCAACACCACAGAATGCTCCGTCGTAAGCCTTGCGGGCACCGAAACCATCATTCTCGTGCATTGGGCGAGAATAGCCAGCAGAGATACTAAAGTCACCCACCTTCTTGAAGTTAATATGCTCGGTCACCACTCCATAGACGCATGAGTAATAGCTGCCACCATTATCGCTCCATGGATCGTTAGTACCAATGACAAGCTGCGGAATCCACTTGTTCTTCACCCAGAACAAAGGACGAACACGGAGAGTGTAGGAACGGTCCTGCTGGAAATAGCCCCATTCGCCCATATGGTCGTTGCCGAGATCATCAAGATAGTGCTTGCGAGTCCTTGCAAGTGTCTCGCGGAACGTCATCTCAACAAATGGCAATGGTGTCAAGGTGAAATAATACATTCCCGTATTATAATGGTGATTGACGTCCAGATAGCTATTAGGGAGAAACGTTGCTCCTCCCACGAATGTACCCTCAGGCTTCATGTCTGCAGTTGGGATATTGATAAGTCCCTCGTTACCGAAAACAATCTGAGCACGGCTTCCAACAGCTGCACACATCACCATCAAAATCGTTATTAATATCTTCTTCATAATTACGCTACCTCATTTATGAGAGCAAAGGTAAAAACATTTTTTCACACATTCAGTATGTTTAAATAAAAAAATAGACTATCACATTTCCCGTTCCCACATTCTTGCATTTTGCTCCAAAAAATCGTATATTTGCATACAAGAACTAAAGAGCCTTTTTTGTTCGATTATCCTATTTCCAGAACAGCATCATAACAGCCTCTGCTTACGACTTGCTTACGACAATTGTCGTAAGCAGATCGTAAGCAAAAGGTGTTTTCATAAGGTTCTCATGAGAGTATGGCAAGGGCAACTTCAAAGAATACGGATATCACAATTCAATCAAAAACGTGGCGAAGCATTTGATTTTTGTAATGAAATAGGTATAATCTCATTCTTTTTTATTACTTTTGCACTCTATTTCAAGAACATCATTTATGAAGATACTTCTCGACATTGGAAATACATCTGCAAAGATTGTTGTGGCTGACAATAAAGCCATAGTGCATTTTGAGCGTCGAAAGGACGAATGGGACAAGGTGTTCCACCGTCTGGCTTCTCAGTTCCCGATAGACGAATGTATCATCTCAAACGTTGCTGGTGTCGACAAGGAACTGCTGCACACTCTCGAGACACAGCCCTACCCTGTCACATGGCTGACTTACGAGACGCCAAATCCTATTCACCCTGATGTCTTGGCTCCAAGAGGACTTGGCGCAGACAGGTGGGCGGCGGATATTGGTGCAATGGCAATAGCGGAAGAGACGGGCAACTCCCACACTAACATCCTTGTTATTGATGCCGGAACATGTATAACATACGACTTCATAAATGACAAGGGAGAAGTGGTTAAAGGTGCAATATCTCCAGGTGTGGAACTACGCATCAAGGCGATGCATGAGCATACCGCCCTGTTACCCCTCATAAGTGCAGAAGGCGATGTTGACATACTCGGTTTCGACACAGAGACATCTATGCGTTCCGGTGCCGTGATAGGTGCCGCTCTTGAGACAGAAGGATTCATACGTCGACTACGGAGACAGTACCCTGACATCATGGTATTTGTAACAGGAGGCAACATCTTTGCCTACGATGATGATGTGAAAGATTGCATCACTATTGAGCCTATGCTTATCTTCAAGGGGCTGATGCAGATTGCAAAGTGGTAGAATAAAGAAAAGGACACGATACATACATTTTTTAATGAATAATAATATAATCGAGATAATGGACACTACACTCCGTGATGGTGAGCAAACCAACGGAGTTAGTTTTGTGCCTCACGAGAAACTGATGATGGCACGAATGCTCCTCCAGCAGGTTAATGTTGACCGCATAGAGGTGGCAAGTGCCCGTGTATCAGAAGGTGAGAAGGAAGCCGTAACCATGATATGCCGATGGGCACGCCAGGCAGGCAAGCTTGACTGCGTGGAGGTGCTTGGATTCGTTGACGGCAAGACATCGCTCGACTGGATCAACGATACCGGTTGCCGTAACATCAACCTTCTCTGCAAGGGTTCGGAGAAGCATTGCAAGTATCAGCTTAAGAAGACTCTTGAGGAACATATCGCAGACATCAAGTCGAGCATTGCATACGCCAATGAACTTGGCATTAGCGTAAACATATACATGGAGGACTGGTCAAACGGTATGAAGGACAGTCCTGAGTATGTGTTTGCCTTTGTTGACGCACTCAAGGGTGAAGGCATCAAGCGTTTCATGCTTCCTGACACTCTCGGTATTCTCAACCCTATGCTTACAGCCGACTTCATCAAGCAGATGACAAGTCGCTACCCAGACATACACTTCGATTTCCATGCCCACAACGACTATGACCTTGCCACAAGTAACGTGATGGCAGCCGTGGTTAATGGTTGCAGGGGTATCCATACCGCTATCAATGGACTTGGCGAACGTGCTGGTAATGCACCTCTTTCAAGTGTGGAGGCAATCCTCCATGACCATTGTGGCGTCAAGACGAACATTGACGAGGCGATGCTCAACGAGGCAAGTCGTATGGTCGAGAACCTTTCTGGTATCGCTGTTCCACCTAACAAACCAATCATAGGTGAATCTGTTTTCACACAGGTTGCAGGTGTTCACGCCGATGGTGACAACAAGCATAGCCTTTACTGCAATGAGCTCCTTCCTGAACGATTTGGCCGTAAACGTGAATATGCTCTCGGCAAGAACTCAGGAAAGGCGAATATCCTCAAGAACCTTGAGGAACTGGGACTTGAACTCACGCCTGAACAGACAAGAAGGGTTACCAACCGTATCATAGAACTTGGCGACAAGAAGCAACTTGTGACACAGGAGGATCTTCCTTATATTGTGAGCGATGTACTGAAGCATTCTGCACCTGACGACAAGGTGAAACTTGTGAGCTACATGGTGACTACAGCATATGGCCTAAAACCAATGGCGAGTGTAAAACTTGAGGTTAATGGCGAGGTATATGAGGAGAGCGCCATGGGTGACGGTATGTATGACGCCTTTGTCCGTGCCTGTCGCCATATATATAAGAACAGGCTTGAACGCAAGTTCCCTTGGCTCACCAACTATCAGGTCAGCATTCCACCTGGCGGTCGTACAGATGCCCTTGTACAGACAACCATCTCATGGTGCTACGAGGAAAAGACTTACCGCACTCGTGCTCTCGATGCAGACCAGACAGAGGCTGCCATCAAAGCTACCATCAAGATGCTCAATATCATCGAGGGATAAAAGACACTTTTCTGCCTTCTTTGGCAGAATTTGGCAGAGATTTCCGCTCCAAATAGACAAAATGTCATACTGGCACAGCTGGTATGGCATTTTTTTGTATTGGCATGCCACTTGCTCTTAATTAGGCAAGAGCGCAAAGCTATAACAACTAAAGATAGCAACACACACGCTCCATTAATTAACAAGAATAATAAATTAAAAAAATAAATATTATGGGAAAGATTATTGGTATCGACTTAGGAACAACAAACTCATGTGTTTCAGTCTTTGAGGGCAACGAGCCTGTAGTTATCGCTAACAGCGAAGGTAAGAGAACGACTCCTTCTATCGTAGGTTTCGTAGAAGGTGGTGAGCGTAAGGTAGGTGATCCTGCAAAGCGTCAGGCAATCACAAACCCAAAGAACACAATCTTCTCTATCAAGCGTTTCATGGGTGAGACTTACGATCAGGTTCAGAAGGAGATAGCTCGCGTACCTTATACAGTTAAGAAGGGTGACAACAACACTCCACGTGTTGACATCGACGGTCGTCTCTACACTCCACAGGAGATCTCAGCTATGATCCTCCAGAAGATGAAGAAGACTGCAGAGGACTACCTCGGACAGGAAGTTACAGAGGCTGTCATCACAGTTCCAGCTTACTTCTCTGACTCACAGCGTCAGGCAACTAAGGAGGCTGGTCAGATTGCAGGTCTCGATGTTAAGCGTATCGTTAACGAGCCAACAGCTGCAGCTCTTGCTTACGGTATCGACAAGGCTAACAAGGATATGAAGATCGCAGTATTCGACCTTGGTGGTGGTACATTCGATATCTCAATCCTCGAGTTCGGTGGTGGTGTATTTGAGGTTCTCTCAACTAATGGTGACACTCACCTTGGTGGTGACGACTTCGACCAGGTTATCATCGACTGGTTGGCTTCTGACTTCAAGGCAAACGAGGGTGTTGACCTCACACAGGATCCAATGGCTATGCAGCGTCTCAAGGAGGCAGCTGAGAAGGCTAAGATTGAGCTCTCAAGCGGTTCAAGCACAGAGATTAACCTTCCATATATCACAGCAGTAGGTGGTGTGCCAAAGCACCTCGTTACAAACCTTACTCGTGCTAAGTTCGAGGCACTCGCTCATGGTCTTATCCAGGCATGTCTTGAGCCATGTAAGGCAGCAGTTCGTGATGCAGGCATCTCAACAGGCGATATTGACGAGGTTATCCTCGTAGGTGGTTCAAGCCGTATCCCTGCTGTACAGCAGATTGTTAAGGAGTACTTCGGCAAGGAGCCTTCAAAGGGTGTTAACCCAGACGAGGTTGTTGCAGTAGGTGCATCAATCCAGGGTGCTATCCTCAACAAGGAGGAGGGTGTAGGTGACATCGTGCTTCTCGACGTTACTCCACTTAACATGGGTATCGAGACTCTTGGTGGCGTGATGACTACCATGATTGAGGCAAACGCAACAATCCCTTGCAAGAAGACAGAGACATTCTCAACAGCTGCAGATAACCAGACAGAGGTAACTATCCACGTTCTCCAGGGTAACCGTCCAATGGCTTCACAGAACAAGTCAATCGGTAACTTCAACCTCACAGGTATCGCTCCAGCACGTCGTGGTGTTCCACAGATCGAGGTAAGCTTCGACATCGACGCAAACGGTATCCTCAAGGTATCTGCAAAGGATAAGGCAACAGGCAAGGAGCAGGAGATCCGCATCGAGGCATCATCTGGTCTTTCAAAGGAGGAGATCGAGCGCATGAAGGCAGAGGCAGAGGCAAATGCAGATGCTGACAAGAAGGAGAAGGAGCGCATCGAGAAGATCAACCAGGCTGACTCTATGGCATTCCAGACAGAGAACTTCCTCAAGGAGAATGGCGACAAGATTCCAGCAGAGGACAAGCCAGGTATCGAGGCAGCTATCGAGGACCTCAAGAAGGCTAAGGACAGCCAGGATCTCGCAGCTATCGACGCAGCAATCAACGCTCTCAACGAGAAGATGCAGGCAGCATCACAGAAGATGTATGCAGCAGGAGCTCAGCCAGGAGCACAGCCAGGTGCTGACTGCGGAGCAGGTTGTGGCGATTGCAACAACGGTTCTTCAAGCCAGAACACTCAGGATGTTCAGGATGCTGACTTCGAGGAGGTGAAGTAAGACTTTTCTCAATCGACTAAAATAGAAAACGGATGCAGACCAAGCGTTTGCATCCGTTTATTTTAATGTGCCGCTTCCTCACAACACAAACTACGATTCTCATTCGTTCGTTATCTCCCAACGACCATTACGTTTGCCGTTTACTCTTTTCAGAATACCTTTCTCTTGAAGGTTAACGGTAATCGTCTTGATGGTTCTCTCCGATTTGCCTATTTCTGTAGCAATTTCCTTCTGGGTTGCAGTAGGATTCTTTTGCACTATACGGAGTAGTGCCGCTTCTTCCAAAGTGCAATTTTTGCACTTTAGTGGCAGTTCTTTACTCGTATTTGCACTTTGGGACTCTGGTTTTGCACTATGAACAGCACTTTCTTCTGCCTTATCCCAATCCACGTGCATGATTCTATTCCTCAGATCATGCTGCTCACCTAACAACATACTGCGGAAGAAACGCTCCAGATAGATGGTAGTTTCAGTAATACCTTTTGGTAAGTCTCGAAAATTAGCGCGCACCAGTGCATTACGGAAGTACCACGAGTTTTCTGCAAATACATCGTTTAGTACATTGAACCCTAATGTTCGCAGATACTTTATCATAAATACAGCTGTAGTGCGTGTATTTCCTTCGCAAAAAGGATGAATCTGCCATAAGTTAGCACAGAAACGAGTCAAATGTCTGATAACATCATCCACATTCACTCCTTCGTATTTGAACTCACGTTCCAGCCCCATATCATAGTCGAGTGTATCGCTAATCGTATCGGCACTTGCATAATATACGGTCTTGCCTCCCAGCACCCATTCGTTCTTAGTGATATTATAGTCACGAATGCGACCTGCAAGTTTGTAGATGCCATCGAACAATCTTCGGTGAATGGAAGTCAGCTGGGCAGGAGTAAACGAGAACGTCTTCTCTGCTAGAATCTCCGTGATACGAGCCGACACCTTATCTGCTTCCTCCGTACGGTCGTTCTCTACCGACTTCCTGCCATCTGCTGACATGTAGTATGAGTCAATCAGCTCCTTTGCTTCCTCGATGGTAATGTCACCCTCAATGTGCTTTACTGCTGTTTCCTTCAGATATTCAGACACACGAAGTCCATCTACGTCCTGGAGTCCTATCGCAGTACGCCAAGCCGAGACTCTCTCACGCTTATGTGGCTCTGCCACACGCTCGTAAGCTTCAAAGTCAATATATTTCAGTTCTTCGTTCATACTCATATTTTATAAAACTTAATTTTCGTACACAAAGGTCTGTTGTCCGTAATTCTAAAGGCGATTGCCTTCTTTATTATAACAAGCGAAACGCTGCTCTGTTGCCAGAAAGATTTACTATATTAGCTTCTAAGACCCTCAATAAACGATTCACGTTGGCGACTCCATGATGGATTATCTCCAAGATTGAAATACGCTTTCAACTCATGTTGGAATTTATCTAAATAAACAGGATTGTCTATTTCTTCTGCTTTGTTTGGAGATCCTAACCATCCAATTTTATCAAAAGTAGTATTAGGTAACATGAAATACCTAACATTATTGTCTACAGCCCATACAGCACCTAACTCATTTTGACATACTTCACTATCCTTATAATTATCAGAAATCATCAATAAAGAAAAGTCTACCAAACGGATATTATCTTTGATATGCTTGCGAATATCTTCACCATTACTCATGGTCATTTCTTCGATTGAAGTACAGAATATATCATTTGCATCTAAGCCAATTCCTAGACACAGAATACGATCAACAAAGTCAGAAATAATGGGTTTATCCTTGGAAGAATGGCTAATAAATATCTTTTTGGAACTTTTTGACTTGTCAATATATTTCTTTTTTAGAACATTCAAAATTCCTTTTATGGTACCATAAGCGTAAGGATTGGCACAATTATTCATAGGATTTCTCAATCGTACTAATTCCGTTTGCAAAACTAATGCGCATTCTGGCTCGACATTAATGGCTTCAGAAGATAGGGATCTTAGTGCATTTAACATACCATCTATAGTTGGACAAAATTGTCTACAATAAGGATTGGCACAACCGCCTCTATCTAATGCAATT
>JAZUHP010000021.1:0-22342 GCA_045641785.1 Bacteroidaceae bacterium
TTCGTATGCTAATGGTATGTGTGAGTTCTTTGTCATGGTGCAAAGCTACACTTTTATTTTGAATAATCTACCGTTGCACGATGATATTATAGCTAGCAGTTTTGTATGGGGCTATCCACGGACAAAATCTGTAGAGCCAAACTTATTCAAGTTTCTTTCCACGAAAGCGCAAGCGATAACGCTTCACTAAAATGGAGTTAAGGGGAATTGTTATTCCCCTTAACTCCATTTAACTCATTAAATTGAACGGTTAAGAATCATCAAGTCCTATATCAGCGAGAAGAGCTATTCACTCCCATGTCAGTTGTCTAACCCATGAAACGGAACACAGACAGGCGTACTTGTGTCCCACTCATAATTATTGTTAAGACGGATTGAGACAACAATAGGTTTGAGTGCGTCAAGAGTTGGCGAGGACACACTCTTGGCATACGACCTGAGATCGTCCGACACAGCAACAGTCTTTACCTCATCTGTATATATTGGCAAAGAAGCCTCCGTTGACTTAAGGACAACCATATCACTAACCTCACTTTTAAGTCCTGTGGTCATCTTGTACACGCCATCTACAAGCCACACGATAGGTCTACCATGATATGAAGGACCTCCTAAAAAGGTCATAGACGAATTTCTTGCATATGAGGTTTGAACTTCAGTTATACCCTCATCAGAGATACCCTGGAACTGAGAATCTTCATGCTTTAACCAGTACATGAAAAACACTCCACCACGAAACCTATAATCATTCATGTTACGAATGTATGCAACCCTATTCTTTTCGGCACTACTCTTACGCCATTCCTTTGAGCCATATAGTGCGGGGTCAAGTTCCCTCAAGAGATAACTTCTTGGAAGGAATCCAAAGGACTGGTCAAGAACCAAGTTGTAACGATAGTTTCGCTCCACAAATCCGGCATTCAATGTCCAGTCACCTTTCAAGTCAAGTGATTTAAGGAAGAACAGACCTTCTGAATTGGTTGTCACCTCATAACTCTTCTTCGTCTTGCCCTGTGTAAACACCAGTTTCACCTTTACGCCCTCAATGCTACATGTGCTATCACCATTCTCTTTTGGACGAATATGCCCCATAACAGCTTGTCCCTTGCCCTCATTCAACTGACGGAAATACAGCATTGGCGCTCCGCCTGTCACACCTGGCAAGGAAGCCTTATATGTAAGCATAATGTCATCGATAACCCTATCCGTCAACCTTCCTTCTACATAATCACCAATGTACACATCTGATATTTGTGACTCAAGAAGCATCCATGACTCAAAGGAATTATTAATGTTGCCTACGAAGAAACTGCGTGATGCAAGAACCGTAAATCGTGATTTTCTGTACCTTACTATGAAAAAGCTATTGATACCCCTTTGCAAATGTTCCTTCGGAAGCCTCAATGACTCATGACCATCATTGCTCAACTGGCAAGAATCCACATACACGATCCGTCCACGACTTAACAACACACGGCAAACCTTTTCATCACAGAATGACTGCGGATAGGCAATATCTATATTGACATGCCGTTCTTCCTGAGTCACCCTCAATGCCATACCTGGATCCACAACCCTGAATGAACGAGAGCTCTGTTTCTTGAAACTATCCCCTACTACACCTATCTCAAAAAGAGCAGAGAAGTCCGCCTTAGAACTCTCCTTACGAGGAATAATCTCCAAACTCGCATTGCCAAAGCAATCCGTCACAACAGATTTTTTAGCACCTTTCAGATTATCACGTACAACAATATCCGCCTTTGCTTCCTTTACTGTATTGCCATGAACATGGAAAGCGACACGATTAGAAAAGTCATTCAACAAATGTCCACCTTCATAATAAAGGTTTACTCTTGGGGATACATCTTCAAGTTCCTTCAAACGATAGCTACTTCCATAGAAATGTTCATTGTCTATATAAGCAAATTTGTCCAAGCAACTCTTTTCCGACTTACTTAACCTGTCCTCAGGTACATAGACAGGTATGACACGAGAGAAGCAACGACCTTCACGTCCATTCGACTGAAACCTTGTGTAAGCCCTTATAGAATAAAGTCCGGAACTAAGAAACTCATCAACCACAATATAGTCATGCGCCTTGCCTTCCATAAGTCTTAGGCACTTTCTCTCAATGACATCGCCATTAGGAGAAAGCAACTCCACATAGACAACATTACTGATATCGGAGTATGTCAATGAATCTAACCTATATGCAGAAACCGTAAATCGTATTGTGTCACCAGGATAACATCCTGACTTATGGTCGTATTCCATATACGTCTGTTCCATCGGAACTGCATAGCTCGCCCTTATGGTGTTCAACATAACATTGAACTGTGCAGATGCTGTTGTGCTGAACATAAGTAATAGAATTGATAAAATTGCTGATTTCATATTATAAGAAGTAAAATGGAGTTAGAAGGAGTTAGAAGGAGTAAAAAGACGAGTGATTGTACACCGGAGATTTTGAAACTCCTAATAGTAAAATTGTAAATTGTAAAATAGTAAAATATTAGAATCCTACACCCCTTCATTTACAGCATTTACATAGTTTTTCAGGTTACCCGCCTTCATTATTTTCTTGTATGCCTTCTTACCAAGTTCCGGTTCCATATACTCCCAGAAACAACGTACCTTACCAAGCAACTGATCCTCATTAGGGATAACAGAACGGAAGTGTTCAAGAAGTTCTGCGTGCATAGAACGAACAAGGGCAAGACGGCGCTGTGGTGTCCATTCACCACCCTCCTCATATTCCTTCGCAAGACTTGGTCGTGCAAGGAGTCCACGACCTATCATGATGCCAGCAAGTCCCGGAAACTCCGACTCAACACGTTTGATGTCCTCAACAGTAAGAAGGTCACCATTATAGATTACAGGATTGGTTGATTGTTCCTGAAATGCCCTGAAGCCGTCCATATCAACATTCCCCTTATACTGTTGAGATGCAACACGAGGATGAACAGCGACATGAACAAGCGATGTGTCATTAAGGATAGGCAATACATTCTTCCACTCTTCGCCCGACTCCAAACCAAGACGCATCTTGACAGAGAACTGAACATCCGCATGAGTATTAATAATGTCACTTATCTCACGTACCTTGTCTGGTGACTGCAGTAGCCCTGCCCCTCGTCCATGACGAGTTTGCAAGGTAAATGGACAACCCATGTTGACGTCCACACGTCCATACCCAAACGACAAGACGGCATCCAATACCGTCTTAAATTCTGCACCATCACGTGCTATGATCTGTGGCACCACATTTACACCCTCATTGAACTCTGGTCGTATATCACGCAGATCCTTTGAGCGCAAGCCACCATGTTCAAGACGAATGAAGGGCGTGTAGTAAGTATCTACACCCCCAACATTCTTATTATGTATACGTCTATATGCGTCTTCTGTTGATCCCTGAACGGGAGCAAAGTGAATCTTAGTCATTCTCTCCAAAGTAATTAGTATCTGCAAGCTTGATGAGATACTGTCCGTACTGGTTCTTCTTCATAGGTTCAGCAATCTCACGAAGCTTGTCTGCTGTAATCCATCCCTGATGGAAAGCAATACCCTCAAGACAGGCAATCTTAAGACCTGTACGTTTCTCAAGAACCTCAATGAATGTACTTGCCTCAGAGAGGGAGTCATGAGTACCAGTATCAAGCCAAGCAAAGCCACGACCAAGAAGTTGAACCTTAAGACTCTTGTTAGCGAGATACTCCTGGTTGACAGTAGTAATCTCAAGTTCACCACGAGGTGATGGTTTGATGTTCTTAGCAATCTGCACCACAGAGTTTGGGTAGAAGTAGAGTCCTACAACAGCAAAGTTACTCTTTGGCTTAGCTGGCTTTTCCTCGATAGAGAGACAGTTGCCCTCCTTATCAAACTCTGCCACTCCATAACGCTCAGGGTCATTCACCCAGTAGCCAAAGACTGTTGCCTTTCCATTCTTTGCATTCTCCACGCTCTCCTTGAGCATACCAGAGAATCCACGTCCATGGAAGATGTTGTCACCAAGCACGAGACACACGTCATCATTACCAATAAACTTCTCACCGATGATAAACGCCTGTGCAAGACCATCAGGACTTGGCTGCTCCGCATACTCGAAGTGTACTCCGTAGTCAGAACCATCACCGAGAAGGCGCTTGAAACCAGGAAGGTCGTATGGTGTAGAGATGATAAGTATCTCTTTTATTCCGGCAAGCATAAGCACCGAGATAGGATAATACACCATTGGTTTATCAAAGATTGGAATGAGCTGCTTGCTCACGCCCTTGGTAATTGGGTAAAGACGAGTACCACTACCACCTGCTAATACAATTCCTTTCATAAAAAGTTAAGTTTGAACTATTCCATTTTTCATATTTTTACAAAAGTAAGGGAATTAATTCATACTACAAAGAAAAGAACAAAAAAATTAGTTCCTCCGACATTTCGTCACACAAATCATGACCATCAAATAATGCCAATAGCGGTTCAACGAAATCCTATTTCAACCTGAGTTCGAAGAAAACTTATCGCCGAGTCAGCGGACGTAAGATGCGGTTAAACGAATACAGAATGAAACAGTATTTTAATTCTGTTGAGTGCTAGCATCTTGGACGTAGTCAACAAAACATATAAAAACCTATAGTGTTTTTTCTGCACAGAATAAGGTATGTTTTTATCGGTTTTTGTGGTTCTTCGTCACTTTAGTTGAAACCTGAAATTAGAAACGAAAAATTAGATAATTAATTAGGTTTTCCAGTTGCTTGTGCTATATTTTGTGCCGCAAGCGGCCATGTAAAAAAAACAGAGCTTCGCAAAAACCAAAAAAAACATAAAAAAAACCGTTTTACATGTGTAAATAATTAGGGTGTCCAGTTAATCGTACTTGTTTTTACCTTTGCGTTAGTATAATCAATTAAATTAAAGAAGAGCCGTTTTTGTTCGTCCGCGCCATGCGCGATTAAATTCATCGAGTTTACGTTATTTCACCATAACAACCAATGAACTTGCATCAGCATAATTCAGATAAAATACAAAATGTTATTGAATAACGCAAAAACAAATACAAAACGACCTAAGGCAGAAAAACAAAATCACCTTTGGTGTAAAATAGCACCCAACATTACATGCTTTCTACATCTTTGTTTTTTTGCATTTTATTTTTCAGCATTGGCAATTTTACTTGCTTGCAAGATTTTTCGTTTTGAACACGACATAGGAATAGGCTACATTCAAAACATTTTCTATTTCATTAAGAACACGAACTATTCTCACCGAAGGGAATGCAATGAATTATTTTTTTGACCACGGATTTAACGGATTTGACGGATGCAATGAATTATTTTTTTAACACGAACTTCTCTCAGCGTAGGTAACATCTCGAATCTAACGAATTTCTCTCACCGAAGGTAATACGATGTATTAGCAGATAATATCCACATAGTCTTCTTTTCTCTTATTTCTCTTTGGACGTAAGAAGTCTCATTGCATTTGTAATATTCGCAAGGTTCGTGGTCGTTTTATTATATTCGCTGAAAATAGTTCGTGGTCGTCCTCCCTGTCAATTATCGGGTGAACAAAAAAAATGTGGCAAGCTATCATCACGACAGCCCACCACAAGGTCAACAATAATAATATGTTTCGAACTTTCACAAAAATTTCAACAAATGTTTTTACTAAATCGACATGAACAACATCTACTTTTATGCGTCACCGTATGCTGTTTCACCATGTTCGTAGATATCAAGACCTTCATCCTCGATACGAGCTGGAACGCGAAGACCGTGAACCTTATCAATTGTCTTGAATACGATGAATCCTACAACTACTGCCCATGCACCTACTACGACTACGCCGAGAGCCTGTGCACCGAGGAAACTGAAACCTCCACCGTAGAAAAGACCTACCATCGTGTCATCAACCTCACCTGTTGCAAAGAGACCTGTGAGGAGTGTTCCAAGAACACCACATACACCGTGTACAGAGCTTGCACCAACAGGGTCGTCAATATGAAGAACATGATCAATAAATTCAACTGCAAGAGGCATGATTATACCTGCGATAAGACCTATCACTGCTGCACCACCGACACTTACAAGGTCACATCCGTCTGTGATTGCCACAAGACCTGCGAGGACACCGTTGAGAGTAAGTGAGAGAGATGGCTTACCGTAACGAATCCATGAGAGTACGAGAGTTGCGATACCAGCTGTACAAGCTGCCATGTTTGTTGTCACGAATGTATGAGAAATAGCTACGGCATTCTCTTCACCAAATGCTGCAAGCTGTGATCCTGGGTTGAATCCGAACCAACCAAACCAGAGGATGAACACACCAAGTGCAGCGATTGAGAGTGAGTGACCTGGGATGGCGCGTGACTTACCGTCCTTACCATACTTGCCATGACGAGGGCCAAGTACGATAGCACCTACAAGAGCAAGCCAACCACCAACTGAGTGTACTACAGTAGAACCTGCAAAGTCATGGAAACCGCAACCGAATGTGTCGTGCATGAATGTACCCTCACCAAGATCGTTGAGCCATCCACCACCCCAAGACCAGTGTGCCTCTATTGGGTAGATGATGAGAGAGATGAAGAGTGAATATACTAAATACATTGAGAACTTTGTTCGCTCTGCCATAGCACCAGAAACGATTGTGGCAGATGTAGCGCAGAACACTGTCTGGAAGATGAGGTAAGCCTCTACCGGTATGCCACCTATGCCCTCTGTGTCGAAGAAAGAGACATCACCGAAACTTGGTATTCCTGCAAAGGAACCAGCACCGAACATCACTCCAAAACCTACGAGCCAGAAGCAAACTGTTCCGAGCATGAAGTCGCAGAAGTTCTTCATCAAGATGTTTGCGGTGTTCTTTGAACGAGTGAAACCAGCCTCACAGAGTGCAAAACCTGGCTGCATAAAGAACACGAGCATCGCTGCAAGTAACACCCACACGGTGTTGAGAGATATTTCAGCAGTACTGTCAACTGCCGATGCCGCTTCCTCGGCATGTACTAACATTGGAGCGATAAGCATTGCTGCCACCAATGATAGTTTCTTATAATCTATCTTTTTCATATTGAGAATCCTTAAGTTTGTGTTTGTTGTGTTATTGGATTTCAAACCAAAGACGGTTTGAAAAACGCTATTCAAGCATTATCACTATTACTAATTGATCACGACTAACGGACCTTCGCTAATCATATCATTTTACATTACCCTTACGCCGTATGGCAAATAGTAAGATTGTAAATCGTAAATTAGTAAACTACTTAGCTTGTTCAGCATTATACAAGGCAATATCGCCACGTTCACCAGTACGGATGCGGATAGAGTCCTCAACAGGAATTACGAAGATACGGCCATCACCAATCTCACCTGTCTGAGCAGCCTTAACAACAGCCTGAACTGTCTTCTCCACATTAATATCTCGAACTACAATACTGATAAGGATTCTTTCAATGAATGACGTGTCATACTTGACACCACGGTAGATTCGCTCCTGACGCATCTTACCCACGCCTCGTACTTCGTAGTAGCTGAACCACTCGATGTCAGCATCTACCAAGGCCTCCTTCACATCCTCGAACTTTGTCTTACGGATGATTGCTTCAATCTTTTTCATACTTATTATTGCGTTTGTGTATATCTATATCAATAAGAGTTGGCACGAACAGCCATTTACTCTTAAAGTCCTAATGAACATCCAACCACGAAGTACAGTTTCTCTGTGCTTGGGTTTGCAGTAAGTCCTGCAAATACAGGGAGTTTGAATGATGGAGTGATAGCAAGTTCCTTTGTTGCCTTAACACCGATGTTGGTTACAGCAAAACCACCAGCATCAGCGTATGAAGTTGTTGCGTAAGGAACAAAACCTAATGTTGCATTCCAGTCAAGACCACCAAGCTTGAAAGGAGCGGCAAGTTCAACGTAAGAAGAATATGCACGTTTACCGCTATCGTTCATTCCGTCTGCACCAGCAAAATTAGTAAACCAGTTAATAGAGAGAACATCAAAGTCATAACCTAAGTTTGCTTCAAAAACATGAGATGTTGAGTGTGCAGCGTACTCAAAGTACTTGCCTGGAGTAGATTCGCTACCTGACATACAATAGTAATCAGTGATACCAACTGTGAATCCACCTACTGAATAAGAAAGTGTAAAGTCAAGTTCCTTCCATTCATTCTGTGAATCAATACCGTATGATCCCCATGAAGTGAGACTCAAACCCTTGTAACCAATACCAAGTGTTGGCTGTACTGCCAAACCACCCAAGTCCTGACCACGCCAGATGTAGCTACTTACGATGTCCGCACCTACTGTTGTCTCAACTGCATCCTGCGCCATGGCAGGTGCTACGAATGATGAAAGCATCATCATGCCCAATACTGTTCTTTTCATAACCCTAAAAAAATTTGCGTTTGTGTAATAAATCAATTTGTGTCTGTTTCCTCTCAAACCACCCGGCGGAATAGTTCCGCCTCGAGTGTTGAGATTCTTGTGTTCATTTGTCGTGTTCTATTAATGTGTTTGTGCTGTGACTTTCACTTTACTTACACATTGTTCGTATCACAATCGTTTGTGTTGTTTTTTTTCTTTATTCTGCGTTTGTGTATTTGTCATTTTGTTTTGACACTGCAAATATAGGTATCTTTTTGCTATCAAAACAAACAATTATCCAACTTTTTGTAAAGAATTTAAACTAAAAACGCTAACAGTTACAAATTAGAACACAATATGCGAAAATCGTACTATCACGACACAGGTGTTTTTGACATTTTAACACCATTTCACCTCATTTTGGCAGCACTTTGTCAATTTCAGCAAATCTCCTAACAAAACACCCCTACTTGTCATACAAGCACCACGGACAGATCAGAATCCGCTTATGGTCCTTAGAAAACTCGATGCAAACTCGGTTTGCTTACGACTTGCTTACGACAATTGTCGTAAGCAAGTCGTAAGCAGAACATGTTTACATCAGGTTCACATCGAACCATGAAGCACCGCAAAACAGGCATGGAAGTTCACCATTTTTATATGACAAAACGAAATAAATTCACACAAAATGTCGGGTGATACACTCTTTTTTTACTACCTTTGCAATATAATTAGGTGATAACGCAACGTCACCGAAACTACGAGAGACAATGACAAAAGGTAAGATAATAGTTGCAGGCATTGGTCCTGGCAGCAAAGAAGATATTACTCCGGCTGTTCTCGATGCCGTGAGCAGCAGCGATGTGGTGGTAGGTTACAAGTACTACTTCCGTTTCATAGAACATGCTGTGAGACAAGACGCCACACTAATAGATAGTGGCATGAAGCAAGAGAAGCAACGTGCCGAAGAAGCATTCAACTACGCCATGGAGGGCAAGAACGTGTGTGTCATCTCAAGTGGCGATGCCGGTATATACGGCATGACACCTCTCATCTATGAGATGGCAAAGGAGAAGGGCGAGGAGATTGACATCATCGCCCTGCCGGGCATAAGCGCTTTCCAGAAAGCCGCTTCACTCCTTGGCGCTCCTATAGGTCACGACCTGTGCCTTATATCCATGTCTGACCTGATGACTCCATGGCAGGTAATAGAGAAACGCATCAAGGCTGCTGCCATCGGCGACTTCGTCACAGCCATCTATAACCCTAAGAGCCATGGCAGGTACTGGCAACTGTATCGTCTCGTAGAACTGTTCCTCAAGGAAAGGGATGGCAGCACCCCTGTCGGATTTGTCAAGAATGCAGGTCGTGAGGGACAAGAAGTACACCTCACAACACTTGAGAAGTTTGACCCGGAAGAGGTGGACATGTTTACCGTGATAATAATCGGAAACAGTCAGTCTTTCATTGAGAACGACACCTTCATCACTCCAAGAGGATACTACCGCGAGGTGAGCGACGAGGGCAAGAACCTCGGTCAAAGCATCATGATAAAGTCTTTCCAGACAATACGCAAGGAACTCAAGAACCCGGACATTCCTGTGTGGAAGATGTGGCCAATGCTCCACGCCATACATACCACAGCCGACTTCGACATGGAGAACCTTGTATGGATGGATGACGAGGCGACTGCAAAGCTTTATGATAAGGTTAGAAACGGTGAACTAAAAACCATAGTGACTGATGTGACAATGGCGGCAAGTGGCATACGCAAAGGTGCACTTGAGAGATTAGGTATCGAGGTCAAGTGTTACATCAATGATCCACGTGGTGCAGAGATGGCAAAGGAACTGGGCATCACTCGTGCCCAGGCGGGAATGCGTCTTGCCGCAGAGGAATACCCTAATGCTCTTTACGTGTTTGGCAATGCTCCTACTGCCCTTCTCGAACTTTGTGAACTTGTTCGCAAAAAGAGATGTGCACCAGCGGGCATCATTGGCGCCCCTGTCGGATTTGTACACGTAGAGGAGAGCAAGCATGCGGCAAAACCATTCAAGGACATCCCTAAGATTCTCATTGAAGGCAGGAAGGGTGGCAGTAACCTTGCTGCAACTCTCGTGAACAGCATACTCACCTTTGACGATGCTGAACAGCTGAAACCTGGTAGGGACGTATAACTTGTATTTAAGTTTCGCAAGTTGCTCAACTCAATAGGTTATAAGGTTTTAAGGTCGCTTCGCTTGTGAGGTTATAAGGTTCGAATGATTGTTCGTCCATATGTCCTATGGTATCAACTTTTCTCATCGACGAAGGAGATAATCCTTATAACCTACAACCTAACAACCTCATAACCTTTCTTTCATTCGTGCCATTCGTGTTATTCGTGTTCTAAAAATTTCATGTTAATTACCTACGGTGAGAGAAGTTCGTGTTCTAAAAAATAATTCATTGCATTAGTGAAATTCGGGATATTCGTGGTCTTTATTATTTCGAACACGAATGGCACGAATAGCACGAATGTAATTGAATTCGAGAAATTACCTACGGTGAGAATAGTTCGTGTTCGAAAAAAGATGTTCGTGTTCTTAATGAAATAGAAAATGTTTTGAATGATACCCATTACCGTATCATATTCAAAACGTAAAATCTTGCAAGCAAGTAAAATTGCCAATGCTGAAAAATAAAATATAAAAAAATGCGGATGGCAATTATGAATTATGAGTTATGAATTGTGAATTATGAATTGTGAATTACCGCACAACCGTATAACCGCACAACCGTAAAACCGTATAACCGTAAAACCGCACATATCGATGAAAAAATGCACAATAATAGGGATTAGCGACTCACGCGACCAGTGGTTTGAACCAAAGGTTATTGAGTCAATAAATGCTGGCAAGGTATTCAGCGGTGGCAAACGTCACCATGAGATAATGAATGACCTGTTGCCGGAAGACTCCGTATGGATTGACATAACGGTCCCTCTGTCCAACGTGTTTGAGCAATACAAATCACACGAAGAGATTGTTGTCTTCGCATCTGGCGACCCACTCTTCTTCGGTTTTGCTGCAACAATACAGAGAGAGGTTCCCGACTGCGACATCAAGGTGTTTCCGTACTTCAACTCCCTTCAGATGCTTGCACACAGGATGTGCCTACCCTATCAGGACATGCACGTGGTGTCACTTACAGGCAGACCATGGGATAAGTTTGACGAGGCTCTCATCAACGGGGAAAGCCTCATCGGTTGCCTGACAGATAAGAAGAACACCCCTGATGTCATCTGGGACAGGATGATAGAATATGGGTATGATAACTATACCATGACCATAGGCGAATGTCTTGGCAATGAGAATGAGAGGATAACAAGTGTTAGTGCCTCCTCATCAACAACTATTCCATCTTCATTCTCGCAACCTAACTGTATCATACTCCAGAAGACAAAGGAAAGGGAACAGTTCTTTGGCATTCCTGAGAGTGACTTCGAACTGCTTGACGGAAGGGCAAAAATGATTACTAAGGCATCTATACGCCTCATCACCCTTTCTGCGCTTAACCTTAAGGGGGCAAGGACATTCTGGGATGTTGGTTTCTGTACTGGCAGCGTTAGCATAGAGGCAAAGACACAATTCCCTCACCTCCACATAGAGAGTTTCGAGATACGTACCGAGTGTGAAGAGATCATGAAGAAGAACATGCGAAGGTTCGGAACACCTGGCATCAATATGCACATCGGCGACTTCATGGAGACGGACATTTCTGCACTTCCAAAACCAGATGCTGTGTTCATCGGGGGACATGGAGGCAAACTCATAGAGATCATCGGTAAGATACTCGATTCATTTGGTGCGCCAATACGTTTCACAATAAATGCTGTGTCTGAAAACAGCATCAAATTGATGTACGAGGCAGCTGACAAGTACAATCTAATGTTAGTTTCAGACAACAAAATCACACTCGACACACATAATCCAATAAATATCATTACCTTTGTAGCGAAGTAATACTAAAGAAATGAAAACGGAATCCTCCATACTCACCACATCTGTTGCCTTGACTGGGGCAGCAATAGGAATCATGGCAATGTTCATAATCAATGTTGCCATAGGCTCTGTGCCTATACCCATAGGTGAGGCAATACGTCTTGTCCTTGGACAGGAAGCGAGCAATACGGAGATGAGCGAGATATGGAGTAACATCATTTTCAAGACACGTATACCTCAGGCTGTTACTGCCATAATAGCAGGAGCAGGACTGTCCGTAGCAGGTCTTGAGATGCAGACTGTGTTTCGTAACCCACTGGCTGGTCCTTCAGTACTCGGAGTAAGCAACGGTGCCAGTCTTGGCGTTGCCCTCCTCATCCTCCTCTCTGGAGCGATAGGCGGCAAGGCTATGAGCAGTTTTGGACTTTACGGCAATGTGGCAATGACTGTTGCCGCGGCAGTTGGTGCCATTGCAGTCATGGGTATCATTGCCATCGTGGCAAGAAGTGTAAAGGGCAACGTGACATTACTTATAGTAGGTGTGATGATTGGGTATATTGCAAATGCAATCATTGGTGTACTCAAGTACTTCAGTCCTCCAGAGGACATTCATGCCTACACCATCTGGGGACTTGGTTCATTTGCGAGTGTATCGGCCTCACAGATAGGTCTATTCGCTGGTATAATGGTGGTTTTGCTTGCCCTGTCTATGTTACTCATCAAGTCGCTAAACATGCTTCTGCTTGGCGAGAACTACGCCCAGAACCTCGGGTTGGACGTAGAACGTGCAAAGGTGCTTATCATCCTTTCATCAGGCTGTCTGGTTGCAATATGCACAGCATTCTGTGGTCCAATATCGTTCCTCGGACTTGCTGTTCCACACCTTGCAAGAGGACTGTTCCGAACATCTGACCATAGGGTAATCATGCCAGCATCATTACTTACCGGCGCTCTACTGGCATTGGTATGTAATCTTATTGCCCGTATGCCAGGAGCAGAAGGCGCCCTACCAGTTAACTCGGTCACATCTCTTATAGGTGCTCCTGTTGTCATTTGGGTGATATTTAGCAATAGGAGAAGGGGGGGCAGTTAAAAGTTAAAAGTTAAAAACGGGCCATGCGGAGATCAGTTAACAGTTAACAATTAACAACGAGCCATCCGGAGACTAGTTAACAATTAACAATGAAGATGCAAATAGTAAATACTATAAATAGTAAATAGTAAATCGTAAATAACTGGAACTATAAACAAGAAGAAAGAACTATGATAATAGATATATTACTGTTTATAATAGGCCTTGTGGCAATTATCAAGGGTGCAGACATAATGACTGACGGTGCTTCGGCTGTTGCTCATAAATATGGCATACCAACCATAGTCATAGGTATGACCATCGTGGCAATAGGTAGTTCTGCACCAGAATTCGTGGTGAGCGCCCTGTCGGCATTTCATGGAAATACAGACATGGCTATTGGTAATGTGGTGGGAAGCAACATATTCAATATCCTTTCCATCATAGGTGCCACAGCCATACTCTTCCCTATCACAGCAAGCAAGGGCAACATCAGAAACGATGTGCCTTTTGTCATTCTCTCTTCTGTTGTTATTGCAATAACAGCTCTTGACGGTGTGTTCAATAATGGCGCCACAAGCGAGATCAGCAGAACTGACGGTATGCTGCTCATCTGTATGTTTGCCATATTCCTCAGCTATACCTTTGCCATGGCTAAGAGCGGCAACGTGAATGAGAGCGAGCAGAACCTTAGTGACGCTGTAAAGAACATGCCCTTACTGAAAGCATGCCTCTTCATCGTGGGCGGTTTGGCATCACTTATACTTGGAGGTAACTGGCTCGTAGAAAGCGCTTCAAGCATAGCCACACAGTTGGGTGTGAGCCAGTCAATAATAGCACTTACCATCGTGAGTATCGGTACATCACTTCCTGAACTCGCAGCATCTGTCATGGCTGCAAAGAAGGGCGATACTGCCATGGCGCTCGGAAATGTGGTGGGAAGCGCAGTCTTCAACGTGTTCTTCGTACTTGGAGTGTCTGCCACAATAAGTCCTCTCTCTTTAGGAAACATAACAACAATCGATATATCTGTACTGATATTAGCATCCCTTCTCTTCTGGTTCTTCAGCAGAACACACTTTGAGGTTAAGAGATGGGAAGGCGTAGTGCTTATCATTGTACAAATACTTTATTACATTTATCTCGTAGCAAATGCAACAGAAATCAATTGAACTTACTGACCTTTGTACTGGTTACATGGTCAACAAGCAGAAGAAAGTCATATCTGACAAACTCACAGCAAAGATATACTCAAATGAGCTTACCTGTCTTCTCGGTCCTAACGGTGCAGGTAAGTCTACCCTCCTTCGTACCCTTGCGGGATTCCAGCCATCACTTAGTGGCAGCATCAATGTGGGAGGTCAGGACATAAAGACCTACAACAGCAAGGAACTTGCCAAGGTAATCAGCGTGGTGCTTACTGACAATTCAAGCATAAGGAACATGACTGCCTACGATGTCGTGGGCATGGGACGCGCTCCTTATACTGGTTTTTGGGGTAAGTTGAAGGAGAGTGACAAGAAGATGATCGACAAGTGCTTCACATGGGTGGGCATAGAGGATCTCAAAGAACGTAAGATGCAGACTCTCTCTGACGGTGAACGTCAGAAGGTGATGATAGCAAAGGCTATAGCACAGGAGACACCTGTCATCTTCATGGATGAGCCTACAGCGTTCCTCGACTACCCAAGCAAGATTCAGATGATGCTGCTGCTCCATAGACTCGCCAAGTCGCTCAAGAAGACTATCTTCCTTTCCACTCACGACCTTGAGCATGCTCTTCAGGTGGCTGATCACGTATGGTTGCTTGACAAGGAGCATGGACTTACTACTGGTTCACCGGAAGACCTCTCGTCAATGGGTATGATTGAGGAATACTTCAATCGTGACGGTATCACATACGACCGTAACATCTGTACCTTCACCATAGAGCATGAGACATCTCGCGAGGTTGTGGTTAATGGAGACAAGAACTCCCTCGACTACAAGCTTTGTTGCAAGGCTCTTGTACGTAATGGCATACAACCTGTCAGCGACAGAGATGACATTGTAAAACTACTCGTTCCTGGAGATGGTTCATTCCGCCTCATCGAGCGTGGAGAAGAGATCTACAACGTGAATCGTATCGAGCATCTGATCGGTACCATCGTTCCAACTATTGTAAAGAACCAGATATCAGAAATTCGCGAGGCTGCGAATATGACACAGTTCGAATGAAAAGACTTCTGACACTATACCTCTGTCTACTATTATCCATCTGCTCGTTTGCCATTCCTTCCAGACGGGTTCCTTTCACCGTTGCCCAGGGCGATGGCACGGAACTTACGCTTCTGCTCATTGGCGACGAGTCATACCATTATCTATCGACAATGGATGGCATACCTGTTGTGGAGAATGACGGGAACTATTTCTATGCATCTGTATCAGGAGCAACGCTTGTTGCCTCTGACATACTTGCCCATGACAAGGAGCAGCGCACAGAAAGGGAACATTCCTTCATAGCATCGGTAAAGGATGATGTGAATGACTGCGTGGAAAACAGTTCCCGCAAACGATTCATCAGGAGGAATGAGGCAAGGGCAAGGCAAGCATACAAGACATCACCCCAATTTGGCACAAGGCGTTCATATACAGGCAAGAGAAGAGGACTTGTCATATTAGTCAACTTCCCTGACCTGAAGATGAAAGACAAGAACACAAAGGAACAGTTCTACAGAGCCTTCAATGAGAAGAACTATAGCGACAATGGACATAACGGTTCTGTTCATGACTATTTCTACGACCAGAGCTACGGCATGTTCGACATTGATTTCGACTTCTTCGGTCCTGTGACTCTCCAATATAGTTATTCCTACTATGGAAAGAACAACGGGAATGGCGATGACAAGAACATAAGCCATTTTGTTGAGGAGGCTTGTGTCCTGGCATCTAAACAAGGTTGTGACTTCTCCATATATGACTGGGATGGAGATAATGAGGCAGATCAGGTGTTCATCATCTATGCAGGTCCTGGAGAGCATACAGGTGCCGGTTCTAACTACATCTGGCCTCACGAATGGTCACTAACCGAGATAAAGGATGAGATTGGTGAGGGAGACGGACCTATAACCATAGGCAACATCACGATAGACAAATATGCAACCACATGTGAACTTGCCAACAGGGCAAACGATACCATGGCTGGCATAGGCACAGCATGTCACGAGTTCAGCCATTGTCTTGGTCTGCCGGACATATACTGCACAAACCCAAGGGAAACTGCATTTGCAATGGGGTTCTGGGATCCTTTGTGCAAGGGTGTTGAGAGCGGTCCTAATAACAACGGAGAACGTCCATGCGGATTTACCGCCTATGAGAGATGGATGACGGGATGGCTTGAACCTATAGAACTGTCACAGCCTTGCGAAGTAAAGGGCGTTCCATGTATAGGTGACGCTCCAACAGCATTTATCATTTATAATGACGGGAATCCGAACGAGTATTTCTTGTTAGAGAACAGGCAACCTTCCAACCGATGGTTCAAGTATACCAGTTCTTATGAAGATATTAGTGGACTACTCATATACCATGTAGACTATGATGAGTACATGTGGAATGAGAATATGGTAAACTTCGACCCATTACACTTAGGTATGAGAATTGTTCCTGCTGATAATAGTCATGGAAGAGCAGGTACATACAATTCTGGCTTTGTTAATTCAAGGTACGAGTTTGCAGGAGACCTCTTCCCTGGCATGCAAAACGTAACAGGGTTTACTAACACGTCACACGTGAAGTTTGGTGGTGAACTGTTTAACATGAACACAGATGGTTCCTATAATCTTAACAAACCTGTCACAAACATAAAGGAAGAGAACGGACTTATCTCCTTCACCTTTATGGGTGGTGGCAAAGACTTGGAGTTTAACAGCATAATTAGCGACACAAGTTCTGACGAACCAGCGGAATACTATAGCATATCTGGCATAAGGACAAGCAAGAGTGCTCTAAGCAACAAGGGCTTGTATATCATGCGTAAGAACGGAGTTATAAAGAAATACACAAAGTAACATGAATAAGACACTTTACATCTTTGCAAAGATAATCCTGCTGTCCTTCCTTTTCATTACAGATGCTGATGCTCAGACATTAGGAATGGATAGCGACATGTTTGCCTCCATGAAAGCGGGTGACAAGGCAGCTGTCATTGCAGTACATTTTGGTACGACAAATGAGGTTGCGCGTGTCAATAACATAGAAAGGTTCAACGCTAAACTTCAACAGGCTTTTCCAAAGTATGATTTCCGTGAAGCATGGACATCACGTATCGTCATCAAAAAGATGCAGGCAAATGGTATCGTCAAGCAGACACCGTCAGAGGTTATAGAGAATCTTCGTCTGGAGGGGTTCACCCACATCCTTATCCAGCCATCAAACATCATAGAGGGCATTGAGATGGATTATCTTCGTCATGAGGTGGAACGATTCAGGAAGTCCTTCAAGGACATACGTGTTAGTGATCCTCTCCTTGCTGACACTGAAGATTACTACAAGGCAATAGATGCTACCCTATCCATAACAAAAGACAAGAAGACTGCAACGGTACTTGTCTGCCATGGATCTGCAAAGGAGAAGAACACTCAATACACCATGCTTGACTATGTGCTTCACGACAAGGGATTCACAAACTGGACAGTTGCAACCATAGAAGGATTCCCTTCAAAGGATAACATGATAAAGTTTTTGAAGGAACATAACATCAAGAAGGTTACTCTCATTCCTTTCATGTTTGTTGCTGGTGAGCATGCCCACAATGACATTGAAATAGAATGGAAGAAGGCGCTTGAAGCAGAAAAGATAAAAGTAAAGACTATCCTGAAGGGATTGGGCGAGAATGATGCCATACTCAACATTTTCGTGGACCATGCAAAGAAGACAAGCAAGTTTCGCAGGTACACAAATATAGAGCGCAAGCTACAGTCTTCCATGAAAGAATAAAAGGAGCCGGGGGTAGAACACTATTCTGCCCGGTTCCTTTTCTTTGTTAAACTTATTGAGTTTCACCTCGCACTTAGCGAACGCAATCCCTCTTTTTAGAGCACGAATGCCCCCAATGGCACGAATGCAATCATGAGTTATCTTAGAACACGAATTAACACAAATCTAGCGAATGCAACGAATTAGTAGATAATATCCAAATGGTATTTTTTAAGTCACTTCTTTTGGGATATAAGAAGTTCATTGCATTCGGAAGATTCGCGTAATTCGTGTTCGCTTTTCTTCGTCTGCACTATAGATTAACGCGAACTCGATGAATTTAATCGTGCTTGCGCGATATGTTTTCGTCGAACTCAGGTTGTTTTAAGGAGCATCATCTCCGTACATGACCGAACAAAAAAAGGCTGGCAGTCAAGATGACCGCCAGCCTATAAAGTATTATTATGTAATTGGATTACTTATTGTTGATGTAATCAACGATCCAAGCACCAACTTCCTTAGTACCATACTTAGCACCACCCTCAACCTGAATCTCTGGAGTACGTACATTCTGGTCAAGTGAAGCATCAACAGCCTCACGGATGAGAGCACCCTCAGCCTTAAGGTCGAAGTACTCATAAAGCATAGCAACAGAAAGGATCTGTGCAAGTGGGTTTGCGATGTTCAAGCCCTTACCCTGTGGCCATGAACCGTGGATTGGCTCGAATACAGGAGTTGATGAACCTGTAGATGCTGATGGGAGAAGACCCATAGAACCAGTGATGCAAGAACCCTCGTCTGTAAGGATATCACCGAATGTGTTCTCTGTTACCATTACATCGAAGAACTTAGGATCCTGGATCATACGCATTGCTGCGTTGTCAACATACATATAGTCAGTTGTTACATCAGGATACTCCTTCTCAATCTCCTGAGCAACCTTACGCCACAAGCGACTTGATGCAAGGACGTTAGCCTTGTCAACAACAGTGAGGTGCTTGTTGCGCTGACGAGCATACTGATAACCTACACGAAGGATACGCTCAACCTCAGGACGAGTGTAGTAGTTTGTATCGAGAGCGTCCTCAGTACCGATCTCATTATTCATTGTTGGCTCCTGCTTCTTACCGAAGTACATACCACCTGTGAGCTCACGAATACAGATGAAGTCAGCACCCTTCACGATCTCATCCTTAAGTGGTGACTTGTGAACGAGACAGTCGAAAGTAGTAACAGGACGGATATTTGCATAAAGACCAAGCTTCTTACGCATAGCAAGAAGGCCCTGCTCTGGACGAACCTTTGCAGATGGGTTGTTATCAAACTTAGGATCACCAACTGAAGCGAAAAGGACAGCATCAGCCTCCTCACACACCTTGAATGTCTCCTCTGGGAATGGGTCACCTACCTCGTCGATAGCGTGAGCACCACAAAGAGCCTCCTTGTAGCTTACCTCATGTCCAAACTTCTTGGCAACAGCGTCCATAACGGCAACACCCTGTTCCATAATCTCTGGTCCGATACCATCACCGGCCAAAACTGCAATCTTAAGTTTCATATATTTATATCTATTTTTTAGTTTTATTCCTTAGTCAAAACACTTACAATCTATAAGTCTTTTTCCTTAATGGGTGCAAATTTACACATTATTTTCTATCTATTACGATAATCTTTCACGAAAATGACTTTTGATGACATTTTTGCAAACAACATAAGCCACACCCACATTTCACCATCCCTTTTATTACTCAGTTTTAGCATTTACTTTCTAAATTTTCGTCCTTGATGATAAACAGTTATTCATCAAACAGAGAAAAACACATTTTTCACTATTCACTTTTCACTTAAGAAAAAAAATGCCTAAAACTCTTGACAAAGGCACTTTGATGTATTATCTTTGCGCCAAACTTTTATTTCTTTGCTGACTATGTACAATGATTTATTACTAAAACAATTCTTAGGGCATAACTTGTTTGTTGTAAACTGACCGACCTGGCGGATGGTTCTACTGGTCTCCTGTTGGAGTTCCGACTAGAAGTAATCATGATGGTTCTCCTGTTGAGGTAAATGATCCTATTAAAAACGAAGTAGCCACTAATATTTTGCATGAGTAGAATATGATTTTAGGATGCTTAAATATAGTGTTAGAATAACAAAACAAAGACTAATGGAGTATGAATTGTACAATAAAAGTGAATGCTGGACTAAGACAAGTAATGTTTGGATTTAGAGTCTTGTGTATTTCGGTGATAATCGCTTTTGTCGCATCGTCATGCATGAATAAATGTGTTGATGAAGAGTCTTTATATGGTTGCTGGAATGGATACGACAGTCTTAGCAAATCGAGTATTAGATTAGATATTAGACCTGATTGTAAAGCGTTAATAAGTTTTCCAGACACATTTGGACAAGTTGCTTATCATATATATAAATTGTCGGATGATTCTTTATTGCTCAAGGATATAAACAATAATATACTGTCATATAGAATAGTTGTTGACACAGTTACTAGATTAGAATTCTTATATGATAAAATGAATATTGTTTTTAACCTATACAAATGGAAGAACAATCCATATGATGATTTTGAAATGCCAAATGTACCTGTGGATTCTTTGAATTTTATTTTTGATGCGTGTAACCCCATCGATTATAGGAAAAGTCTTACTGAAGATTCTATATCTATCAGCAGCGTTAACCTTTCTGAAAGGCAAGTAAAGAAAACTCTGGAACTTCTTCAATATATTGCAGATAGGGATTCAGTTTCCCTAGATCATGCATTTCGCGTTGATCGACTCTATCCCATGAACTGGTATTACCGTCAGTTTATTGGGTATAAAAATAAGGAGAAACATCTTATAGTAGAAGTGTACTTTTACTTCATAAGACATCCTTTATTTGAAACGGGGGAAAAAGAGTATAATGAAACAATACCTTTTATACATATACGTGATGGAGGAGAATTATTCGCAAGAGCAGAGGTTGATTTAACCATTGGTAAAGTGATTATTTTTAAGACTAATGGCGATGCATAAGGGAACGAAGGGACTGCTGACTCCCTATTTCTTTGCAAACATTTGGATTATTCGTTGCTACCAACCACAGTAACGTGTTCTGTAGGTGCCCTCAGGCAACATTATGTCGAGGATATATTTGTTGCAACCAATCAGGTGGACTATGTTCTCATAAAAGACTGCTGAGATTCCATGAGCAATATTTTAGAAGGAAATATTTTGCTGTTATGCAGAATATTCCATATATTTGCGGAGTAAAAACAATAACCTCAAAAGATTATGATACCCGTACCATCGAAATATGTGGATATGCTGACCGATTTCGGTTTCAAGCGTATCTTTGGCGATAAGATCCTGCTTATCTCTTTCCTTAACTCCTTATTCGAGAAAGAAGGCAAGGTGATAAAGTCTGTAACCTACATAAATAAGGAGATTACTCCGCCAAACATAGACGAGCGACTGATAATATACGACGTGCTATGCAAAGTAGATGGTGAGGAGGATATCATAATAGAGATGCAACACAAGCCTCAGGAGACATTCAAGGACAGGGCACTATACTACATGGCACGCTCTATCACGAGTCAGTCTGAGGGAAAGCGCAACTGGAAGTATAAGCTTCTTCCTGTGTACGGAATCTTCATAACAAACTTCCATCTGAAGGATATTCTCAACCGTGATGAGGCAGTAAGTGAATATGTGTTGAAGAACCGTGACAACAACGAGGTATTTACAGACAAGTTCAGGATGTTCTTCATCGATCTGCTTGCATTCAAGAAGAAGGGCGAGGCAGAACTTGAGACAGATTTAGATAAATGGATATTTAACATCAAGAATATGGGTACAATGACAACAACTCCTAAGATGGCAGCCTTGGCTCCTTTTGACCGCCTTTATTCTTTGGCGGAAGTGGCAGCTATGCCAAAGCGTCAGCGAATACAGTATGAGGCA
>JAZUHP010000022.1:0-35081 GCA_045641785.1 Bacteroidaceae bacterium
CCTTTGCTTACGACTTGCTTACGACAATTGTCGTAAGCAAGTCGTAAGCAAAACGTGTTCAAATGCCGTTCTGTTAAGAGGATATATGGAGTAATATAATAGGTAACTCAGAATCTTTTTCAACCAAATTGAAGAAGAACCAAAAAAACATATAAAATTTCTTTTTAGTGTATAGCTTTAACTTCTGTAACTCTATAACTTCTTAACTTCTACAAAAACTATTGGGATCACAGGGACGGTTCTGCTGATCCCTTAATATTGACATTTAATTGCATAGCCCAAGTAACGACTATGAGAAAAAATCGTTTTCGTGGTCGTATAATATATAATTGTATAGTATAGTCAGCTATTTCGAAATCAGCCATAAACTTTTGCAGGATAACGAGAAAATGCTTTGTCGACGTTGGCTACGCCGAAGATACTCACGCTCAAAAATGCCTAAATAAATTTGGCATTTTATTCGCTTAATCGTATCTTTTGAAATTAAAAGTCCTGCTTAAGTACACATCTGTGACTTCGTAAGACTGGTTCAAAAAATTAAATGTTAAGGAATAGGGGACCGCCAGAACCGTCCCTCTGATCCCCTGACACAAATATGGTACCATTCTGTGAAAAATATAAGGTGTCTGTGTCTGATGCTAAAATCTTTGATGACTGGAGAATACCAGATCTTAGCCCTATCTTGCAGCGAGTCAGTAGTATGGATAAGGAATTTGCCATACTAATCTTCAATAAGCATATAGTGTTGGCAATCGAAGATTTTGGCGTTGAGAATTTTTTTTGATCCCGTATTATGGAAAGCCAATGTTAAGGAAACACTCATCAGGGACTTCAACCTTCTCTCTGAATTGGTGGAGTTGGCAAAGATAATAGCAAAAATAGAGATAGTAGAGACTAATAACAATGATACTCCATGATAGGGGCATAGAAAAAAGGTGATTCTGGAGAAAATCCAAAATCACCTTTTATTTTTATAGTTATAGTGTCAGTTATGCATTTTCTGTGTCGTCAGGAAGCTTGTCAGCAATGACTTCGTTGAGAACATCCTTCATCTCAAGACCTGCTGCACGAACCTGCTGTGGAATGAATGAGGTCTGTGTCATACCAGGAGTTGTGTTTATCTCAAGCATGTTGATGACATCTTCACCAGCTTCGTTCTTTGAGATGATATAGTCGATGCGGATGATACCTGATGCTCCGAGAATGTCATAGATGGCACTTGTGAGTGCTTGAACGCGTTTTGTGGTGTCGTCAGAAAGACGGGCAGGGGTGATTTCCTCAACCTTACCGTTGTACTTTGCATCATAGTCGAAGAATTCAGTCTTTGGAACAACCTCTGTGATAGGAAGGACTCTTCCGCCACCGTTCTTTGTCTTGTACACACCGTTTGATATCTCTGTTCCCTTCATCTCGCTCTCGATAAGAACCTCGTCGCTCTCGTTGCGAGCCTTCTCAATTGCGGGAAGGATATCCTCTACAGTCTTACACTTAGTAACACCGAAAGATGAACCACCGGCATTTGGCTTGATGAAACATGGAAGTCCAACCTTTGCAACGATGTCTTCAGCATTGACATCCATACCCTTGCGAACAAGTACCTCCTCTGCTACCTTCACACCAAATCCTTTAAGATACTGGTTGAGAGTGAACTTGTCAAATGTCATTGCCTCGACAAGGAGTGAGCTTGTGCTGTATGGAATCTTCAAAAGGTCAAAGTAACCCTGAAGAATTCCATTCTCACCTGGAGTACCGTGAATAGTGATGTAGGCATAGTCAGGCTTTACTCGTCTGTTGTACTCATCAAGGAATGTGAAATTGTGGAGTGATACAGGTGCAAGACCGCCTCCGTGAAGGTGGGCCTGCCAGTTTGTTCCTTCTACCTCGATGACGAATACGTCATACTTTTCCTTATCCATCCAAGATTCAATGCCTGCAGCTGAGCGCATTGAAACATCGTGTTCAGACGAATCACCGCCTGCTATGATTGCTACTATCTTTTTCATACTTCCTTAGCGTAATTACGCCATTTATTTATTAAGTTTGTTATATCTTCTGGTAGCTCTGAGTTGAACATCATCTCCTTGCCTGTCTTAGGATGGATGAATCCGAGTGTCTTGGCGTGGAGAACCTGACGTGGACAGAGCTTGAAGCAGTTATCTATATATTGCTTGTACTTACTACTTGTGGTACCCTTGAGTACCTGATCGCCGCCATATCTCTCATCAGAGAAGAGTGGGTGACCGATGTGGCGCATGTGAGCACGAATCTGGTGTGTTCGTCCAGTCTCAAGTACACACTTCACAAGAGTGGTATATCCAAATCTCTCTAATATATAATAATGTGTAACAGCATGTTTTCCTATCTCGCTATCAGGTGGAAATACAGCCATGCGCATTCTGTCCTTAGGGTCGCGAGCAATGTTACCCTCAATACGGCCTTGATCCTCTACGAAGTTGCCCCATACAAGAGCGTTGTACTCACGTTTTGTGGTCTTGTTGAAGAACTGAAGTCCAAGGTGTGTCTTAGCCTCCGCAGTTTTTGCCACAACAAGAAGTCCGCTTGTGTCCTTGTCAATACGGTGTACAAGACCAATCTCAGGATCGTTGATGTCAAACTGTGGCAGGTCCTTGAGGTGCCATGCGATAGCGTTGAGTAGGGTGCCGTGCCAGTTGCCGAATCCTGGATGTACAACAAGTCCTGCCGGCTTGTTGACGACCATGAGGTCATCATCCTCATATACTATGTCAAGTGGAATGTCCTCAGGAGTGATGGCATTGTCATAGTGTGGACGGTCAAGCATAACCTGTACCACATCGAACGGCTTGACCTTGTAGCTGCGCTTGACAGGTTTGCCGTTGACCATGATGAATCCGGCATCTGCCGCTTTCTGTACACGGTTGCGGGATGTGTTGGAAAGGTGAATAAGCAGGAACTTATCCACTCGTAACAGTTTCTGCCCTTTGTCGGCAATGACCTTGAAGTGTTCGTAAAGACCAGCAGAGTCCTCATCTTCCACCTCCTCATTGTCGCCAATGAACTCCTCATCTATATATTCTTCTATATCTTCTTTATTCATTATTCAACATTAATGTCGTCATCTAATAAGTCGCTGATGCTGAGAGTGTCTTCCTTAACTCCTGAACCAACATGGAGAGTGATCGGACGGTTTGTTGACACCTCTTGCCCTGCATGAAGTGCTCTTGCACCTTGATACACGCTGATTACAAGTCCCTTTTCCTCACTCTCGACAATCTGGTCTTCTGTGAGGTCAAAGCCCAAGTTCTTCAGTATCTGGTGAGCCTCTTCTGCTGTGCTTGTACCTGCTACATTAGGGAGTGTTACCTTTGCCTCGCCAATCTTTATGACTGAGAGGTATATTGTTCTTCCATCTTTTACCTCGCTGCCAGCCTTAGGTGTTTGGAGGCAGACTGTGCCAGGCTTGTATCCCGCTTTTCTTACAGAGTCGGTAACAATACCGATGAGTCCTTTTTCTGCGAGTATGTCCTTGGCGTCTTCTACTTCCACGCCATCAAGGTTAGGTACTTCAATCCTTTCCCCATGGTGGGTGTAGTTGTCGATGTAGAACAAGGTTGCAGTTGGTGCGATGATAAGAACGGCTATCATCAAACCTACATTGATCCAGAATACGCGAGACTTGTGACCGCTGAAATATGATTTGATATCCATTTTCTTGAGTTTGTAAGTTTTAGTGTACTTGAGTTCTTGTGTTCCTTAGTTTGTGAGTTCTTGAGTTCTTATGTTCTTTGGTATTCGTGCCAATTTTTGCGTTAATATGCAAACTGAAGAACTCGCAAACTTACAAACATAATTATATGCAAAGGTACAAAAAAAAGCAGAAGTCAATGAGAAACTTCTGCTTTTTATTTCTTGCCAAGCAAAAATGGATTACTTTCCGTGGTGCTCGCTTGAAACTGTGAGTGACTTGCGTCCCTTACGACGGCGTGCTGCTAAAACTCGACGACCATTAGCTGTCTGCATACGCTCACGGAAACCATGCTTGTTGATTCTCTTTCTGTTGTGAGGCTGAAATGTTCTTTTCATATCTTTTTATCTTTTATTGTTATTAATCTTCTTGAAATATCTCATTCAATCTTATTATCTCTTTGGTGTACCACTCGGCACTAAAAGCGGGTGCAAAATTAGGCATTTTAAATAAATAGACAAAATAAATTGCTGATTTTACGCATCTTTTTTTGCTATTTTAATGAAAAACCGTAATTTTGCACTCGATTTCGTAGAGAAAGAATACAAATTATTAACATACTTTGAGTTTTTGGGTAGGTTTTCTAAGCTTAAGACAGAAACGGAATATGTGGCTTAAAGACACTAAAACTTAAAAACTTAAAAACTCAAAAACTTAAAAACATTAAGAAATATGTCTATTTTAGCAGGTGACATTAAGAAGGGCGTTTGCCTCCGCCTTGACGATGGCAAGATTTGGGTAGTTATCGACTTCCTTCACAAGAAGCCAGGTAAGGGTAACACAGTTATGATCACAAAGCTTAAGAATGTAGAAGATGGCCGTGTACTTGAGCGTACTTGGATCGTTTCAGCTAAGCTTGATGATGTAACAGTATCACACCAGCAGTTCCAGTACCTCTATAAGGAAGGTGAGGACATGGTGTTCATGAACAACGAGACTTTCGAGCAGATCAATATCGCTAAGGACCTTATCATCGGTGGTGACTTCCTCAAGGAAGGTGAGACTATGGTAATGGCTACAATCGATGACCAGTCAGGTCAGATCCTTACTGCTGAGGCTCCTGTTAAGATCGTTCTTCAGGTTACTTACACAGAGCCAGGTCTTAAGGGTGATACTGCAACAAACGCAACAAAGCCTGCAACACTTGAGACTGGTGTTGAGATTCGTGTTCCTCTCTTCATCAACGAGGGTGACATGATCGAGGTTGATACTCGTGACGGCTCTTACGTAAGCCGTAAGTCATAAGCAATCATTTGCGTCATAAAAAACCTTATGGCGAAGTCTCGTTGGGGCTTCGCCTTTTTTTGCTTCCTTCAGTAAATCACAATACACATGGTTAATGGTTTGTTGAAAGAGATACCTGACGGGAGTAGTCTTTATCGAAAAACCCTATGGCATTAGAATCTTTCTCTTCTTTAGGCGAAAATGCACAACGTCTATTATGTCTGTATGCTTACCAGTTCTCTGGTTCGTTTACAAGTGTATCGGATGTGCACAAATTCTTGAGCGAGGCGTTCCAGGACTATGATGAAAAAAGTGCGCTGGAACAGTTGCTTGAGAAGGGCTATTTGCAAGACAGGGGATATAGCTGGTATCAGAACTCAAAGACTTACCAGATTCCTCAGAATATGTTTCTTCCTGCTTTGTTCTACACTTTGGAGCAGAGAAGAGACCTTGTTGTCGTGTTCCTTGGAATGTCATTGCCAAAGTTGACTCACCTTAATGTTATCCGTCATGCTATAGCAGAACTTGTAGATAGCGGTTATAAGGATTGCCCTTCAGCATTCAATATCACAAGGATGGATATGCATTACCTCTTGTCTCTCGATATTGATGCAAAGACAAAGGTTCTTTTCTCAAAGCTATCTAAAGAGGTGTTCCTGTGGGTGTTTGACAAGTATATCCAGAGGGTGTGCGAGGAAGATATGGTCGTTGACACTACCATACTTTACGATGTCATAGATAACAATTTTAACCTGTTGATTCACAATAGGCGCAACATGTGCTCTCTTGTCGATATCTACAGGTATTTCCTTGACGGCACATTGCCTAAGAATGCTGTCAGCGAAAAGGATGCTGCGGGTATAACTCTTGCGGCTATTCATAGTACCGTCAACGGTAAATACCGTGAGGCGGTCAAATTCTTTGCCCTTGCCTTTAAGGTGCAAAACCCGGTTTCAGAAATCAAGAATATGTTCATCAACTACCTGATGAACTATTTCCTCATACTTGCCTATGCCCATGATGGAACAGAGGAGTCTATAAATAAACTGCGTACCTTCTCTAATAAGAAAGAGGTGGAAAGCCATTATAGTCTTCGTCCATCAAAGATAGTGGCAGACCTTATATTGCAGGTTAATACAACAGATACAAGAAAGAGCATAGTCGAAAACCTTAGATCGTCTAGTCATGGTTCTTTCCCAAAGGGCTATTGTGCCCTGTATTATCTTTTTGCTAAATACACAGGTTGTGATCACGATACTGTCACAGAGTGTCCTGTCGGTATACCTAATCTTGCAATTCTTCGTCATGAGTTATCTGACTTCCTTCCTCTTACAGAAGAACAGCGAAAGGAGGATAATGAAAGGTATGGTACAATTCCTGCACTTACATCTATACCTTGCCTGTCGGAGTGGGAACTTGCTCTTGTACGTCTCAAACGTACTCTTAACGGTGATGTCGAGAGTGCTCGTCCAGGTGCTAATGGCGTAAGAATGATGTACTTGCTTCAACATGAGAATGATGATTATCTAGAAGTTCGTGAACAGAGTCGCCTTAAGAGCGGAGAGTGGGGAAAGGGAAAGCAAATCACTCCTGCCTTGTACAAGTCGGGCACTCTCGACTTTATGAATGAGGCGGACAAACGAATTTTTGCCAAGAGTCTCAATCGTCCGCATGGTGGCATTCATATAAAGGACGTTATCGTGGAGATGGTGCCGGAGAGCCGATTGTACGTGGGACAGTATAGCTTCTTGCCTGTTACGGTTACAGAAGACAAACCTTATATTGTGATAGATAAGGATTGTGACGGTTTCCATATCAACTCTAATGTGAAACTGTCTCAGCTTGATGATAATGTTATTGTAAGGAGAAATAGCAAGACTGATTTCTCTTTTACTAAACTGTCTGGCGAACAGTATGCCCTATACAAGACGTTGTTAAGTCAGGGAATCTTCCCGCTTGAAGCCGAGGAACAGATAAAGGCTATTCTGCCTTTGCTTGGTGCAAAGATGGAGATACATTCTGAACTCATAGAAGGAGGCTCTACATTGAAGATGGTTGAGGGTAGTCCTGTGGCGTGTCTTCAGATCACTCCTCATAAGGGTGAGTATTACCATATATGTATAGGTGCTAAACCTCTGTCGAGGGGACGTAAGATATTTGCACTCGGTGAGGGTGAGGATACATATATAGATGAACTTGACGGTGTTCGTGTCAGGGTGCATCGTGATATTGATGGCGAAACAAGAAACCTCGTTCTTATTCGCCAGTTGCTTGAATCTATCTATCGCAATAAGCAGAACTTTGATCCTGACTACATCAAGTACCTTCTTGATCCATGTGAGGACGTGGATATCATGGAACCTGAATATGTCCTTCCGCTTATGGAGTTTGTTCAGGATAATCCGGAGGTAATGTATGCAGAGTGGCCTAAACAGGGAAAGTTGAACCTGCGACGCATGGCGACAACAGGTTCTGGATTCTCTGCAAGTATACAGTTGAGTACCAGAGGACAATGGTTTGAGGTGGAAGGTGATATACAGATTGACGAGAATACCGTTCTGTCAATGTCTCAGCTCCTTGACCTTGTTAATAAGTCTAAGTCTAACTATATCCGTCTTGACAACGGAGATTTCATAGCTCTTGGTGATGCGCTGCGCCGTCAACTTAGTGCCATCAACTCCATATCGGCACGTGACAAGGGTAACATACGTATCTCTCCTTTCTCGGCAGCTCTTCTTGATGACTCTGTCCTTAATGGTGTCATCAGGTTTGATATCGATGAGTATGTCAGGAAGTACCGCAAACGTATATTGGAGAGCTCGGAGTACTCGCCAGCTGTTCCGAAAACTCTGAATGCGGAACTGCGACCATATCAGTTGGAAGGATATCAATGGATTGCACGTCTCAACTCTTGGGGGGCAGGTGCGCTTCTTGCTGATGATATGGGACTTGGTAAGACCGTTCAGTCAATAGCGTTCTTCCTGCTAAAGGCAAATGAAGGACCTATACTTGTTGTTGCTCCTGCATCTGTTGCTCCAAACTGGTTAGGTGAACTTGCAAAGTTTGCCCCTTCGCTTAACTGTACATTCCTTAATAACGAGTTGTCGAGAAAGGAAGTGATTGAGAAGGCAGGTGCTGGCGATGTCGTTGTCGTGACCTATGGACTTCTTCTGTCAGTAAGTGAGGATATTGTCAAGAAGCAATGGACGGTAGCCTGTCTTGATGAGGCTCATATCATTAAGAATCGTGGAGCCAAGACGAGTGGGGTGGCTATGAAGTTGAATGCCGAGAATAGGATAATGCTTACCGGTACTCCTATACAGAACCATCTGGGCGAGTTGTGGAGCCTGTTCCAGTTTGTCAATCCTGGACTTCTTGGTGGATATAGTGACTTCAGCAATCGTTTTGTCATTCCTATTGAACGTGACAAGGATGGAGAGCGTCAGGAGATGCTTGAACGCGTTGTTCATCCATTCATGTTGCGCAGAACAAAGAATGCGGTACTTAAGGAACTGCCTGAAAAGACGGAGATATACCAGAAGATACAGATGAGCAATGAGGAGATGGCTGTATATGAGGTCATCCGTAAACGTGCCGAGAAGATGCTCATAGAACTTGGTGACGATGCCATGGATATCAATGTACTTGCTGAGATTACTCGTCTTCGTCAGGCTTCGTGCTGTGCTCATCTCGTGGAACCAAACTGGCAAGGAGACAGCACTAAGGTAAATGCGCTGCTTGAACTTCTTAGTGATGTCATTGAGGGTGAAAACCGTGCATTGGTGTTCAGTCAGTTCACTTCTTTCCTAAGTGTTGTTCGTGATGCTTTGGATAAAGAAGGCATTGAATATCTTTATATTGATGGAAGCACTCCTGTAAACCAGAGAACAGTTTTAGTCAATAAGTTCCAGAATGGTGAATGTCCAGTGTTCGTGATAAGTCTGAAGGCAGGTGGACTTGGTCTTAACCTTACTGGTGCCAACTATGTGTTCCATCTTGATCCTTGGTGGAACCCTGCTATTGAGCAACAGGCTACTGACCGTGCATACCGTATAGGTCAACGTCAGGCAGTAACGGTGTATCACCTTGTGTCGCAGAACACAATAGAGGAGAAGATTATCCGTATGCATGAGACAAAACGTGCTCTTGCGGAAAATATACTTGACGGTACGGAACTGTCTCACAAGCTTACTGGCAAGGAATTGCTTGCCATGGTAGCGAGATAATAACAGCAGCCATCTTCCTTTTGTGGAAGATGGCTGCTGTTATTGCTCTCTTTTATGTAACTTTTTTAATGAAATGTAACATATTTGCATAACGGTAGAGTGAAATTGTTAGTTCTCGCCCTGTTATTTGTTCTAAATTGTTTATCTTTGTTGCATAATAATAAATATCTTTATACTAACAAATAACTTATTTTGAATAATGAACATGGTTTTTAAGGTAAGGAATAGAGTATTGACAGTATTGTCTGTCTTTTTCTGTTCAGTGTTGTTTTCCAATTCTCTTTATGCTCAGAGAATAACAGACAAACTTGATCGTGGTCTTAATGCGATGAAGGTTTCTAATGGGGTTTACATCAATTGGCGTATTAAAGGTGAAGAATACTATGATGTACAGTACAATGTTTATCGTGATGGTGTGAAAGTTAATGAAACACCAATCAGCACTTCCAATTTTAGTGATGCCAAGGGTACTACTAACAGCAAGTACACCGTTGCGGCTATTGTTCGTGGCGTAGAACAGGCTCAGTGTGCTCCTGTGTCAGTATGGGGTAATAGCTATAAGGAAATCAAGCTTACTCATGAAGGTATTCTCAGTACTCTGATTCCAAATGACGCATGTTGTGCTGATGTTGATGGCGATGGAGAACTTGATATCCTCATGAAATTTGACAATCAGAGCGAAATGGCTCAGAGCTATCCTAAGAATGGTCCAACTGTCAATGGTAAGGTAACAGGCGAATACTCAATATTCGAGATCTTCAAGCAGAATGGTCAGCGTCTATGGTGGGTAAACTGTGGTCCTAACATGGGTGACTTCCAGAACAACGAGCAGAATATTGTTGGCTATGACTGGAACATGGATGGTAAGGCTGAGGTTATCATGCGACTTCTCGAAGGTTCTACTATCCACATGGCTAATGGTTCTACATACACAATCGGCGCTAACGGAAAGAATGGTGGTTCATGGTTCAACTACCGTGGTGCTACTGGTGGAGGAACAAACTGGTTTATGCATGACGGTAAGGAGTTCCTTGTTTACTGTAATGGTGAGACTGGTGAGATTTATGATATCATCGACTATCCTCTTGCTCGTCTTGAACCAGGTGAGACTGACTTGAACGCAGCATGGGGTGATGGATATGGACACCGTAGTAACAAGTTCTTCTTTGGTGCTCCATACCTTGATGGTAAGCACCCTAGCATCTTCCTTGCTCGTGGTATCTATACACAGATCAAGATGTGTGCTTTCGATGTCAATACAACAACAAATAAGCTCGTTAAGCGTTGGGACTGGAGACAGACTAACGGAGGTTACTGGATGTGGCAGGGTTATCATAACTTTGGTGTTGCAGATGTTGATGAGGACGGACGTGATGAGATCGTTTACGGTTCTATGGTTGTTGATGACAACGGTAAGGGTCTTTCAACTACTGGTTTCGGTCATGGTGACGCTCAGCATTGCGGTGACTTCAACCCTTATACTAAGGGACTTGAAATATATGCTTGTAACGAGGATCAACCAGGTAATAACTATCGTGACGCAACAACTTCAAAGGTTTATCACCGTTTCAATTCTGGAAATGATGATGGTCGTGCCATGATGGACAACTTTACAGACTTGTTCCCTGGTTCTATTGGATGTTCTGCACGTGAAGGTGCTATAAGCTCTGTTACATATGGTGCTGTCAGCGGCATGGATGCAACAGGTATCAATACTAACTTCCGTATCTATTGGGACGGTGACCTCTGTTCTGAGACATTCAACTACCTTAATGGTAAGAATTCTGAGGGATGCATCGCTAAATATGGAAGCTGGTCTCCTATCTATACTTGTGCAGGTTCTATGACAAACAATGATACTAAGGGTACTCCATGTTATCAGGGCGATATCCTTGGTGACTGGCGTGAGGAGATTATTATGCGTACTGCTAATAATAATATCCGCATCTACTCAACTCCAACACCTACTGGTTATCGTATCCCAACTCTCTGGGCAGACCACCAGTATCGTAACGCTATGGTATGGCAGATGTGTGGATATAATCAGCCACCTCATATCAGCTACTTCCTTGGTAAGCTTGAAGGTATCACAATGGCACCACCTCCTTACACAATGGCAGATCGTAAGGAACTTCCAAATGGTGCTGTTCTTGACGCTTCTTACAATGACCAGCACGCTATCGTTTGTGAAACTAACGACACTAAGGTTAGTCTTGCTGATGGTGCTAAACCTTATATTCTTACTATCAATGTTCCATCATGGGTACAGGGTACTGCTGGAACAAACTATACTGCAAAGGAGGCTACAATCAAGTACCAGTACTATACTTGTGATGTGACTGGTGGATATCTTGAGGGTGATGCTCGTCTTGTAAAGCAGGGTGATGGTATCCTTAATCTTCCTAAGACAGACTTCAAGCATACTGGCGCAACAAATATATGGGCAGGTACTCTCAACTTCGACGGTACACTCAAGAGCTCTGCACTCTGGCTTAACCGTTTTGCAGAACTTAACTCAAATGGTGGTGAGTTCCAGTCTATCAGTACAAACTATGCTTCTGTTGTACGTCCTGGAGGAAAGGACTCTATGGGCGCTATTTCTGTAGACTCTTTGAAACTTGGTTTCGGTTCACGCGTTGTAGTTGATGTTTACTCTGATGGATTAGCATCAGACAAGATCAATGCGAAGTATCTCAGCATTGAGAAGAAGACAGGTAGTGCGTGGGTTAATGCAGGTCCAAAGTACCTTGCACCAGTTATTGAACTTGTTCCTCATCTCGCTGCTGGCGAAACAGTTATCGCCCCAGGTAAGTATGTTATTGGTAAAGTTGGTGAGATTGTCGGTTCTGTAGATAATATCATATTGGAAGGTCTTGAGGCAAGCAAGCGAACACTGAAGGTAGAAGATGGCAATCTCGTTGTTGAGGTTGAAGGTCTCCGTGACGCTGCTACAATATACTGGACAGCAAACACAAACTCTGTATGGGATCTTGCAGAGACAATGAACTTCTCTGTTGGAAAGGATGAGACAAACTTCGTTTCTTATGATGAGGTAATCTTCGGTGACGATGCTAAGTCCACTACAGTAACAGTTAAGGGTAACCTTACTCCAAAGTCTGTTGAGGTAAACAGCTCTAAGGACTATACAATCGGTGGTACTGGCTCTATTGGCGGTCAGGCTTCCTTCACAAAGGATGGTAGCGGTACTGTTACAATCACAGGTGATAACACTTATACAGGTGGTAACTATCTTAAGGGTGGTGTAACTAAGGTTAGTGCTCTTTCTAATCAGTATAGTGAGACAGGTAACCTCGGTGGAATCACTAAGTCTGCAGCTCTGTTCACTATGGAGAATGGTGCTGTACTCAGCAATAGCGTAAAGGTTGAACAGGGTTCACCAATGAAGATGGTAGGTGAGCAGGGTGGTGTTATCGAGAACTCTGCAGACTTCGTGATGGATGCTGTGTTTAGTGGTACTAAACTTACAAAGAGAGGTTCTGGATGGTTGAAGGTAGGTCCTGCTTGTTCACTTTCAACATTAGTTGTTTCTGCTGGTGTTGTAGAGGCTGGTAATAAACTTGCAAGCAAGATTGTTGCCGAGGGTAAGGCTGATCTTCGTGGTAATGCATTCTTGAACACTCCTATTGAGGTGGCAGAGAAAGCAACTGCTAATCTTACAACTGTAAACCGTGCTACAACAAACCTCGCTCTTACAGGTTCAGGTCAGATTACTGTATGGTGTGCTACAGAGAAGGGTTCTAACTACTATGCTACTCGTACTCCAATCGTACTTAACCTCAGTAAGTTTGAGGGAACACTTGTTCCTGAGGCTACTTATGCTGTTGATGGTCGTTTCACATTCGACACTTCAAATGGTGGTGATAAGTGGACCCTTGCTATTCCTGCAAGTCGATTTGTGCAGAATACAGGTAAGACACTTCGTATCGGTACTGTTGTCGGCAGTGGTGATCTTGGTGGAGGATGTGCATTCTCTAATGGTGTATCTGTTGGTGCTAATACATGGCAGGTTGGTAATGACACCGACTTCAAGTTTGTTGGTCGAGTTGTTGCTACAGATAGATTCACAAAGATGGGTACTGGTACAATGACTACAAGTGGTGTATGGGCAACAAGTGGTGCTATCACAGTTCAGGATGGTGTCTTGAATGTGTCAACAGGTAGTACACTCGGTACAGGTGCACTTACTGTAGGCAATAATGGTAAACTCATGGGTGCATCGTCTAAGGGAGTCCCAATGACTAATGCTTCTTTCGCTATCAATGGTTCTCTTCAGGTAGGTGCTACATTGTCTGCTGTATCTGGAAACATGGATTTCAATGGTAAGAATGTTACATTTGGTAATAAGTCAACTTATATCGCTGGTCTTAGAAAGTCAATAGCAACGACTACACCAAACAATACTTACATGACAAACGTTGGAACACTCAGTTTCGTTGATGGTGCAACAATCTCTGCATTCTTGTATTCTACTTATGTTCCTACAATGGATGAGTCTAAGCCAGACAAGTTTGTTCTCTGGACAAATGTTAATACAGCTAAGGTTGGTAATGTCAACTATGATCTCCCTGAACTTCCAGCTTATAACTATTGGGATACTTCAGAGATTGCAGATGGTATTCTCTATGTACGTTTCAGCCAGGAGACATACAATGCTGTTGAGGGCATTGCTGCTGATGATATTGTTGCCGTTGAGGTTGTAAACATGGCTGGTATTGTAGTTGATAGCTTCACTTGTCCAATGGGCAGCGTAAAGGCTACATTTGCAAAGAGAAGCCCTAAGGGTGTATTTGTTCTTAACATCTCAAGTGAGGATGGCAAGAGCACTTCATACAAACTTTCTAAGTAATTAATGAATATACAAATGAGAAAAATATTAACTTCGCTGATGGCATTTGTTGCCATCAGCGTTGTTGCTCAAAAAAGCAACAACGTTCCTTCTGAGGATGAGATGGGCGCATACCTAATGGTGTACCATAAGGATGCAGATCATGGTCTACACATGGCTATTAGCTATGATTCATATAACTGGACATCTCTCAATGATGACAAACCTCTTATAGCAGGTGATACAATCGCAGAGCAGAAGGGTATTCGTGATCCTCATATCTTCCGTGGACCTGATGGAGGATTCTATCTTGCCATGACAGACCTTCACGTTTTTGGAAAGCGTGATGGTATACGTACTACTGAATGGGAACGTGACGGAAAGAAGTATGGATGGGGCAATAATCGTGGACTTGTATTGATGAAGTCATTCGACCTTATTCATTGGACACGTACAAACCTTGATTTCTCAAAGTTGACTTGTCCTACAGGCATAACAGACTTCCATGGAAATGCCATTCCTTGGAGTGAGGTTGGTTGTGTATGGGCTCCTGAGACTGTCTATGACTATGAGGCTGGTCATTTACTCGTTCACTTCACTATTCGTGTTAAGACAGGTGTGAATCTCATTTATTATGCTTATATGAATGATGATTTCACTAAAATGATAAGTGAACCTAAGCTTCTTTTTGAAGCACCTTCAAATGCAGATGGATTCCCTCGTTATAATATCATTGATTCGGATATCATAAAGGTGGGTGATACATACCATCTCTTCTATGTGTCACATGAGAAGTCAGCTACTGTAAAGCATGCAACATCTAAGACCCTTACAGGTCCTTATATGCGTGATGACTTGTATAATGATGGTGAACCACAGGGACATGAGGCACCAAACTGTTGGAAACGTCTCGGACAGAACAAGTATGTTGTTATGTTTGACAATTACCATCGTCACCCTCATAACTTCGGCTTTGTAGAGACTGAGGACTTCAAGACTTTCACTCCAATAGGTTATTTCGATGCAGAGAATAGTCCTATGAAGCGTGCAAACTTCTCAGAGCAAAAGCATGGTGCTGTTACTTTCCTTACTGTAAAGGAGGCACAGACATTAGAGAAGTACTGGAAAAAGGTTGCAAAGGCAAATGCTAAGAAGGCAAAGAAATAATAACGTAAATGTGCAATACCTTATTAGATGTAAGATGTTGTAGAATACTTTATGAAAAAAGCATCGGAGAACGTATCTTCGATGCTTTTTTTTATTTTTATATTTGTGCCAACAGTTTTGTTTTGTCTTTATACAAAATCATTCATGAAGAATTAACCTTGCCATTTATTTCACACCCCTAATGCTGAAACCATAGGCACGAGTTGCAGTCCAGCTTGTATTGTACCCCTTAAAATTCAGATTGTATGCAGAGGATACAAGATTTTCGCTTTGTGTTCCAGACCAGTAGTATCCTTCTGAACCGTCTTTCTTTCTTTGTGATCCAGAAGAATAACCTGCTGCAGGAAGAAATATGCTTTTGCCAGAAGGTCCAATAACCCTATATCCTTGTATACCTTCTATCTCACCCAATATCCAAGTACATAGAGTTAGAAGTTCCTCAATCTCCTTATGTGAAGGAAGACGCCATTCTTCTCCCCATTCTGCTCGTACAGGATCGTATGCGGTTCCGCAAATGTTATTACCTATAGATGTATATGCATCATTCTTGTAGTATAGATAGTCATCTTCACCATAATTGTCTTTTGGTGTGATTTCTCCCCAACTGTATAAATGACCGTACTCTTGTGGAGCGTTTGCGCCAAGGTTATATGCTGCCCAGCTTACAGATAATCCTAAGTCAACTGCTTTGTTGTCCTCCTCCTTTTCTATTATTTTTTCAAACTCTATATTATCTATGCTATCAATTGGAACATGTATGGTAGTACCATTCTTCATGGTAACAATCATCTTGTCATTTTGTGCATTCATCGATATACACAAAGAAAGCATGATAAATGAAATAATATATCTAATCATTTGTTCTTTATTTTTACATTAGTATGTCTGACCTGAATCTGCCATCTCGTCTGTTACTACATTGGTACCTGTATTTGTTCCTGAATGTAGTTTATAGCGAGAACGATTTTTATATACGTATTTGAAGTTTTGGTTTATGATTGTTTTCAATAGATCAGTACCTCCGTTTGAAGAACTTCCCATAAAATCTCCATACACATATCCCAAGCGTCCTTCAATGTTGTTAAGCAAGTTTGTTACTTGGGGATTAATAGTTTTTGCATACCCCGATGGGTTATTTCCCAAAAATGAGTAAGCCATACTTGTAAAGGTATAGTACCATCGATTGCTATTGTCGGCAGATGCCTTATTTAGCATATTTGATATTGTACTTGTCTTAGTGTTGGTGTTAGTTAAGCTATACCTGTCTGATGCGCTAACAGCAGGTCCACCTTGATTCCAGGAATAGTATATGCTGGCATTGTCTGATTCTCCATCATCAGGCCACTCTCGAACAATACCTCCATAAACAACATCCCAGTAGCTATTGTTTGAGTTTCCGTATGGATTTTTGCTGACAATGACAATTTTGCCACGCATGTCTGAAAGAGTCTCATTGCCAGTTATCCATCCACGTAGATATTCACTATAACTTGAGAAACATTCTCTAATTGAAGCACGCCATGTTTCGGACTGGTCTGTTCCATTTGAGCTCTCCTTTTGCATAAGGATGGACACAGACTCAGAAGCGTTATCTTTTACAAACTGCACTATAGTTGCCATGGCATCCTTAAATTTCACGCCAGTAGCAGACGTTCCATGGTATATTTCAAGGTTTGTAAGTTGAATATCTGTAACATTCCCTGATGTATAACGTGGACGTAAATCTAAGGCACGTACACCATTTGCAAGTAGACCTGATATGTTTTCACTTTGACATTTGCTTGCATTAGCTGTTAAGCCTGAACATGTACTTGTAGCTGCATCATGTGCTCCAGGTGTGCTAAGTAATCCGAACTTTATGTTTCCAGGAATGCAAGCCATCCAGTTGTTAGTTCTTTTTGAAGTACTTGCGGCACCGAAGTTTACTTTCTTGTAATATGGAGTACATACAGTTGCTCCATTGATGCCAGAAATAGTTACGTCACTTGTAGCGTTTCCAATATCTGTAGAGGTGCTTTTTGTGTAATACTTTCCATCTGAAGCATGTACAGTAACGGTAACTCCTTTTTCAAGTAAAACAGGGAGGATGTAGAATCTCACTAAAGATGCTCCAGAAGGAACGTTTCTTACAGTAATAACATCGCTTTGTGAGTTTGTTGCATATTCTGTTTTGTCTGAAGTGCTTATTGATATCTTGTTGTCGTCAATGTTGTATTTCATTCTGCCGGCAATACTCACACCACTATTAGATTTGAGCGATACAGAAGATGCTGTAGTTCCAAGTGTAGAAAGATTAACTTCGATTACAGATGCAATATGCTTGAATTCAAAGTGTACAGATCCATTATTGTTTTCTGCTGTGCCTTTTGTTGCCATATACGCTCCAATCACTCCATTATCTTTGTTCTCCTCGTAATCTTGTTCAGCATAAATCATGGATGTAGCTGTGGCGTCGTACCATCCAATAAGAGCATCGGAAGGGTAGAACACATAGTACTCTTTTTTTGACGTACCAGAAGTCGTGAATTGTTTCTTACCGTCCATTACTTCAAATGAGCAACTCTTTCCATTGGATTTGGATACCTTGTAAGAATAGTTTAAGATTCCATCGCTTATACTAATCTTGTCACCTGTATTCCATGAAGAAAAGTCACCATCCGAGATAACAGATCGTGTAGAAGCAAGCGATTCTCCATCACATGCCTCAGCATCCAGAATTTGTAGTTCATCTGCTATGTTGCCATCAAAAAGAGCAGCATTAGCTTCAGTCTCATCTGAAATGTCATAGTCTTCTGGTACAAAATCTTTGTCCAGTGGTTTGCAGCATGAAAATAAAAATGTAACGACTGCAAAAATGTTTATATAATATAGTATTTTCTTCATAATTTACCAGTATTAAAATTCCCACAAATCACCCCAGGTGCCGTCTTCTTTCATTATACGAATTCTTGTGTTCATATCTTCTTCACCAAGATTTTCCAATCCGTTTGATGTACCAGTAGGTAGACTTATTACCTGTAATACGTTCTCGCATTTGAAAATCTCTATTATCATTTGCGGCTTTATATAATGTTTTTTCATGATAGTTCTAATTACTTAATAACAACTTTCTTCATCTTTCCATCATTCATACGTATTATATTAACTCCTGACTGTACATTGGTCAATCGTATTCCTGATGTTGTATATATATCAGTATTGTTTGTACTGGTATAGATCTCAGAAATGTCATTTGCTTCCATGCTCTCTCCACTATCATCAGTCTTAATCATAATAGTCCTGATTCTGCTATTTGAAGCGTTGGACATGTAAGCATGGAAAGGTTTTACTGTCGGTTGTATATCTCCCACAATATAAAAAGCCACTCCTTGTGTTTCTGTGTGGTTCTGCAGTACATACGAAGAAGTAGGTGCTGTGGATGTTCTGTATGTACCAACAAGATTTCCGTGTGAATATGTTTCTGTATTGTCTAAAGTGTTAATTTGAACATTTGATGCTATGTAGTCACCTTTAGCAGTTACAAGAACAGGTTTGTTTGCTTCAATACTTGTAACGGCTGTTGCGTAAATGCTACCTTCGATGGTGTTAATCTCTTGGTCAAGTACGTATACGTTACCAGGAAGAGATGTAACATCAAATGGTGTGATAAGAGTTCCACATACATCACCAGCAAGTGACGAAAGAGTCAATTTAGCATTATTTGCTTTGAATGCTTTAGGAACAGTAAATGAGTGTCCGTCTATAAGAACAAGATTCTCACATACGTCATTTTTGATTATGTTAGTGCTTGCTCCATTTATGACATTTGATGTGTTATAAATTAATCCATTAGGATTAGTCGCTGTTACATTTACCCCAGCAGTAGCTGTTGCTCTTGACAGATCGACGACAGGCGTCTCTTCTGTTAGTTCAACGTCGAGAGTAGGGTAACTGCCGCGGTAGTAATGCACTCCATTGGCAATGTAGTCGGAAGATGCATTTTCATATTTAGTGATAGATACGCTTTGCTCTGTCCAACAGCACCAACGAGCGTTATCTGTATTGGCTGCTCCGTCAATCTTTATACCATAAGAGTAAGTGCCCGCTTCAGGAATGTATACCCAGATAGTATTTGCATATTTGTTATTTTGGAATGCTGCCAATGCGCTTGCTTGACCATTAGGATAATAGTTGCCATTATATTCAACACAGTTGTTCGAATAGTTGCTTGTATTGTTGTTCAGGTCATATACGGATTGTAATACAACGGTTTCATTTCCAAAGAAAGCATAGTATGGAGATACATCTGCATTTTTCTCAACAAGTCCCTGTGTTCCTGGGTTGTTCATTATACGACCGAAGGCGTTTATTGTGAACTTGTAAAGTCCTGGGGTGCTTATTTGGACATTCTTATTCAGGACTGTGTATGGTGTTCCATTGTTTCTTCCTGTTTGGAATGATTCTGCTGTGGCGGTTATGTTTGTAGCAGGAATAATATCCTCGTATGAGTATGCAGATACAGCATTCTCAAGTTCTGTTACACTTGTTACCATCGCCAAAGAAGCCTCGCCGCTTGCCTGTGCTGCTGCTTTTGCCTGTACATTCTTAAGTGCAGCCATATTCGCTTTGTGCTTTGAAGGACTGTGTATATTCCACTTGTATATATCTGTTGAGAGCAACAGGTTGCCACTACCATCCATACCAAGGTATTTTCCCCTGAATGAGGAAGACTCGATGGTGTATGTACCGCCTTCCTGTGGAGTTACAATGAATCCGTTGTTTGTGCTGTTGTCAGCATATACATCCCCATTCTCGTTAGGCAGGAATAGATAATGTCCTGTGTCATAGTACATGAATGTGGTAATGTCTGCAGTTGTGCTGACTGTTAATGGCAATCCCCAGTCGTTGACACAAGCACGTGTTCCCCATGATGATCCACGGGCAACGTATTTGCCCTCATTGTTGCAAAGGAAATATATGCCATCATTAATAGGCTTGTCTTCTGCGTTCTGACCTACATAGTTGAGATGAAAATTGTCGGCGGCAAACCATGTTCCACTACATGTCTTGAATGTCTTGACACCAATGTTGACAGATGACTTGCCATCGGAATAGAACTCTAAAGAGTAGTTGGTTAGAACTTCTCCAAATGTAGTAACAGGCTGATGAGTTTCATTACCACTATATACATATAGACCTGCTTCGCCCTCTCCTCCATTATAGTGCATATCTGCAGAAAGGACATAGTATCCGGCAGGTAAATCAACTTTCTGATAGTAGTCAAAAGCGAGATTTGCAGCTGTACCATTCCAGCATTCCAGTTTTGTGTCACCAGTTCCTGCTGTATAATTGCCATTTCCTGAACCATGTTTGCCGTATAGTGTCCAACCATCAGGACAGACACTCACATTGTCATTAATGATGTTTGGATTCTTCAGTAATGAAGTTACATTGTATGGGTTGTTGCGTGAAGCATTTCCCCAGCCATCGTACACATCTGTCTCTCCAAACAAAGATTCAATGTCAGTCTCTGACAGGGCATAGTTATATATACGTACGTCATCAAGTTTTCCGTTAAATAATGGGTCTGCTACGAACTGGCTGCGTCCGAGATAGTTGCATACGCCAGCTACATCACTTGGTTTTAATGTGATGGATGTACTACTTGCTTCGAGTCTTCCGTCTATGTATATCTTTACCTCGTTATTGCCTATTGTAACAGCAACATGTTTCCATTGTCCTACTTCAAGTGCGTTTGTGCATGGTAGATTCTGCGTAGTCCCGTTTGCCTTTATCTCAAACAGCATCTTGCCGTTATTGTTGCTTGGGCATAGGAATAGATACTCATCTTCACCATTTCCGAAGTCAAATATCCTTTGCCAACTGCCGCCTCCATTCCAGTTTATCCATGCACAGAAAGTTATGGCATTCATGTTACTCACCTGATAAGGAAGGAGTGCATAATCACTTGTACCATTAAATTCTATTGCCTGTGTACCTTCCTCAACGCCATCCGCATATTTTGCATTTGAAACAGCGCAGTTCATCATGTTGGCTGTGTTGTCAGTAAGAGAGTTCTCAAAATCATAATGTGCAATAAGTCCTTTTGCTCCTGTTGCTGCTCCATCAGCTATGGAGGATGCCGAACTGAAGTTGCAAGACTTGTCAACGGCTTTTATCTTATAGGAATATCTTACACCTTGTACTGTAGTATTATCTAAATATGACGTTCCTTTAACAGCACGAGCTATTGTGTTCCAGTCATCTTCACCCTTTACAGTACGGAAAATGGTATATCCGGCAAGGTCATCTTCGTTGTTTGCGTTCCAGTTTAACTTAACTGCTGCGGAAAGGGCTAACGTGGAAAGTCCTGTAGGAGTAGAAGGTGCTGTAAGGTCAGTACTTGCAGACACATCACATAGTTTCCATTTCTGAGAAGCAGACTTTGTAAGAGTCTTTTGTATGACATTCTTTCCGTCGGTGACATCAAGTACAAGGTTGCAATAACGGTTATGTATATAATAGCTACCATCGCCAGCATACTCAAACCACCATTGCTCACAACCGCTACCGCCGCCAGGGTAGAGAAGGACAGGATTGTTTTCTGTCAGTCCCCAATCCTTATTGTCTAAGTGATATTCCCACCATTGCTGATTTGCCTGGTATACGTATTCGTAACTGAAGTCACCGCCATTGTCATGAGGGAGGTCCTTGACAATCCATGTCTGAGCATCATTGTTTTTGTCATTGCTTGCTATGGTAAGTGCATTGCCGCTCCATTCTGTATAACTTGGGTTTCCTGTAAGCACCTTTCCATTGCCCACATTCATGATTCTCCATGTTCCAGCCACAGGCGCAGGTTGCACATCCTCACCACTTTGTATTTTTATTACGCCTTCCGCATTTCGTTGCAGTTTGCTTTGATATGTACCATTTGGGTCTGCAGGCATGTCTACAAAATATGTACGTGTAGGACCATATCCGTCAAAATAGACATCCTTATCCTTGCTCACAAATCCAAAACTGCTCTTAGTTGCCTGACGCTCACTGGCACCAACAAACGCTTCTGTCACTCCGTCCTGAGTGTTTCTGTACACACTTGCTGCCATGAATGCGTTACCGTTCTCTGCATAGGCAAGGCGATAGCCGTTACCGTCACTTGCACGACAGAACTGGGAACGAGTGTGTTCTGCGGTTCCCCACCATATGCCATTTTGTAAACCATAGTTGGCACCTACCATTGCTTCCATTGTGTTGTGAAGCTCGTCTTCTGTCACAACCTTGCCAGCGTTATTTACTTTCTGGAAGAATGACTTGAAGTCGTCAAAGGTACCAGCAAGCTGATGAGTATTACCTTCATCGCTGTATTGCTTAGTTGCGTCGAACCAGCCCCATGCTTCACTACAGTTTAAGGTGCTACCTGTCATAAGTCGCTTACCATTAAACCAACTGTCGTTCTTGGCTGCCTTGCAAATGTCATTTAGATTGGATTTTGTACCATGTCCCCAACCATAGTCTGGTTCGTTGAATGGCGCAACACTTACAACAGGATATCCCATGCTTTCTACATATTTGCCTGTAGCCTTCATGAGTGCAATCCATTTGCTTACGTTTTTAGTGGTACCTGTACCGTACATTTCTGCTATGGTATAGGCGGCTCCGTCAAGTCCTTTTGGATCAGAATTAAGATATATTCCTGGCTTTGTTCCTAATAGCGAAAGGATTTGAAGTCTTTCGTTAAGGTCTACAAGCAGGTCTTTACTTAGTGAACCGTCGTTGTTTAATGCATAGGTAGGTTGGAATGATACGCGTACTACGCTTACATTCTTGTTGAATAGGTCAAGGTAGTTACGTCCCTGAACCATATTTGCCTCACTTATCCATGCGCAGTCAAGTCCCCAATTGATTTTAGGCATTCGGGTACCAGTACCATCATATTGGAAAAAGAGTGTTTTTGCAGGAATGTCACGCGCAACAAGATAGTCACTTCCGCTTGGAAGCGTCTGTGATATACATGTTGATGAAAGAGACATGTAGACCATAATAGACAGGCCTATCTGTCGTAATTTTTGTATCATTAATAGGAAAAAGTTAATGTTAGTATAATAGTTGGTTGATTCTTTTGGAGCAACAAACATACACAATTTCAGTTAATAATACAAATATTATGCAATAAACTTGTCTTTTTCCTGTGCAATATGATAAAATATGATGTTTTGCATAACTAATGTAAAAAACAAGTCAGGGTACATCGTAATTGATGCACCCTGACTGTCTGTATTTTGGGGTAGTGTTTATTTGCTTATTTTCACATCGCCATCTACCATTACTGGTTTACGGCCAGTTATGTGTTTCTTGCCGGGAACCTTGTTCTGTGTTCTTGCTCTTGCTTCAGAGGCTGCTCTAATGTTGATTCTGTCATATTTATAGAACTCATCCTCGTCATACTTGTAGTCTGCAAATGCATCTTTCATAATCTTCTTGTAGATGGCTTCACGACTTGGAGCGTTGAACATGTTACAGTCTGTGTGGTCGTTCATTACACTATTTTCTGTTGGACGATACACACCGTATGGGTAGCCAAGGGCTCCTTCGAATACGCTTATTCCCTCAGCCCTGTATCTCTCATCTGTGATGAACTTCTCCCAGATAGGATGTTCTCTGTTGATGTCTACATTCTCGTAGAAACCATAAGAGTGCTTTTCCTCAATATCTGTCTTGTCATCGGTAGATGGTCCCTGACTGAACTCAACATACTCATCACCAAGTTTGCCTATGCCATGACCGCCAACCTCGTGTATTACCAGATTCTCATCATTGCCCATGATAAGTGCAAGGAAATGACCGTAGCGGTGAATCATAGTCTCACTTCTTCCGATAAAGTTGCTGTTGTATATGAGTACAGTTCTTACAACAGTGTCTGCATCATAGCCAGAGATACATTTGCCGATGTATGAGAGTGACTTGTTCCATTCTTTTTCCTCTTCAAGTTCTGGTCTGTTGGCAACATCGGTAAGGTTATCGCTGTCTGATACACGATAGACGATGTGACTTGTGAAGTATTTCCTGTATGACTTGAATGGCTCTACAGAGAACAGACGCTCCATCTCACGGTTCATAATCTTGGTGTATTTGCCACTTGCAATGTCTTTGTCTGTGAATCCTTTACCCATGAAGATGAGTGGAATACCTCTACCTTCCTTTGCCTGTTCAAGAATGGCATGGCGACCTTCTGCACTCTTGTCTTTTGTGTATGTATATGACTCTGTGACGTGCATCTTGAATGTTTTGCCTGCTGCAAGACCTTCTTCGGGATCGTCAATAACCATTATTGCATCAGACAATTCTCTTGTCTTTGCGTTGATGCCATATACGTGGTAAGAGTTTGTCCCGTCAGAAGGAAGGACGGGAATGTATGCTGTATAGTATTCTCCGTCTTCTATAACCTGTTTCTTTGTAATGTATGCTGTGTTTGCTCCGTCCTCAATGCTTTCGTAACTGAACTTATTTGTTGTAAGGTCAAAGTCTATTTTGCTTGGTACAATAGTGTTAGTTGGAGATAATACACAAATATAGTCGTAGTTTCTAACTTGTTCTTTCTTTACAGTAACCTTAAGGTATGCAAACATGTGCTTAAAGTTAAGTTCCAACTTTCCATCCTTTACAGTTCCTACGCTGTAGAAGTATGCGTCAGATGCGTCATCAGGTTTTACACTATGAATGTTTCCATAGTCTTCGTTACTTACGAAGTGGTTGTTAATGAGTGAGATGTCATTGCTTGCATTTGTTGTGCGTAAAGCATATACCGTTTCACCCTCAAGAGCTGACAATCTTTCATCTGACTGATTGTTGATTGTGAATACTACAGTATTGTCATCCTTCTGGATGGAGGCATGATATTTGAAACTCTTACCACCAGCAAAGAGGGTGATATTGTCTCCATTTTCCCAATTAATATCGATAGCGTCGTTGTTTTCAACCATTGTTGTACGTGTAGCATCAATCTTCTTTGTTGTTGTGATAAGAATCTTTTCACCAAAGAATTCTGCACGTAGTTCTTCTTTTACGGTTTCTGACTTACAAGCTGAAATTAAAAAGAGAAGGATAAATGTTAATGCCGTGTTTAACTTGGCAATGAATTTTTTCATAATTAGTTCGATAAGAAAATGTTTTTAAACCACATAATTGCTCGGCAAATATAGCGTTTTTTCCCCATTTACCAAAAGTTATCCATAAATTGTTTTATTATGTGGTTGACTTTAACTCTGTTGAGGACTTGTTGTGGTAATTTTGTTGCTGTAATTATGGTTATTTGCCACTTAGTTTTCTCTTTTTTGAAGGCAATATGAATTTGTCTTGCCTCTGTTCATCATCCACTCATCTTTCGGTCTGCCTTCGGAGCATCTCCATCGAATGTCCATCGCATCTCCATCGGATGTCCATCGTTTCGATGGAGATGTGATGGACATTCGGTGGAGATATGATGGAGATGAAACGGAGGCAATTCGAAGGATGGGTGTAGTCCCTTCGGTTGTAGAAAGAAACCTAAATGTGTCAATGTCCATCAAATTGTATGGCGTCGATTTGTTGTATTCGTCGAAAGGTGCTATTTTTGCACACATTTTATAAAGATTATGAAGAAAACAATAGTTGACGTATTCGAAAATTCGGTAAAACTTTACCCTAATAAGACCTTCTTGATGGAGAAGGTCGGAAATGCTTGGATAAATACTTCTTATGCAGATGTACATAAACTTGTATATCGTTTAGGTGCAGGTCTTCAGGCTCTTGGAGTGAAGAAAGGGGATAATATGGCTCTTCTCAGTGAGGGACGTAACCTGTGGATTATTGGTGAACTTGCGATGTTCTATGCAGGTGCTGTGAATGTACCTTTGAGCATAAAACTCGAAGAAAGCAATGATCTCCTGTTCCGTATGCAACATGGAGATGTTAAATTCATAGTTGTCAGTGGCAATCAGTTGAAGAAGGTTCGTCAGATAATCGATAAGCTTCCTCTCGTTCAGAAGGTTGTTGTACTTGATAATCAGGAAAGACTCGAAGATAATGAGATCTTTATAGATGATGTCATGGCACTTGGTGACGAGTACCTTGCTTCTCATACCATGGATGAGTTCCTTGCTGTCGGAAAGAGTATTCAGAATGATGACTTGGCAACAATAACTTACACAAGTGGAACAACTGCAGACCCAAAGGGTGTGTGTCTCACTCATCGTAACTATACAGCGAATGTGGAACAATGTCTGTCAAGGGTGCCTATAACCTATGAATGGCGTACACTCATCATTCTTCCTCTTGACCATTGCTTTGCTCATGTGGTGGGATTCTATGTGATGATGATGCAGGGTGCGAGTGTGGCAACTGTACAGGTTGGACGTACTCCTATGGAGACACTCAAGAACATACCTCTTAATATAAAGGAAGTTAAGCCATATTTCATTCTAAGTGTTCCTGCTTTGGCAAAGAACTTCAAGAAGAACATAGAGCAGAGCATTCATAAACAGGGCAAGACGGTAGAACGTCTGTTCGAATGGGGTAAGAGCGTTCGTCAGATGTACTATGGCGAGAGTTGTCTTGACGGTAAGGGAATGCGTCTGTTCCTTCGCCCACTTGTTGCCTTGTTTGACAAGATATTGTTTAACAAGGTAAGGGAAAACTTTGGTGGTGAACTCCGTTTCTTTATTGGTGGAGGTGCCTTGCTTGATAAGGATCTTCAGCGTTTCTATATTGGTATAGGTCTTCCGATGTTCCAGGGCTATGGATTGTCAGAAGCAACACCTGTTATCAGTACCAATACACCTGAGTATTACCGTTTTGGTTCAAGTGGCAAACTTGTGGAACCTATTGAGGTAAGGATATGTGATGACAATGGCAAGGACCTTCCTCTTGGTCAGCAGGGAGAGATTGTTGTTCGTGGTGAGAATGTGATGGCAGGCTATTGGAAGAACCATGTAGCTACGGCAGAAACCGTAAAGGATGGCTGGCTCTATACTGGTGACCTTGGCTATATGTCAGATGAGGGACTTCTCTATGTAAAAGGCAGATTCAAGAGTCTCCTCATATCAAGCGATGGTGAGAAGTATAGTCCTGAGGGGATAGAGGAAGCGCTTGTGCAACTGTGTCCATGTATAGAACAGGTCATGCTCTATAATAATCAGTCGCCAACAACAAGTGCACTTGTTGTCCCAAATCGCCAGGCTTTACAGGCAATGGGCTTTGACCTTAGTACTGAGGATGGTAAACGTGCAGCATTGAAGCAGATTGATTCTGAGATTGCACGTTTCAAGAAGGGTGGTGACTTGAGTGACATGTTCCCTGACCGCTGGTTGCCAAGTACAATAGCGGTGCTTAAGGAACCGTTCTCAGAACAGAATCAGATGATAAACAGTACCATGAAGATGGTACGAGGAAAGATTGAGAAAGCCTATGCGGAACGCCTTGTGTATGTCTACACCGCAGAGGGCAAGCAATTAGATAATAAAGAAAATATGGCAGCACTTTGATGTGCTGCCATATTCATTATAGTTCTGTCTCACCTTCTATGAAGTTGTCTACAAGCATGTTCTTGCCATCAAAAACGGCGTAGGTAAATAGTGTCATCCATTCTCCAAGGAGTATGAGTCTTGATGCGCTACTGAACATGAGGTCCAGTTCTATGTGGCGGTGGCCGAAGATGAAATAGTTGATGTCGGGATGATTCTTGAGATAGTCTTTTGCAAAGAGGACAAGTCCTTCCTTGTCTTCACCCTTGTATGGCTCCTCTCCATTGTCAGGTGCACTCTCGTACCCCACAATCTTTGTGACATTCTCAAAGTCCTGTCTCTCGTCCATATTGCCACCCTTACGCTTTGTACGACTATGCTTTGCCCAGTTGAGTGCAAAGTTGAAGAATGGATCAGGGTGGATAAGTTTGCGTGTCAATGTCCTGAGTGTATTACTCTTGAAGACGCTGAACAGTAGCTTTGTCTTCCAGTTGTTGTCGCGATAGTCAAGTCCATCGCCATGTGCAAGGAAGAAAGTCTTGCCATGCAACTCGCATACACATTCTTCTGTATGAATAATGACTCCACACTCTGTTTCGAGATAGTCACCTACCCACTGGTCATGATTTCCTGTGAAATAGTGAATCTCGACTCCCATATCTGTAAGCTCAGACAACTTGCCAAGGAAGCGTGTGTAGCCTTTAGGGACGACCTGCTTGTACTCAAACCAGAAGTCAAACATGTCACCGAGCAGATATATGGCTTCCGCCTTGTCCTTTATCTTATCCAGAAAGTTGACAAGGCGTCTTTCATGTGTACGGCTATGTTTTATAGCACGACTTCCAAGATGTGCGTCACTCAAGAAGTAGATATTCTTCATTTACCTTTTGTCATTTATTCAACGTTGCTTTTGTAGAAGCTAAAACATTTACGTTTTACCACTATTACACAAGGAACAGGGCTCTACATGAAACCAAGGTCAAGTTTTGCCTCGTCAGTCATCATGTCCTTGTTCCATTCTGGTTCAAAGACCACCTCGATGTTGGCATTCTTGACACCGTGGATGCTTGTGAGCTTCTGATTGATATCCTCAAGGATAAAGTCGGCAGCAGGGCAGTTTGGCGCTGTGAATGTCATGTCGATATTTAGGTCGTAGACATCTTCACCTTCTGGTTCTGCAGAGTCTATTACCTCTATCTTGTATATCATACCGAGATCGTATACGTTGACTGGTATCTCTGGGTCAAATACGGTCTTTAGCATCTCTATTGTCAAATCTTCTATCTTTTCCTTTGTCATCTTTGAATTTGTAAGTTTTTAGTTCTTATGTAATACGCCCCCCTCTTCTTTCAGGGTGTCTATTCTACGCCCTGTAAAGGGAAGGTATGTTTAGTACCTTTATATTCTCCCATGCTCTGCAAAAGAGTAGTAGTCGCTGTCTGACACGATAACATGGTCCAGCATTCTGATATTCATTGTCTCTCCTGCCTGTTTCACCTTTCTTGTCAAGTCACAGTCGGCAGAACTTGGAGTCATACGACCACTTGGGTGATTGTGTATAAGTATGAAACATGTTGCATTTGCAAGAATTGCATACCTCATTAGAATCCTCAGATCTACAGATGTCTCTGTGAGTCCTCCGTAACTCAGGTGCACACATCTTATTAGTTTTGCATTATTGTTTAGAAGTAATGCCCAGCTCTCCTCATGGTCAAGGTCCATGACTTTGTGGCGCATGTATTTATGTACGCTCTTTCCATCTGCGAACTGCTCCATGTCACTAACGCTTTCTTCAAGTCTGCGTCTTCCTATCTCAGCGGCTGCAACGATACTGAGCGCTTTTGCCTCTCCAATACCCTTATATAGCTTTAACTCGTCAATCTGCATCTTTGAAAGGGTCGTGAGTTTTCCCTCGCAGTCGTCCATTATCTCCTGCATCAGTTCGACGGCAGTCTTCTCAGGTGTTCCGCCGCCAATGATTATGGCAAGGAGTTCTGCTACACTTAATGCTGACGCACCCTTTTCGAGAAGCTTTTCTCTTGGACGGTCTACGGCAGACATGTCTTTTATGGTGGAGTGTTTTTGTGGTGTCTCCATCACGACATCATTGAAGGGGTTGAATATTCTTTTGTACATTGAGGTTCATGTGATTTGATTGGAAAGCTTTGTTTCACTTTAATGGAGTTAAGTGAAAACAATTAACAATTAACAATTAACAATTAACATGCTTGTACTCACAATAATTATGAATTATGAATTGTGAATTGTCTTTACTTATAGAAATTCTTCTCGAAGGCAGAAAATTCGTCTTTGCCAAGTACACAACGAAGCCACCATGCCTTGATAAATCCGAATCCATATCCCATAAGTTGAACGAAGGCGGCAGGAACAGATAATGTGCCTACCACAATGCTCTTGTTACATCTTGACGAGTCAATGAGGATGAGTATAGAGTAGAGTAGTAAAGGCAGGAGTGGCGCGATAGTGATTAGACTATTGCAACACGTGCTTCCACAATCAATGGTACCTGATAGAGTGCATATTCCTATTGCAATACTGATAAGGACCATAGAACATACACCTACCGTGAATACCATCGGCAACATGTGAACGAGTTTCATTGTTCCAGGATGACGTTTCTCAAGGTTGATGCGAGCAATACCAGAATTGAATACCTGTTTGAAGAATTTCTTCAGGTCTGTTCTACGCTTGTGCCATACCCATGCCTCAGGGAATAGTCTACATGAATAGCCATTCTCGAATATGCGGTAGCTGAAGTCTATGTCTTCACCAAAACGCATCTTGGAGAATCCGTTGAGAGCATTATATACTGTGTGTTTCATTCCCATGTTGAATGAACGTGGGTAGAACTTGTCCAGCTTCTTCTTTCCTCCACGTATTCCTCCTGTTGTGAAGAATGATGTCATCGAGTAGCTTATTGCCTTCTGTATATCTGTGAATGACTCATGTGCAGCGTCTGGACCTCCAAAGGCGTCACATGGATTGTCTCTCAACTCTTTATCTATAGCTGCAAGATACCCTTCAGGAATCACGCAGTCGGAGTCTAATATCAGTACATAGTCGCCATTTGCCTTGTCCACGCCATAGTTACGTGCAGGACCTGGTCCTCCATTCTCTTTTAGGAAATAATGGATGGCAAGTTTGTCTGTGTACTTGTCGCATATGTCCTTGCATGGTTTTGATGAACCATCTTCCACGATGATGACCTCGAAGTCTTTTACTGTCTGCTTAAGAAGACTTTCGAGTAACTCGTCCACTTCGTCTGGACGGTTATATACTGGAATTATTATTGAGTACACTTGCTTTTTTTATTAAGAATAAAGATTTAGGAATTAGGATTGGCCTGTTCACCCATACTGGTTAGCGCCCTTTTTGGTGTTTGGGGAAACCTATTCAAAGTAGAAGGTGAACACAATCATCTTGCTTCGTCCACTGTTGACTGATTCTGAGAATATGAGCATATTCTTGTCCAGTATGTCGGAACGATCCTTGTTGATGATATTTCTCAGTCCATAGCAGAACTTGACTTCTGGGATGAACTTGAACCATGGAGCGTAGAAGTCACAACCAATACCCGCTTCGAGATAACAGTCAAAGTTGTTGAGCAGGTACTCCTTCTGTTTCTTTACCGTAAGGTCAATGGTCGGATTGAGTCCTGCCATAAGGTATGGACGGTAGTTGTTGAAGCGTTCAGCGCTAAACTTGATGTCCAAAGGCAAAGAGAGGTATGTGGACTTCATTGTCTGGTATGTTTTAGTGGCTGTTGCCTCATTCCTGAATGTTACGTTCTTGGTACCGAAGTGCATCGTTGGTATCATTCTGAAAGCAAGGTGCTTTGTCAGATATAGTTCTCCAAGTATGCCGACGCTGAATCCCGGTTCATAGTTTGGTGTCTCGGAGAACCACTGGTTCCCATCCTTGTCCTTATACCCGTTCTGGTTCACTTCCAGATCTTGAAGGTGCATACCCATCAGGAAACCGTAATGAAATCGTCGTTGGTCAATGTATGGACGGTACATGACTTTTCTTGTCTGCGCCATAGTAGTGATGCTATGTGCAAACAAAAGGCAAAGCAGTATTGCCGTAAGTATGTATTTATATGATTGTCTGTTATTGTTCATCAACTATTAAAACGAGAAAAGTACGGATTTATTTTGATGGAACGACACTTTCACGTAACTTTGCGCAAAGATAATAATTTTTAATGAAGAATGAAGAATGAAGAATGAAGAATTTGGATTGTGTCAAACTATATATATCGTTTCTTGATTCTTCAAGTTCAAACACAAGTAAAAATATGAAACTGACGGTTATTGGCGCCGGAAATATGGGAGGCGCGCTCATTCATGGATGGGCAAAGAGTGGTAAGGTTGAAAGTATTACAATCTCTGATAAGAACGAGGCTCTTCTTGCAAGTTTTAAGGAAAAGTACCCTTCTATCATCACAACAACAGACAATGTAGCTGCTGTGAAAGGGGCTGATGTTGTTATTGTTGTTGTTAAGCCTTGGCTTATGCCTACTGTGCTTGGAGAGATTAAGCCTGTACTTGATCTCAACAAGCAGATTGTTGTTAGTGATGCAGCAAACTTCACAACAGACAAGCTTGCAGAGACTCTTTGTGCTGAGAATGGTCAGTTCTTCTATGTCATCCCAAATATCGCAGCAGAGTTTGGCGCAAGCATGAGTTTCATCGCCAAGGGCAAGGACGCAAGTCAGGAAAGCCTGGATATGGTAAAGGCTCTCTATGATATCTGTGGTGATACACTTGTTGTTACTGAGAACCTTGTTGGTCCTGGTATGATGATGGCGTCATGTGGTATTGCCTATGTTATGCGTTACATACGTGCCCAGATGGAAGGTGGCTGTGAGATGGGATTCTATCCTCAGCAGGCTAAGCAGATTGCACTTCAGACAATGCAAGGTGCTGTAAGTCTTCTTAAGGAGACTGGCTGGCATCCAGAAGAGGCTATTGATAAGGTTACAACTCCTGGTGGTGTTACTATCAAGGGACTTAACGAACTTGACCACGCAGGATTCAATTCGGCAGTCATCCGTTCTCTTAAGGCGGGATTGAAATAGAATAGCCACTATGCTAAAGTTGGTATTTTTAGGGTCACAGGAGTTTCAAAAGACTTCTGTGACCCTAATTTTTTTTTCTGCTCGTTTCTTGTATACCTTAAATTTCCTACCTTGGTGTGGAATAGTTGGCTGAGGTTAATTATCAAGATGTTAATGATGGTTGACATACGATACGTCATTGGAAGAGGGAATACTTCACGAACAATCATTGCTTTGCTGAGCCCCTTCGGGGTTCGTCTTTTTACTCCTCTTTACTTCTCTTTACCCTTCTTTACTTCTCTTTACCCTTCTTTACCTCTCTTTACTCCTCTTTCACTCCCAAAGTTTCATCATCCCGAAGGGTAAAAAATTAGGTTATATTAGGGTGTCCTGTTGCTTGTATCAAAATGAAATAGCTTTACCGCAAGCGGTCTATAATTAAATAACCTGAGTTCGACGAAAACTTATCGCCGAGTCGGCGGACGAAAAAAAACATATAAAAACCTTGAAAAACATATAAAAACCTATAGTGTTTTTTCTTCTGCACAGAATAAAGTATGTTTTTATCGGTTTTTATTTGTTTTTATCGGTTTTTGTTCGTCCGCGCCATGCGCGATTAAATTCATCGAGTTCGCGTTAAATAGGGTGTCCAGTTAATCGTACTTGTTTTTACCGCAAGCACGATTAACTGGACAATTGGACACCCTACTAAATTTTCTTTCTTTTCTTTTCAACCAAATTGCAATAGAACCCAATTTTTAACGAAACAGTTCAAAATAATTGTCTCAAACTCTTGACAAAGGCACTTTGATGTATTATCTTTGCACCAAACTTTTAACTATTTGCTGACTATGTGCAAAGATTTATTACTGAAACAACTATTAGAATGTAACTTATTTGTTATTAACTCGTTCTGCGTACGCTTTCGAACCGTTTTTCGTTCGATTTCGCTTCGTCGTAGGTTAGATGTAACTCCATTCTGACTCCGCTTCAGGAACGAGAAATGAACGAGAAAAGAACGAACCTGAAGCGACGGAACAACAAAGTCAGAACAATGTTGAAGCGATTTTGTAGCCTTCCAGAAGCGAAAATAAAGCATACATTTTGATAGTCTCGTTGCAGTCTCGTTGCAGTCTCGTTGCAGACTCGTTGCATACTCAATGCAGTCTCAATGCACAATGTCTGCATTCTTCGGGTGTAAGAGATGTGTATTTATTGATTTGTTTCTTATAATGGTAGATTTGTGAGTGATAAGTGTCAAAATCATTTGCCTAAATCACAATAAAACCTTACTTTTGCAAAAGATAAATAGTGAAACGATGTGTCCTTATGTAGCATCGCCCCAAATTCACAGAATACAATAACTTTTATTTATGTTAAAAAATCAATCAGTTGTGGTAAGAAATAATCATGTTAAAGTGGCTGAAATGTTTGGTCATTTGAGTAATTATTTTACTTGCTATGTAACTATAACTCTCAATATATCGAAATACAATCCGTGATATAGTATTCTCATGAAGGCTATGTCACGGATTGTAATGCATTGTTACCCCCGCATGCATGTCCCATAGCCTCATGATATTGTAAAACCAAATTATTAATCGATGAAAAGAACATTATTGTCGGTAATAGTGCTGACTCTTTGTCTATGTACATACGGACAAAGAAAAATCAAATTTGAGTATGACGACTCAGGTAATTTAGTAAAACGTTATGCCCCTGTCGAATATGAAACATCCTCTTTTGCAAGTAAGTACACATTGAAAGTTGGTCCAAGTCCAACAAGTGGTCCGCTACATATACTGGTATTTGATGGACGTTCAAGTCAAATTGTTTGTGGGTATAGAATTCAGATAATTGTGCATCCTGCAGTTGGTAGTGGAAAAGGTGTAGAGCAGGTTGTAGATAAAGGAGATGCTCATGTTGATATCTCCAATCCATACTTCTATCCAAATGGTGTTTACGTTGTAAATGTATTAGTATTTGATAATGCATCAGGCGCTCCTTCACAGGGAATGCTAAAAATAATTAAGAAATAATTCTTGTACATGATGGAAATAAGAAAAATAATTAATTTGATTTTACTTTGTTTGTCTTTTTCTTTTTCGCATATTGTTTGTGCTCAAAGAACCGATAACGTGCCTATTGACCAAATTATTTGTGATGAAAAACCAATAAGTTCCGAAGAAATTCCGGCTCTACAGATTTTGTCCGTGGATAGCCCCACACAAAACTGCTAGCCGAATATCATCGTGCAACGGTACAAGAAGAAAGGTAGGTCACGAACTCCTCGAAGTTCGGATCTAAAGCCTTTCATCTTTGAGTTGAGTGATTC
>JAZUHP010000023.1:0-17825 GCA_045641785.1 Bacteroidaceae bacterium
CCTGCGCGGCGGCAAGACGTGCGATAGGTACACGGAATGGAGAGCATGATGCGTACTTCATACCGAGCTTAGCACAGAACTTGACTGATGATGGTTCACCACCATGCTCGCCACAGATACCTGTGCGGATGCCTGGACGTACGGCGTTACCCTTCTCACATGCCATCTTGATAAGCTGACCAACACCCTTCTGGTCAAGTACAGCAAATGGATCTGCCTTGAGAATCTTCTTCTCCAAGTACTCAGGAACGAACTTGGCAACGTCATCACGTGAGTAACCGAAGGTCATCTGAGTGAGGTCGTTAGTACCGAATGAGAAGTATTCTGCCTCTGTTGCAATTCTGTCAGCTGTGAGACATGCACGAGGAATCTCAATCATTGTACCGATCTCAAACTTGATCTCGAAACCGTACTCTGCGAATACCTCTGCTGCTGTCTTGAGAATAATCTCTTTCTGCTGCTTGAGCTCATAGAGAATACCAACGAGTGGTACCATAATCTCTGGATGTGGGTCGTAGCCTTCCTTCTTGAGCTCGCAAGCTGCGGAGAGGATAGCGCGAGTTTGCATAGCAGTGATCTCAGGGTATGTGATACCGAGACGACAACCACGGTGACCAAGCATTGGGTTTGCCTCGTCAAGACTTTCCGCACGCTTCTTGATTACATCAAGATCTACACCCATCTGCTCTGCCATCTCTTTCTGACCGCCTGGGTTCTTCTCATCTGGTACGAACTCATTGAGTGGTGGGTCAAGGAGACGGATATTAACCTGAAGACCGTCCATAGCCTTGAGGATTCCGTAGAAGTCATCCTTCTGGTAAGGAAGAAGTTTGGCAAGAGCTGCCTCACGAGCCTCTACTGTCTCAGCAAGAATCATCTCACGCATTGCCTTGATCTTCTCACCCTCAAAGAACATATGTTCTGTACGGGTAAGACCGATACCCTTGGCACCAAATTCACGTGCCTTGATAGCGTCTGCTGGAGTATCAGCATTAGTGCGAACCTCCATCTTTGTATATTTGTCGCAGAGATCCATGAGTGCCTTGAAATCGCCAGAGAGTTCTGGGTCGATAGTCTTAACCTCACCTGCATAAACCTGACCTGTTGTACCGTTTAGAGAGATGAAATCACCCTCCTTGTAAACAACACCGTCTATCTCGACTGTCTTTGTCTTATAGTCAACATTTATTGCACCTGCACCTGATACACAGCACTTACCCATACCACGTGCAACAACTGCTGCGTGAGAGGTCATACCACCACGAGCTGTGAGGATTCCCTCTGCTGCAGACATACCTGCAAGGTCTTCTGGGGAAGTCTCGATACGAACCATGACAACCCTGTGACCCTTCTGGTGCCATACCTGTGCATCGTCTGCATGGAACACGATCTGTCCGCATGCTGCACCCGGTGAGGCAGGAAGTCCCTGAGTGATAACCTTAGCAGCCTTCTGGGCAGCCTTATCAAATACTGGGTGGAGAAGTTCATCGAGTTTGTTTGGTTCACAACGGAGTATAGCAGTCTTCTCATCGATAAGTCCTTCACGAACGAGATCCATGGCAATCTTAACCATTGCAGTACCAGTACGCTTACCATTACGTGTCTGGAGGAACCAGAGTTTGCCTTCCTGTACTGTGAACTCCATGTCCTGCATATCATGGTAATGCTTCTCAAGTTTATCCTGAAGGGCATCAAGTTCCTTGTAGAGCTCAGGCATTGCCTCTTCCATAGAAGGATACTTGCTTGCGCGCTCCTCCTCAGAGATACCTGCACGCTCTGCCCAGCGCTGAGAACCAATCTTTGTAATCTGCTGTGGTGTACGGATACCGGCAACAACGTCTTCACCCTGAGCATTGATAAGGTACTCACCATTGAAGAGGTTCTCACCATTACCTGCGTCACGAGAGAAGCATACACCTGTAGCAGATGTGTCGCCCATGTTACCGAATACCATTGCCATAACAGATACGGCAGTACCCCACTCGTCAGGAATACCTTCCATCTTACGATAGAGGATGGCACGCTCGTTCATCCAGCTGCGGAATACAGCGCATATTGCGCCCCAAAGCTGAACGACAGGATCTGTAGGGAAGTCCTGACCAGTATTGTCCTTAATAGCCTTCTTGAAGAGTTCAACGAGTTTCTTGAGTGACTCCACAGAGAGGTCCTTGTCAAGAGTAACGCCTTGTTCCTCCTTTACCTTCTCAATGATAGCCTCAAATGGATCAATATCTTCCTTGTTTACTGGTTTAAGTCCAAGAACAACATCACCATACATCTGTACGAAACGGCGGTATGAGTCATAGACGAAGTGTGGGTTACCTGTCTTCTGTACCATGCCCTCTGCCACCTCGTCATTAAGACCAAGGTTGAGGATTGTGTCCATCATACCTGGCATGGAAGCACGGGCACCTGAACGCACACTGACAAGAAGTGGATTCTTAGGATCACCAAACTTGCAGTTCATGAGATCCTCAATATGCTTTACAGCAGCATTTACTTCATCTTGTAAAAGTTCTTTAATCTTTTCTTCACCAACTTGATAATATTCATTACAACAATCTGTGGTAATCGTGAAACCAGGAGGTACAGGGACACCAATATGATTCATTTCTGCAAGGTTTGCACCCTTACCACCAAGTGCTTCTCTCATTGAAGCATTTCCTTCGGCTTGACCATTTCCGAATGTGTAAACTCTTTTTAGAGCCATAAGATTAACTTTAATTTAAGGTTTGTATATGTTTTTGTTTAGATTAATGCAAAGCTGAGAAAATAATACGATATTACCAAATCTTTTGCATATTATTTTTTTCCGTGTGCGCAACCATAGCATTATGTAAGCAGAAAAAGCAAAAAAGGCGTGATTATTTGCCATAATCACACCTTTAATTCTTTATATCGTAACTCGCTTGTGTCAAAACGACAAAGCATTACTTTCTTTTATTTAGCGTCCGACTTATACTTTCTTATCACGTAAGTATAAATGAGGAGTACCACATTCATCAATAATGCGTAAATGATACCAGGAATTGCAATTCTTGCATCATTGAACACGAAAGGACTTGTAGCAAGTGCTATTGCCTGTGCTGCATTTTGCATACCCACCTCGATAACGATGGTACGTCGTTCAGCACCCTTGAGTCGGAAAAGCATTGAGAGTCCTGCTCCAAGAGCAATACACACAAGGAGGAGTGAAAGAACCGCAAGTCCCATTGTACCGATATTATCACGTATTGAGTCAAACTCCTGGATGAAGAATACCGATGCGAGTATCACGAGGCAAGGGAATGCAATTTTAGAAAGTACCTTCTCTATCTTTGCAGCCTTCTCCTTTGCATAGCGACGCATGGAGATACCGAGTACGATAGGCACGAGCATTGTAAAGATGTTCTGCATGATCAGTTTACCCACAGGCAACTGTATCTTTGCCCCTCCGAGAATGTCATTCTGTGACACTACCCAATCCATGATAAATGGTATTGTGAAGAGAGTGATGACACTACTCAATGCTGTAAGTGACACCGACAGTGCCACATCGCCCTTTGCAAGCAAGGAGAACACATTGCTTGAACTACCACCAGGACAACAAGCTATGAGCATAAATCCTACCACGAACACGGGTGGTAATGAAAGGAAATGTGTAAGTGCATACGCCACGAGTGGCAAGAATACCAACTGTCCCACAAGACCTACGAAGATTGGTTTTGGATGCGTAAGGAACAGTTTGAAGTCACTAACCTGAAGTGTAAGACCAAGGTCAAACATCAGAAGTGTGAGTATCGGAATTACTATGAATATTGACATGTTTTTGAATGAAGAATTATGAGTGAAGAATGAAGAATGAAGAATACAGGAGAAACCGGAGATTCCGTATTTGCAGGAAATCCGAACTGCAAAATCTTCATTTACATTAGAAGGCAATCTGGAACTGTGTTACCCACATGTTTGTAGATGAAGAAGCCTTAGGGTTCTTATACACATACTGGCTACGAACGCAGCACTGCTTGTATACCCAGTACTGAAGTCCTCCAATCAGGTTTGTTGTTGAAGAACCGTCAATATCCATGTTACGCTCCAGATAGTCATAATTTGCAACAAGGTCAAGACCTTTGCAAAGGTGGAACTCAGCATTTGCATACCACCCCATGCTCTTTACACCGCCATCATTACCCCACATTGCCTCAGAACGGAGGTTCACGATGCTGTTCTTATGTTCTGCTCCTACAGAGAAACGGTTGCGGCGGTAGTTGTCGCCAGCAACAAACTTGCCATAAGGTGATGGTGCCTGTGCATGAGCAGTACCGAGTATGAATGAGGCACTGAACATTGTCTTTGGAAGTGGCATCACATTGATCTGTCCGATTACATCTTTCTGGTTATTGTTCTCCTTCTGGTTCATACCAGCACCGTTGAACACACCAATACTATAGTTAAGCAATGGTTTACCATTGTTGACGATAGCATCACCAGTAAGCATGATACCCATATCACGACCTACCCTACCCATACCGAAACAAGGGTCGCCACCAATACCTGCCATATAAGCAATACTCTCGTCCATGTTCACATTACTTATGAGTGTTGGAGGCAAAAGACTCTCAATAGTAAATGGTTGCTTGAACTGTCCAACCCTAACCTTGACTGCAGGATTGAAGGCATACTGTGCATAGTACTCATGCAATTTGCTTGCTGCCACATCGTACATCAGCCAGAAACTCACATTGTCTGATATCTTTGCATCAGCCATAAGGACAAATCGTTGCATATCCATCGAATTGCTTGACTCTCCGTCTTGCCACTGGGCAGTATACGCTGTCTGTCCATAGCCCATGATTCTCAACTGACTTGTTCCTATCTGAATTACAGGAATAACATTGTCCTTACTTTCCGAAGCATCAACCTGAGCATCGCCCATCTCTTCTGCTGACGCACTATAAACACCAAGGATTATCGCTGCTGATAATCCAAAAAGTCTTTTAAATAATGTATTAAAGTTCATATCTTTGTATTTCGGGCAGTCCCATTATTATCTACAAAAAACAGGGACATTCCCATATTCAAGTACAAAGGTACTCAATAAACACCAATTATGAAAGCACATTTCTATAAATAGCATATAATAAGGCCTTTTTTACTCCTAACACATAACATTTGGTGAGATAACTGCAAAAAACAAACCGACTTACATGATAATTTTATAATTAGTGTTCTTGTTTATCGCACATGTTTTTACCGCGAGGTGTTCAGACAATGAACGCCTTGCTTTTTTTGTTGCGTGCTTCATCAGGGACTTGTGCAATTTCCGTGCACATCACTTCACATAATCAATTACACTTATGGTATTCTTCAGCATTTCCAGAAACATCTTCAAGCTTCGTTTCTGGCAACTGTTCTTTAGTGTATACGAATAACATGTTATTGGAGTAGAGAGTTCCTTTACAGGAACGGCAACCACATCCTTCATACCTGCCACAAAATGTTCAGGCAAGATAGACACATAATCTGTTTGTTTCACAAAGGTAACAATACTGCTTGGCTGATTAACCGTGGCACGGATATTTAGTCTCGACACATCATATTTGAAATAACGTAAACCAATGCTACGAACAAACGAAACACCCTCCGGCATTACCATATACTGCTGCTCAAGGTCAGACAACGTTATGACACCCTTACTGCACAGTGGATTGATGCTTCGCATAACCGCACACATCTTGTAATCCATAAGCGGTTCTGCATTTAACATATCATCACTTCCATCACAACTGACAGAAAAGACCACATCTACCTGTTGTTCACGCAACATCTGTATCAGTTCAGGAATATTCTTGTATATCACATTCAACTTCATCTTTGGATATGCCTTCAAGAACTCAACTGCCGTGTTACGGACATACGTTTCAAGTGAATAAGTCATTCCTATGACCAGTTCACCAGACAAGTCATCTTTCAGCCCTTCAATACATGATTCACAATCTGCCATATCCTTCAAAACCTTACGGGCATATGGAAGGAAACGCTCACCACTCTCCGTCAATTCAACCTTATGAGGAGTGCGAACAAAAAGCTGGGCATCAAGCTCATCTTCAAGAGCCTTAATCTGTTGAGATATTGCGCTCTGTGACAAATAACACACTCTCGATGCTTCAGAAAAACTGCAGCACCGCGCTACCTCTACAAAGTATTTCAATTGTCTTAGTTCCATAAACATATAAGTTTTAAGTTATTCAAGTTTACGCAGCAAAGGTATAAATAAATACTTATCATAAGCAGGATTTATTATAAGATTTTCTTATTTAAGTATTTTGACAATCTATAAAAAACACCACATTATGCGGCAAATTGCCTATACCTTTGCCAACGTCAATTGAGATCTATTTTCTATTTCGTACTATTCGGGTTGATTTTAATTATCGGGGCCACACCAATCAGCGATGACAGGTGTGGCACTTTTTTGCCCTCCATTAATTTGGCTGAAAGTTGATAAGAGCGAAAATAAAGATAGATACCCTAAAACCATTTAGAAACCGTTAAGCACATACTTTTTCTGTTGCTTGGTATAAGTAATTTTGTAGGGTGTTTTGTGGTTAGTTGTAATGTCTATTTATCCATCGTGGTAAACACGAGGAAAACAGCCTTTGCTTACGACTTGCTTACGACAATTGTCGTAAGCAAGTCGTAAGCAAAACGTAAGCAAAACGTGTTCACTACGGGTTTACTACGATGAATAAAAGGACCCTCTTGTGGCAATATCAAGTACAACTAACTGGACACCCTAATTAATAATTAACAATTAACATGCCTCCGGAACAAGTGATCGAATAATATCGCAATGGAGAATTTCCAAAACGAGCAATTTAATTTATTCGTTCAAGCTTGAAGTCTGTTGCTGAGAACCAGCTATGGTAGTTACACTTGCCATTCTTTACAGTAGTCACACCATAGTAGATGTCACAAGCCTTATCCACCTTGATATTGTCTATGTACACATAGCTCCATCCAAATCCCTTTCCATCATTACCTCTTTTCACGGCATCAAACTCATTGTCTGGATCCTCATCATCTTCTTTTGGATAAGGGTTATTCTTCAACCTATATACAAGTTCCTTGACAATCTTGTCCTCGTTATATGTACTGTCTGTAGCAGCCTTTATCAAGTTTCCGCCTTCACCACCATAGCAAGGTATCTCAGCATATACCTTTGCGGAATCGCCATCAAGACCATTGTATGCATATATGTATACTTCTTTCTGGTTTGCCTTGCATAATGCTATGAGACGATATACTCCTGGTTCTACATGTTCATGTGTCTCTGCCGTATATCGCATTGGCTTTTTTGTATAAAAATCCCTGTCAGAATCAAGATATACCACACTTCTATCACCTGTTGGATAATGTCCACTATAAGTATAGCGCGGAGCACCTTTCCATGTCTTTTCACAGTTTTCTGCTTCCTTCATTTCCCAACCGTTATTTATGAAATAGTGATAGTCATCTTCACTATATTTTATACCATTAAGTTCTATGAGTGATGCCTGTAACTGTTCCTCTTCATATTGCTTAACATTAATAATGACACGGTTAGAACATATCACGGAAGCACTTATTGCACCAACCAAAGCGGCAATCCACAGAATAATGCAAATAACAACAGAAAGACCAGACATCGATTTTGCATTAGAACGAAGACGATTAACAAGCAAAACAATTGGAGTAACCAAAACAAATATGGCACATAGTACACCTGTCCATACTACCCACAGATTATTATGATACACTTCTCTAATTACCATCATATGACCTTCTCCACCGAAGTCAAGGAATGGGAATGAGGTTACGCCAACAGCTAATCCTATAACGACAGAAATAATTGCTAAGAGGATTCCGATAACTGCGATGATAAAAGGTGCAGCTATAATTATGAGGCATCCACCAGCACATCCCTTAAGACAGCCATCTGTACTGCTGCTCTTATGCCCAGAAGGAGTACTATAGGCAGAATACTGTTTTCTATCAGTATTAGTAGCAGTCTCCTTCAACACCTCTTCACGTATGTTATCGGGATTCACATCTTTTCCTTCCATTCTTAGTTTATCCTCAGGAGTGCGTGCCTCAGGAACAATGAACCAGAGAAGGACATAAACTAAAGGTACAATAAACGAGAAGGAAATGTTGAATGTGAACCATCTTACAAGATGAAACAGTTGGCCCAGACCACCGAATAAAGTAAAGATGTTCGGAAGAAGGAATACAAGTGCCACTGCTCCAAGACGGAACCATATAGGATCAGAACATCCCATATACTTACAGAGTCCCGAACATACACCACCAAGTACCTTGTCACTCATATCACGATACAAACGTCGACCAACTCCTGCTGTATTCTTGTTAGAGTAACTATTATCAAATGATGCTGTGCCAGAAGTGAAAGATGAAGTTGTGCTATCTGCTGATTCTCCCTGACCAGCAGTTGTAGCTGATTCGTTTGTATTAACGCCATCATTAGCCACGTCCTGCTCTATCTCTGCTGGGTTTCCTATAGTATGGATTATTTCCTTAACCATTTCTATATTCACAGCCTCAGCACCCTTCTCTTTCTTTTCCCAGAGAAGTTCAGCGATACGATGTTCTATGTCATCAGCAATCTCTTCCCCACCTTGCTGGTGAGAAAAATAGTTTTTCATACTGTCTACATAGTTTTCAAGAAGGTTATAGGCATCTTCGTCAATGGCATAAAGGGTGCCGAACAGATTGATTGAGATATTCTTTTTCATTATTATCAATGTGTTTTATAAAGTAAGTGATTATCATATTTATTATAACTGATGTGCGTCATCAAATAATTTTAATTACTTACTTAAGTTTCTATTTTGAGTAATCTGGAGTTTCTGTAAGACTAGGTTCTGTTGTATTTACCATAGCATATTCAGCAGAATCTGGAATATCGGGGAGTGAAGTACGAGCCGGATTACGAAGCACTGTTACTGTGTATGCAAGTTCATCCCAACTCTCATCAAGTTGCCGTAGTGCTTCTTCCCCATCCATGGTCAAAGCATAATACTTTCGAGGAGGTCCTTGTGTGCTTTCCTGCCATTCATACTTAAGGAGCATGTCGTTCTTTAGTCGGGTAAGCAGGGGATAAAGGGTTCCCTCCACCACTATCATCTTAGCCTCCTTGAGCTTGACGATGATATCGTTCGCGTATGACGGTTGCCTGTGGAGCAACAAAAGAATGCAATATTCAAGCATTCCCTTACGCATCTGTGATTTGGTGTTGTCTACATTCATAAATTCACTTATTTGATCTACTGTTTACGATTTGTCATCAGGAATCAAGAGCCAGTACCATTACATGTCCCACATATCTCCTTCTTATATATTAATCTTACCTATGCATGAGTTAATATCTACATAAAGAGACTGACACTACCTTTTGACGGCACAAAACTATGTATAATTTATATACCTTGCAATACATAGTACTAGTAATTTTATATTTATTTTACATTTTTGGTATTTTTGGCACTATACAGTACACAATATAGGTAGTATTGAATATGCGTTTTACAAAAATACTATGCATTACATAGTAGTAGACTAATGCACAAAATTTATTAACGAATACAATAGCCTGCCCTTTCGTTAGGATTGTTAAGATATTAAGAAGAGTCATTATTCCTGTCAACAATTTTCCCCAAAAGTATCAGAACTTTGCTATTGTATGATTGTGACAAAAAAATGCCGGCAAAGTCCGCCGACATTTTGATTAGAAATTCACATGTTCACACACACGAATCTTGAATAAACTTTTCTAACTCTTTTTCCTGAAACAATCTAAACTTTATACTTTTTTTAACCTTTCAAATTAATTAACACTATTCACATTAATTAATTGCCCAATCTGAAAAATCAAACCAACCTTATTATGGAAACATTTATTGTTACACTATTCCATTTATTTGAATGACTTAACTGTTTTACGTGGCAAATATAGTATGTTTATTTCTTGGGATATGTCATATTTAGAACGCAATATGATACAATATAGACTTTTGACCAGTTTGTACAATAAAATGTCCGCTATGTGTTATTCTGTTTTGCACGAAACAAATATCTTTGCACAAAATCGACATAAAACAAAAACGTTCTGAATAACATTTTTCATGCAATGAATAGAACATTTATAAACCTACTGATATGCTTTACTTTGATATGTAAGCATTCTCTTGCACAAACAATACAAAATGATGTATTCTGGAATACTATAGATAGTACATCTATATATAGTCAAGGTGGTGGTATATTCAAATTCATCGATCCAGAGACTAAAGAGATGGCATATTTCTGGTACGGTTCTCATTTCAAGGAAGCAGAGCTGTACAGGAGCGACCCATCCATAACCTATGACAGAAACACGATAAAGGGAGTATCATGCTATAAGTCTACTGACCTTGTCAACTGGAAAGACATGGGGATAGTACTTGCCGAAGATGCCATCAAGGGAAATCGCCCATGGGCAGGCTGGTTTGCACGCATGGGGGTTGCTTATATAGAACAAACCAAGCAATATGCACTACTTTCACAACACAACAACTCTGTGATGGTAGCTCTGGCTGATAATCCAACAGGACCATTTTCTGTTCATAAGCATATAGACATGACTTCATACATCGGTACACCAAATACCGGTGACCAAACTGTATTTACTGACGAGGACACTGGCAAGGACTACCTTATATACTCATACGGCAAAGGACGTCACAAAGGGTACGTATCAGAGATAGGTGTAATGGACGATGGCACAATAGGACTACTGAACTGTGTGGAGGTATTTAAAGGAGAAAGTCGTGAAGGCAACTGTATGTTCAAGTACAATGGGAAATATTACCTTTGCGCCTCAAATATATATGGATGGGATTCGTCCTATGCCTATTACCTTGTAAGCGACAATATTTATGGACCATATGAGCCTGTCAACGACATGCTGGTCATGGATGGATGTGAAAAAGATTATGCCCATGTGACACAAACGGGGTTCTTCGTTAATGTTAAGGGAACAAAACGGGAAACAGTGGTATACTGTGGTGACAGATGGTGTGACTTTGCAGGTAATGGTCATGGATACAACCAATGGTTCCCAATATCATTCAATGGTGATAGACCCTACTTCAACTCACTCTCAGAATGGACACTTGACGCAACAACCGGAGAATGGACTGTTGGGAAAAACAACAACTACGTTCTAAACTGTAGTTTCGAAGCTGATAGACGCCAGCTTCCAATACCAGTCAAACCACGTCAGGAGTTCATGCTCGGTTGGGACACAAAAGTGATAAAGGGCAACAAGGTGTCACTTGACAATCCTCAGACACCACACCTCAACTACATGAACACAAAGGAGGATAGAATGATAGTCATCGGAGAGAAGTCCTTATGTATCTCTGACTGCATAGACTTTGAACGTGAAGTTAGTCAAAGTATCATTTCCTCCCCTTTCGTATCACTCCCAGATGGTGAATACATTCTGAAATTCATGTTCAGGGATAATGGCAAATTCAATGCCTTGACCGCAACAATAACTTCTGAAGGCGGTACATACAAACTGAATATGCGTAAACAAAAATCTAATGACAAATGGACAGGCTCTTCGATGAAGGTTCACATCAAAGGAGGCAAAGCATCCCTTTCTTTCCATGCAAAAGGAAAAGCAAATGCGCAATGTCTAATTGACGATGTGGCTTTAACAAGAACAAACGATTAATCAGTTATAGCACATCTATTATAAGAACAAATAAGAACACTCTACATTGATACTGTTGTACAATAAAACCCCGTACTGTCATCACGACAGTACGAGGTTGACAAACGCAGTTTTTAATGGAATGTCGGCGACCTATAACATCATGAAAAACGCCAACGGACTCAATTTAAATCACTTATTTAATGCTTTCCTTACTGCGTTCATTATCTCTGACCCTCTTAAGCCACGCGAAATGATTTTTCCGTCAGGACCAAAGAGGATAATCTCTGGAATACCATCAATGCCATAAGCATCTGTACCTGCACTCTGAGCATTCATTATCTGTGGATAAGTAATCTTGAGTTCTTCCATAGCTTTCTTTGTATCAGCAGGTTTATCCCATGATGCTACACCAAGAACGTCAAAATCATCACCCTTATAATTCTCATACACCTTTATAAGATTAGGAATCTCGCCACGACAAGGGCCACACCAGCTTGCCCAGAAGTCTACGAGAACATATTTCCCTTTACCTACATAGTCAGAGAGTTTCTGAACCTTACCTTCATATTCTGCCTCAAAGTCTACAAACATTGCACCTGTTCCTGTGAGAAGTTGAGCAGCCTGTTTCTTTGCACGCATCTCTTCTTCTTGCTGTTTAATCTTCTTCTCCTGATCAACAAGTTTCTTCAGGACATTGCCAAATCTGCCATTCTTCACCTTTTCACCAGCATACATGTAAAGCTGCTCCATACTTAGATATCCTGTTTCCGCCATATACATTATCACGGACTCATCATCAGGATTTTCCCTTACAAGTTTTTCTGCATAGTCATTCAGTTCCTTATACTTTTCCTGATGCTTTTGCAGAGCCTCTGTTAGCTGCGCTTGTACCTTTTCAAATTGCTCAAACAATTCCTTATTGTCCTCACGAATCTTCATGTACTCATCCACAGCCTGCTGTGGTGCCCATTGATAAGGGGTCATGTCGTTATCCACCTTACTCCATGACGAATAGAAAGGATCCTTGCCATTCATGTCAAAGGTTCCGTTCTTTACAGTAAGGGAAACAGTCTCACCCGGAACAATGATTATTCCCATGTAGGCAGAACAGATGGAACCATCTTCAAAGATAGCCTGAAGTCTTGCTCTACGTGGTTCCTTGTATTTCCTTGTGAAGGAGAAAGACCTGTTCTTCATGTTTACATCGATCGTGTCATCTGGGACATTAGAGATATTCAAATCCGCATCACTAACGTAAAGCAGATATCTTACGTCACGGAGTCCTTCCGATACCTTACCATTAAGTTTGAATGCTTTCTGGGCAAACGACAGCATAGGGCAAGCCATGGCTAATGCCAATAATGCAATCTTTAGATTTGTTGTTTTCATCTTTTAAGTATGTAAAGTTAAAAAGTAATAATTCTTGTATAGTTATCAAAAATAAGCACACAACGATGTGTCATCTTTCACGTTGCAAAGGTAAAGTAATTATATTATACGGCAACAATAAAATTGTAAAAAAAAGTAAACACTAAGTAAACAAATGGAAGCAAGCAAAAGAGAATCATACATATAGAAACGTAAAATAATCCAACATAACAGTTTTTCTCATGTTAGTTGCAGTAAGTAGACACACAAAATGTTACATAATTGACACATTCTAACAAGCTCATTACCTATCAAGTGAAGCGAAACCTGAGTTAATTAAGAAAGAATAGTCGTTTTATAGCTTTTATATAGACGAAATAATCTCTTAACTCTAAAAAGACTTTTCTGTTAGGAGGGGAATCAGAATGTCACTTTGATTTGTATATATGACGATGACGTTCTCTTGTTTGAATTTGATTAGATATACTATGATAAGTTGGCGAATGTTTACTCTCTCAATCTCAATTTTGTCTTTTCACCATTGACTTCTATCTCATCACCTTCCTTGTAGTTTTTGTATTCCTCATTTACTTCAATTTGTGACTTTTGGAAAACAATTACGGGAACATCTTAATTATATTAATAGCAATAAAGTTTTTATAACATTATGAAAAAATAAATGCCCGTACCAATCATTACTGACGGTACGGGCTATATGTTTATTCAAGTTTTGAGAGTCGCAAACTTGAATGTATTTGCTTCAAACGTTGTTTTTAACTTAATCGGAAAGTAATAGGAAGCATGAACTTTACCCTTACAGGGATGTTACGCTGGAAACCAGGAGTCCAGCTTGGCATATTGCCAACAACACGTACAGCTTCATCAAAGAGAGCTTTTAGAGCTTCTGTATTATCTTTGTTTCCTTCGGCACCATAAGACTTGACTGTTACTTCTGGGAGCACTTCCGCATATTTTTTGTCGTCAATGCTTACTGGTTCGATGTCGTAGATGCTGCCATCCTTATTAACCTTGAAAGCAACCATTACACGACCTTGTATGCCTTTTGATGCGGCTTCCTGTGGGTATCTGACATTCTGGGCTATGAACTGCATCAATGCTTCAATACCTCCAGGATAAACAGGCATTTCCTCACATACTTCAAACACTTCATCTGTATCATGTGTTGTCACAGCCACAATACCATTCTCGGCCTTCTGGTTGCCCTTCTTTACATACATTGACTTCATTCCTTCTTCATTCTTGTAAGTGACAACTCTCGTGAGACCAAGTTTACGAAGTTCATCGCTAACTGGACCAAGGTTACAAACAAAAGCAATGGTTGCATCATTCTTCTTCAAAGACTTGAGGTCATTGATGGTTGACTCCTTGCCATCAATAAGGATGTAATAGTCCTTCAATCCAACTGCATTTTCGATGTCAATTTGCTCTACAGTAGGTTCTTCTGCAACTGTAACTGCACTTTCTTCCTTAAAAGTTTTTTCATTTGATGGCATTTCACTAACTTTGTCAGCGTTAGCAACAAGAGGTGAAGAACCTATGGCATCTTGAGCCACCTCATCAATCTTGTTGTTCAACTCTGGAGTGGCAAAAGCACTAAGTGCAACAAGTGCCACAGGGATGATGTACAATGACTTTGTACGCATCCAAGGATTAGATTTTTCTCGAATCATCATAGTAATTCTTTTTTTAAGTAAACTGTGATTAAAGCTGTTGGCAAAGGCGTAGGAACTGGAGCCAACGGCTTTCTTTATTAATAATAATTGATATTTATGTGCTTCAACGCCGCTCGCGAGTACGGCATCATCAGCTTCATATTCATGTACATCTCTCAACGAACCTGCAAGTATCCATGACAATGGGTTGCACCACTGTACCACTTCGCATATATTGACAAGAATGATGTCCAATGAGTGCATACAATGTATGTGTCCAAGTTCATGGCACAATATCTCTCTTGCACTCTCAGCATAGTCCTTCTCACTTATGACAATGGTTCGGAAACAACTGAATGGTGCCACATCTCCCACATGACAGAATATTGTCACTCCATCTTTCTTTTCTTTCCACAGCACACCTTTATTTATTGTCCTGTAAAGGAGCATCATCTGAACGAGCTTGACTACGATTGTCACTGTCATACCTATAATGTATATCCAAGAGACAAGGGCAAACCAGTCTATTGAGTAACTTGGTTCATTTACAGCGATCTCGCTTGTTGCCATGTCTGTATCGATAACCATTATTGGCATTCCGACCTCTACTACTGTGTTAAGATGTTCAGCTACAGGGTTTGTTCCCATTGTCATGAAGTGGAAATTGCACAATGGCAATGTTAATGACAGGAGTATGATACAGATGAGCATCGCTCTATTGAATCGGAAGAATGATTCTTTTCTCAATAACAACATGTATGGGATATACATGAGCGAGAGTGTAATTATTGATTTGATTGCGTATATAAACATAAGAATGAAAAGACCCTCTCCCCCAGTCCCTCCCCCTAAATTGGGAGGGGTGAGCCATCCGGGTCATAGTGGATATTGTCACCTATATGGCAATGGATGGTAATATTAGTATATGATTGTTCCTTTGGTAACTATTCCCCTTCCTATAGGAGAGGGATTATGGGTGTGTCTTTATTGTTTCCAGTATCTCCTTAAGTTCGTCGTCAGAAAGATTCTCTTCCTTTGCGAAGAAGTTGATCATGGAACGGAAACTACCACCAAAGAAGTCTTTCTTCACCTCTTGCATCTTGCTACGGGTGTATTCCTGTCGAGTGATAAGTGGAACGAAGAAGAGAGTCTTACCTTCATTCTCACGCTTCTCTGCCCTTACAAATCCCTTTTCTGTAAGAATCTTGAGGAAGGTGGCAGTAGTAGTATATGCAGGGAGTGGTTCTGGATAACACGCAAGGACATCGCGTACCGTTCCCCCATTCTTCATTTCCCAGAGATAGTTCATTATCTCCATCTCTGCCTTTGTAAGTGTTTTGTCTTCCTTAGTTTTCATTATTTACTAATGTTTTAGTTTTTACGTTGCAAATGTATTACTAATTCTTTAGATTACGAAGGATTTAGTAGAAAAATATTACTAAAACTTTAATTTTTCCGATTTTGACATCACGTGTGCCTAATTTGTATTGATAATTATCACGTAGTAAACAATTGTATTGGTCAGAAATCAAATAAGTCTATTTCAAATAGGTTTGTTTCAAATAAAACAATTACATTTGCAGCGAGTAAAACATAAACGATATGGATATACCTTTTATATATGGACGTGTTGCCACGAACAAGGAATTCACTGGACGCTCTAAAGATATCGCTCTTCTCAAGAACAACCTCAAGGGAAAGGTGAATACGACCATTGTGTCACCAAGAAGATGGGGCAAGTCCTCGCTTGTTCATAAAGTGCTTGAGGAGATCAACGAGGAAAGTGACAACTATATCACTTGCCATATTGATGTCTTCAATTGTCGTGATGAAGAGAGTTTCTTCAGGTGCTATGCAAGTTCTATACTTAACGCCACATCTACAAGAATGGACGAACTCCTCAACTTTGCCAAGAGGTATCTCGGTTCGTTTGGTCCTAAGATTTCTCTATCAGATGCAGGTGCAACTATGGACTTCACTTTAGGAATAGACTTCAAAGAAGACACATATACATTTGACGAGATACTCGATTTGCCTGAGAAGATAGCAAAAGAGAAAGGTAAAACGATGATAGTATGTATTGACGAGTTCCAGAACATAGAGAACTTCAAGGATCCTATTGCTTTCCAGGCAAAACTAAGGTCACATTGGCAGATGCACCAAAATGTGTGCTATTGTCTATATGGAAGTAAAAGGCATATGTTACTGAATATCTTTTCTGACTATGATATGCCATTATACAAGTTTGGGGACATCATGGTCCTTGACAAAATCAAGGTTGAGGAATGGGGAGACTTTATTGAACAGCGATTCTCCGACACAGGTAAACATATCAACAAGGAACTTGCAAAGACCATTGCAGAAAGAGTTGAATGTCATTCATACTATGTTCAACAATATGCACAGATGGTTTGGCTGCTCACAACGAGTATTGCTACCCACGACACACTTGATATAGCATTCCGCCAATTGGTTGACCGTTCTTCCCTACTCTTTGATAATATCATGGACAATCTTAAGCCAAAGCAGATCAGTTTCTTGCTTGCTATTGCAAATGAGGAAAAGAATTTCAGTTCTGCTGCTGTATTGAAGAAATATAATCTTGGTACTTCTGCCAATATCAAGAATCTCAAAAATGCAGTCCTTGACCATGACCTTGTATGTGTAAATTCAGGAGAGTTGTCCATCCAGGACCCAATCCTCAAGTTCTGGATTAAGGAGAAATACAGATAGCGGAATTAGGTGACATAGAAAAGACTTATCGTATTTTCCCGTTATTTTCATTCTTCGCAATTCCTTCGACATTGCTTCGTGATCCGTTCGGAATGAATTTAGGCAGTTATCGTAAAAAATAGTATAACGAAAATATGTCGTCGAACTCAGATTAAATAGGGTGTCCAGTTTGTCGTACTTGTATTTACAGCAAACTAGACACCCTATGTCTCACTTCTGGTAGCATATCAGAAGATTAATAACTCAAGTTTCGCAGAAAGAAACTTGGATTATATGATTTAACGTTCTAAATTGCGTCTCTCCAATAT
>JAZUHP010000024.1:0-9172 GCA_045641785.1 Bacteroidaceae bacterium
TCTGGGCGCACTTGACGAGATTCGTGGCACGACAAATTTCATGATTGAGGATGTCATGTTTCTGCTTTACGCTACGCTGGCAGGCATGGCGGTGTGGTTCCCTATGCTGTTCAGGATGAAGTTCCGCTTCACCAATCAGCAACTGCTCTGCACTTCGGCCATTGTCTTGGGCATCTGCAACATAGTCACCATGCACAGCCAGTCAATGCCCCTTTTGGTCGTGGCATGTTTCGTGGCAGGTATTGCCAAGATACAAGGTACATTCGAGTGCATGAGCAACATCCAGTTGTGGATTACGCCCAAGCGTGACTTTGCCGTCTTCTTCCCTGTACTCCACATCGTCCTTCTCACTGCCATTGTAGGCGGAGGATGGGTTGCCGCATGGGTTGGACACCATTTCTCGTGGGAGATGATGCACGTCATCACCGTGGGCACCATGTCGTTCGTCCTGCTGACACAGATTACACTGTGTCGTCCGTTCTGCCCTATGCCCAACAGGTTTTCGCTGAAAGGAACTGACTGGCAAGGGGCGTTGCTCATTTGCGTGACGATGCTTCTGCTCTCCTACATCTTTGTATATGGCGATTACTACAGATGGTTTGCCAATCAGCATATTCGGATGGTGGGAGCGTTCACCCTTATCTTTGCAGGATTGACGCTTTACCGACTGATTCACAATCGTTATCCATACGTAGAACTCCGTCTGTTGAAAAGCCGTAATGTAGTACCAATACTCATCGTTACTACCTTGGCAGAACTGGCATTTGGAGCCGAGCACACACTTGAGGAGATACTCTACTCCGAGGTCGTCGGGCTTGAAGAACTGACCAAGGAGAGTCAGTACCTGTGGGCATTGCCAGGGATGTTTTTGGGCATAGCTCTTGATCTGTATTGGCTCAAGGTTCAGAAGTGGAAGGTGTGGAAGCTCATCGGCATTGCTTTCCTATCCATCAGCGCATACGCCTTGCTCATGTACGCTACCATAGGCATGGGTGTCAACATTGAGCAATACCGACTGGCAATCATGCTCCGAGGCTTTGGCTATGGCATACTTGCACCTACATTGATGTGGGCATTGGACGAGTCGGTACCAAGTCTTGAACAGTTCTTCATGGGTTTGTTCGTGTTCAACATTGTCCACATGTACTTGGGCGGTGCCATGGGGTATGGCTTCTACACCACAATCTTCTCGCATTTCCTCAATGAGGACATGATACACTACGGTCGTCAGTTGACACTCACCAACCTCGACCTCTCACATTTCAATTTCGGCGAGTTTATGAGTGGCAGCTATCTGCACTCCATGATGCTTGTGGCGATAAAGCAGGTGTATGGTTACGTTATCTGGTTCTCCCTTCTTCTGGCATCTGTCTTCCTGCTGTGCGACATTCCTGCCGTAAGGACAAACATCCGCAAAGTACCACGTTGGCCGGTGTTTGCTATAGAATATCTGGCTAAAAAACGCAAGTAAACGAGTAATATCTGAATCCCCAACATCCTCAAACAGATGCAGGGGATTTTTTATAAAAAAGTTATCGAATTATTGCTGTCCGGTAAAATAAAAAAAAGAAGAAAAAAATTAGGGTTGATTCCTGCAAATGGAACCAACCCTTTTGTTTACCTTTGTCTTCACCACAAAAACATGTAGTAAACAATCAAATCTATGGGCAAAAATACAAATTTTACCGGACAGCCGGTCTATAATCAGCTACTAAAGTTGCTTGACCGCTCAAAAATCCAGAAAATAAGTGCTGAGACAGGCAAAAGCGAGTCGTATGTGAAGAAACTGGACGGATACACTCACCTTGTTGTGATGCTCTTTGGTGTCCTGAAACACTTTGATTCCCTGAGGGAGATAGAGATTGGCATGAAGGCCGAGTCTCACAAGCTCTCCCATCTTGGCATTGACTACCAAGTTCGCAGGAGTACTCTCTCAGAAGCCAATATCCGCCGTCCACAAGAGTTCTTCTCTAAGGTCTATGCGGACCTTCTCAACAGGTATGGCCGTTTTTTAGCGGACAGCCGACCGAAACGCGAAGAAAAAGTATGGGAAAAGTCTCTTTACATGATGGATTCGACCACCATTACGCTATTTGACAACCTGCTGAAAGGAGTAGGCCGGCACCCGAAAAGCGGAAAGAAGAAAGGAGGCATGAAGGTTCACACGGTAATGAAGTACCTTGAGGGCGTACCAATGGTTGTACAGCTGACTTCTGCTGCAAAGCATGACCACTATCTGCTCAAGGAGGTGCATCTGCCATCTGACTCAACCATCACAATGGACAGGGCCTACATAGACTATGCGCAGTTCCAGAGGCTTACGGAAGAAGGTGTATGCTATGTGACAAAGATGAAGAAGAACCTGAAGTACACTGAGAACTCTTCTGTCACATATGTGAGTCCAGACGGACTTGTCACGCATACGGACAAGCGCGTAGTCTTCAAAAAGGGAGAACTGGAGCATGAATCAAGAAGAGTCGAGCTTTGGAGTACGGATTCCGGAAAATCGGATGTCCTGCTAACCAACAACTTTGAACTTACGGTTGAGGACATTGAAGAGATATACAAGAGACGATGGGCTATTGAGTCACTGTACAAGCAGCTGAAGCAGAACTTTCCGCTGCATTTCTTCTATGGGGACAGCATAAATGCCATACAGATACAGACATGGACTGTACTAATAGCAAATCTGCTGTGTACAGTTATTGGTAGGATGATAAAAAGGCACTGTTCTTTTTCTCAGATCGTGACCATGATAAGGCTGACGCTGATGTACTACATGACTTTATAGACTTCATGGAGGATCCTGACAGGAACTGGAATGAGTTTGGCTTTAGAAACAAGGGAATGTCGCCACCAAAAGCTGTCCAATTATCATTCGATTTTTAAGAAGGGGGCTTACTTTTTTGAAAGTAATGCCCGAATTGCCTGATTACAGACAGTTCGGGCATGATATTTTGCGTGTTTTAATTTTTACCGGACAGCAATAATATAAAAACTGAATTGTTCGACGGAAGGCAAGGAGGGGAGGGGGTGAGGGGGCTACAACCGAACAACTGAAAACAAATGCTAAAGCTGAGTTATATTACTCCCTTTACCCTCTTATTAGAACAGCATCTGAACAGCTTTTGCTTACGACTTGCTTACGACAATTGTCGTAAGCAAGTCGTAAGCAAATCGAGTTTACTACGAGTTTACTACGATGGATTAATAGACGTTACACCTAATCCCCAAAACTGCATAATCCTATAAAAAGATTGTAAATCCCAATGTTTTGGTATACGATGATATGAATAAAGTGTGTATCTTTGCTGTCGATTTATAACCAAAGCGGTTTATAACAGTATAAGATATGTATATTGAGAATATAAAGTCACCAGCCGACTTGAAAGGGCTGGACATGGAGGCATTAAAGATCGTTGCTGATGAGACACGTGCTGCTGTCCTTAACCGTGTCAGCAAGCATGGAGGTCACGTAGGTCCTAACCTTGGATTCGTGGAGGCAACTGTCGCCCTCCATTATGTGTTCAACGCTCCGGAGGATAAGTTCGTGTTTGACGTCAGTCACCAGTGCTACCCTCACAAGGTGCTTACCGGACGTGCAGCGGGTTTTCTTGGCGACGTGGAGGACATGAATGCCATCAGCGGTTATTCTTCTCCTGCCGAGAGTCCTGTGTATGACAACTTTGAGGTGGGACACACTTCCACATCGGTAAGTCTTGCTACAGGTCTTCAGAAGGCACGTGACATTAAGGGTACGAAGGAGAACATCATTGCCATCATCGGCGATGGCTCTCTCTCAGGCGGCGAGGCATTTGAAGGTCTTGATGAAGCTTCTGAGTTGGGTACAGGTATCATCATCGTGGTGAACGACAACGAGATGTCTATAGCCGAGAATCATGGTGGCATCTACAAGAATCTGCGCGCTCTTCGTGAGAGCAATGGCGAGTGCCAGCACAACTGGTTCAAGGCGTGGGGATTTGAGTATAAGTATCTTGAGGAGGGCAACGATGTGGAGAAACTCATCGAACTGTTCAAGTCGGTAAAGGATACAGACAAACCTACTGTCGTTCATATTCACACAGAGAAAGGTCATGGTTTCCAGCCAGCCATCGACAACAAGGAGGCTTGGCATTGGGGTGCGCCATTTAACATAGAGGACGGATCAAGAGCTTCTGGCGGTGGTTCGGAGTCTTATGAATCATTATACAGCAACTGGATGCTTCGTGAGATGAAGAATGCCCCTACTCTCATTGCCGTGACTGCAGGAACACCAGCAGCTGCCGGTTTCTCCCCTGCCAAGCGTAAGGAGGCAGGACTTCAGCACATCGACATGGGCATTGCTGAGGAACAGGCTTGTGCTATGGCAAGTGGAATGGCAAAGGGCGGTTTGCGACCAGTATGGACGGTTTACTCTACCTTCATTCAGCGCACATACGACCAGATTGCACAGGATCTCTGCATCAACTCCAATCCTGCTGTCATCAACGTGGCTTGGGGCGGTACAGGTACCATGAACGACATTACCCACATCTGTCTGTTTGACATTCCTATGCTTTGTAGCATTCCTGGTCTCATTTACCTTGCTCCTACAACTTGCGAGGAGTATTTTGCAATGCTCCGATGGGCAATTATTCAGGACAAGAAACCGATTGCCATTCGTGTGCCAAGCAATGGTGTGATACATACAGATGAACAGGTTGATACAGAGTATAGCTACGACTCCAAGTACAAGGTGATGCACGAGGGTTCAGAGGTAGCCATTATCGCCGCTGGCTCATTCTACCAGAAGGGTGAGAATGTTGTGCGTCTCCTTGCCGACAAAGGCATTGATGCTACACTCATCAACCCTCGCTATCTTAATGCTGTGGACGCAGATACGCTTGACTCGCTCAAGACAAACCACCGACTCGTTGTCACGCTTGAGGACGGTTGCAAGGACGGTGGTTTCGGAGAGCGCATCGCTTCGTTCTACGGTACATCTGACATGAAGGTGTTGGTAGGAGGTATCAGGAAGGGTCTCTACGACCGTTTCGACCAGCAGCAGTTGCTTGGTGACAACCGTTTGCTCGATGAACAGATTGTTGAGGATGTGCTACGCATCATCAGATAACCATGCATGAAGTTCATTTAGATAAGGATTCTCTCTCAATTTATATAACCAAGTAGGGTGTCCAATTCTTGTGCTATATTTTGTGCCGCAAGCGGCCATGTAAAAAAAACAGAGCTTCGCAAAAACCAAAAAAACATAAAAAACAGTTTCTTGAAGTGCAATTTGACGATTTCCATCCGGTCGATATGTTACGCATAGCAATTGTAAAATAGTAATTTGTGAAATTGTAAAATAGTTGGATTGTTTTTTCTTGTTTTTGTTCTGTTTACCTCCCTTCGGTCGATGAGATCGCTGCGCTAAGTTCTCTAAGGTTTTTCCAACTGGCCACTTGCGGCAAAAACAAGCACGACAAACTGGGCGCCCTAATAATCAAGTAACTATAACATAATGAAAACAAAAGGATATTTAGGCGAATTTTTGGGTACATTCATCTTGACTTTGTTCGGGTGTGCATGTGTGGCAGTCGCAGTACTGTTTGGCGAACATAACAGTATCTTTCAGGTCGGCATTGTTTGGGGCCTCGGCGTCACGCTTTCCATATTCCTCACCCGTAACATCTGTTGTGCACATCTCAATCCTGCTATCTCCATTGCGATGGTGGTGGCGGGCAGAATGAACATAGGCAAACTGCCAGGGTACTTGATTTCTCAGTTGGTTGGAGCCGTATGCGCAGGATTTATGTTATATCTCCTGTTTGGCAGTTCGATTGAGGCATACGAAGTAGCACACGGCATAGTACGTGGGTCGGATGCAAGTGTGGACACAGCGCGAATGTTCGGTGAGTTTTACCCCAACCCAGGCGATGCACCTGTAGCAATGGTGTCTCTGCCTTTAGCTATGTTTGCCGAAGGGTTCGGTACATTTCTGCTCGCCCTGTTCATCTTCGCCCTGACGGAAGGATGCAATGTGGGACGCCCTTCAGAGACGATGCAACCTCTCTTCATTGGTCTGACGGTTAGCAGTATCATATTCTTCATAGCTCCACTTACACAGGCGGGGCTTAATCCCGCACGCGACCTCGGTCCCCGCATCGTGGCTTACATCTGCGGATGGGGTAATGCTGCCCTCCCTGACCAATGCGGTGGATTCATCTGGGTGTATGTGTTGGCTCCCATCGTGGGCAGTTGTCTGGCGGCAGCATTCTTCAAGTACATACTTGAGCCTGCCAACAAGAAGAATAATAGCAAATGTTGTTGTGAATAACAGAGGCATCTGGTGAGGTACGAAATGGCACAACGTGCCTACGAAACGCTTTGCCACGAAAACGAAAAATAATTTCAAATCTCGATTAGAATTACATGAAAAAACCAAAACTTATACTGGCTGGAGGTTTCCTGGGAGCCGGTAAGACAACGCTCCTCTGGGAGGTTGCCAAGCGACTGATGTCGGAGGGAAAGAGGGTAGGATTGGTAACCAACGACCAGGCTCCAGAATTGGTGGACACTCGCATTCTGCAGGGTGACGGTCTCAAGGTGGAAGAGGTGGCAGGCAGTTGTTTCTGTTGCAATTTCAACGGTTTTGTTGACGCCATCAAGAATCTGCGTACAGACATTGTTGCTGATGTGATCATCGCAGAACCTGTCGGTAGCTGTGCAGACCTGTCCGCTACCATAATCAATCCGTTGAAGAAATTCTATAGCACAGAACTGACCATCTCGCCGCTCACCGTACTCGCAGACCCTTCGCGTCTATGCTCCATATTGCAGAATGGTGATGCGGGCTTGCATGAGGATGCAGCCTACATCTATCGCAAGCAACTGGAGGAAGCGGATGTGATACTTATAACCAAGACGGATACGCTCACAAAAGAGCAAACTGACAAGATCTCCTCGGAAGCACAGCATACATTTCCTACTGCCAAGGTCATGGCAATCAGTAGTGCAACTGGTGTTGGAGTGGATGAATGGTTGCATGAGGTATGCAGTCGTACGGAGGCTGGCGCGAAACTTCTCGATATCGACTATGACCGTTATGCACATGGCGAAGCTGTGTTGGGCTGGCTGAATGGCACGTTGCATCTGACAGGTAAAGGCATGTGCTGGGATGACGTACTCAAGGACATCATGTCGAGACTTGCCTCTGCCATTACATCTGAGTCATTGCGCGTAGGTCATGTGAAACTGATCATGGAATGTGGCAAGGACTATGCCGTAACCAATCTGACGGGAGCCGACAACCTTACCAACCCAATCACCTTACGAGGCATGGCAGGAGAGGCTGATGAGGCAAAGCTCATCATCAATGCGCGTGTGGAGACATCGCCCGAGCATCTTGACCAACTTGTCAGGAATGTGCTGATAGAATCCTTGCCCGACAACGTTCAAGAGGAAGTTTTGGCATGGCGTTATCTTCAACCAGGACGACCTAATCCCACTCACAGATTCAGCGAAACGGTATAAACTCCTACAGGGACTCTTCACCCCTGACGGAACAATAAAGCTTATTCCATTGATACGGCGCGTGAAGAATTAGGCGATGATACGAATTATTTTGCTCTAGAATATTTTCTGTCCTGGTAGTTTGCCAGTCTCTTTATTTTGGGATCTTTATCGTTGTTAGCTTTAATATGATTAAAGCTAACAACGATAATAAATTTGTAGATTGTGCTATTTGGGGTAATGCAGAATATGTTGTGTCAAATGATTGTTCGTCCTATATCCTATGGTGTAGAGCCTTAAAACCGTAAAAATAAATAATGTGTAATGGAAAAGGAGATAACACTTAATGAAGCACAGAAGATGGTGGATGACTGGATCCATGAGTATGGTGTGCGCTATTTCTCTGAACTGACAAATATGGCGGTGCTGACAGAGGAAGTAGGGGAGTTGGCAAGGGTGATGTCCAGGAAGTATGGTGATCAGTCGTTCAAGGCGGGTGAGTCACAGGATCCTGCAGATGAAATGGCAGATGTGCTTTGGGTACTTCTTTGCCTCGCTAATCAGACGGGCGTGAATCTTACGGAGGCTTTGACTCGGAATATGGAGAAAAAGACTTCAAGGGATAAGGATAGGCATATCAATAACACAAAGTTGTTTTGATGCGTTATCGCACAGCCTTTGTAGCCGAAAATATTTAGCTAAAAGCAAATTTGAGTTGTTCATATACGAATAAAAGTGTCCAAAATACACCTAACTGTGATTTGCGTGTGGATTTTAGGCAAAATTCTGCAAATGTAAGTGTGGGCAAAAAGTACATGAAAATATGTACTTTTATTGTTCTATATGTATTGTGTGCACGCACAAGTGATGATATGTGTCAAAAAGAACACAAAAAGTGCAATTTTTTCTCTTGAAGATTTGGTGGAGAAATGAAAACTCCATACCTTTGCAACGTCAAAAGGAAAAAGCGTTACAGCTCCTTTGAATGACAAGCTAATAAGACGGAACGATGTCTAAAGGCCATATTAAAAGGTTACAGGATATCTGGAAGTTTTTGAAGCAAAAATCTCAATATAAGGTAAAGAGATCAGGATGTCAATAAGCAGGTGATTTTATCACTTATAAATAATGGTAAAAGATTTGTTTTAGGAAACAATGATCGTGAGATCAGCAATAGGTAAAGTTTTGATTAAGGTAAAAGGTTAGTTGATTAAATTTGTTAAATTTTCTTTTAGGTATTAATTTAAGGTAGTAAAAAAGATTGTTGAAAGGAAACGTTATTGTGATTTCCACAGTAGCAAAGTAGAGACCTCAAATTGAGGCTCTACGATGCAGGGGTGGACAGGGAATGGTGCTGAGCACTATTTTTTTTGTTCGAAAAATGGAAATGCTAATTTTTTTTTAAGAAAAAGTTCTTTGAAAATTTGGCAGTTTCAAAAATAGTCCATACCTTTGCACTCGCTTTCGGAAAAGGACATAAATCAGTCCTTGTTTAAGAGCGAAAATGAATAGGGTAACTTGATAAAAGAAACTCTAATTCGGGCGTTTAGCTCAGCTGGTTCAGAGCATCTGCCTTACAAGCAGAGGGTCGGCGGTTCGAATCCGTCAACGCCCACGAAAAGACGGATATTCGTCGTTTCAGTCAAAATGGTTCGCTAGCTCAACTGAATAGAGCATCTGA
>JAZUHP010000025.1:0-55422 GCA_045641785.1 Bacteroidaceae bacterium
AGCATACCAACGAAATGCTGGAGCCTAATTATTATAATGAAGATGAAGATATAAAATCATATGAATAAAAGAGGCGTTTGTATAACAGGTGGCGCCCACGGAATAGGGCGTGCCATGGTCGAGACTTTTTGCCAGGAAGGCGACAAGGTTGCCTTCTGCGACATCAATGCAGAACTTGGAAAAGAAGTGCAGGATGCCACAGGAGCACAATTCTATCCGATAGACGTAACAGACAAAGACAAGCTGGAAGCATGCCTGCAGAATTTAGCAGAGAGCTGGGGCGACATAGACATCATCATTAATAACGTAGGTGTAGGTAACTTTAAACCCATTACCGAGATTACCGTAGAAGAGTTCGACAAGGTAATCAGCACAAACCTGCGCTCGGCCTTCATCACGGCCCGCTTTATGGCATGCCTGCGCCAGAAGAACGGCAATAACCAGTATGGAAGAATTATCAACCTTTGCTCTTCACGTTACCTTATGAGCGAACCTGGAACAGAAGGCTATTCTGCCTCAAAGGGTGGAATCTATTCACTAACACATGCACTTTCCGTTTCATTGGCACCTTTCCGTATTACGGTAAATGCCATTGCTCCGGGTTGGATTCATGTGCAGGAAGATGAGGTGCTACGTGATATTGACCACGAGTTCCACCCATCAGGACGTGTAGGTATGCCACACGACATTACGCGCATGGCAGTATTCCTTTGCCAGGAAAGAAACGACTTCATCAATGGCCAGACCATTACCATCGACGGAGGTGTTACTCGCAAAATGATCTATCCAGATTAAAGATTTCCTCGAACATAGGCTGGTAGGCAGCAGCCTTTTTTACCAACGACATGGGATAAGCTCTTGATGAACTGGGCATTCTGTATAGGCGGAACTCCTTTTCATCAAGGGCAAACTTTGTATAGCTGCCCATCTTTGGCTGCTCTATGCCAAAATGTGCGCATAAAGTATCGGTTGCCTTCTGTCCTGTAGTAACAATTGCGCGACACATAGGCATCCTGGCAAGCAAAGCCTCAACATCTGTTGCAGTTACTACTTCCAAAAACTTATCCGAAGCATTGTCCTGTAATCTTCGAATGGCACAGGCGGTATCATAAATTCCCACTCCTATCCTATCCAGAAATGCCACGATATCATCTTTTCGGTAAGTCTTCTGTGCGGTATCTACAAAGTAAAGGGGATCATTAAAGAATACCTGACCGAAGATTCGCCACATGTCGTTCGAATAGTTAGGGTAATAGAAATGAATACACCATCTTTTTTGCTGTGGAGGGAACGAACCTAACATCAGCAACTTTCCATTGGCAGGCAGAAAAGGTTCCAAAGGATGCTGTTCTACAGGTATTTCTAACGCATTATTCAATTTCATAATGCAAAAATAATCATTATCCCACAAAAAACACGTATCTTTGTAGAAACTTTACAAACAGCACGATGATTAAGAACATTCTATTCGACATGGGTGGTGTTATTATCACCATTAGTCACCCCGAAGCCCTAAAACGCTTTTCTGCCCTTGGCCTAAAAGATGCAGAAGAACACCTTAACCCTTATACCCAGAAAGGTATCTTTGGCGATATCGAAGAAGGCAAGATTGGAACAGAGGAGTTTAGGCAGAAACTGAGCGAACTAGTTGGTCGTGAACTTACCTATGACGAGTGCAAGCATGCCTGGATGGGTTATGCCAAGGAAGTGCCTCAACGAAACTTCGATGCTCTGGAACGCCTTCGAAAGGAAGGTTATCGTGTTATCCTGCTATCAAACACAAACCCTTTCATGATGAGCTGGGTACTGAGCGAGGAATTTGATGGCAAGGGGCATGGATTAGATCATTACATGGATGCTGTTTACATGAGTTACAAGTGTGGTGCCATGAAACCATCCGACAAGTTCTTCAAGCATGTAATTGAAAGCGAAGGATTGAATCCTGATGAGACTTTGTTCCTTGACGATGGGGTCCGAAACACACAGGCAGCCGAAGCACTAGGTATTCATACTTTCCTTACCGAAAACGGCAAGGACTGGACACAGGAAATCTATAATTATCTGAAATGACAAGCAAGAACAAGGCAATTGTTATGGGAGCCACCTCGGGCATTGGCTATGAAGTGGCAAGGATACTGGCAGAAAGCGGTTGGCAGGTGGCCATATGCGGTCGCAGGGAACAACTGCTGCAACAGGCAAAGGAGGCCATAAACGGCGATGTGCTAACTGCACGCATCGACATCAACGAAGAACAGGCTCCCCAGCAATTACTGCAGCTGATAGAGCAGATGAATGGCATCGACCTTTACCTGCATAGCAGCGGTATTGGTTACCAGAATGTGGCATTGGACTTAGAGAAGGAGATGAACACGGTACAGACCAATACCATGGGATTTACACGCATGATTACCGCTGTGTACACCTACTTTGCAGAGCACCCCGAGAAAGAGGGGCATATTGCCTGCATCAGCAGCATTGCCGGCACCAAGGGATTAGGTGCTGCACCAGCCTACTCTTCTACCAAGCGTTTCCAGAGTTTCTATATGGAAAGCCTCACTCAGCAGGCACATATCCGAGGACTGAACATTCATTTTACCGACATTCGTCCTGGCTTTGTTACTACCGAACTCATCAAGGATAGCAATTTCCCCATGCAACTTCAGGCACCCAATGTGGCAAGGCAGATTGTTCGTGCCCTGAAGAAAAAGAAAGCGGTAGTCACCATCGACTGGCGCTACCGAATCCTTGTATTCTTTTGGAGGATGATTCCACGTTGGCTATGGGTTCGCCTCAAGATTAAAAGCTAACTGCAACATCCTCGGCCACCATGGCAAGTGTAGGTTCTGTTACCTCCCTATAGGTTGAAGTTGGCACATTGATGATATTTGTGCCAAGAGCAAGAGAGATGCGAGCTATGGTATTGGTTGTGAAGTTATGTCGACCTGTCAACCACTTGCTGACCTCCGACTCCCGTTTACCAAGACGATGAGCCAGTTCACGTTGTGTCATTCCTTTGCGTTTCAACACATCATCAATACGGGTGGCAATAGCAAACGAAAGGTCAAATTCTGCCTTACGCTCCTCTGGGATGGCGGCAAGGCACTCGCGGAACAAAGGATTCTGTATCATAACTCAAATGTTGCAGTATCAATACCTGTTATTACATTGTTTTCTATGCTGATGGCACCAGACTTCTGGGCTTGTTTGAGCAGTTCATCAAATTTCTGAAGATCCATCACATAACCACTCAGCGTTTTGTCCTCTTGGTAGGTTCTTGTAGTCTTCTCGCCTCCATTTCCAACTATAAGAATCTGGTCAGAAATTCGAAGGCAATACAATCTCAACCGTCTAGAATCGATCGACAAGCCACAGAGATTGTCGTTCATTCGTCCTTCATTTCGGAAGAAGCGTTCCAAAGCGCCCACCTCAACAATCTTAGCCAAAGCCAAAAGTATTGTCTGAAAGTCACGGTTTAGTCGAGCATTATCCTTGAACATTGTCAGGAATTTCTCGTATTCGCTCAATTCGTCACCATTGAAACAAATGGAATACAAACTAACATTGTCATTCTGTTCAATCGTCTTGATAGTTGTCTGTTTTACCATAATTTTGATGTTTTACCCAGCAAAAGTAACACTTTTCTTTAAAATAAATACACTTTTGAGTGAATTTCTTCACATATAAGTGAACTTTTAGATTCTTTTAGCAGATGAAGGGTGGAAATAATGCCAAAACTCCACCTCGATCGGTGGGGACAAAGCGAACACAAAGAACCTGCCCAAAAACAAACGGAACTATCACACGATATCCCTAATAAAATCAAGAATATGCGCGATAGTTCCGCGTAGTACTTATTTATACGACTTGGTATTTGTCGCTTACTTCTTCAACTTAGCGATGCTCTCAGTAAGAGCAGCAATCTTAGTCTCAGCATCTGCCTGCTTCTTACGCTCAAGCTCTACAACCTGTGCTGGTGCAGAAGATACGAAACGCTCGTTAGAGAGCTTCTTCTGAACACCAACGAGGAAGCCCTGAAGACGCTTAACTTCTGCCTCCATCTTAGCAATCTCTGCCTCTGCATCAACAAGGTCACCAAGTGGTACGGCGAACTCTGTTGTTCCTACCATGAATGCTGAAGCTGTCTCGTCCTTAGCAGCAACAAGGTCGATGCCTGAGAGGTTAGCCATCTTCTTCATCATGTCAGCAAGGTCAGATACAGGGTTCTCACCTACAATCTGAAGAGCGAGTGCCTCCTTTGGTGCTATGTTCTTCTGGTTACGTACAGCACGTACACCAGCCACAATCTGCTTCATCACCTCAACATCAGCGATGATCTTTGCATCAGCTGCAGCAGGAGCATCAATAACGAGAGGATCAATCATGATTGACTCACCATCCTTACGCTCTGCAATGTGCTGGTAGAGTTCCTCTGTGATGAATGGCATGAATGGGTGGATAATCTTCATGAGCTGCTCGAAGAACTTGAGAGTAGCCTCTGATGTTGCCTTGTCAATAGGCATAGCACAGTTCTTCTCACGGTCATACTCTGGCTTGATCATCTCAAGGTACCATCCAGAGAACTCGTCTGTGAAGAGCTTAAAGATAGCCATGAGAGCCTCGTTGAGACGGTACTTAGAATAGAGGTCGTTAATCTCAACAACAGCTGCACGAATCTTAGCGTTCATCCACTCTATTGCCTTAGCATTCTTGCTACCATCTGCCTTCTCATCAACACTCCATCCTGAAACGAGACGGAATGCGTTCCATATCTTATTACAGAATGCAGCACCCTGCTGACAGAGACTCTCATCGAAGAGTATATCGTTACCTGCAGGAGCAGAAAGAAGCATACCCATACGTACACCGTCGGCACCATACTTCTCGATAAGACCGATTGGGTCAGGAGAGTTACCGAGTGACTTACTCATCTTACGTCCGAGGTTGTCACGAACGATACCTGTGAAATATACGTTGCGGAAAGGAACATCCTTCATATATTCCTCACCTGCCATGATCATACGTGCTACCCAGAAGAAGATGATATCCGGACCTGTTACAAGGTCGGCAGTTGGATAGTAGTAGTTGATCTCCTCGTTGCCTGGATTGTTGATTCCGTCGAAGAGAGATACAGGCCAGAGCCATGAAGAGAACCATGTGTCGAGAGCGTCCTCGTCACGAGAAAGCATGTCTGCTGTGATGTTGTCACCAAACTTAGCCTTTGCCTTTGCAAGAGCATCCTCTGCTGTGAGAGCAACAACAAACTTCTCATTCTCGTCATCTGCTTCGCTGCCATCATTTACGAAGTATGCAGGAATACGGTGTCCCCACCAGAGCTGACGTGAGATACACCAGTCCTGAATATTCTCAAGCCAGTTCTTGTATGTTGTCACATACTTTGTTGGGTAGAACTTGATCTTGCCCTCAAGTACTGGAGGAAGAGCGATGTCAGCGAAATGTTTCATTGAGAGGAACCACTGCTTGCAGAGACGTGGCTCTACAGCTGTGTCCTGGTTACGCTCTGAATATCCTACCTTATTATCATAATCCTCAACCTTCTCCATGAGACCAGCGTTCTGGAGGTCGATGGCAATCTGCTTACGAACATCCATACGGTCCTGACCTACATACATTCCTGCAGCCTCAGAGATTGTTCCATCTGGATTGAAGATGTCTATTGTCTCAAGATTGTGAGTCTTACCGAGAGCATAGTCATTAACGTCGTGTGCTGGAGTTACCTTCAAACATCCTGTACCGAACTCGATATCTACATAACGGTCCTCGATGACTGGGATGACACGTCCTACGAGTGGAACGATAACCTTGTGACCGCGAAGCCACTGGTTCTTCACGTCCTTAGGATTGATACACATTGCTGTATCACCCATGATTGTCTCTGGACGAGTTGTTGCAACAACAGCATAGTATCTGCCATCAGCATCCTGATGAAGCACCTCACCCTCTTCGCCTGTTGGCTTTACTGGGTTTACGTCAGCATCAGCAACATAATATCTAAGGTTATAGAGCTTAGACTTCTCATCACGATAGATAACCTCCTCAGTAGAGAGTACTGTCTGTGCCTTAGGATCCCAGTTAACCATACGGAGACCACGATAGATGAGTCCCTTTTCATAGAGGTCAACAAATACCTTGAGCACACTCTCGCTACGCTTCTCATCCATTGTGAAGGCAGTACGGTCCCAGTCGCATGAAGCACCAAGACGACGGAGCTGCTTAAGGATGATGCCTCCATGCTCATCTGTCCAATCCCAAGCATGCTTGAGGAACTCCTCACGAGTAAGGTCACGCTTCTTGATACCCTGCTCTGCAAGACGGTTCACTACCTTTGCCTCTGTTGCAATAGAAGCATGGTCAGTACCTGGCACCCAACAAGCGTTCTTGCCATCGATACGAGCCTTACGAATAAGGATATCCTGAATTGTATTGTTAAGCATGTGACCCATGTGAAGCACACCAGTCACGTTTGGTGGTGGTATAACTATAGTATATGGTTCACGACCATCTGGCTTACTAGAAAAGAGCTTGTGGTCTGTCCAGTACTGGTACCACTTTCCTTCCACATCTTGTGGATTATATTTACTTGCTAATTCCATTTTATTTATATTTACACAATTTCGTGCAAAGGTAAGGAATAAAAATGAAGAATGAAGAATGAAGAATGAAGAATTTGCAATGTCACTTACACTTTGAACAAAAACAAATGGAATTTCATGTTTCACAAGCTTTACATAAATAGAGTTAAGCAAAGACAAGGAACGCAAAAAAACCGAATGGCATATGGTAAATACCTCTGTTTTTTGCAAACCTCATAACCTTATAACCTCACAACCTCACCCATCCTCCGTACTGACTCTATATTATAGTCATACAATCTGCACCGCATCTCCATCGAATGTCCAACGTTACGATGGACATTCGATGGAGATGCGATGGAGATGCGATGGAGATGCTACGTAGACACCACGAAGGAAATACGGACAAAGAACAGACACATTACACACAAAAAAAATTAGGAGTTAGGAACAAGTCCTAACTCCTAATCTGTATTCTTAGAAAACCTATATGTTAATTCAAGTTTCGCTTCACTTAGTTGGAGTAAAAGGAAGTTAAGTGGAGTAAAAAGTAGTAAAAAGACGAACCCCGAAGGGCCTCAGCGAAGCTAATGTTGTTCTCGAAAACTCCATTCGGTACAAAGTGTCGTCTTTCAACTCCCCTAAGCGAAGAAGGAGCGATAACCCCTTTTAACTCCATTTTACTCCTTAAAGTGAGCAAGTTAAGAACTCGCGAATTAACTTTAGAGGCTATCGCCAAAGTCCTTGCGGAACTTCTCAGCAAGCTCTTCCTGCCAGTAACCGATCTCCTTCATGCGACCGAAGAAGAAACGAAGCACTTCTGGTTCTTCAGTCCATTCAAGACCACCAATGAGGTTACGGTTATCCCAGAGCCACTTAACACGGTCAGCAACATACTTGAGCTGTGAGAGGGTGAACACACGACGTGGAACTGCAAGACGCTGAAGTTCAAGCTCTGCATAACGCTCTGTACCATCTGGTTCACGCTGCTCTGACACAGTACCACGCTCCATACCACGAATACCTCCGGCAATATAGAGAGCTGCACCTACTGCTGCTGCAGGATACTGATTGTGTGGCATATCTGGAACGAAAGCACCAGCGTTGAGGTGACATCCAAGACCACCAGGAGGGAGGATTACAGGTACTCCATAAGCATCAAGTTCCTTTGCAAGATAGTTGATGAACTCAGGACCCTGTGAGATGTACTCCATATCGAGTGACTCGTAGAGACCAACAGCCATAGACTCCATTGTACGAACGTCGATACCTCCATAAGTCAGGAAGCCCTCATAGAGAGGAATGAATGTCATGAGCTGCTTTGTCCACTTCTCGTCCTTAGAGCAGATGATACCACCCTTTGAGAAACTGAGCTTACGAGCAGAGAAGTAGATAAGGTCGAAGTGATCTGCAAGAAGCTTGTAGATATCAGCTACTTCCATGTACTTGCAACGAGCCTCACGTGTCTTCATGAAATAGATGTTGTCCTGTAGGAGAGAAGCATCAAGTACAGAGAGACAGCCCTTCTCATGACAGATATCTGTAACAGCAAGCATGTTCTCCAAAGATACAGGCTGACCACCAATAAGGTTTGTACCTGCCTCAACACGAACATATGCTACATTATCCTTACCGATTTCATCAATACGCTTCTTAAGCAGTTCGAGATCATAGTCACCCTTGAAAGGATCATCACTCTGTGGGATAAGTCCCTTTGGCTGAACAAGTTCCTCAACTGTAGCACCGCAACGAGTAGCATGTGCCTTAGTTGTTGTGAAGTGGAAATTCATGATTGCCACCTTTCCTGGTGCACAGAATGCCTCTGCAAGAATGTTTTCTGCAGCACGTCCCTGGTGAACAGGAAGAACGTTGTCACAACCAAACACATCCTTTATAGCCTTCTTTACACGAAGGAATGTTGCAGAACCTGCGTATGAATCATCAGCCTGGAATGATGCTGCAAACTGATTGTCAGACATACAGTTGACACCTGAGTCAGTCAACATATCAAGATATACATCCTTGTTCTGGAGGAGGAATGTGTTGTTTCCTGCTTCCTGAATCTTCTTAAGACGTTCCTCTACTGGAAGAAGAGAAAGCTTCTGAATCATACGCACCTTGTGCATCTCAAGTGGAACCTGGTTCTCACTTTGGTAGAATTTTACTGCCATTGTTTTTTAGTATTAGTATTAAATAATATTGATTAGTTAGAGTTTTTACATTACTTATATATAGCCTTACAACTTTTTCTATTTTAGTATGCTAAAGCCAGGTTAGTAATTGCAACAAAAAGGGTTGATGTTTCTCATTGCAATGGCAAATATATTTGCAATAGACCATTATTCGCCTAAACATTTCTTTGGAAAATATACCATTTTTACGCTTTTTTCATTTTCTTACCAAAATTATCGACCATTATTACATATTCTACCAAAATAAAACTATATTTGTACCATAATTACCTAACACTTATGCATACTATTGTAGAAAACATAGACCAATATAACCGATACTTTCACCAACCAACATCACATCCCCTTGTGAGTGTTGCAAATTTGGCGAATGCAGACCTCTCACTTTTTGAGCCTACCGATTTCAGCATGTACTGCGTTGTGCTGATGGAAGTGGACTTTGGAGAACTTGTATTAAAAGGGAATGCAATGCGTTATAGGGCTGGTACAATTTTTACAATGAAACCAGGTGATGTGGTGTCCATGAACCTTGACTACAAGACCAAGCCTCAAGGACTGATGCTTGCTTTCCGACCAGAACTGCTTCAGGGTTCCGGTTTGGGAAGAGACTTCTACATGTTCAATTTCTTTGACTATGATGTCAGCGAGGCACTTGAACTTTACGAGGAGGAAAGGAGAGTTGCCATTAACTGTTTCAACAACATAAAGACTGAGCTCTTGGCACGTGATGACGAATTCACAAGTCATATGCTTCGTCTTGGTATAGGTCAGTTACTCACCTGTTGCCGCCGATTCTATGAGCGCCAGTTTGACACGAAGAAGATGCATACCTCCGAACTGATTCACAGGCTTGACTCTATCATAGACGGTTACCTCTCAGGAGAAAGCAATCTACCGCAGAACATAGGGCAGTTGAGTGTGGCATGGTGTGCCAAACAGTTCCACTTATCCCCAAACTACTTTGGCGACCTTGTTCGCAAGGAAATAAAGATTACAGCCCAAGAGTATGTTCATAATAAGATTATAGAGAAAGCAAAATCTCTGCTTGCCAACCAATCACTAAGCATAAACGACATTTCTGCCATGCTTGGATTTGGATATGCCAATCATTTCACACGTTTCTTCCGTAACAAGACGGGAGAATCGCCCACAACATTTAGGAAGAGAATATAGGTGGGTACAATAAAGTTTTAGTGCGCAACCGTTGCAAATCACAATATTTTTCCGTACTTTTGCGCCGTTTTGCAACAAAACTGGCTTTATACGTGACAAAGTATTACAAAGTAAGACTGGTGTTCGGATAAGGAATCACATTATTGCAACAACAAAACTAAAAAGCAACAGAAACATATAATAAAACATGAACAAAACAATAAGACTTGCCGTTTTCGTAAGCGGAGGCGGCACAAACCTCGAAAACATCATTGGATATTTCAAGAATGACGAGCAAGTGGAGGTCGCTTGTGTTGTCAGCAATCGTGAAGATGCTTATGCCCTCCAGAGAGCAAAGAACCACAATGTGCCATCACAGATCATAACTCGTAAACAGTTTGAAGAGTGTCCAGACATGGTATTCAAGGCCGTTGAGGGTTGCGACTATATCATCCTTGCTGGATTCCTTGTTCGTATTCCAGAATACCTTATAGAAAAGTTCCCAAGACAAATAATCAATATCCACCCTGCCCTTCTCCCTAAATATGGTGGTAAGGGTATGTACGGACACCATGTTCACGAGGCAGTAAAGGCTGCTGGTGAGAAAGAATCTGGTATCACTATTCACTTTGTCAACAACGAACTTGATGCAGGCGAACACATCGCTCAGTTCCGTGTCGCCCTCACAGGTGCTGACACTCCAGACACTATTGCCGAGAAGATCCATGTCCTTGAACAGGCACACTTCCCAGAGGTAATTGAAAAGGTGATAAAAGGAGGTTAACGGTTAAAGGTTAACGGTTAAAGGTTAAAGGTTAAAGGTTAAAGGTTAACGAGAAACGGTTAAGGATTAACGAAGAAAGACTAACGGTTTACGGTTCCCACAATTATGAATTATGAATTAATCATAAACAAGTATTATACTGAGGACAATGAGTTAAAGCACATCCTCATGGTTCACTCACGCAAAGTGGCAGACAAGGCTCTTAAGATTGTGGATACCCATCCAGAATTAGGAGCTGACCGCCAGTTTGTGGAGGAAGCTGCCATGCTTCATGACATAGGCATCTTCCGATGTGATGCAAATGGTATTCAATGTTTTGGGGACAAACCATACATTTGTCACGGAACAATCGGAGCCGATATTCTTCGCGAAGAAGGATATCCTCGTCATGCACTTGTCTGTGAACGCCACACAGGTGCTGGTCTTTCCCTCAAGCAGATAGAGGAGCAAGACCTACCTATACCACACAGAGAAATGCTTCCTGTAAGCATTGAGGAGCAGATTGTATGTTATGCAGATAAATTCTTCAGCAAGACAAAGTTGGAGAACGAGAAATCTGTAGACAAGGCACTTGCCAGTCTTGAGAAATTTGGAGCAGACGGTGTGGAAAGATTCAAGAAATGGATTGAGATGTTTGAATGAAGACATCGTATAAAGTTAACGACACACGCCACAAAAACACATTGTATAAGCTTCTCAATTCTTAAAAACTCATAAAATAAGAAAATTATTCAACCATCATCTTTATTTGTTCATTTATTATAACTACCTTTGCACTGGTTAAAGATTTGAAACTGACTTAGGATTGAGACAACATAAATTAATATTCTCATTTTTACTGTTTTCCCTGCTTTCGTTCTTGTCTTTTGCAGAACGAGGTTCACTTAGCCAAGGAATACAGATCAACAGTTGGCACGATAGCCTGGGTGACACCATCGATATGGATAGTGTTATCCAGGATTCACTTGTTACAGCCATACAATCAAAAGCGAAAAACATCGACTCGCTCATCAACAAGAACGATTCTGACCATCAGGTCCTATCATATCTCGACTCACTCAAGGCTGTCTATGCTTCACAGAAAGGAACGGGCAGAGCAACTCAATGGAATGATTCAATAGCTCGTGCCGAGGATTCTCTCAAGCATGTCAAGAAAAGTCCTCTTGATGCACCTGTGGAGTTCAAGGCTAATGACTCGCTCGTATTCTACATGGGTTCAAAGAACGCTTTCCTTTATGGAGAAAGTAATGTGAAGTACACGAACATTGAACTCACGGCAGAAGAGATACGAATGAACATGGACAGCAGTATCGTTCATGCCATTGGTGCAACAGACTCTTTGGGAAAGAAGTTTGGAGAACCTATATTCAAGGAAGGCAAGGACACATACGAATCGGAGTCTATGAGTTATAACTTCAAGACAAAGAAAGGTTTCATCACTAATGTCTATACAGCACAGGAAGACGGATTCCTTACAAGCGAGGAATCGAAGAAAGGTGCTAACGACGAGCTTTATCTTCGTCATGGTAGATACACAACTTGTGACGAGGAGCACCCGCACTTCTACATTGCCCTTAGCCGTGCAAAGGTACGAACAGGCAAGAGCGTGTTCTCAGGTCCTGCATGGCTTGTGATAGAGGACGTGCCACTTCCACTTGCCATACCATACGCATTCTTTCCTTTCACAAGCAGCTACTCTTCCGGATTCATCATGCCAACATACGGCGATGAGACAAACAGAGGTTTCTACCTCCGTGATGGCGGTTACTACTTTGCCATCAACGACATGATGGACCTGAAGCTTACAGGAGAGATATACACTAAAGGTTCCTGGGGTATCGGAGGACAGACAACATACAAGAAGAGATACAAATATAGCGGTAACTTCTACTTCAACTACCAGGTGACAAAGGAGGGCGAAAAGAACATGCCTGACTACAATGTGGCAAAGAACTTCAAGATTCAATGGAGTCACAGACAAGACCAGAAGGCAAGTCCAAACAGTTCTTTCTCCGCTTCCGTAAACTTTGCGACACAGAACTACGAGAAGAAGAACCTGTCAAGTCTCTATAACCCAGCTTCATACTCACAGAGCACGAGAGCATCAAGCGTCAGCTATTCTCGCTCATTCCCTAAAGCTGGATTATCTCTGTCAAGTAGTATGAACGTTACTCAGAACATGCGTGACTCTACCATAGGTCTCACGCTGCCAAACCTCGATATCAGTTTGGCACGTTTCTACCCTTTCAAAAGAAAACATGTTGTTGGTAAGGAGAGATGGTACGAGAAGATTGCAATGTCGTACACAGGACAGTTGTCAAACAGCATCAACACGAAGGAGGACAAGCTGTTGAACTCAAACCTCATAAGGGACTGGAGAAACGGTATGCAGCACAACATCCCTATCTCAACATCCCTCAACCTGTTCAACTATATCAATGTCACTCCACAGTTGAACTATCGTGAACGCTGGTACACTTATTCCATAAAGGAACAATGGGTTAAGTCAAAGGACAACAGACCTGATAGCGTGAGACGAGACACCACATACGATTTCTACCGTGTATGGGACTACAACATGAGCGTTTCTGCGAATACAACTGTATACGGTTTCTACAAACCGCTTCCTATCTTTGGCAAGAGACTTGAGGTAATCCGTCACGTGATTACACCTTCTATCAGCTTCAGCTATTCACCTGACTGTGGTAGCAAATATCAGGACGAATACTACAAGTATGACGCGGAAGGAAAAAAAGAGAGGGTCACATACTCAAGATTCCAGGGATCACTTTACGGTATACCAGGAACAGGAGAATCGAAGAGTATCAACTTCGATGTCTCCAATAACCTTGAGGCTAAGTACAAGGACAAGAATGACAGTATACGAAAGATCAGTATCATTGACGAGTTAGGCGCAAGCCTTTCATACAACCTTGCATCCAAATACCAGCCATGGAGCGACCTAAGCACACGTCTCCGACTTAAGTGGGGCAAGACATCGTTCAACATCAACGCTGTGTTCAAGACCTATGCCTACGAGTTTGACAATAAAGGAAATGTCATTGTGGGCAACACGACTGAATGGTCACATGGACGATTTGGACGATTCCAAGGCATGAGCAAGAACCTCTCCTACACTTTCAACAGCCAGTCTTTGAAAGACATCAAGAAGAAGATAAACAAACTTCTTGGCAAAGAGATGGAAGAAGATGAGGATAAGGGCAATGCACAGAAGGAGAAGAAGGACAACGAGGAAGACAGCGAAAGCAACGAGACAAACATCGACAAGAAACACAGTCTTGACAAGTCATCGAAGGAGAGTCCAGACGGACTTGATGAAGATGGCTACATGAAGTTTGCCATGCCATGGTCTTTCACCGTGTCATACGGTATCTCTATGGTTGAGGACAGAAGTGCTCAGATCAACATAAAGACCATGCGTTATCCCTACAAGTTCACTCAAAACATGAACTTCTCAGGAAACCTCAAGTTGTCAAACAACTGGAACGTAAGTTTCAGCTCTGGCTGGGACTTCAACATGAAGAAACTTGCCATGACATCTGTTCATATTGACCGTGACATGCATTGTTTCAGCATCTCATGTGGACTCACATTCGGTATCTTCACGTCTTACAACATAACGATGCGTGCAAAGGCAAGCACTCTTACAGATGCACTCAAGTACGATAAGAAGAGCAGCTACTCAAGCAACATCAAATGGTACTAAGAGAATTAAAAATAAAAATTACAGAATTCAGATTTAGATTACCATAAGACTAATCCTTAGATATTATGTCTTTCTTAATTCTCGAATCTTAATTCTAAAAAACAGACTCAATTGGCACGAATATTATCAATAGACTACGGACAGAAACGAACTGGCATAGCCGTTACGGATACTCTCCAGATGATAGCAAACGGACTTACTACCGTTGACACAAAGGAACTGGAAAAGTTCATCGTGGAGTATATGCAGAAGGAGGAGGTCGAGACAATCGTCGTCGGACTGCCCAAACAGACAAATGGCGAGGATTCCGAGAACATGAAGCGCATCACTCCTTTTGTCAATAGGCTCAAGAAGCTCTTCCCTGACAAGAAGATTGAGATGTATGACGAGCGTTTCACTTCTGTCCTTGCTCATCAGGCTATGCTTGAATCGGGCATAGGCAAAAAGGCACGTCAAAACAAGGGGCTGGTGGACAAGATTAGTGCCACAATTATCCTTGAGGACTACCTTGAGAGCAAAAGAGGATTGTTCTGATGACTCAACTTTAGCCAAGCAATTAATAATGTATAATTCAGAACAACAAATTCAAAAATTACAATTAGATTTTCACAGATTATATCTTAAAGTCTTAAGTCCTAATTCTTAATTCAAAAAAATATGGTATTACCAATGTATATCTTCGGTCAACCTGTACTTAGAAAGGTGGCTGAAAAAATAGATCCTCAGACTTACGAAGGTCTTCAGGAACTTATTCATAACATGTACGAGACAAACAAGAAAGCTGAAGGTGTAGGTCTTGCTGGTCCACAGATAGGTCGTAGCATCCGTCTGTTCATCATCGACCTCGACGTTATTAGCGAGGATATGCCTGAATACAAGGGATTCCTCCATGCTTTCATCAACCCAGAGATCATCGAGACAAATGACGAGACAAGCAGTTATGAGGAAGGATGTCTTAGCGTCCCTGGCATACACGAATCCGTAAAACGTCCTACACGTGTTCACGTTAAGTACACAGACGAGAACCTTGTTGAACATGACGAGTGGATTGACGGTTTCCTTGCTCGAGTGTTCCAGCACGAGTATGATCACCTTGACGGAAAACTCTTTGTTGACCATCTTTCTTCATTCCGCAAGCAACTCATCAAGTCTAAGCTCGTGAATATGATGAAGGGCAAGTTCTACGCAAGCTACAAATGCAAGGCTAACCGTTAATGAAAGGACTGAAGAGACACATATTAAACCATGACAGCATCCAACTGCGTACACTAAAAGACGTAGTTGTTGCTGTATTGTGTCTTTTTATATACGCCTCCCCTATCAAGGCACAGTTCAACACTAACCAGTTGATGAATGTTGCACGTAATGCCTTATATTTTGACGACTATGTGTTATCTATACAGTATTTCAACATGGTCATCAATTCAAAACCACATCTCTACGAGCCATGGTTCTTTAGAGGTGAGGCAAAATTCTATCTGGAGGATTTTTCTGGTTGTGAGACGGACTGTTCCGAGTCTATAGAAAGAAATCCATTCTACCCAAACAGCTATGAGCTGCGTGGACTTGCTCGTATCAGTCTTCACAAATATGAAGATGCTGCAAAGGACTATGCAAAGGCTATCGAGATAAGGCCTGACAACAGGTCTCTTTGGCATAACTACATCTTCTGCCTTATGGAATCAAAAGACTTCAACGCTGCTGATTCCATCTGCGATATCGTGATAAAACGTTGGTCAAAACATGCTGACGGCTACCAGATGAAGGCTCAGGTCATGCTTGAGAAACAGGACACAGTTACTGCAGAAGAGTATGTTGACAAGGCTCTTGACATTGACAAATACAACTTTAATGTACTGTTCATGAAAGGTGGCTTACTCATGTATCATGAGGACTGGGCTGCGGCAGAAAAGATATTCGACTCCGCAATACGAATCAATCCTAAGAACGCTGGCGCACTTATCAACAGAGCACTTTCACGTTATCATCAAGACAACTATCGTGGTGCAATGAAGGACTATGACTTTGCTCTCGACATCGAGCCACAGAACTTTGTCGGTCACTATAACCGTGGTCTGCTGCTTGCCAATGTTGGAGAAGACAACAAAGCCATAGAGGATTTCGACTTCATCATCAAGATTGACCCTGAAGACTACATGGCGATATTCAATCGTGGAGAACTGCTGCTACAGACTGGTAACTATAAAGATGCAATACGTGACTATACTACTGTGATAAAAGAATATCCCGAATTTCTTTACGGCTATCAGCAAAGAGCAAAGGCTCGACGTAAGATTGGTGACATAAGAGGTGCTGATAAAGATGAGGCGTATGTCATAAGTGAGCAGATTGCACATCGCTATGGCTATTCCACTCATAAGAAAAAGGACAGGCCTACAAAAACACGAAAGAAGTCAGAACATAACATAGATGACTATGACAAACTCGTAGAAGATGATGAGAACACCAAGAAGTACGAAAGCGAATACCGTGGCAAGATTCAGAACCGTAATGTAGAGGCAACATTACTCAAACCTCAAGAGTTTACACAGAAACAATTTGACGATTCACGTGCAGAACAAGCTTATAAGCTATACAAGAATGCATACGATGAGGCACAAGCAGGCAATGTGCATGAGGCAATATACTTACTCAACCAAGCTATTGAACTCAACGACGCCTATGCTGAGGCATACTACAACCGCGGATTACTTCGTCTGCTACTGGACGAGAATGCTCTTGCAATAAAAGACTTGAGTAAGGCTGGTGAACTTGGTATCGTATCTGCCTATAACATTATAAAGAAGAACCAGAAAAAGAGGGAATATAAGGATTAACAGTACATAAAACAGTCAGTTTTTATACACACAATCCCAGTTTTGACGCATATATTCAAACTTTTCGGGCAAAAAATCGGAATTAAAAAAAAGAAATACTAAATTTGCCGAGAAATACGCACCATTTCAAACGGAGCATTATTCTTTAGAAGATTCAAAAATAAAACAATATATGGTAAAGATTACATTTCCTGACGGATCAGTACGCGAGTATGAAAATGGCGTGACTGGTCTCCAGATCGCTGAAAGCATCAGCCAGCGTCTTGCACAGGACGTTATCGCTTGCGGTGTTAATGGCGAGACTACTGAGCTTAACCGTCCAATAAATGAGGACGCTACTATCGCACTATACAAGTTTGAAGATGCAGAAGGTAAGCATGCTTTCTGGCATACATCAGCTCACCTTATGGCAGAGGCTATCGAAGAACTCTACCCAGGTACTCAATTCGGTATCGGTCCTGCTATCGAGAATGGTTTCTACTATGATGTCATGCCACCTGAGGGAGTAAAACTCAGCGACGCAGACTTCGAGAAGATTGAGAAGAAGATGCAGGAACTCGTTCAGAAGAAGGAGGCTCTTGTACGCAAGGACATCTCAAAGAGCGAGGTTATGGAACTCTTCGCATCAAAGGGACAGACATACAAGAATGAGCTTATCGCAGAACTTGAAGACGGTAAGATCACTACATATACTCAGGGCAACTATATAGACCTCTGTAAGGGCCCACACCTCATGAGCACAGCTCCAATCAAGGCATTCAAGCTCCTTTCACTTGCAGCAGCCTACTGGCGTGGTGACGAGAAGCGTCCTATGATGACTCGTATCTATGGTATCTCATTGCCTAAGAAGAAACTTCTTGATGAGTATCTCGTAGCTCTCGAAGAAGCTAAGAAGCGTGACCACCGTAAGATCGGTAAGGAGATGGAACTCTTCATGTTCTCTGACCGTGTAGGTAAGGGTCTTCCAATGTGGCTTCCAAAGGGAACTGCTGTACGTATCCGTCTTCAGGACTTCCTACGCAAGATCCAGAAGCGTTATGGCTATCAGGAGGTGATGACTCCACATATCGGTGGTAAGAACCTCTATGTCACTTCTGGTCACTGGGATCACTATGGCAAGGACTCATTCCAGCCAATACAGACACCAGAAGAGGGCGAGGAATATCTCCTTAAGCCAATGAACTGCCCTCACCACTGTGAGATCTTCGCTTGGCAGCCACGTTCATACAAGGATCTCCCATTCCGTTGTGCAGAGTTCGGTACAGTATACCGTTATGAGCAGTCAGGTGAGCTTCATGGACTTACTCGTGTACGTTCATTTACTCAGGATGACGCTCACATCTTCTGTCGTGCAGATCAGGTTAAAGATGAGTTCCTCCGTGTAATGGACATCATCAACATCATCTTCAAGGCTCTTGACTTCAAAGACTTTGAGGCACAGATTTCTCTTCGTGACCCAGAAAACAAGACTAAGTATATCGGTTCTGATGAGGTTTGGGAAGAGGCGCAGAATGCAATCATTGAGGCTTGTGCAGAAAAGGGACTCCCTACTCGCACAGAACTTGGCGAAGCTGCTTTCTATGGTCCAAAACTTGACTTTATGATTAAGGACGCACTTGGTCGTCGTTGGCAGCTTGGTACTATTCAGGTCGACTACAACCTCCCAGAGCGTTTCAAACTCGAATATACAGGTGCTGACAACGAGAAGCATCGTCCTGTAATGATTCACCGTGCGCCATTCGGTTCAATGGAGCGTTTCATCGCTGTACTCATCGAGCATACAGCAGGACACTTCCCACTCTGGCTTACTCCAGACCAAGTTGCAATCCTCCCTATCTCAGAGAAGTACAACGACTACGCTAAGCAGGTTTGCGAGTATCTCGCACAGAACGATGTCCGCGCTACAGTTGATGACCGTAACGAAAAAATTGGTCGTAAGATCCGTGACAATGAGATCAAGCACATACCTTACATGCTTGTTGTTGGAGAGAAAGAAGCAACAGAAGGCACTGTAAATGTACGAAAGCAAGGTACTCAGAGCCAGGAAACAATGAAATTTGAGGATTTTGCAAAGAAAATCAACGAAGAAGTTCGTGAAATGACAGAAAATTTTTAACTTTGCAACCGAAAATAACTAAGATAGTTCCCGAGGACTTATAAATCCTTGGGAACTTTCCTACAGAATAAACAAACAAAAAAGCATAACTTTTACACATAACCGAAGGAAAATCACATTAATGAAAGGTGAAAACAAAAAACAGCAGCACCGCATCAACGAACAGATCCGTGTGCGCGAAGTGAGAATTGTAGGCGACGATGTTGAATCTGTTGTTTTGCCAACAAGCAAAGCTCTTCAGATGGCAGAAGACAAGGGAGTAGATCTCGTAGAGATTTCCCCTAACGCCAATCCTCCGGTATGTAGACTTATTGATTATTCAAAGTTCCTTTACCAGCTCAAGAAGAAGGCAAAGGACATGAAAGCAAAGCAAGTCAAGGTAGAAGTGAAAGAGCTTCGCTTCGGTCCACAGACAGGAGAAGCCGACTATGCATTCAAACTCAAGCATGCACAGGAATTCCTCAACGAAGGAAACAAGGTGAAGGCTTATGTGTTCTTCAAGGGACGCTCAATCGTCTTCAAGGAGCAGGGAGAGGTTCTTCTTCTCCGTCTTGCTAATGACCTTGAGGAAATCGCAAAGGTTGAAAGTATGCCAGTTCTTGAAGGAAAGAAGATGATTCTCATCCTCGCTCCTAAGAAGGCTGGTCAACCTAAGAAGAGTCAGCAGAAGAGAGACAACGAAGCTGCAGAAGCACAAGCTAAGGCTGATGCAAAGGCTGCAAAAGAGGCAGAAGGTCCAAATCCAAACAGCCCATTCGCAGGTCTCGCAGATGCAATCGCTGAGAAGAACCAAGATTAAGAAAGAAAAAGTGCGTAACGCCCTTGGTATATGCGTTGCCACTAATTATTAATAATTAAAACATAAAAAAAATGCCAAAAGTTAAAACTAACTCCGCTTCAAAGAAGCGTTTCAAGCTTACTGGTACAGGAAAGATCAAGCGTCAGCACGCTTATCACAGTCACATCTTGACAAAGAAGACTAAGAAGCAGAAGAGAAACCTCGATCACTCAACAATCGTTGTATCTGCTAACGTTAAGCAGGTTCGTGACCTTCTCTGCCTCCGCTAATCTTTCAAATTAAAGAGAACACTTTAATTTAAGAATCAGCTAGTAAGAATTAACTTTTTAAGTTTAACCGAATTTATAGCACCAAAGAGTGGCATCATTCCACCGCTATAGTTCAAAAAAAAGAAAAAATTATGCCAAGATCAGTAAATCATGTTGCATCACGTGCACGTCGTAAGAAGATTTTAAAGCGCGTTAAGGGTCAGTTCGGCGCTCGTAAGAACGTTTGGACAGTTGCTAAAAACGCATACGAGAAGGGTCTCACTTATGCATTCGCAGACCGTCGCCGCAAGAAGCGCGAGTTCCGTGCTCTCTGGATCCAGCGTATCAACGCTGCTGCTCGTCTCGAGGGTATGTCTTACTCACAGCTCATGGGTGCTCTCCACAAGGCAGGCATCGAGATCAACCGCAAGACTCTTGCTTATCTCGCTGTTAACAACGCAGAGGCATTCAAGGCTATCGTTGCTAAGGTAAAGTAAATCAGATTACATAGATTACTTATCAAAAAAATATCCATTCGGTCTTTTGACTGAATGGATATTCTTTTTTGGTAGCCATATTCTTTGGAGTAACTACATATAAGCTGACGGATTCTTGTAATAAAACGAAAATTTAGAAAATTAAAGAATATTTTGTTTTTACAATTGCCAATTGATTGAACTGGATTATAAATAATTTTCTTTAATTTTCTAAATTTTCGTTTTATTCAATGATTGTAGTGAAACCCGTCAACTCGTATAAAGTCACAAAAGTCAATCTTTCTTTTCGTGAGCCTTACACCACTCTTCCCTATCTTCATCCGTTCTTGGGAAAGCCTGAAGCCAACGCATCTGACGGGTAATCCATCTCTGACGCTTATACATATAAGAAGAAGGGTTAGAGCTATCAAAACGAATAGGATTAGGCAATGTAGCTGCTATAAGGGCACATTGATTACGTGTAAGATCTTTTGCATGAACACCAAAATGTTCAATTGCAACAGCCTCTGCTCCATATATTCCGTCGCCCATCTCTATTGTATTGAGATAAACTTCCATAATACGTTCCTTACCCCACACAATCTCAATCAAAACCGTAAAGTATGCTTCAAAACCTTTTCGCACCCACGTACTTGAAGGCCACAGAAACACATTCTTAGCAGTCTGTTGACTTATGGTACTACCACCACGTATACGTCCCCTCTCCTCTTTTTCTTTTAGAGCTTGTTTTATTCCCTCAATATCAAAACCATTGTGCAGAAGGAAATTCTGGTCCTCACTTGACCATACAGCCAAAGGAAGGTCTGGAGAGATGGAATCAAGAGGAACCCAGTCATGCTTCATCCTCAACTGTTCTCCATTCTTTACCTGCTGACAACACCTTATGAACATAAGAGGTGAAGCAGGAACAGGTACATACTTATAAAGTACAACCATGAAGATTGTAGAACCAAAGAAAGCAATAGAACCCCATTTCAGGGTTTGCTTTACATAATGCCAAATTTTAGCCATTCCTATTTATCTTTTCTTTTTACCAATTACATCATTTATAATATGCGGGGCAAAGGTAATAATAAGCTATGGTATAATAATGCTTTCTGCCGTTTTTCTTTCTATTACTTATAAAAAAAAGAAAGACGAAAATCTGCATACCACAGATTTTCGTCTTATATGAATTATCTAAGTATATTACCTAATAATTACTTGAGTGTACCAGCCTCAGCAGCCTTGATCATAGCCTCAGAAGCGTAGAGGTAAACCTCAACACGACGAGAAGCAGCACGGTTCTCAGTACCATCAGCATTGAGAACGAGGTTAGTCTCACCAAATCCCTTAGCTTCCTTAATCTGTGAAGCGTTAACGCCACAAGAGTTAACGAGGTAGTTCTTTACACCGTCAGCACGATTCTGTGAAAGGCTGAGGTTTGTAGCATCAGAACCATCAGAAGAAGCATAACCCTGGATAGCAACGTCACAGTCTGTGTAAACATTGAGAACCTTAGAAGCGAAGTTCTTAAGCTCGTTCTGAGCACCAGACTGAAGATTAGCCTTACCTGTAGCAAAAAGGATACCGTTATCGAAAGTAACCTTAACTGCGTTAAGACCATTAGCGTCTGTGATAGACTCTACATTTGCATTTGCAGCAGCAGCAGCGGCAGCAGCCTTAGCCTTATCCATCTTCTTTCCAATAAGAATACCAGCAGTTGTACCTACAGCAGCACCTACAGCAGCACCGATAGCAGTACCCTTAGCGTTACCGCCGATAAGACGACCAGCTACAGCACCAAGAGCTGCGCCACCACCTCCACCGATGAGACCACCCTTAGCTGTATTGCTCATACCACATGAAGAAAGAAGAATCAAAGCGCTCATCATAAGAGCTACAAAACTTGAATTTTTCATAATCTTTACTTTTTTTGTTAGTTTGAATTTAATTAATATTTTCTTGTTTCAATAGCAATTTCACCAATCCATCCCGTAAATCAATTTTTCAGATAGACCATTCATAATATATATTGGTTTAATCACCGATGCAAATTTAGGAGTTTTGTTTGACTTTAGTACATAAAAAAACATTTTTTTTTGCCCAACCGCAAAAATATCATTTATAATGCGTAATTTTGCAGAACGAAAAAGTAAATAACATCAATCGTAGATAAAAATAAAGATATATAATTATGGCAAAAGAGTTAAAAGAGTTGACTAAGCGTAGCGAAAACTACAGCCAATGGTACAACGACCTCGTAATGAAGGCAGACCTTGCTGAACAGGCTGACGTTCGTGGATGTATGGTTATTAAGCCATATGGCTATGCTATCTGGGAGAAGATGCAGCAGCAACTCGACAAGATGTTTAAGGAAACTGGAGTACAGAATGCATATTTCCCACTTCTCATTCCAAAGTCTTTCCTTTCAAAGGAAGCAGAGCACGTTGAGGGATTTGCAAAGGAATGTGCCGTTGTAACTCACTATCGTCTCAAGACAAACGAGACACACGACGGTGTTGTTGTCGATCCATCAGCAAAGCTTGAAGAGGAACTCATCATCCGTCCTACATCAGAGACTATCATTTGGAACACATATAAGAATTGGATTAACTCATATCGTGACCTCCCTATCCTCTGTAACCAGTGGTGTAACGTAATGCGTTGGGAGATGCGTACACGTCTTTTCCTCCGTACATCAGAATTCCTCTGGCAGGAAGGACATACTGCTCATGCTACACGCGAAGAGGCAGAAGAGCGTACAAAGCAAATGATCAACATCTATGCTAAATTTGCAGAAGAGTACATGGCTGTACCTGTTATCCAGGGTGTAAAGAGTGAGACAGAGCGTTTTGCAGGTGCCCTCGACACATACACTATCGAAGCTATGATGCAGGATGGTAAGGCACTCCAGTCAGGAACATCACACTTCCTCGGTCAGAACTTCGGTAAGGCATTCGACGTTACATTCCTTAACAAGGAAAACAAGCCAGAATATGCATGGGCTACATCATGGGGTGTTTCTACTCGTCTCATGGGCGCGCTCATCATGACACACTCAGACGACAATGGTCTTGTACTTCCTCCAAAGCTCGCTCCTATACAGGTAGTCATCATTCCTATCGGTAAGGGTGACCAGATGGCAATGCTTGACGAGAAGGCTAACGCTATCGTCAACAACCTTCGTGCAATGGGCATCAGCGTTAAGTATGACAATGCCGACAACAAGCGCCCAGGATTCAAGTTTGCTGATTACGAGCTTAAGGGTGTACCTGTTCGACTCGTTCTCGGTGCTCGTGACCTCGAGCAGGGACTTGTTGAGATCATGCGTCGTGACACTCTTGAGAAGGAGTCTGTTTCAATCGAAGGCATTGAGGAGTACATAAAGAACCTTCTTGATGAGATTCAGAATAACATCCTCGCAAAAGCAAAGGCATTCCGTGATGCTCATATCTATGAGTGCGACAACTATGAGGAGTTCAAGGAGAAAGTTAAGGACGGCGGTTTCTTCCTCTGTCACTGGGATGGAACAGAAGAGACTGAAGCAAAGATAAAAGAAGACACACAGGCAACAATCCGTTGTGTGCCATTCATGTTCGAGCAGACACCGGGTACCGATATGGTAAGTGGAAAACCTGCCAAGAGTCGTGTACTTATCGCTCGTTCATACTAAGTTAAACATACATACAATAGCATCCCCAGCACCAACCTGTTGGGGATGTTTTCTTAAAAAGAAAGACAACAATGAAAAAAGTATTCCTTTCATTATCGTTCATACTCATCACAACCATTGCAACAGCACAGACAGACTCAACAGCATTCATGAAGACCCTGTGTAATCTCACAGGAGTAAGTAATGTTCAAAGATTAAAGTCTGAGGCATACAAGGAAAAATACGTACTTAAATTCAAGCAGAACATTGATGGAGACAATGATGCAAAGGGAACTTTCGACCAGCGTATTGTAGTTGGATATAAAGGAGCAAACCGTCCAACTGTACTTGTAACAGAAGGCTACTATGCCGACTATGCACTCAACCCAAGATACGAGGAAGAGCTTGCAGATTTGTTTGAAGCGAACCTCATATTCTGCGAATACCGTTTTTTCGGTGAATCCACTCCAATACCAACAAACTGGAGTTACATGACTGTTGATAACTCCCTTCGCGACTACCACCATGTACGACAGGAGTTCGGGAAGATTTTCAGGAACAAATGGATAAGTACTGGTATAAGTAAAGGTGGACAAACAACCATGTTCTACCGTGCAACCTATCCAAATGATGTCGATGTTAGCGTTAGCTACGTAGCGCCTCTAAACAAATCCGTTGAGGACGGACGTCACGAAAAATTCCTTTCTTCAAAGGTAGGAACTAAAGAAGAACGTAGGATAATACAAAAGGCACAACAGGAATTTATGAAAAGAAAGAGTTCCTTGTTGCCTTTATTTTCAGAATACAACAGAAAAAACAACCTCAAGTTCTACATTCCCGAAGAAGATGTATTCGACTACGTAGTACTTGAATATCCATTTGCATTATGGCAATGGGGAGAATACATCATAGACAGAGAATGGATAGACATATCAGACAAAGATATGTTTGACCACCTGATGAAGATATCGTCACCAGACTATTTTGCATTCCCAAACAGATACATGCCGTTTGATGTTCAGGCTGCACATGAACTTGGGTACTATGGATATGATCTCAAGCCTATAAAGAAATGGGCATCTGTAAAGAAAACCAAAGGGTATCTAAAGAAGATAATGCTTCCTGACAGTCTCAGGAATATTGAATTTGATCCGACATTATACAAGCGTACAGTAAACTACCTCAAGACGCACGACCCAAAGCACATTTTCATCTATGGAGAAATAGATCCATGGTCAGCAAGTGGCGTATGTAGTTGGCTTGACTGCTCAAAAAAGAGAAACATGAAGATATACGTACAGCCAAGAGGCAGCCATAAAGCACGTATCAAAAACATGCCAGACGAGATAAAAGGCGAAATAATGGAACGTCTGAACAAGTGGATGGAATAACAATTTTGACATACACCAGAGCTTTGGCATCGTTTTTGCAATAGCAGAATATGAAAATATATTCAGAGACAATAAATGAGTAACCAATATACACAGAAATTAAGTCAGATACTGACATACAGCAAGGAAGAAGCAATACGTCTGGGCAATGATTTCATCGGTCCCGAGCACATGCTGCTTGGCATCATTCGCGACGGAGAGAATGTTGCTGTGTCTACTCTTCTTGAGAAGTTCAACCTTGACATTGCCAAGTTGAAGTCAAATCTCGAGTCAATGTTGCGCGACCAGTCAATAACGCTCTTGTCAAATGACATATCCTTCAACGACAAGTCGTCAACAGTACTTCGCCTCAGCATCCTTGAAGCAAGACTCAAAAAGAGTAAGGCAAGTGATGCAGAGCACCTTATACTTGCCATTATGAAGCAGAAGGACAATCTTGCTGCACGCATACTTGAAGACAGCAATATCACATACCAGGCTTTGTCAAACGCACTCTCACAACCAGCACCTACTGTACCAAAGTCAGGTGTTAGTCTTGACGAAGAGGATGAAGACGAAGAACTGGCATCTCCTCCTCCATCAAGTAGAGGAAAAGAATCTGCCACAGGAACAGCAAAGGAGAAAAAAGCAAACTCTGACACTCCTGCTCTTGACACCTTTGGTTTCGATCTTACTAAGGCTGCAGCTGAAGGTAAACTCGACCCTGTTGTTGGTCGCGAAAGGGAGATTGAAAGAATGTCACAGATTCTTTCACGCAGAAAGAAGAACAACCCTGTTCTCATTGGAGAACCAGGTGTTGGTAAGACTGCGATTATCGAAGGACTTGCCATGCGAATCAAAGAACGCAAAGTAAGCCGTATCCTTTTCGACAAACGTATCATATCACTCGATATGGCAGGTGTAGTTGCAGGAACAAAGTACAGAGGGCAGTTTGAGGAGCGCATGCGTTCTATCATCAAAGAACTTCGCGCAAACCCTGACATCATCGTATTCATTGATGAGATTCACAGTCTTGTTGGTGCAGGTAACCAGGCAGGACAGATGGATGCTGCAAACATGCTCAAGCCAGCTCTTTCGCGTGGTGAACTCCAGTGCATTGGAGCAACGACACTCAACGAGTATCGCAAGAGCATTGAAAAGGACGGAGCTCTCGAACGCCGTTTCCAGAAGATCATAGTCGAGCAGCCATCAAAGGAAGAGACACTTGAGATTCTTCGTAACATAAAGGAGAAATATGAAGACCATCACAATGTGACCTATACTGACGAAGCAATTAAAGCATGTGTAGAACTCACAGCACGTTATGTGACTGACCGTTCTTTCCCTGACAAGGCTATCGATGCACTTGACGAGGTTGGTTCACGAGTACACATCCACAACATCTCTATTCCTAAAGACATTGAGGAAATGGAGAATGAGATTGCTGAAGCAAACAAGAACAAAGAAGCTGCTGTCAAGAACCAGAACTACGAACTTGCCGCAAACTTCCGCGATGTGGTTCGCACAAAGACAGAAGAACTCAACATACGTAAACAAGAGTGGCAAGACTCACTCAAGGAACAGCGTCAAACGGTCGATGCTGACATTGTGGCAGAGACTGTTGCTATCATGACTGGCATACCAGTACAGAAGATGGCACAAACAGAAGGCATCCAGCTTAAGGGTATGCGTCAAGCACTCAAGGATGTTATTATTGCACAGGACCCTGCTATTGACAAACTCACAAGCGCAATACTTCGTAACCGTGTAGGTCTCAAGGACCCAAACCGTCCTATCGGAGTGTTTATGTTCCTCGGTCCTACAGGCGTGGGCAAGACTTACCTTGCAAAGAAACTTGCAGAACGTATGTTTGGCTCATCAGATGCACTTATTCGAGTTGACATGAGCGAATACATGGAAAAATTCACCGTAAGCAGACTCGTTGGAGCCCCTCCAGGATATGTAGGATACGAAGAAGGTGGTATGCTCACGGAAAAGGTACGTCGTAAACCATATAGCATAGTACTTCTCGACGAGATAGAAAAAGCACATGTTGACGTATTCAATCTTCTGCTTCAGGTTATGGATGATGGTCGTCTCACTGACACACTTGCACGTACTGTAGATTTCCGCAACACCATAATAATAATGACAAGCAACGTAGGTACTCGTCAATTGAAGGAATTTGGACGTGGCGTTGGCTTTAGTGCTATGGCTGGCAAGAATGATCAGGAGGTAAGCAGAAGTGTTATACAGAAAGCTCTCAACAAGCAGTTCTCACCAGAATTCCTCAACCGAATTGACGAAATTATCACATTTGATCAGCTCGAACTTGATGCAATAATAAAGATCATCGACCTTGAACTTAAGGGACTCTATGAAAGAATTGAAACACTTGGCTACCATCTCTCTATATCTGAAGAGGCAAAGAAGTTCATTGCAGAAAAGGGGTATGACAAACAGTTTGGCGCTCGCCCACTCCGTCGTGCCATTCAGCAATATCTTGAAGACGGAATATCTGAACTTATTGTTGAAGGTGACCTTGCAGAAGGATCTACAATTACAGCAGTTCTGGAAGGGGACAAGGTACTTGTCAAGTCTGACGAAGTAAAATAGGCAAGCAAGAACATTCTATATTGACAAAATGTCAGTCACAACGTGACTGGCATTTTTTTTGCTTCTAAAATTTGCAGAAGGTATTCTTCTATGAGAATAACATATTAGTAAAGTTTTGCCCACAAGCATTTACTAATCTTTAACAAAATGATTTATAAAATAAATAAAATATAACAACAATGGCACAGACTGGTAATATCGGGGTTACAACAGAGAACATCTTCCCCGTCATCAAAAAATTTCTCTACAGTGATCATGAAATCTTCCTTCGTGAGATTGTAAGTAATGCAGTAGATGCTTCACAGAAGCTTCGCACACTCGCAACAAAAGGCGAACTTAAGTGTGAGGCTGGTGATCTTACCGTTAAGGTAAAGGTAGACAAGGAAGCTGGTACACTCACAATCAGTGACCGTGGTATCGGTATGACAGAGGAAGAAATCGACAAATACATTAACCAGATTGCATTCTCTGGAGCCAACGACTTCCTCGACAAGTATAAGGAAGACGCAAATGCAATCATCGGTCACTTCGGTCTTGGATTCTACTCTTCATTCATGGTCAGCAAGAAGGTAGAGATTATCACAAAGAGCTGGCGCGAAGGCAGCAAGGCTGTTAAGTGGAGCTGTGACGGTAGCCCTTCATTTACAATAGAAGAGGCAGATAAAGCAGACCGCGGAACAGATATCGTGATGTATATCGATGATGACTGCAAGGACTTCCTCGAAGACAGCAAGATAAAGGAACTTCTCAACAAGTACTGCAAGTTCCTCGCTATCCCTGTTGCATTTGGTAAAAAGAGCAAATGGGACGAGAACGAGAAGAAGATGGTTGAAACAGATGAGGACGATGTTATCAACGACACAACTCCACTTTGGACAAAGAAGCCTGCAGACCTCAAGGACGAGGACTACAAGGAGTTCTACCGTAAACTCTATCCAATGAGTGACGAACCACTCTTCTGGATTCACCTTAATGTAGATTATCCTTTCAATCTAACAGGTATACTCTACTTCCCTAAGGTAAAAACAAACTTTGACATACAGAAGAATAAGATTCAGCTCTACTGCAATCAGGTTTTCGTTACAGACTCTGTTGAAGGTATTGTACCAGAATTCCTCACACTTCTTCATGGTGTAATCGACTCTCCAGACATTCCACTTAACGTAAGCCGCTCATACCTCCAGAGCGATCAGAATGTAAAGAAGATTTCTACATACATCTCAAAGAAAGTAAGTGACCGTCTTAAGAGTCTTTTCACTCAGGACCGCAAGGACTTTGAGTCAAAGTGGGATGACATCAAGATTTTCATCAATTATGGAATGCTTTCTGACGAGAGCTTCTATGATAAGGCAAAGAACTTTGCACTCTTCAAAGATACTGAGGGCAAATACTTCACTTATGAGGAATACCAGACACTCATCAAGGACTCACAGACAGACAAGGACGGCAATCTAATCTACCTCTATGCACAGAACAAGGAGGAGCAGTACGCTTATATCGACGCAGCCCAGAACAAGGGTTACAGCGTTCTCCTCATGGACGGACAACTTGACCCTGCAATGGTAGGTATGTTCGAGCAGAAGTTTGAGAAGAGTCGTTTCACTCGTGTAGACTCAGACATCGTTGACCGTCTCATCGTCAAGGAAGATGTTAAGAAGAGTGAACTTGCTGACCGTGACAAGACAATCCTCAGTAAGGCATTCCAAGGCAATCTTCCAAAGATTGAGAAGACTGAGTTCATGGTAGATAGCCAGGCACTTGGTGAGACATCTGCACCTGTCGTTATTACTCAGAGCGAGTATATGCGTCGTATGAAAGACATGGCTCGTCTACAACCAGGAATGGCATTCTATGGTGACATGCCTGACATGATGAACCTTGTACTCAACACAGACCACCCTCTTATCAAGAAGGTACTTTCTGACGCACAGGCAGTAGCTGTTGACATTGAGATACCTGCCCCAGAACCAAAGGAGGGAGAGAAGAAGGCTGAGCCAACAAAGGACATCAAGGTTGAACTCAAGGACAACAAGATTGTAAGTCAACTCATTGACCTTGCACTTCTCCAGAATGGTCTTCTCCGTGGTGAAGCACTTAACAACTTCGTAAAACGCTCTGTTGAACTCATCTAAGATGAGAAACAGAAGATTGTAAATAGTAATTTAAGCTCCAGAACTCATAAATAAAAGAGTTGTGGAGCTTTTTTTGTTAGTAAACATCTTACATACACGATAAAGACAATGCTTTTTCATAATTTATTCATATTTTTGCATAAGAGAAATAAAAAGTAACATGGAAGAACCAACTCTTAATGCACATAATAAGGATGAGCACCGCCCATCCCACACAGCAGAGCATTTGCTCAACCAAACAATGGTACGCATGTTTGGATGCGAGAGATCTAAGAATGCTCATATAGAACGCAAGAAAAGCAAGATCAACTATAATCTTGCTGAATGCCCTACTCCTGAGCAAGTGTCTGCTATAGAATGTAAGATGAACGAACTTATTGCTGCAGACCTACCTGTGACATACGAGTTTGTAACTCGTGACAACATTCCTGATGGAGTTAAACTTGACAAACTACCAGAAGATGCAAGTGAAACACTTCGCATCGTTCGTATAGGTGACTATGATATATGTGCCTGTATAGGACAACATGTTGTATCGACAAAAGAAATAGGCGGTTTTCATATAACCAGTACAAGTTATAATGAAGGTTCTTTCCGTATAGTTTTTAAGGTGGACAACGTATAATGAACATCAACTTTATCTTTGCTCCAGCGTAGCGAACTGTAGCATAAAAACTATCAGCTTTCTACAAATGCAAAAGAAAAGTGACTATTCACTCTGCTCTTGTTTTTAGCAGAGTCTGACTATTTTATCAAGACATAAAAACAAATAAACCATAAAAACATGAAAGTTATTAATCTAAGCGAAAACAACACCGTACTGAACAAGTACCTTGCTGAGCTTCGTGATGTCAACGTACAGAAGGATCGTATGCGTTTTCGTCAGAACATAATGCGCATAGGTCATGTTGAAGCTTACGAGATAAGCAAATTCTTATCATATAGTAACAAGACGATACAGACACCACTTGAGGCATGTACAGTAAGTACATACGATGATGACGTAGTTATCGGAACTGTATTCCGTGCTGGTCTCCCACTCCACCAGAGTTTCCTAGACATATTTGATGAAGCTGGCAATGCATTCGTCTCAGCATATCGCTACTATAAAGATAGAGAGATGAACGAGGTTGGTATCAAGGTAGAATATAGTGCCTCACCTTGTCTTGACGGAAAGACACTTATCCTTGTAGACCCAATGCTCGCCACTGGAGGAAGTATGGAACTTGCATATGAAGCATTAAAATCAAAAGGCACACCACGTCGCCTTGTTATGGCATGTGTCATTGCTGCAAAGAGTGGCGTTGAGTATCTTCAAAAGGTATTTCCTTCTGATGACATCGTTCTCGTATGTGGAGCTATTGATCCAATCCTAAATGAACACAAATACATAGTTCCTGGACTTGGCGATGCTGGTGACCTTATGTACGGAGAAAAAATATAAGGACAAATAGCAAAGAAAAAAAAGCAACCCGAAAGGCAGAATATTACATATCTGCTTTTCGGGTGCTTTTTTATGATTAATTACTTATTACTTAATCTTGTAAGCAGCGAAGTATTCACCATGACGAAGATAAAGAATTCCATTGTCAATAGTCATATGAGCCCAATAAGGTCCACTACCCTTTGCCACACGGAACTTGCTAACAACATCAAACTTCTCAGGTGTTGGGTTTACAAGACCAACAAATCCACGACGTTCGTCATAAATATAGAGTTTATTGTCAGCAGAGATAATAGAACCCTTACCTGCTCCACCTGTCCACTTCTCTTCGTAGTCAGTCTTTCCTGTCTCCCAATCGAGACAGCACCATGCACCATCATTATTGTTGATCCAGTTTGAGCCATAGATTTTACCATTGACAAGCACATAACCACCATGGTGAGTATCAAGTGTCTCGGTACGCCATGTTACAGTAACACTCTTAAGATCATCTGCAAGCTGGAGCTGGAAACCATTGATATCATATCCATGACAGAAGAATATCTTACCATCCTTGTAGAGAGCGGAGTTTGGAGCGATATTATCCCAACGACTCTCCTTGCCTGTGAACTTTGGTCCCCAGTTATCGAATGTCCATTCTATCTCACCATTATCAGGGTTGACACCAATAGCATTGAGAGATGTAGAACCAACAATCTGACGCTTACCCTTATACTCAATCATGATAGGAGACACATATCCTGACTTATCACCAAGAGCACGAGTCTTCCATATCTCCTCACCAGTATTCTTGTTGAGTGCAACCATAGTTGTCTGGTCACCACATGGTGTGTAGATAACCTTGTCGTCATACACGAGAGGACACTCTGATGTACCCCACATACCAGTCTTACGACCATACTTAGTACCACCATCGACCTTCCACACGATAGAACCATCTGCAACATTGATACATACAATCTCACCCATACCGCTTATCACATAAGCCTTACCATCAACAACAGCAGGTGTTGTTCTTGTCTCTGGATATGACTGTTTCCAAGGATTTCCATAAGCCACAGTATATTGCTTCTCACCTTTGAGATTATAGCACTGGAACACCTCCTGTGTCTGGTCTTCATTCATACCAGTAAGATATACCTTGTCACCCACAACAAGTGGAGACGAATATCCCTTACCAGCATCTTCTGTCTCGAATACGAGTTCAGGACCTCCTTCCGGCCATGACGCCATGAGTCCCATGTCTGGATAATTTCCACTATGTTCTGGACCACGCCAACCATAAGGTGTGACCTGAGCTGATGCAGATACTGCCATTGCTCCTGTTAAAAGGAGCGAAAAGATTTTTTTGTTCATAAATATATATAATTAATAATTACTTGCCTATCTTATACGCTATCAATGCAGGACCTCTACGTACATAAAGAATTCCATCAAAGATTGTTGGGTGAGAGAAACATGCTCCTGAACCATCTGTGATGCGGAACTCGCTCACGACATCAAGTTTCTCTGGATTGATACGGGCTAACCCCATTGTTCCTCTACGTTCATCAAACATATAGAACATGTCGTCTGCCATGATAAGTGCGCCACGAGCCTTACCTCCTGCCCATGCTTCATGGTAAAGCACCTTACCACTTTCAAGGTCGAGTGCTGCCCATTTATTTTTCTCTCCTGTACTAGCATATACAACACCATCAATCTCAATCATGCCACCCATATACATGTCTATCTCCTTATTCTTCCAAAGTAGTTGGACTGATGACAGGTCATCTGCCATCTGGTACATTGTACAACCATGACCGTCACCAAGACTGACAAGGAGCTTACCCTTATAGAACACAGGTGTATTTATCATCGCATTCTGCCATTTCTTTGTCTCAAGCGCAGGAGTCCACTGTGAGTCATTCCAGAGCATCTTGCCTGTTTCTGGATCAACACCGAAAATATGCATCTCTGTTCCTGATACGATCTGACGTCTACCATTCCACTCAATCATACGAGAAGCGACATAGGTGGCATTATCACCAAAACCTTTAGTCTCCCAGATAACTTCACCTGTCATTTTATCAAATGCTGCCATACACACCTCCTTACCACAAGTAGTGACTACAATCTTGTTACCATCTATGAGAGGCTGCTCACAGATACCCTGGTCATTTGGTGTGATGACATACTTTTGCCAATAGTCCACACTCCAGAGTATCTTGCCATCAGCACGATTGAGACAAACAAGCTCACCCATGCCACTTACCATATACAAACGGTCATCATCTACTATTGGAGTAGAACGGGTTTCCTGAAACGACTTTGTCCAAGCACGACCGTACACAACCTGATATACCCTTGACCCATCAAGGTTATAACATGTTATCTGTTCATTCTGCTCATCTTCCGTTAGTCCTGCTGTATAGATGAAACCATCGGACACAAGAGCACTCGAATTACCTTTGCCAGCATCATTGACAACCCATAGTTTTTCAGGTCCACCTTCTGGCCATTCCTTCAAGAGGTTCTTCTCTGCAGGATAGATACCACAATGGTTCTCTCCACGGAATGTCACTCTCTGAGCATTTACGTTTAGACTTGCGAAAGCAAGTGTTGATAGTAAAATAATATGTTTCATGATGATTAAAAGTTAGTTCTCTCACACCCCCAAAAGGAGATGCTTGCAGACACCACATATCAATAAGGAAATGTTTATATCTTTATGCCACCATCTCGTCAACTAAGTGACTTTTCCTCTCTACTCTGAGAGATGAGGGACATTATTATTACTTTTACTCCATACATTATCAATATGCAAAGGACAACTAAGGACACTATTGCATAAAGTATTGTTGAGATACCTGCTCCTCCTATGTTTGCACTTATACTAATGACAGCACCAAAGGCACCTATAAACACAGAGAATAGAGGTATAATGGCATTTTCACGCCATAATATATGTTTTATCAATGACATCTTAAATCCCATTGCCTGCAACTGGCATATAGTCTGGCGACTCGCTGTCAGGTTCTTTCTTACTATTATTATGAGACTGAAGATACCAAGCAACAATCCAAGTCCACCAAGAGTGAGAAAGATTATGAGATAGGTGTCTGTCACTTCAAAGAACATCTTTATCCTCTCCTCTACCGTCTGTATTGAAAGACCATATTCACTCATAGCAACAGACAGAAGCTCTGATGACGCATAAGGCTCAGATGACCTGACAAGCAATACTTCAGTTCCATTCTCTCCTGGCCAAAGATCTCGGAAATCTGAATCTGACATAATCGCATTACCGTGGAATATTCCTGTTGGATATGTTCCCGCAATCAACACGTCAACATCCTCACCCCTTGCATTCTTATAGACAATAGTATCACCTACAGACTTCATCATACTCCAGATAAGAGCCTCCTGATCCACATAAACTGATGGAATTGAAGATGAATGAGGTTCCACCCCAAACGGTCTCATCATATCAAGATCAACACCAAGCACCGTAGGTGTGACAACCTTATTAAGATTCAGACAACTTGCCTCATCCTGAGTATGACGCATGAACTGCAAGAAATCAGTTCCGTCTGGCAATTCAGACAAACTTAGTTTATGTCTTACATCCTCATTGTTCAAATCATACTGAACAGGCACTCTACTGTCTATATACAGGTCATATCCTCCCGTTGCCTTATCAAGCATATCTGAATCATTGAAATCAGGGCGGTTAAGACCAACTGCAAAGACTGTAAACACTCCCATTGACAAAGACCAATATGCCAATAATTGTTGCTTGCGAGAAGCATATATTAACTGCCATACAAGCTGTGTCCTATTCCAAACCTTTTCCTTTGGTTTTACCACCTTATTGGAAAGGTATGCACTGAGAATGAGACCAAACGCAATAGTCCAAAGCAATCCACACACGATAAACAGAATCATGCTTTGCAGAATGATGAAGTTGAGCAATACCAGAATGACTGTCAATGTTATGAGAACAGATCCGGAAAACCATGCTCCTCGTCCTTTTTCTGTATATACGACTTGTTCAATGCGTTTTCGTTTAATTATGTTTCGAACTACAACCCACAAAGAGATTGCACATATCACCATACCAACGCCCCATCCTATTAGAATAGTCAAAGGATTGAAATGGACAGCAAAGCCTTCTGTATGTGTTGCACCACTCCACACATTACCGAGCAGCCATAATGTAATATAGGAATAAAACATACCTGCAAGAACTCCAAACGGAGAAGCAAAGAGCATAACGCTAAATGATTCTCTGAATAGCATCCATTGAAGAGTCTTCTGTCTATAACCCATCATGACATACATGTCCAATTCATCACCACGCTTTGCGAACATCTCATATAATGGGTTAAGCATGAGCATGACAGCCGAAACAATGATAAAGAATCCAAGAGCAAGAAATAGACTTGTGAAATCTGTTCCATTATTAGCAGAATATATGCCCTGTTCCCTCGGAGATATCACTGTGAGAAACTTCTGTGGGATAGCCTTTGATTTTTCTACAGAGAGGCGCAACGCCGTTGCTGTTCCAAATGAACCACTCCAGTCCTTTACTACAGCATCATACGAAACAAGCGCTTTAGGAGTCTGTTTATATTTGTTCCAATAGTCTTCATCTTCCTTATGAATTCTGTCCATCTTTATTGGCAGGTCACTGTCCCAATCCGTACATTTCTCCACATTTGAGAGTCCAGGAAACTCAGTACTGAGAAGATTATCTTCCATGAAGGCAGAGAGTGGTTCGATAGCCTTCACACAGAACATTTGTTCACGCGTCTCAAGATTCTTTAGATCCTTCGAGAGGAAATAACTCATTCTTACGGAATCTCCCACTACAACTTTGAGATGGTTTGCTGCATAATCAGAGAGAATAATTTCCTGTCCTCTAAGATCTTGACCACACCATCTATCAACAGCTGTCACAAATGAGTATGGTACTGTATCTGTATTGTTTATAATATCATTGACCAGATACGACAGGTAAGTTGTCTCTGGTTGTAATTCCTTGACAATCTCATCTGGTATGAATATACCATCATAGGTAAGCGACGAGTCAGACATATGGAATCCAGATAATGTAGGATTCCATATTTTATCTACTTGCTCTACAGAAACCATCTTATCCGATAAGATGACATTCATCTTACCTTTTAGTTCCATTACTTCACCCAACTGACGTCTGTTTACAAATATATTGAGAGGTAGTGCCTGCTCATTCTTGAGTAATATATTTCCTCCGGAATGTACATCCTTGACCTTTCTAATGCTAAGACGCATCTGTGTGGCATAACTTTTAGTAACGAACAGACTACCAGAAGGCACAAGACTATGAGATGGCAAATGAAGAGCTATATCTGTCACATTAAGACCTGCCATATCTATGTTCATCTTCCTTGCCAAAGGTTCATTAACAGCTACTTCTCCATATTTTAGAGAATCATTGTCAGTACCCCATACATATACAGGAATGAGTTTACTATCATGCGATATATATCCTTGTACAAGAAGGTACCCTTTGGCATCAGCAAGAAGCGGAGAAAGCATAATCTGTTCATTAACAAAACCCGTTCCACTTGTTATAACCGTTTCTGCAGAACCTAACCTCTCATTTACCCTATCAGTAAGTGTACCACGAACAGAATCACCCAATATCATACTACCAGCCAGTACAGCCATCATAATGATGACTGCAACAACCACCAAGCGATAAAAACGCCTGTAGTAATTACGGCTGTATGATATGATAGTGTTTTTATTCATATTTATCTATATTGATTCCCCTTTCAACATCATCGAGACAAGGAATCAATTCTTTTTACTGTTAATTATAGCCAGAACAATCATTCGTCTTTTTACTTCATTTAACTCCATCTTAGCAAAGCAAAACTTGAACAAGTAAAATCCTATTGATACTTATAAAACTTCACACTTTGTAGAGACAGGTAGAGGACAAAGTTGTCCATCTCTAAGTTGATAGCATCTGTTTGCCACCTTCGCCATTTCTGGCGAGTGAGTCACCATAACTATTGTTGTTCCAAGTTCCGAATTTATCTTCTTGAATAGTTCTGCTATTGTATTTGAATTTGCCTCGTCAAGTTGGCCAGTAGGCTCGTCTGCAAGAAGCAAAGACGGCTTGTTAATGAGGGCTCTGCATATTGCCACCCTTGCCTTCTCGCCACCAGAGATATGTTCTATATACTTATCCTTTAGCGCAGAAATACCCATCAGAGTCATAAGTTGCTCTGCATAACCTTTCTCATCCGCCGATACAGAATCAGTTTCTGCAAGGAGTGGCAATAGTATATTCTGGATGGCTGTAAACTGAGGAATCAACCTAAAATCTTGAAACACCATACCAATATGCTTGTTTCGGATGCCAGATAACAATTCTTCAGAATCTGTTACTACCGTATCTCCAAGCATATATTTCCCCTCGTCTACAGTTATAAGTGTAGCAAGGATAGACAATAGTGTAGTCTTGCCTGAACCTGATTCGCCAGTTACTGCAATGAAATCACCATCATCAACCCTAAGAGATAGTCCGTCAAGCACATTACGAGTGCCAGAGCCATCTACATACCGTTTAGTTATATTATCTAATATAATCATATTTGCCTTTTCCTCTATCTACTTCGAGATGTAGGACTTTTTATTCAAAACTCATCAATGTTCCTCTGCTTGTCAAGATATAAAAGCGTCCAGGAACAACTGCTGGAGATGCGATAATCTGCTCGCCTACCTCATAGTGCCATAGTTCTACACCAGACTGAGTATCATAGAGAGACACATGACCGTCTTTTGTACAGACAATAACCTTGTCACTACATACAATAGGCGAAGACTCCCCTGTGATACCGCGAAGCATTTTTTTCCATCTCAAGGTACCGTCTGAACGTTCAAAACAACTTATATATCTCTCACCAGTCAAGGCATAAACAGCTTCACGTGTTGCCGTTGGCATAGAGACAAGACCAGTATTCTCATCCTTATTGTCCTCCGTAGTAGCAACGAGTTTACGATGTTTGCCAAAGTGTCCCTTTTCAAGATGAATCTCGTAGATATTGCCATTATAATCTGCCTCATAGGCTATATCTCCAAGTATGGCAGGCGACGCAGGTAAATAAGTGTCCAGTTGGAGCGAATCTGTCGTTACACCTGTAGTGGAGTCAACGATTCTTAACCATGTATCACAACCTCCAAATACCATGTATTTACCCCACACAGCTGCTGTACCATTGATATAATAGCCCGTCTCATACTGATTTTTCTTTGTTCCCATATAAGCATCAAACACATACATGCTTCCATCATAACTACCAACAAGCAAATTAGGTTTTCCATCAATAGTAATCAGATTCGGAGAACCAGAGACCTGTCCAAGTGTCTCATAGCTCCATATTACCTTCTTGCTCTTCAAGGAAAAAGCATTGACATAACCATCGATACGACCTATATACAGAATTGTGTCGTTGACTATGAATGACGCCTCTATAGAGGTTTTGAAGTCATAGATGAGCGATGAATCACCTTCTTCTGTATAGCTTCGGAGTTTACCTTTCCTATCAAGCGTATACACGACACCATCATATACAATGGGTGATGACACAGTACGAGTGTTTACAGTCCTGCTCCATAGCAGACTGGGCGTCTCACCTATATTACATTCGGAATAGCCACACAAAGATGGGGAACCACGAAATATTGTCCAGTCTTTCGGTAGATTATCATCATGGAACTCACTTACGACAGCACAGCTAGACAGTAAACAGAGCGCCAGTAGGACAAATATCTGCAATTTTTTCATCTACATTCTTTTTGCTTTCCTCAGGAATCACAACCTGCATATCAAAACCTCTATGCTTGAATGTGAAACCATCCTCGGAGTTATACACACACAATCCACAGCGCACACATTTTGCTGGTTCAAAGTATAGATTGCCCTTCACATGTATCTGCTCTTTGACAACCTGACGAGATGACACTCCATAACGAGGAGACTTAATCTGTGCCTTAGTTGCACATTCACGCAACTTACACTTATCCCTACCCTCACAAGCGCAATGCAAACACTTAGAATGCTGAGAATACACTTCCTTGAGCCATTCCTTCTCAACATCTGTATAGCGACCCAGCTTGGAGCTAAATACATCTTTTGACAATTTTGCAAAGGAATGACATTCTACAGACTTTGCGTCTGCCATACTTGCAATATCTGTCATGATATCTCGAATAGAGACACACTTGTCAACTGTACCTCTACGACATGCCTTCTCACATGGTGCCTTACATTCTTTACAAGGAAGAACTTTTACATCTACTGCTGATGCTAATAGCGAGTAAGCTTCATTCTTCTGTCCTCTGTCATGATGAAGTAGAACCTGGGCTACATCTATCTTTGAAGGGCATACTATTGTACATGGAGCCTCGCAATCAGCACGATGATCACTAAGCAATAGTTCAAGTGACATACGACGGAGAGATAGCACCTCGTCGGAATCTGTCTCAATATTCATCCCCTCCTGTGGGAATGTAGAACAGCTCGGTATCATCTGTCCATTGTCAACATTCTTCACCAAACAGACCATACAGGATGCCTGATGTTTGTCATCCTGGGAATAGCATAGTGAAGGTATATAGTAACCTGCCTTACGCAATTCTTCAATTAGCGTTTGCTGGCCAGAAACCTCTAATATTTTGCCATTGACTGTTATATTCATTTCTTTGTTTTTATTATAGCCTCATAGTCACATTCATCAATACACAATCCACATTGAGTACATTGCTCAGTATTAATTACATGTTTTTTATAAGGAGTATATTCTATTGCTTCAGATGGACAAGAACGAGCACACTTGGTACATCCCACACAATCATCTGTTATCTCAAACTTAACCATAGACTTGCATGAACCTGTACGACAGATACCATTAACATGCTCCACATATTCATCACGGAAATAGCGTAATGTGGACAATACTGGATTTGGAGCAGTCTTGCCAAGTCCACAGAGAGCAGATTTCTTTATACTATTCGCAAGTTCTTCAAGACGATCTATGTCCTCCATCTTTGCCTGACCTGTGGATAACTTATCCAGAATATCAAGCATTCTACGTATTCCGACACGACAGAAAGTACACTTACCACATGATTCCTCACAAGTAAAGTTAAGGAAGTATCGTGCTACATCAACCATACAACTTGACTCGCTCAATACAACAAGTCCACCAGACCCCATGATGGCACCCATCTTACCAAGAGCATCGAAATCGACCTCTACGTCACATAGCTCTGCAGGTATACATCCTCCTGACGGACCACCAGTCTGTACAGCCTTGAGTGCCTCACCACCCTCAATGCCGCCACCAATCTCATCAACGATCTGGCGCAAGGTAGTACCCATTGGCACCTCAATTAGTCCACCATGGTTGACTTTACCAGCAAGTGCAAACACCTTTGTGCCACGACTACCTTCCGTACCTACCTTGGTGTACTCATCAGCACCCTTACGGATGATATAGGCAATTTGACTAAGTGTCTCAACATTATTAATAAGAGTTGGTTTGCCAAACAGACCTGCCTGCGCAGGATAAGGTGGACGAAGATGTGGGAATCCACGCTTTCCTTCGATAGATGCGATAAGAGCAGTCTCCTCACCACACACAAACGCACCAGCACCCTCAAAGACACGAATATCGAAAGAGAAGTCACTTCCACAGATATTCTTTCCAAGGAATCCTTTTTGGCGACACATGTCAAGTGCCTTGCGTATTCGAATGACAGCCTGTGGATATTCTGCACGAATATAGAAGATACCCTCAGATGCACCAACTGCAAACGCCGCAATAATCATACCTTCTATCACTCTGATAGGATACGATTCAAGCAGTATTCGATCCATGAATGCACCAGGGTCGCCTTCATCTCCATTACATATCACATATTTGGAATCAGAAACATTATTAGCGACCATCTGCCACTTACGACCTGTAGGGAAACCACCACCACCACGACCACGGATACCACTCTTCAGAACCTCATCAATAACGGCCTGCCGGTCATTGGCAAGAAGTACTTTCCTCAAAGCCTCAAAACTTCCATGCTTGATATACTCATCAATGTCAAGTGGGTTAAGATGTCCATATCCCTCAGTTGAAATACGATACTGTCCCTTGAGAAACGAATTTATCTTCTGTGTCCTGTCCTTCTCGGAAGTCCATAGAATATTATCCCAAGTCTGGTCTGTATGGAATGTATCAATCTGATTTAATATGGCATTACGCAAACGACGTAGACGACTTGCTGGCTTAAAGTGATGCAAGAGAATCTCCTTCACTTCTTGAGGCTTGATATTAGGATAACGCACAATACCTCCGTCCTGTGTAGCAACATCAATCAAAGGAACCTGATTACATGCACCGACACAAGATATAGGTTTTATACGCACATTAATACCTAATGACTTGCAGGCCTCAACCACAGATTCATACACCTCGGCTGTACCGCTTGCCTTACAGCAGTTCTCCATACCAAGACGAACTTCACCCTGAACAGGTTCACTATTCTCTCCGGAAGAACCATCTGACTGACTTGCGTTCATGCAATACTCTTCAAACTCATCAAGTACCTCACGTACCTTACCAGGCTGCACATGACCGTATATATTGTTATCTATCTGAACAACCGGTGCCAAAGCACAACAACCAAGACATGCAACCTTCTCAATAGAATATTGCTGGTCATCAGTAGTTATAGAGTCATCACCAATGGCAAGTTCGCGCTTGAATGCATCATATACAGTATTTGCACCTTTTACATGACAGGCAGTTCCAACACATACCTTGATGGTATGCTTGCCATACGGTATCATACGGAACTGCGAATAGAATGACGATACACTAATCATCTGTGCACGGTCAATATCTGTTCGCTCATATACCCTATTTATAGCATCAGACGGCAGGTAATTGAACTCCTGCTGTATAGCCTGAAGAAGAGGAATGATAATGTTACGAGAAGTGCCGATTCTATCAATGATAGCATCTGTTCGCCTCTCCATCACAAGCCTTGCCTCTTCCGGAGAATTCAAGTTACAATCTTTACAATTTGACATATCAGCTCTTCTTTACACAATAAATAGACTTGTCCGTTCTTACTATCATCATACCATCGGAGAAGGCAGGAGTAGCAAAAGTCTTCTCTCCAGTCTCAAACGAAGTTATAAGACTGAAATCACTTGCAGAGAATATATAAACCTTGCCACTATTACTGAACAGATACACCTTTCCATCAACTACAACAGGTGAAGAATAGAAAGGAGTTGAAAGATCATGCTCTTTTGTGACAGCTCCAGTATTGGCATCATAAGCACAAACCATTCCATAGCTTGTGGCACAGAACACATGACTTTTTGTAGCTGCAAGACTTGAACACTCTGGGAGATAATCAGATGCTTCCCAAACAGTCTCACCTGTAGCACCATCAATAGCTATACACTTTGCATATTCACTTGCACCGTAAACAATACCATTGGAAGATGCAGGACTAGATCCTACCTCTCCACTCATACACTCAACACGCCACAATTCAGCACCATTGCTTGGATTATATGCAGTGATTGCAGGATTGCCCATAACAACCAATGCTGGTTTTCCACCAAGTGTTGCGATGATTGGAGAACTCCATGCTATCTTATCACGTGACGACTTACTCCATATCTGATTTCCGTTGGCAGCATTGAGCGCAAGAACTTTTCCATTGGAGTTATTCTGGTACTGTATGATAAGTTCATTGCCATACATAAGTAATGATGACGCATATCCATAATGATTATCAGGTAGTCCGAGGTTCTTTGCCCATAGACGTTTACCTTCCATATCTGCACAAATAACATCACCAGAAGCAAAGATTGCACATACCTGCTTGCCATTTGTTGCCACAGTACTTGCCGCAAGACCAGTATCGGCATTAACCTTTGGCATTGCAGATGGCGAACCAGGAATCTTGTCAGCCTTAAGAGTCCACTTAAGTTCACCCGTATAGATATCATAGCAATACAACTCACGAGCAGCATTATCAGCCCCCGTAATAAAGACATTACGACCATTGATAACTGGAGAGTTATAGCCATGCTTAGGCACAGCGGCCTGCCACAAGATATTCTTCTTGCTCTTCAAATCCCAACTTGTCGCGATTCCTCTTGCTGAAGAAACGGCACTTGAGTTATTACCTCTGAATGCATTTGACGTTATCTTTGGTATTGGGAGTCCATCATCCTCTGCTGTTGCAACAGTATCAGCAACAGCATTATCCTGTACAGAATCTTTCACGGTCTCTGCAGGAGCCTCATCACCAGACTCTGCATTCTCTGCTATGAGTTCATCCTCTGTATCACTAATAACCTCTCCATTCCCCTTGAAATTGACATTCTGGAAAATGACGATACCCAACACAGCAACAGCTGTAAAGCATGATGCCCACGTAATATATTTCCTTGAACGACTCTTTGTCATCCATTCATCAATAGGATCAAGTTCCTTGTCAGGAAGATTCATCGACTCCTTGAAATACATATTAAGACTGACAATCAACACTATTGCCATTCCCAAAAGAATATATACACCCATCTTCAGGTGACTTTCCTGAACAAAGTATGCCTTACGGGAAATCAAGTCCAACTGACGTATCTGCTGCTGCAGGGATTCATTATCCCCATTGCCCTCATTAAGTTCCTTCAGAGTTTCCATCACATCAGTCTGTAAAGGTGATACCTGCTGCATCTGATAGTAACTGACAGCAAGCATAGCCATTAACACCATCATGAAGATGGCAGTGACAATAGCAACATTTCTGTATATCTTTTTCATGATTATTTATTTTTCAAGTTTTGAGGACAATAATTAAAACACTTTCCACACATCGTACACTTTGACGAACTGATCTCGTATGTCTTACGGGTACGCTTGAGCGATAACTTAAGCAGTTTGAAACCAATGACAAATCCGATCAATGCTCCTACCATGTATGAATAAACGGAATACTGATGCTTTATCTCATCCACCTCTGCCTTCAATTCTTCGACTTTACCACCCATGGCGTTGAATGTCTCAATCTCAAGTGACTCTTCCATCTCAGAATTAGCCTCCTTTGCCATGATCTGCTCATACAGATACACTCTCTTATTTGCAAGACTGAGTGTGTCGCTATTTGTTCCTACGAACAAAGATCCTGCAGTAACGAATACAGGAAGAAGGATTGCAAAGAGAATGATTCGCTTCACTCCTGCCGCTCTTGATTCCTTAGTCTTGCTCGACTGTGGAGAACGGATTGCATCAACAGGACATGCCTTATCACAAAGGGCACAGTTTATACATGTATGCTGTGTCACATCCAACTTCTTCCATGACAAAGAACTGAACACGCTCAATACTGCTCCATAAGGACAGAGGAACTGACAGAATGGTCTTCCTACGAATATTGACAATACGAGCAATGCAATTCCGAATACGACCATACCTAAGTCACCTCCAAGTCTGAATATACCGATGAACGGGTCAAAACGGCAGATAAGGAACTGGCTCCTTGTTGCTGCATAGAGAATTGTAAACGCAAGATACACCCATGGTATGACAGATAGCGTTGCTGATACTGCTCTTGAAATACGGAAATTCTTTATATTGACAAGTTCCTGCAAGGCACCCAACGGACAAACACCTGAACAGAATACGCGTCCAAACAATAAAGCGAAGAGTATTGGTAGTATAAATATGAGCAGAACATACCATGACAGGTTGTATGTCGGGTCTACCATGGCAAGTATCACATTCTGGATAGAACCCACGCTACATACACATCCACTACGGAAGAAACCGAAGTACAAGACTGATATTACAGACATGGAATAGATCACAGCTCTGCTCCTCTTCTTATATGCCGCCCATGCCACAGCAGACATCATCGCTACAAGGAGGACAATGTCAATAGCATTCCAAACATGTTCCATAGGAACAGAATGGAATATCTCAGGATACTGATATCCTGATGTGAAATCAGGTTTTGGGAAACGTGCCTCACCAAACACCTGCAGACAACATAAAACTGATATTAGTGTTAAAAGTTTTCTACGCATGATCTTTCAGTTTATAGGCTTCATCGTATGATACTCTCTTGATGGCATCAGAAGGACACACTTTTGCTATATTACACTCATTACAGTTCTGGCATATGTCCTGCTGTACCTGAAGGAAAAGCGAACCATTTCCGAATGAGGTACATCCCTTAACACACTTTCCACAACCATTACAGAGGTTCTCATCAATGGTGTATTCAAAGTATGGTTCCTCAACAAACTTACGGGAAATGGCACCTGTAGGACACATCTGGTTCTCTGCCGCAGTATTTAGATCCTTGACGCTTGGGCGATAGTATCCGCCACATAGATCACAGTAACCACATACCTTATTGGCATGAAAACACTTGACCGCAGATACAGGGAGTACACAGTCTGTAGCACATCTACCACACTGAGTACATGCAAACGGATCAATCTGCCAGAACATATCACCATCCTTGCCCTTAGCCTTTGATGCCAATATACCTCCTGATGAAATTGCAACTCCTGCTGCTATAAAGGTTCCACATGTACGCAGAAAGTTTCTGCGATCCATAGGACTTTTCAATATTTCTTTATCCATATATCTTCAAAGGACAATCCTTGTCACATTGTCCACAAGCAGTTTCTTGACTTTTATTCTTATTATACTGGAAGATTGACACTCTGTCACCTCCCACAACAATCAACTTATCCTTCATTATGCGTACATCATATGCCGCATGTCCACCTCCCAGAGCCTTTGAATCGAGAAGGACACTTCGGAACTTGCCGCTCTGGTCATAGCAACAAACACGAGGTATACCCTTTTCTGAGGTAAGTATCTCGCCTCCATTTGCAGATGTTATGATTGCAGGGTTACAGCACCCGCTGAATTCCCCCTTACCTGCACCGGACTTTCCGAATGAAGCTATGAAGTCACCGTCAAATGAATATTGCTCTACAAGATGACGACCAGGATTAGAACAGAACACCTTTCCATCCACAATTGCTATTGCAAAACAATAACTTGGAACAATGAATCCATTAGGACTATTGATGAACTTTGAGAGAGTACCATCTATATTATATTTGCAGATATTCTTATTCGATGCATCTGTTACAAACACACCTTCCTTACAGACAGCGAAAGAGCAATAGTCAGAGTTTTCACTACATGCCTCCCAACTCTTCTTCATATCACCATCTCTTCCATACACCTCTATTCGGGCTGGATATAAAACGTATATCTGTTCATTATATATCGCAATATCCCTCAAATCACTTGGTACGGAGAAATTGGTCTGCAACTCACCACTCATGCCATATACATAAATGTTGTTAGGAGTTGCAAGATAGATGCTGCCACCATCAATATCAAAAGCTGTTACAGCATCTGGTACAACAAAACCAAAGGTGCGTCGATATGGAGAGACAAACTCACCGTCTTCTCCAATCAAGTCAAATCCCTTGTCCTGTCTATCTCCATGGAATAACTTCTCAGGATTCGTAAACATCTTCCATAGTCCGCCTCCTACAACAGAAAGGAATATTCCACCTATTGCAAGCGAACCGGATATCTTCAGAAACTTTCGTCTATCAATATTCTTCATCATTCAAAGATCTTTAGACATTTAATAGTTTTGGAATCTCTCATAACAAGGAAACCATCTGCATACGCCATAGGTCCCCATGCATCTATTCCTTCCTCCATCACTCTCTGCTTTTTGAGCAGACTCATGGATTTGGCACCTACACTATATACATATAACTCACCATCTTCCTTGAAGGCAAAGAGTTTATCATCAATAATGATATAAGGTCCCAAACCGAATCGTTCATCGGATGCAGAAGTCCATACAGGACTATGTAGATTAGATGGTGAGTACATAGCAAGACGCTCGCGCATGCCTCCACCATCTTTAGGAAGGATTGTGATAAGCATTCCTTTATAGTTAATAGGCGTCTGCTGCTCACTTGACATACCTGCAGCTGCCTTATAGCTATCTGTTATGGTAGCATTCCATCCAGCACCAGACTTGCCAACTTGCAAAAGAGCACCACCTGCCCCATATCCAGCAACAAGGAACACCTGATTCTGAGAAATCTGCAGAGGAGACGGAGCTACTACTGATGGCTGCCATTTCGTTGCACTCCATAACAGCTTGCCCTGTTCATTCTTGTCAGCACTTACTCCACATACACCACCTACACCGATATAAAGATATGTGCGTGTACCTCCTAATGTCATTGGCATCACAGAAGAATGTGACATCTTGAAACCCAAAGTGTTTGGTGTACCCCAAACAGTATTACCAGTATTGACATCAACACCAATCATCAAGGTATCTTTGCCTGCAGGTGCAAGTACAAGTACATCATCTTCAACAAGAGGACATTGCCCAGTGTACCAGAATGGAATCTCACACTCGAATCTTTTCTTCATGTCTATAGACCATTTCATTTCTCCACTCTCCTTATCACAACACATCACGTGACCTTCCGGACCAACTGTGATTATATTATTATGACATATAGCAGGAATGGTTCTTGAGAAACCATGGTTTCTCTTCATCGGTACACGATACCATCTCTTCCAAATCTGCTTTCCTGTTGTCAAGTCAAGACAACGTAAAGCATCGGAACTTGTTGTCTCGTCGTAGTCAAGGACATACACCTTACCTTCTGATATAACAGGAGAAGCATGTCCTTCACCAGTCTCAACAGACCACATCTCCTTAAAGTCCTTCTGGATAAGAGACATCGGTTGGGTGTTAACAGCTATATTATCATGATTCTTACCACGAAAGCATGCCCATTCACCCTTCAGTTCCTTAGTAACAGCAGCACTCATATCCTCAATGAAGTATTCACCGATGACAACCTCATCAGCCTTACGTGCACTACCCTCAGGGCGATTATCCGCCCCAGGGACAGCCTGTGTAAAGTTTTGAGTTGGATCATACAGATGCCATCCTACCAATAAAAGGACATAGAATGCAACAAGTCCCAATGTTATTAGAGTCTGTTTATTTATTTTCATTTAATTCACATTTTAATGCATGTAGCAAAAAAGTTATATTGTATAGTTCTTCAGAATACCAAAGGCGAGAGAAGTACAAACCTATAGGCTCATTATCATAGAGGGTGCCATCCTTATACCTACCATATAGGTAATTCCATCCCTTTTCCTTTGCATCATCGTACTGTCCACGAAAATGTGAAAGAGCCGCAAGGACACGACTTGTATAGGTTACCTTTGAACAGACACCCTTATTTCCGCCCCAGCCTCCATCTTCATTCTGACAAGAAAGAAGGAACCCAACCTTATCAGTAGCAAGTTTCATACCTTCTACCTGTCTGCTGTGCATGAGATAGTCAATAGCAGTGGCTGTTCCATACACAGGAGCTTTCTCATCTTTTGCATCCTGATCGCCAAACCATAGTGGTACCCATCCCTCACAGTCGGAAGTTCCCTTCATCCAGTCAAGCATTCGTGAATAGCTATTCTGTACCGATTGTTTAAGTTCACCTTCGAGAGATGGCAACCATAACCCCATGGCAAGCATGGCATGTGCTGTTATATCTGGTGTACTTCTATCGAAAGGAAGTTTTCCCCATCCTTTGCAGAATGTAGGCATTCCGCCATCATTGTTCTGGAGCCACATCAACCATCTCAAGCCATCTTCTACCTCTTTAGAGCATTCACCTTCAGTAAGGTTATGAAGGGCAACAAGCGCTCCACTTGTATCATCTCCATCAGGAACAGAACCACTCAAATCGCTCCATCCCCATCCACCAGCATTTGCCATTGTGAACGGATGGATATCTTTGGTTGAATTATGCTTTATGATATCAGCCAAGTCTTTACTTATATCACCATCCACCATTATCTTCCCTGCAAGACTGGTTACCCAGCCAGAGAGATTCGTATCTATCGGCCATGCACCATCTTCTCTCACGGTATCGACAAGGAATTTGGCACATCGCTGAGTCACTTCATGTTCACGGAATCCACCTTCAGCAAGACACATACTTACAAATGCAGTCAAAGGGGCAGCCTCAAGATAACCTCCATCTGCAGGCTGCATGTTCACCAAAACATGCATTGCCTTTGGAATAAACAATCTGCGAACTGGCGAGAAGAAACCGCCCTTTTTATTCATCTGACATATTCCTATCGCAATCAAAGCAGGAATAGCATAACTTACTACAGGCAGATTAAGATACTTGAAGAAACGCTGTGGAAGAGTTGCCAGTTCAAATGGGAATGGCGGAATCTTCTTCCAGTTACTCAGCACTCCTGCTAATGCACACATCATAAGGATTGGTACTGAGAATGTAAGGTCCTTACCGTAATAATCAAGCACACCTTTTACCAAGTCTTCCTCTGTTTCGCCACCGAACTTACCATTAAGATACGCCCTGGTCTTTTCGCATGACTGCCCTACGGCAAAGAGCGACACATACGTAAGTAGTGTGGCAGTCATATTGGATGGACTCTCAACGGAGTCCCCCCACGACCCATCTTCCTTCATGGTGCAGTTGAGCCACTCTACACCATGCTCAATCTGAATTTTATATTTTATAGCGTCAATTCTCTGAAGAGCAAACACACTTACAGATGTAGAAATGGCACTACTCGAAAGTTTGCCTCTCCACATACCATCTTCCGAACGACTATTCATCAGCCTTTCAAAAGCATCTGCCTGCATTTCCCTTAACTGTTCCCTATTCATTTGAACCTAACGCTAATAATCCATAAAACACATATTCAACATCACTATACTCATCGTAAATGGTAGGCGCAAATCCTCCATTCTCCATCCAATGAGCATCAATGAAGTCTTCGGCATCACTACGATTCTCTCCGATTAATCGTAGTGTGAACAGAGCAACTGCCGTTGTCAACAAATCAGGAACAGGTGCAACCTCACTTGAGTAAAAGCCTCCTGTCTCGTCCTGTCTGTCCTTCAACCACTCTACAAGTTTTTCGTCTACCCTACCATTTGTCTGGTACTGCATTGACAGAATACAACACACAGAGTTAGTTGTCAACTTTTCTGGTATATCAACACTCACCGTTCCACTATATCGGAATCGCAATTCGTCAAAGATGAAACGAAAGAAATGTCCATACACCGAATTCTTATCTAAAGCCTCCTTAACGGTTAGCCGTCTAATTGGAAGAGACACAATCCTCAATGGCGAGAAAACAGTTTCAAGAACCTTGCCAAACTGAGTATAATAGTCTTCTGCCTTACCTCCTGCATTCATATACTCCCCATTTACCTGCTGCGTTCTAACAAACAGTTTTACGAGAGTCTGTGCCTCAGGACTTAGTCTTTTCCAGCCTTTACGGAGACGAAAGTATACTTTTATCAATAACGGTAACTTCATTTCAATATCTTTTCTGTTACCTGATAGAGCAGGCGTTTCAGTTCAAAGCAATCTACACCATCAAGTGCATCAAGTGCCTGCTGTTTGTATTGTTTCACAAGAGCCCCCATCTCTTCCTTAACCTCATCATCGCTCCAATCAGGATGCATGTTTCTCAAGGCATATACAGCAGAAGGACGCATGGACAGTTCATTATCATCTATGAAATCATCCAGGTCATCCTGCATCTGATATGCTATTCCAAGATACTCAGAATAAGCTTTCAGCATAGGTCTGAGATGAACATGATTACCTGTGCATGCAAGTCCTAATAGAAGTGAGACCTCAAATGCTGGTACTGTCTTGTTTCGGAATATCTCAAGCGAGAAATCAAGGTCTATTGGATGGGGATTAGAACACCACTCAAGTTCTGTACCCTGCCCCTTGCAGAGTGAAGCATGTGCATCAGCTATAAGCCTTACAAGCTCCATATTGTTGCTCTGGGATAGGACTCTGTACCCTTCTCCAAGAAGAGCATCACCAGCATTTATTGCATATATATCACCATAAAGACTATTGACTGTAGGAAGTCCATATCGAGTGGAATCCTTATCCTCAATATCATCATGTATCAACGATGCCTTATGGAAACATTCTACGGCAACTGCAGCACGATGCACATTCTCATTCATGTGCTTATCTCCAGTTATTGCCTGATAAACTGCACATAACAGATAAGGTCTCCATCTCTTACCGCCTGTTATCATCCAGTCAAGGCACACCTTCGATGTCTTGTCACTTCTTTGGAACAAGATACACTCCAGTTCTTCACGCTTAAACCAATTATCAATCTGCAGTCTTATAGCATCATGATCAAGCAGAACATGAGCATCAGGCGATATCATAGATAACAACTCCTCTACATACAATCTGTCTACATGCGTGTCCCTACACCCTGAATCATTAAGTGCAATTGCCAATCCTGGTACAGCATGACTAACAAGCAGAGGAAACGCTTTTTCAAGCGAGTCAAGGCAACTAACACCAATTACAGCATCGACAACATTGTTTTCTATCAGTTCTATGACCTGGGTAAACCCTTCTGCCACAATACTTAGCGACCCGAGTTCCTCTGCCTTGTCCTGAATACTTGGAATAGAGCACTTGCCACATCTATGACACAACAAACCATATTCATCATATTCCGCTTTACACTCACCAAACTTGCTCAGGCACTTCGGAAGCATAAGGAGACGCCTTTCGTATGGTATTGATGCTATCACGTCTATCCATAGTTGATTATTTATTTCTACCATCAACCAGGAAGTTAATTCAGCATCAACATCATTCCTTGACTTGACAAAATCTTCTGCCAACGCTTCCAGATGCTTTAAGGAAACCGGTGGACACACAGATCTACTCTGCACAAAGACTTTCAGTTCCTTGCGCAAACTCATGCGTTCATCAAGCGTTTCTGGTATGTTGTGTTTTATATCATCCATATGCGCCAAATCCAAAGAAATAATTCTTTTTCAACCATCTGTACGGTGCACTCTTTTCTGGTATGGCATCATCGCCCATATCGTGACCTGATACCGTTTCCATCTGATTATATTCTGACATTACGGTCTTGCGACTAGTAGAATCTGTCGCACCATGTTCTGCAAGGAACTTAGCAAGATACTTAGGATTCTCCATAAGAATGCATCCCCTGCTCTGTTCTGCAGTCATAACCCTCAAGTCTGCCATAAGATCAGACTGTTTGAAGAGTTCTCCGGCATTTAGTCCTGTATCGTTGACATACTCGCATGCCATCTGAAGTGGTGGACAGAACTCGATAGCTCCAGAAGGTCCGATATGATGGCTCATTCCTGTTGCACCAGGACACATGGCTACTCCCTTGTCATCCCAATAGGTGTCAATAAGCGCAACTGGAGCATCACACCTCTGTTCAACAAGGAATTGTCTCAATGCTCGAATCTGCTCCTTTTCAAGCGCCACAGCCGGGTTAGGATTTGCTCCGACAGGACGATATATGTAATACCACAGATAGGCAGCACCTTCCTTGGCAACTCTCTCGATGTGGTCACGGCTTACAAGTTCATCAAAATTAGTCTTGCATATACTTGCTGCCACACCAAAAATAAGACCGGCTTTCCTGCAGGCACGAATGCCTTGAAGTGTCCTGTCATATACATCATCTGCACCTCTTCGCTTATCACTTTCCTCCTTCAGTCCTTCTACGCTGATAAGAGGTGTGACATTACCTAAACGGCGTAACCTCATAGCAACATCCTCAGTCAGGAGCGTACCATTTGTAAATAGTTGGAAATAACAGTCGCTATGTTTCTCCATCACATCAAGCAGTCCTTTATACAAAAGAGGTTCACCGCCCAATATACCGAAGAAATAGCTGCCTTCAGCCTTGCATGATGAAATTATGCCATCAAGCTGTTCATTTGTCAACCTGTTCTTTCCTCCAGCACTTACCCAGCAACCGCTACATCTAAGGTTACAACTCTCGGTAACGCTTATCATCACAAAGGCAGGAAAGAACTTCTTACCCTTGGCAGAACGCTTCTCGAATGCCCTCATGTACCAGAGATTGCGCCAGCCAAAGTTCCATGCGAATTTCCACAGCAAACGCATAGGAGTCTGCCTGACTACCCTACACGCTATCTTTGCCAATGATGTCCAGTCTCTAAGTGCCATTTATTTCGTCATTTTAATTCCAATCTTTCTATTTGCAAGTTTCTGTCGTAAGGACTCTCCATACAACTGCTTGGAGTCAAGCATCACAGCCTTCTCCTGAAGTTCCTCTCCACCATTAATAGGACTTTTGTCATACTTAGGGAAGATTATTGCGCCAGCAGGACAATTACGAGCACATGCAGGACAGTTGTTCTTGCAACTGTGAGGGTGTACAACCCTTACCCTGTCATCCACCATCTCATATACACCGAACGGACAGAACTCAAAACACTTTCCACACTCCGCACACTGGTTCTTATCTATAGTCGGATACCAGGCATCGTCACCCTGTTTAGCCTTGAATTCTGAAAGTTTTTCTTTCCATTCGCTGTCATCAACAGACGCAGACTCTACTCCAAGCATATTCAAGACCTCTTCCACACTATGGCTGCGAAGGTTAAAGATCTTACAATCTTCTTCACCAGCAAATGCCATGAGACTTTTTACAGCTCTGTCATGACATGCCACGATATTGGTCTTTGCAATATCACGAACCTTACTGTCCTTGTCCTCGCACAACTCACATAGATCGCTGACGAGTTCAACGTTATGACCTGCACTACTCAGAATAGCTGCAAGTCTTGATATCTTATCTTTACCGATGAATGTGCGTGAAGCACATGCACATATCGTTATGTTCATAATGTCGTCCAGTTTTTAATTCAGAAGCTTTGTTTTTATGTACGAAAATTGCTCACGAAATACCATAGACATTCTGGATAGAAGTCTGCAGTCAAAAACATATTACAATATATTTCATACAAATATAAAAATTAGATTTCAAATATAAAAAATATAACGCACAAAATAAGGGAATGAAGCAATTATGCCAACAATTAGACACAAAAATACCATCCCAAAGGGATGATAATCGTGCAGAAGTTAAAGAATTAAGGAATTATAGAAGTTAAGACACAATAATGCAACAGAACACTCTGGTAAATTGTTTAATCACCCCTTTTTCTCCAGCCATCACTCGAGCAGGACTAGAGCAGCGCACGAGATTGGTTGGGGAATCGGGTGCGGTGGTCGAGGGCTGGTCGTGCGCTC